>JABWBB010000037.1 GCA_013360675.1 Phycisphaerales bacterium | reverse complement strand
ACCCGAAGAGCTGCGATACGTCGAGCGGGCTGTGCTGCTGGCCTCGGCGGCGGGCGCGCTCGCCGCGTCGCGCTCGGGCGCGATCCCGTCGCTCCCGCGCCGGGCAGAGGTTGAACCACTCGCCGACGCGATGAACCTCGAAGCCTGGAAATAACGGGAAGACTCAGGCCTTGGAGCCGGGCCAGTGCGTCGCCTCGAGGTGCGCGATGCGGGCGCGGGTGTGCTCCGAGGCGTCGCCCACGTGCCGGTCGAGCAGAGCGATGGCCCGGGCGGCGTCCCGCTGCTCGCACGCGTTGGCGATCTCGCGATGCTCATCGTTCATGCGCCGTCGGATGTCCGCGTCGCCGAGCAGGATGTGGAAGTAGGGATCCGCGCTGCGCCGCACCTGCTCGACGATCTTGAGCGTCCGCGGGCGATTGGCCGGGGTGTAGAGAGCGCGATGAAACTCCCAGTTGAGCGCGATCCACTCGCTCACGCTGGTCGTCTTGTCCAAGGCCGCGATGCACCGCCGCGCCTCCGACACAGCCTCCGCGGGCATCTTCGGCACCGCCAGTTCGAGCATGTTGTGCTCGAGCAGGCGGCAGGTCTCGGCGATCTCGCGCAGCTCTGCCGAACTCAGCGTCGCCACCACCGCGCCCCGGTTGGGGTGGATCACCACAAACCCTTCGCCCTCGAGCAGGCGCAGCGCCTCACGAAGCGGCACGCGGCTGAGGCCCAAACGCTGCGCCAGTTCCACCTGCCGAAGCGGCTGACCCGCGATCAGCTCGCCCTTGACGATCGCATCGCGCAGAGCCGCGGCGGCCCTCTCCGTCAGGGAGTGGGGGGTGTTCGCTGATTCAGGTGTGTTGGACTCAGGCATCGCAGCGCAAGTGTACCGCATGGATCCACGCGGGTTCAGAGTCTCACGGGAAACTCGCAGGTCTGGGCTTCACGCGCTCGCTCCGGCCCCTGCCTTGAAAAAAATGAATACACGTGTTCTGCCAAAACTCCCGGTCTTCCGCGAGGATTGACCGGGAGTCACGGTGCATTGTGCTGTTGAATAGCTCAGAAACCTAGCGGGCGTCGACGCGATGCCGCGCCCAGACCGACCATCGCGAGCAGCATCGCCGCCGCCCCCGGCGAGGGCACCCACATCTCGATGTCGTCCAGCGCGTCGGGCGAGAGCGGGTCCGGGTCGAAGATGTTGATGCGCCCGATGGGCGTCGTGGAATAGACGCCAAAGAAGTTCTTGGCCGGGTTGGTGGGCACCGGGCCGTTGATGACGAATGAACCCATCAGCGCGTTCGACGTGTCGAAGACGCCGATGATCCATCCGGCGTTGCCGAAGCCCGCAAAGCGAGAGAGCTCGAACCCCACGCCCGTCTTATCGCCGGTCGTGAAGATCAGGTCGATGCTGCAGTGCACGCCCGCGAGGATCCCGAGATCCTCGCCCACCTTCTTGCTGTTCGATCCGAAGGCCCCAACCCCCAGCGCGAAGAGCGCCTGCGGGTCGCTTGAGGGTACGTCCTGCGCCGCGAAGGGCCCGGGGTTCCGGTTGGTCTGCATGATCAGATTCGTCGAATGGATCCCGTCGTTGAACACCGGCGGACGAGAGACGCCGTTGGTCAGCATGTCGGGGAACGGGACCTTGCCCCCCTGCGAGATGTCGGCGTTCTCGAAATCCTCGACGCCCTTGAGCACCTTCGCGTTCAGCAGCATGTGATTCGTGAATGCCTGATGATCACTGAAGAAGACCGGCTGCGCGAGCGCGGGTATCGCCACCCCCGCCGCCAACCCCGCACCCAGCGCGCACCACACCGCCTTGCTCGTCGCCATGGCTTGCCTCTCTCTCGGGCACTCAGGCCCGTGACGCAGACTCACCCTCGCGCTGGCCCCTCCTACAGGACCGGCACGGGGTTCTCACGGGGTCAAGCCTACCAGACCCACATCGTGTTGATACCTGTTTTTTGTCAGTCCACGATCGGCACCCCTCGCCCTGGGGCAGGACGGCTGCTGGGGCACCATCAACGGATGTTTAAATCCGTTAGCGGCCTAGACTCATGCATGCAGACCACGCGCCTTCCGATCATCATCCAAGGGGGCATGGGGGCGGGGGTTTCGGATTGGCGGCTGGCCCGAGCCGTCTCGACCACGGGCCAACTGGGCGTGGTCTCGGGCACCGCACTGGACGCCATTCTCGCACGCCGACTGCAAATGGGTGACCCCGGCGGGCACATCCGGCGCGCCCTGGATCACTTCCCCGTCCCCGGCGTCGCCGCCCGGATCCTTGATCGATACTTCGTGCCCGGGGGCAAAGCCGCGTCGGCCCCGTTCAAATCTAAACCCCTCCCCTCCGAATCCCCTTCCAAAGCCGCAACCGAACTTCTCGTCGCCAGCAACTTTGTCGAGGTCTTTCTCGCCAAGGAAGGGCACGACGGACTCGTGGGCATCAACTTCCTCGAGAAGATCCAGGTCCCGACGCTCCCCTCGCTCTATGGGGCGATGCTCGCGGGCGTCTCGTGCGTTCTCATGGGCGCGGGGATCCCCCGCGCGATCCCGGGCGTGATCGACCAACTCGCGCGGGGTGAAGGCGTCGAACTCGCCCTCGACGTGCAGGGAGCGCTCAAGGGCGAGACGTTCACCACCCGGTTCGATCCCGCCGCCTTCTGGCCCGAGGGGCCGCGCACGCTCGCACGCCCGGCCTTTTACGCGATCATTGCCTCGGTCACGTTGGGCGTGGTCATGGCACGCAAGGCCAGCGGTCGCGTCGACGGGCTCATCATCGAGGGGCCCACCGCCGGCGGGCACAACGCCCCGCCCCGCGGCCCCCAGAGCCTCAGCATCAAGGGCGAACCCATCTACGGCGAGCGCGACGCGGTCGATCTCGAAGCCATCCGCGCCCTGGGCCTGCCCTTCTGGCTCGCCGGTTCTTACGCCAGCCCCGCGCAGATCGCCAACGCACTCGAGGCCGGCGCCGCCGGGGTGCAGGTGGGCACGGCGTTCGCCTACTGCGAAGAGTCCGGGCTCGACGCCACCCTCAAGCAGCAGGTGCTCGCGCTCAGCCGCGCTGGCCGTGCGGAGGTCTTCACCGACCCCGTCGCTTCGCCTACGGGCTTTCCGTTCAAGGTGGTGCGGGTGCCCGGCACGCTGGGCGACCCCGAGGGCCCCCGTCGCACCCATCGCCTCTGCGACCTGGGCTACTTGCGCCAGGCCTATCGCAAGCCCGACGGGTCGCTGGGCTGGCGCTGCTCGGCCGAGCCCGTGGACGACTATGTCGCTAAGGGCGGCACGCCCGAAGACGCCGCCGGACGCATGTGCCTGTGCAATGGGCTGACGGCCAACATCGGGCTGGGGCAGGCGCGCTCCGAGGCCGAAGGCGGGCCCGAGTTGCCGCTGCTCACCTCGGGCGATGATGTCGCAACCGTGGCGCGATTCCTCAAGCCCGGGGCGGCCACATACCGGGCGGCGGACGTCGTCGAGAACCTGCTCTCGGGCGTGCCCGCCGCGGCGGGAGCGTGAGGTCCTACCCCCACGTGTCCACTTGCATGCCATATTGTGCGCCGAAAGTAATGACGTGTACGATTGGTCTCTGAGCGGCCTGCAGCACGCGGGTGAACAATCGAGCACGAACGGCCAACAACGCAGTGCGCCGATACGAAAACACAGTTCGAGTCAGGGCCGGTAACCCCCCGACTCACCTGGGCACTCCCGAAAATCTGGACAATGGCTGACTGTTCGGGTAGATTCCCCATGGCCGTTTCCGCCCGGCCGGATTGGAACAGACCCTTCGGGCTCACGCCCAACGAGAGAAGAGAGAGCACCATGTCAACGTCATCGATCGTGGGGAGCGTGCGCGCGCCCCGTTCATTCCTCGCCGTCCTCGCGCTGGCCGGGGCCGCCGGTTCGGCCTTGGGCCAGGTCAACGAGGCCCCCTTTCCCACCAGCAGCCTGACCACACTCAATCCTTCAACAATGTGGCAAGGGTGGGGGATGGGCGGCTTTGGCTATGGCGGGGGGAGCAACCTCAACGGCTCCTCCGGCCAGGTCGGGCACATCAGCAACTTCCTCGGCCAGACTGAACTGCTCTACATCGGCATCGCCGAGTTGCGCAACTCGTACAGCCCATTCCACAGCACCGACCCGCACCAGCGCCACTACGGTCAGGTTGAGTTCACCGCCCCCAGCGTCGTCCCCTACACCATCAGCGGCAGCGTCACGCTGGTCATGACCGGCTCCAACGCGTCGAGTTCCTCCGCCGTCGGTCAGGCCATGCTCGAGGTCGTCGGCGGACCCACGCTCGCCACCTACGGCGGATCGATGAACCGCTCATCCTCCGTCTCCGTCATCAACAGCGTCTTTGACGCCTCGGCGCCCCTCTCGGGCTCGTCGAGCGGCCTGCTCTTCCCGGGCTTCACCTACCGCTTCAGTTGGGACTACCTCGTGACCAGCCAGGTCAACGGTGATACCACCCTCAGCACCGACATCTTCGCGCTGCAAGGCCCTTCGTTCATGCAGATCTCGTTCGTCCCCGCGCCGGGGGCATCGGCACTGCTTGGCATGGGCGGTCTGCTCGCCATGCGTCGTCGTCGGGCCAACTAAGCGACCCATCGCCGCCAATTGTTTCGTCCATGAAAAACCCCCGCAGGTGCGGGGGTTTTTGCAAGCGGAGAGGGGGGGATTCGAACCCCCGAAACGGTTACCCGTTTACACGATTTCCAGTCGTGTTCCTTCAGCCTCTCGGACACCTCTCCGGGTGTTGAGGAGGCCCACTGTAAGAGGGCAATAGGGAATGGGCAATGGGCTATGGGCGCAGGGAAAGTTGGCAAACTCAGGCTGAAATGAAACGCAGCCGCCCCGCCACGCGGCTGCCCAGCCTCGCGTGCATCGCCACGCACGCCGCGGCGTAGCCCAGCCCCGCCCCCAGCGCCACATCCGCCGGGTAATGGGCCAGAAGCAACACCCGTGCCGCCCCGACGACAACCACCAGCCCGAGCATCAGCCAGCGCAGTTGGGGATAGAGAAAGGACAGGGCAAACCCCAGCGCCGCCGCCGCCGCGGTGTGCGACGAGGGGGCCGACCAGAGGTTCGACGAGATCCCACCCCAGACCTCCCACGAATGACGCTCGACCACCTCGCCGTTGATCGTCAGGGGATAGGTGCCCACAGGCCCGATGAACCCGAACGGGTCGTCGAAGCGCGGGCGCGGGCGACCGATGAGCACCTTGAGCACCCAGCCCGCGAGTGCGTTGAGCACGACCACACCGCCCAGGTCCCAGAGCCGCGCCCGCCGACGCGGGTCGAGCAGGGCGATGGCCACGGCGACGATGATCACGCTGGTGATCGCGCCGAACTGCTGCACGAACTCGAGTTCGCGTTTCAGGTCGCCGCCGATGCTGAGCCCGCGGCAGAGCCGGGCGACGGCACCATCCAATGGCAGCAGGCACGCCGCCGCCGCCGTCGCGATCAGCATCGCCACCCCGGCGCGTCGCCACGCGTGGGTATAGTCGGCTCCGATGAGCGTCGCCCCGGCAACCACGCTGCCACTGTCTGGTTCTCGCGCGGGCGTTGGGCGTCCGGGGGGTTGGCTGGCGGGGGTGCTGCTGGTCATCGTCTGCCTCGCAGTGTATCTGCCCGGGTTTGTCGCGCTCCCGCCCGTCGATCGGGACGAGAGCCGCTTCGCCCAGGCCAGCCGCCAGATGGGCGAATCGGGCGATCTCGTCATCCCGCGCGTGCTGGGCAAGCCCCGCCTCAACAAGCCGCCGTTGATCTACTGGCTGCAATCGGCCTCCGCGGCGACGTTTACCGGCGGCGATTTCTCGCGCGACGCGATCTGGATGTACCGCGTGCCCTCGCTCCTGGGCGCGATCCTCGCCGTGCTTCTCACCTGGCGGCTCGGGTGTGCCATGTTCGATCCGCGTGCCGCGCTGCTCGCGGGGGTCTTGCTGGCCATCTGCCCCGTCATCGCGTGGGAGGCCCGGCAGGCCCGGGCCGACATGGTGCTCGTCGCTCTGTGCGTCGGCGCCTCTTGGGCCCTGTGGCGGGTTCTCAAGCGGCCGACATTCGCGCGGGCAATGTTGTTGTGGGTGGTGGTGGCGCTGGGCGTCCTGGTCAAGGGCCCCGTCACGCCGATGATCGTGCTGCTGACCATCGCCGGCCTGTGCCTGCTCGAACGGAGCCTGCGACCGCTTGCGCGGGCCCGGCCACTGCTGGGCCTGGGCTTGGTGTGTCTGATGGTACTGCCGTGGGTTGTCCTCGTGGCCTCGCGCGTAGGCCTTGGCGAATATGCCGCGATCGTGCTCGACGAAACGCTCGGGCGCAGCCTCGAGCCCAAGGAGGGGCACGCCGGACCGCCTGGGTATCACGCGGTGCTCGCCTTTGCGATCTTCTTTCCCGGCTCGCTCTGGATCGTCGCGGGGGTAGGGCGTGCGCTGCGCCTCGGGCTGGCCATCCCACGCGAGGGGTCACGCTGGCGTCTCCTCTGCGGCCTACAAGCCGCACACCGGCCCGAGGCCTTCCTGTTGTGCGTGCTCGTGCCCGCGTGGGTGGTCTTTGAGCTGGTGAGCACCAAACTGCCGCATTACACGATGCCCCTACTCCCGGTGCTGGCGCTCCTCGCCGCCCGGGCCGCGTTGGGGTCGGGCTCACCCTCCATGGCGTGGTTGCGATCGGCGTGGGTGGCGCATGGCGTCCGTGCGTGGATTGTCCTCGGTGTGGGGCTGGGAGCGAGCGTGGGGATGCTGGGTTGGCTCGCGGTCACCGAAGGATGGGCGTGGGGGTGGATCGTCATTGCCATCGCCGCCGCGGCGAGCCTCGTTTTCGCGATCGGCGGCGTGGGCCTTGTCTCGCGGCGCGACTACCGCACACTCCTCTTCCGCGGCGCGTGGCTGTGCGTCGCGCTGCTCATCCTCATCGGCGTCACGGTTCCGCGCGTGCAGGCACCGTGGGTGGTGAAACGCCTGGTCGACGCCGCGTCGGCCCTGGGCCCGGATCGCCCACTTGCCTTTGTTTCGCTGCACGAGGACAGTGCCGTCTTCCTCACCCGCGGCAGGGCACAGTGGATCAACGTCCCCGACCTTGATACCTGGCTCGACGCGAACCCCCACGGGCTCGTCGTCGTGCCTGATTCTCTTGAAGCGCGGCAGGCCCTCCACACGCATGCCCGCGTGAGCGGCTTCAACTACCCCAAGGGCAAAGCGGGGACATGGCTCCTCGCGGAGCGTGCCCCATGAACGCCCCCTCGAGCCCGTCGGGCATTCTCAATATCGACAAGCAGCCCGGCTTCACGTCGATGGACGTGTGCGCGATTATCCGCACGCGTTTACGCCGCGCGGGCGCGCCCAAGCGCGTGAAGGTTGGGCATGCGGGGACGCTCGATCCCCTGGCCACGGGCGTGCTCGTGGTGCTGGTGGGCAAGGGCACGCGCCTATGCGAGGCGATGATGGGGGCCCCCAAGCGCTACGTCACCACGATCGATCTCTCGCGCCTCTCGACTACCGCCGACCGCGCGGGTGAGATCACCCAGGTGCCCGTCGCCACGCCCCCGACCCGCGACGCCGTCGACCGGGCCTGCGCCGCGTTCGTCGGCGTGATCCAGCAGAAGCCCCACGCCTTCTCGGCGATCCGCGTGGGGGGCCTGCGCGCCTACGACCTTGCCCGCGAAGGGCAAGCCATCGAACTGCCCGCACGCCCCGTCCGCATCGACGCCATCGATGTGCTCGAATACGCTTGGCCCCGCCTCACCCTCGATGTGCGCTGCGGCAAGGGCACGTACATCCGCAGCCTCGCCCTCGACATCGGCACCGCGCTGGGCGTTGGCGGCATGCTCGAAACTCTGCGGCGAACCGCCGTGGGCAATTACACCATCGACACCGCCCGCACGCTCGAGCAACTCCCCGACGTGCTCACCCAGGCGGATCTCCTGCCGCTGCCCGCGTAAGGCGGGCCTGATCGCGGTCGATCTCGATGCGGATGGGGCCGTTGACTTGTTCGATCATCACGCGTGCCGCGTCGTTAAGCCTCCGCTCGATCTCGCCGGGCAGGTCGGTGACGCGTGCGTCATGCTCGCGGGCAGGGCCGCCGCCGGTCAGCCGCACGCGCCGCACGCCCGCTTCGGCGAGAAACCCCGCGACCTCGATCGCCCGTTCGCGGGGTGTGGCCCCGTCGAAGCCGCGGCTCACTCCTCATCCTCGTCCGATGCCTCGGCGGGTTCGTGCTGCACCACGCCCGCAGGCATGCCCGGACGCCATAGCTCGCTCGGGTCTTGCCCGTCGCAGACCAGGCGCATCATGAGATACAGCAGCGTGCCCCCGCTGAAGTAGAAACTGATGAGATACGCGCCCACAAGGAACCCGGGCAGGCGGCTCCAGAACGCGATCGACGATGCCATCGCATTCATGGACCAGCCCCGCTCCTCGCCTGAGATTGTTTCACCCGACGCCGCGGCGTGCGCGACCATGGCCAATTCCTCGGGCAGCAGCAGCGTGGTCGCCCACGCCGACACCGAGGTGATCGCATTGGCGATCGAGGCCAGTACCACCGCCACCAGCACCAGTTCGATGACCAGCACCAGGGAATAGACGAGCAACCGGGCCGGGCGTGCCATCGCGTAGGCATAGACCCGCTGCATCGCGTCGATCGCGTCGGTCCCCTCGCAGGCGATCGACGGCACGAGCATCGACCCGCCCAGCAGATAGCCCGCGCAAACCACGACGATCACCAGCCCGCCCCCCAGCGCCAGCACATACGCCAGCCCGCCGAACGCCTGCACCAAGGGAAATCGCAGCAGCACCCATCCCCCGACGCACAGCAGACCCACAACAACAGCCACGATCAGCAGCGGGGTCAGCTTCGCCCCCACCAGCGAGGCGGCCTTGCTTACGCCAAAGCCCAGCGCTGTGGGCCAGGGTGTCTTCTCGCGCAGCGAATACTCCGACGCGGCCGAGCGGGCGATCGCCGCCCCGCCGACCCCCCAAACAAGAAGCACAGGGATGAGAATGATCACCACGCTCCAGGGGTGCCCATTCACCACCTGGGTCGGTGCGTCAACACCGAACTTCCATAGCCCATGCGCCACACTCACGTGATCCAGCGCCAGCACGCCGCTCACGATCTGTGCGCCCGCTCCGCCCAAGGCGTCCCCCGCGGTGACGCGTGGGCCCGTGCCCGCCTCGAGCCACAGGCCCGGGATGCTGGCGATGATCCCGATCAGCACCAGGATCCCCGCCGCCAGCCCCAACCGCCCAGGGTGGAGCGCGAGCCCCGCCGCCCGCAGCAGCCGCGGCCAGACAAGCGAGTTGATCAGATCGCCCGCGTGCAGCGGGCCCGAGAGCGTTGGCGTATCCGTTCGCTTCACAAGGCACCTCCCGCCGAATCCTGCCGGGAGACCCCACCCCCCGCGCAAAAGAGAGCGTACGGGAATCCGGATTATGATGCGACAGCCCACCGCCCCGGGAGCGATAGTGCCCCCCCGGCGTCGGGCGATCGCGGAGGGTCACATGGGTTTACTGATTCTGGGGGGACTGGTCGGCATCGTTTTCCTGGTGCTGCTCTTCTGGGTGATCGGGATGTACAACCTGTTGATTCGGCGCCGGGTCGATTGCGACAACGCTTGGTCCCAGATCGATGTGCAACTCAAGCGCCGCTACGATCTGATCCCCAACCTGGTCGAGACGGTCAAGGGTTACGCCTCGCACGAGCGAGAGACCCTCGAGGCGGTCATCGCCGCCCGCAGCCGCGCCGTCGCGGTGCCCGGGGGCGATGTCGCCCAGCGGGCCGAGGCGGAGAACATGCTCACCTCGGCGATCGGCAAGCTCTTCGCCCTCTCCGAGGCCTATCCACAGCTCAAGGCCGACGCGAACTTCCGCCAGCTCCAGGAAGAACTCACGAGCACCGAGAACAAGGTCGGTTTCTCGCGCCAGCACTTCAACGACTGCGTGGGGCGGTTTGAGGAAACCCGCCAGACCTTCCCGGCCAACATGATCGCGGGCGCGTTCAACTTCACCCCGCGCGACTACTTCAAGGTCGAGGCCAGCGCCGAGCGTGAAGCGCCCAAGGTCTCGTTCCGATGAGCCAGGCCGCGGGGGGATCGCCCGCAAGGGCCGCGATGGCCGACCGCGTCCGCGCCTATCCGGGCACCCTCACCTACATCGACCTGATCGCGCGCAACAAGCGGGCGAGCCTCTGGCTCATCGCCCTCATGATCCTGCTGGCGATCGTCATGGGCGCGGTCCTGGCCGCCGCCTTCACCGTTTATGGGGGCTCGGCCCCCGAGCACCTGGCCATCTCCGCCCTTTTGGGCGCGGGCGCGATGTTTCTCATCTCGATCGTGGGCACCCTCTGGAGTTGGTACGGCGGAGCGAGTGCGATCCTCGCGATGTCGGGGGCGAAGGAAATCACCCACGCCCAGGACCCCGAACTCTTCAACGTCGTCGACGAGATGCGGCTCGCCGCGGGGCTGCCCATGCCCCGCGTCTACATGATCGAAGATTCGGCGATGAACGCATTTGCCACCGGGCGCGATCCCTCCCACGCCGCCGTCGCCATCACCCGCGGCCTGCGCCAGCGCCTCACCCGCGATGAACTCCAGGGCGTCATGGCCCACGAGATCGCCCACATCCGCCACTACGACATCCGCTTCGCCATGCTCATGGCCACGATGGTCGGCCTCATCGTCTTCGCCGCCGACGCCTCCTGGCGCATGCTCCGCTACGGCGGGGGCGGGCGTCGCAGCAAGAAAGAAGGCGGGGCGGCGGTGGTCGTCGTCCTGGTCATCGCCCTTCTGCTGGCCATCCTGGCCCCCCTGATCGCCCGCATCATTCAGATGACCTATAGCCGCCAGCGCGAGTTCCTCGCCGATGCGGGCGCGGTCGAACTCTCCCGCAACCCCCAGGGCCTGGCCGACGCCCTGCGCAAACTCGCCGACGACACCGATCCCCTGGTCGACGCGGCGAACCGGGGCACCGCCCACATGTTCATCGTGAACCCCCTGCGCAAGATGCGCGAATCGCACCAGGCGCTCAACAGCGTCTTTTCATCCCACCCGCCCGTGAAGGAACGCATCGCCCGACTGCTGGCGCTGCTCCGCTAACGCCCACTTGCTTCCGGGCTTCGAGCCCCCCATCATCCCACCATGGTGAAGGCCACATTCCGCTGGACGCTCCTGCTCGCTTCGCTCTTTGCGCTGGGGCCCCTCGCCTACGCCGCCACTCATCACCTCCGCGACGCCGACCATGGCCCCGCCGCCACGCTGCTCGTGGGTGATTCGATGGGCGCCGGTCTTCTTGCGGGCCTGATCGTCTTCGCCATCGCCGCCGTCGCCGGCGCGATCGGAGCACGGTTCTTCGCGTTTCACACAGGACTCACGGCGGCGGGCTTTGTCGTCGCCTGGGGCGCGTGGGGTCTAGGCACGCTCGACGCCATTGCCCGACGCGCCCGCGAGGCCTCCGACCTTCCTGTGCTCGCCATCGAGGGCCTGCTGGTGATGGGCGTGGCCATTGCATTGACCTGGGGGCTCGAACGCCTAGCCCCCAAGGCCCCGCCCGCCTCAGAGTCGCCGTTGAACCCCGCGGGCACCAAGGGCATCACCGCCGGGGCGATCACCGCCGCGGTGGTGGGGGGGCTGGCGGTTTGGATTTTCTGCATGACGACGTATAAGGGGCAGACCGTGGCCTGTGCGGCGTTGGCGGGGATTCTGGGTGCAGCCGCCGCTCAACTCGTCGCGGCCTTCTTGGGGTCGTCGATCGGCGCGCTCCCGCCGATGCTCGGCTTGGCAGCGTTGGCGCTGGTGGGTCCCCTGGCCGCACGTTTGATGCATGACGCGCAGTTTGTGCAGGCGGTCTTCAACGCCGGAGTACTTCCACTCGTGAAGCCCCTGTCGCTCGATTGGGCCGCGGGGGCGTTGATCGGCGTGCCGATCGGGTTGTCATGGGCGGGCTCGATGCTGGAGCGCAAGCCCATCACGGCCTGATTACCTCGGTTCTGCAGGAATCTGCATACAAAAAGCGTGAAACAGCACAATTGCTGGGTAATTTTTTTGACACCCCCCCAAAACTGGTGGTATTGCCACCTGACATATACGATAATCCCGCCTCTCCCTGAGCCTATGAGGGGCTCAACGGCCGCATCTTGACGGGTTGGGGTGATTGACGGATGCAAAATGAGGAAGTACCGGGCCATCAGGCCAGTCGCCGCGGGGTTCGAAGCTCCGATTGGTCCGAGTTCGCATCGATCGGGCAGATTTCATTGGTGGCGAGAGACGCCGAGCTGAAACTGCTCTGGTGCAACGATCATTTCGCGCACGAGCAGGGCACAACTGCCAAGGCGCTCCAGGGCACGGCGCTGAGCAGCATCATCACGCGATCCGCCGCCGACGAACGCGGCGCGGCGATGCAGCCCGTGCTCGATACAGGTCAGCCCTCGCGGTACTACCAGATGTGGCGCGGGCGACGTTCACTGACCCGCGTCTGGCGGCTGGATCCCAACGAGTTCGGCAAGCACGGCTACCTGATCATGGTCGAGCCCGCTCTGGTCACAGCCAATCAGGGCACGGATATCCCCACCCTGCGGACCGCGGATCTGGACGGCCTTGGGTGCCTCACGCGGCGGGAGCTCGAAGTGCTCCAACTCATCGCCGAGGGGAACAGCGCCGCCGAGGCCGCGGATAAACTCTCGCGATCGGTCCGCACGGTGGAAAACCACGTCGCGGCGATGCACGCCAAGCTCGGGTTCTCGCGCCGCGCGGAGCTCACGCGATTTGCCGTTGAGCGCGGCGTATTGGCGTTTACCAGAGAGCAGTGGGCCACCATCGCCGCCAACGCCCGCGAGTGACCCACGCCGTGTGATAGACTCCCGCCGGAACGGAGCCTCCACGAGGCTTCCGCGTGGAGGTTTTTCATGCGCATATGCCTTGCCCTTTCATGCTTCGTCACGGCCTTGAGCCTGGTCGCGTGCGAAACCGCTCCTAAAACTAGCGCCGAGCGCGAAGTGCTCGCCGCCGAGGTCGCGACGACCATGACGCGATTCCGCCTCGCGGACCCCACTCTCCAGGAACTGCTCGATAAGGCCGTGGGCTGGGCGGTCTTCCCCGACGTTGGCAAGGCGGGGCTTGGCGTGGGCGGGGCCTATGGCCGGGGCGAACTCTACGAAGGCGGTCGCATGGTCGGCTTCTGCGACGTCACCCAAGGTACGGTCGGGCTTCAGTTGGGTGCCCAGACGTTCAGCGAACTGGTGGTGTTCATGCGTCAGAGCGATCTCGATGCCTTTCGGGGCGAGGTCTATGAGTTCGCCGCCAATGTCAGCGCGATCGCCATCAAGGAAGGTGCAGCCCGATCGGTGGATTACAGCAAGGGCGTGGTTGTTTTCACCATCGCCAAGGGCGGGCTGATGGCCGAGGCCAGCGTCGGGGGACAGCGCTTCAGCTTCCGCCCGCTCCACTGAACCCCACGTCGGGAGGCCGCATGGGTGCCGATGGACATCCACTCACGATCCGCGGCCTGATCGACGACGACTGGGCGCCCATCGCGGAACTGACCAATCACTACATCCTGCACACGTCGGTCCATTTCAGCACTGACCCTGTCAGCGTCGAGGAACTCCGCGAGGGATGGGAACCATACCGCGTGCGGTATCCCTTCCTCGTCGCCACGCTCGACGATCGCTTCGCCGGGTTCGCCAAGGCTTCACGCTGGCGCGAGCGCGATGCCTACGCCTGGACCTGCGAGACGAGCATCTACCTCTGCGACCATATCCACGGGCGTGGGTTGGGCCGGCGCTTCTACGCCGCCTTGCTCGATGAGTGCAGACGCCGCGGGTTCGAGTCGGCCATCGGCGGGGTCACACTCCCCAACGATCGATCGGTACGTCTTCACCGCGACCTTGGCTTTGTCGACGCGGGGGTCGTTCGGCGCGCCGGCTGGAAGTTCGGCGCGTGGCATGATGTCGGGTTTTATCAGCTGATGCTCGGCGACGCGCAGCCGCCCCGCCCCTTCGAGCCATAGCGACGATCGTCCGTGGTCCGCGCTACTCGCGCGAGCGCGGGTGCATGTAGTTGGGGCTTTCCTTCGTGATCGTGATGTCGTGCGGGTGGTTCTCAATCACGGTCGCCGGGGTCACGCGGCAGAACCTCGCATCGGCCCGCAGCGCGTCGATCGTCGATGAGCCGCAATACCCCATCGCGCTGCGCAGCCCGCCCACCAGCTGATACACAAACTCGGCCAGCGTCCCGCGGAAGGGCACCAGCCCCTCGACCCCCTCGGGCACGAACTTGCGCGTCGCCTTCCCATCGCTGCCGACGGCGTCGCCCTGGCGATACCGGTCCGCGCTTCCCGCCGACATCGCCCCCTCGCTGCCCATCCCGCGATAGCTCTTGTACCGCCGCCCGTGCATGATCACCACCTCGCCGGGGCTCTCCTCAAGCCCCGCCAGCAGCGACCCCATCATCACGCTGTGGGCGCCCGCCACCAGCGCCTTGGGGATATCCCCGCTGTGGCGCACGCCCCCGTCCGCGATCACCGGCACATCTGATCCCGCCTCGCGCAGCGCCCGGGCCACCTCCATCACCGCCGTGATCTGCGGCACGCCCACCCCCGTCACCACGCGTGTCGTGCAGATCGAGCCCGGGCCGATCCCCACCTTCACCGCGTCGGCCCCGGCCTTGACTAGCGCCAGCGCCGCCTCGCCCGTCGCGATATTGCCCGCGACCACCTGCAAGCCCGCGGCTTTGACTTCTTTCATCCCTTTGAGCGTCCGCACCGTCCGCAGCACGTTCTCGCTGTGCCCGTGCGCCGTGTCCACTACCAGCACGTCCACGTCGGCCTTGAGCAATGCCAGCGCCCTGTCGTACTGGTCCACGCCCACCGCCGCCCCGCACCGAAGCCGCCCGCGCGAATCGCGGCAGGCCCGCGGGAACTGCGACAGCCGGTCGATGTCGCGCATCGTGATCAAGCCGCGCAGGTTCCCCTTCGCGTCGACCAGGATCAGCTTCTCGACTTTGTTCTGGTTGAGGATCCGCTCGGCCTGGGCCAGGTTGGTCCCGGCGGCGCCGGTGATCAGCCCCTCGCCGGTCATCACCTCGCGCACGGGCACCTGCGCGTCCTCGACGAACTTGAGGTCGCGCCGCGTGATGATCCCCAGCACCTTGCCCTTGCCCCGGTTGCTCGTCGACCCATCGACCGTGACCGGGAAGCCCGAGACATTGTGCTGACGCATCAGTTCCTTGGCCCGTGCCACGGTGTCGTCGGGCCCGAGTGTCAGCGGGTCGAGGATCACGCCGTTGGCCGAGCGCTTGACCTTGGCCACCTCGTGTGCCTGTGCCTCGGGCGTCATGTTCTTGTGGATGAACCCCAGGCCCCCCTCCTGCGCCAGTGCGATGGCCAGCGACGATTCCGTCACCGTGTCCATTGGGGCCGACAGCAGCGGGATGTTCAGCGCGATCGTTCCGGTCAGGCGAGTCGTTGTCTGGGCATCGCCGGGGCTGATCGCCGAATACCGCGGGATCAGCAGCACATCGTCGAAGGTGATCCCATCCAGCACGATCCGGTCTTCAACCCGGAATGACGAATCTCCCCGCGTCTTGGCGGGGCGGCGAGTGGCTTTGGCGGAAGTGGCAACGCGGGGAGCGGCTCGACCCATCCCTCAGGGTTGGGGGCCATCACCCCCCGGTCAAGGACCCCGGCTCGCGCCGGCGGGGAAGCTCAGCCCGCCTGGGCCAGCGGCTCTTTCGAAAACTCCAGCACCAACTGCACCCGGTTGCGGACGTTCAAGGCCGCGTAAATCGCCTTGGTGTGGTCGTGCACCGTGTGACGGCTGCGCCCGATGCTGTTGGCGATCTGCGGCTCAGTCAGCCCGTCCAATAGGTGCCCAAGGACCCTGCCCTGCGCGTCGCTCAGGCGTGACACGAGATCAGGTCTCGAGGCGGCCAGTTTCTCGCCCGCGGAACGAGGCGCGCAAGTCAGCAAATGTGAGGAATGGAACGCCGGACTGTCCGTGTTCATCGAGTCAGTCTCCGTAGACCTGGCGCTCTCCCCCCGAGAACGACCCGTCACAGTGCTTGCGCCCGTAGGCAACACGCCCCGCGGGAGACCTCACCTCAACTCGACTATCGGTACTGATCTTCCTACTTCAACATGCGCACTATTGCCCAATCGCCAAGCGCAGGACGAAATAGGGTGATTCTTACTACAGGCTCGATCGGATGGCATTGCCAGGCAATCAGGCCGAGCGCATCTCGAACGATGTCCCCGCCAGCAGGTCGCACGCGATCAGGTCACCGGGCTTGAACTGGTCGGGGGATTGACGAGGGTCGGTGGTTGCGCAGTGAATGGGGATCCCCGCGTCCACAACCACTCCCCCTGAATCCGTTCGGATGACGATCCCCTGGATACGGCGCGGACGGCCGGTGACCGGCTCGATAAACCGCCCACCCGTGGAAACCACATCAATGCGTCGAGCCTTGGCCCGGATGACGCCCACCAGGCGCTTGCCCTCGGGGGTCGTGACCGGCTGCTCCGGGACGAGGTGGATCTCGTAGTTAGTGTTGGGCACCCCGAACCGGAGCGTGCCCCCGGCTTCGCCCGCATTGACGCCGCGGGCCAGGGATGGGTCGATCTTGGCGGTCGGGCTGGGCGTGATCATGCCAGAAGGTAGGCGTCCGACCGGGTGCCTGTCGACAAGTGGTGTGTTTGGCACCCCCCTTGCGAAGACAACGGCCCGGTCCGCCGATAAGAGGAGAGACATGCCCGCCGTTGCGTCCAACCTGCGCCAGATACTGACGCTCAACGTGCCCATCGTGGTTCGCCTGGGGACCCGCACGATGCGCGTCAGCGAGGTCATGGCGTTGATGCCTGGTTCGATCATCGAACTGCCCAAGAGCGCCGAGAGTGAACTCGAGCTCCTGGTCAACAACCGACCCATCGCCTGCGGCGTGGCCTGCAAAGTCGGCGAGAACTTCGGGCTGCGCATCACCTGCGTGGGCAACGTCGAGGAGCGGATCGCGGCCCTTGGCCCTTCACCCGTCGCGCGTGAAACGGGCAGCATTCAGCAGGGGTGAGCCCGCTTCACGCGGGTATGCTAGACGACGATCACGACGTCACGCCTCCGCGGTCGGGGGTCTGTTCGGTAGGGTCGAGGAAGGCCAGGGCAATTCATGCCGCGTGATATCCCAGTCGGCAACGGCGAACTGCTGGTGACCTTCGACCGGTTCTACCGGATCCGCGACATCTACTACCCCAACGTCGGGCGCTTCAACCACACCGACGGGCACATCCAGCGGTTCGGGGCTTGGGTCGACGGCAAGTTCGCCTGGGTCGAGGAGCCCGGCTGGCACCGGGAACTGCGGTACAGCCCCGACACGCTCGTCACCGACGTACTCCTGCGCCATGAGGGGCTGGGCGTCGAGATCCGCTGCTCCGACGCCGTCGATGCCCACGAGCCGGTCCTGCTGCGCCGCTGCGTCGTCCGCGACTTGACGGGGCACGACCGCGACGTGCGCCTCTTCAACCACTGGGATCTGTCGATCCGCGGCACGCCCGTGGGCGATACGGCCAACTACGACCCGGGCACCTCCAGTGTCGTCGTTTATAAGGATGACGCCTACTTCCTCTTCAACTCATGCGACGAGAATAAGTGCGGGATCGACAACTGGGCCATCGGCACCAAGCGCGTCGGCGGGGCCGAGGGCACCTGGCGCGACGCCGAGGACGGCCAGCTCGGGCGCAACGCCATCAGCCAGGGCTCGGTCGATGCGACCATCGGCATCAACCTGCAGGTTCCCGCGGGTGGCAGCGCCTATGTCTCGATGTGGCTGGCCTGCGGGCGCTCCTTCCAGGAGGTCAAAGCCCGCAACCAGCGCGTGCTCGAGCTGGGCCCCGAACGCATGATCTCGCGCACGGGCGCGTACTGGAAACTCTGGGTCAGCAAGGAGGGCGTCGACGCCTCGCCGCTCCCCGCGGGCGTCGCGGACCTCTTCAAACGCAGCCAGCTGGTCATGCGCACGCAGATCGATAATGGCGGGGCGATCATCGCCGCCAACGACAGCGACATCACGCAGTTCGGCGGGGACCACTATTCCTATTGCTGGCCGCGCGACGGCGCACTCGTCGCCTACGCCCTCATCCTGACGGGGCAGAGCGAACTCTCGCGCGGGTTCTTCCGCTACAGCGAGCGCTGCCTGGGCGACGCCAACACGGGCTTCTTCCTGCACAAGTACAACCCGGTGGGCGAGCTGGCCAGCTCGTGGCACCCGTGGATGCTCGAGGGCCAGAAGATCCTGCCCATCCAGCAGGACGAGACGGCCCTGGTGGTCTGGGCCCTGCGCAAGCACTTCGAGGCCTTCAAGGATGTCGAGTTCATCAAGGGGCTGTACCTCCCCCTGGTCATCAAGCCCGCCGAGTTTCTGCTGCGCTATCGCGACGCCAACGGCCTGCCCCAGCCCTCGTGGGACCTGTGGGAAGAGCGTCGGGGCGTGCACACGTTCACCGTCGCGGCAACCATCGGCGCGCTCCGCGCCGCCTCGCTCTTTGCGCGCGACTTTGGCGACCCCGACCGTGCCGGGCTCTTCCGCGAAGGGGCCGACCGCATGGCCGAGGCGATGACCACACACCTGTGGCACCCCGAGCGCAAGCGATTCGCCCGCATGGTCACGCCTCTGCCGGGCGGGACGTATCGCCTGGACATGACCAGCGACTCGGCGAACTTCGCCCTGTGGGCCTTTGGCGCGCTGGGGGTGCACGACCCGATGGTCGAGGCCGAGATGGAGGGGCTGCGCGACACGCTCACCTGCCGCACGCACGTGGGCGGATGCGCCCGCTACGAGCGCGATTACTACCACCAGGTCGAGCGAGAGAAGGTCGAGGAGATCCCGGGCAATCCGTGGGTGATCTGCACGCTGTGGCAGGCGCAGTACCTCATCGCCCGGGCCGACAACCTGGCCGAGTTGCGACAGGCCGTGCCCTTCCTCGAATGGTCGGTGGCCCGCGCCGAGCAGAGCGGGGTGCTCGCCGAGCAGTACAACCCGCACACGGGCGATCCGATCAGCGTGTCGCCGCTGACCTGGAGCCACGCGACGTTTGTCATCGTCGTGACCGAATATCTGCGCAAGTTCGAGCAACTCTCGCGCCGGGCCAAGCGCAGCGAGGGCCCCATCGAGATGCCCCACGAGGCCATGCACGATCAGTTTCCGTAAGGCGGGATTCGGGCGTCGTCGCGTTCGATCCGCGCGTCAGACCAGACGCACCTCGCCCGAGCCTTTCACGATCTCGCCGATGCGGTGCACCCGCTCGCCCAGGCGCGTCAGACGCTCGGCGATCGAATCGGCAAATCCCTTGCGCACGATCACGCAGTAGCCCACGCCCATGTTGAAGATCCGGTACATCTCGGTTTCGCTGATGTTCCCGTGCTTCTGCAGGAACGTGAAAACAGGCGGGATGGGCCACGATCCCAGGTTCACCTTCGCATCGAGCGTCGGCGGGAGCGCGCGGCAGAGGTTCCCCCCGATCCCCGAGCCCGTGATGTGCGCCATCCCCGAGATCACGTTTTTCACCGTGTATTGCCGCTGCAGTTTCACGATGGGGTCGGCGTAGAGGCGCGTGGGGGTGAGCAGCACCTGCCCCAGCGTGGGGTGGGGGCGCGGATCGCCGCGCTGGGCTTTCTTCTTCCCCTCGAGCGTCGGCGGGCACAACTCGGGATAGACGCGCCCCAGGTCAAGCCCCGCGGCTTCGACGACCTTGCGCACCAGCGTGTACCCGTTGCTGTGGATGCCGTCGCTCGACAGCCCCAGCACGACGTCACCAACGCGCACGCGCGTGGGCTTCTGCACGCGCTTGAGTTCGGCCACGCCCACGCAGAACCCGGCCAGATCGAAATCGCCGCGCTTGTAGAGATCGGGCATGTGGGCTGTCTCGCCCCCGAGCAGGGCGCACCCGCTCTTGGCGCACCCCTCGGCGATGCCCCGCACCAGGGCGTGGAGGAAGACTTTGTCGATGGTGGGGGTGGCGATGTAATCGAGGAAGAAGAGGGGCTCGGCCCCCTGCACGATCAGGTCATTGACGTTCATCGCCACCAGGTCGATGCCCACGCTGTCGAACTGGCCCAACTGGGCCGCGAGTTTGACCTTGGTCCCCACCCCGTCGCAGCAGGCCACGAGCACCGGGTCGCGGTAGTTGCGCGCAAACAGCCGGTGGTTGTAATCAAGCCGGAAGAGCCCGGCGAAGCCCCCGGGGTTGTCGATCACCCGGTCGGTGTGCGTGCGCCGCAGCACCGACGCGAGCGACTCGGTGAAGGCGTCCTTCTGGTCGATATCAACGCCCGCGGCGGCGTAGGTCAGGGAACGGGTGGCAGTGGTGGGTTTGCGGGCCATGCGTTGGGCAGGGTATCGCCCGAAACCACCTCGTGCGGGGCCCGACGGGCATGCCGGGCTATCCTTGACGCTCGCCACCCCGGCACGGGCCGAGGGTTGGCCCCCGTGGGTAAGTTTTCCGGAGTCCGCGCCATGGCCGCTCGTCTCTTTACATCCGAGTCCGTCTCGATGGGCCACCCCGACAAAGTCGCCGACCAGATCTCCGACGCTGTGCTCGATTCGATGCTGGCCGACGACCCCTTCTCACGCGTGGCCTGCGAGACGCTGACGGCGACGGGCCTGGTGGTTGTCGCGGGCGAGGTTACGACACGCACCTACGTCGACATCCCCGAACTGGTGCGCCGCGTCGTTCGCGAGATCGGTTACACCTCGGGGGAGATGCGTTTCGACGCCGACAGTTGCTCGGTGCTGGTCGCGCTCAACAAGCAGAGCGCCGACATCGCCCAGGGCGTCGACCGCGAGGGCGCGGGCGACCAGGGCATGATGTTCGGCTATGCCTGCCGCGAAACCCCCGAGTTCATGCCCCTGCCCATCCAGTTGGCCCACCGCCTCGTCGAGCAGCAGGCCCACGTGCGGCGCGAGGGAACCATTCCCGGCCTGCGCCCCGACGCCAAGAGCCAGGTCACCGTTGAATACGACGCCGACAAGCCCGTCCGCGTCGACACCGTCGTTCTCTCCACCCAGCACGAGCCGATGTGGAACGAGCGTCAGGACGACCTCCGCAAGCATGTCATCGAGCACATCATCAAGCCCGTGCTGGGCTCGTGGTGGAACCCGGGCATCACCATCCACGTCAACCCCACCGGTCGCTTCGAGATCGGCGGCCCCCACGGCGACACCGGCCTGACCGGGCGCAAGATCATCGTCGATACCTACGGCGGGATGGGGCGCCACGGGGGCGGCGCGTTCAGCGGCAAGGACCCGACCAAGGTCGATCGCTCGGCGGCCTACATGGCCCGCTACATCGCCAAGAACATCGTCGCCGCCGGCCTGGCCGACCGCTGCGAGATCCAGTTGTCCTACGCCATCGGCGTCGCCGAGCCCACCAGCGTGCTGGTCGATACCTTCGGCACGGCCAAGCACGACGAGAAGGCCATCAGCAAGGCCGTCCGCGCCGTCTTCGGCCTCACCCCGCGCAAGATCATCGAGTCGCTCTCGCTCCGCACGCCCATCTACGGGCCCACGGCTCGTCACGGGCACTTCGGACGCCAGCCCGGCAGCGTGACCATCGGCGGCAAGAAGTACGATACCTTCACCTGGGAACGCACCGACAAGGTCGATGCGCTCAAGGACGCCATCAAGAAGGCCTGACGCGAACGCACAGGCCTTACGCCGCGGCGAGCGCGGGGATCTCCTCGGCCAGGGTCCAGGGTGCGATCACGCGCGGGCCGCGCCCGCGACGCGCCCGACGGCGCGCGTCGTACGCATCGAGCATCGGGCCGGGCGACATCGTCGCCACGACCAGCGCTTCGGCATCTTCGCCATAGGACACGATCCGCACGCCCAGTTCGCTCAGCGCCTGCGCCACGACGTAGGCGTTCTTGCCCGTGTCCACCAGCATCGCGCTGCGGAAGGGCGAACGCGCATACTCGGTCTGCAACGCCGCACGCGCCGCGGCGAGCCCGGTGAACCGATCCCAGATCGGCGCGGGCATGGGCGTGCGGGGCTGCGTGCGCAGCGTCTTCCACAGGTCCAGCCGCCCGCGGGCATACCCCGCCAGCGCGTCTTCCTTGCGGGCGATCGCGTGATAGCGCCGTCGTGTCTCGCGCAGACGCTCGTCCAGTTCGACATCGGGGGCGTAGCGCTGCATCACCCAGGCGTTGTTGCGCACCAGGCGCTCGAGGATCAGGTTCATGTCCCGGTTGCCCGCGTCCTTGGCGTGCGTCACGCGGAACCTTGGCTCAAACGCCACGCGATACCCCGCCAGCAGCAGACGGGCCGCGAGGTCATATTCCTCAACGTAATAGCCAAAGGCCGGGTCGTACATCCCCACGCATTCGATCGCGCTGCGCCGCAGCGCAACCCCGCACCCGATGAAGACCTCGGGCAGCCCGCCGCTCTCGCGCACCGCGCGCTGGGCGTCGCCCCGCGCCAGGCGGATGTCGGCGCTGACCGCGCCGATGTCGTCGCCCAGCCCGCGCAGGGCCTCGAGAAACGCCAGGTCGGTCGGGTATGAATCGTCGTCGAGCATGACGATCCAGTCTCCCGCGGCGACGCTCGCGCCGTGGTTGCGGGCCGCCGCCCCTTCGTTGGTGAGGCGTCGGATCAGGCGCAGCCCGATGCCGTTCTCGAGGGAATCGCCCAGGATGGGGGGTTCGTCGGAGGCGTTGTCGACGACGATGACTTCGGCCCCGCCGCACGCGGCGTGATCGCCCAGGCGGGCGATCTCGAGGAGCGTGCGCTTGAGGCGGTGGGGGCGGTTGCGCGTGGGCAGGACGTAACTGATCATGGCGAAATCACGAAGCGCGGAGTGTCTGGGTCGTGCGGCTGGGTGTCGCGCGAGATTCGATCGTCTCATTCCCCGCCCAGGCCAGGTGCGCGCTGTGCACCCGCGCGATGGTTCGGCGCAGTTCCTGCGTGGTCACGGGCACATTGCCCAGGCGCTGCACCTGCGACGAAGCGGCGCACGCCCCCAGGAACGAGGCGGCGAGCATCGAGCCCCCGCACGCGAGCGTCAGCGACGCCGCCGCCAAAAGCGAATCCCCGCATCCGAGCGGATCGAGCGCGATGGGGCAGAGCGCGGGCACGTGCTCGCTCGACAGGCGAGTCGTCCAGGCCTGCTCTTCGATGGGGTCTTGCGCCCCGCGGGCCAGGGGTGTGAAGCCGATGAGCCCCTCGGCCCCGAGCGTGACGATTGCGCCGCGGGCGCGGGTCTCTTCGAACAACCGCCATACCACCAGGGGCATCCCCTCCGAGTGCAGGCGCATCGCGTCGCGCAGCTCGCTCTCCGATGGGCAGATCAGGTCAGCCCCCACGAATGCGCGCAGGTTCGACCGCTTCCCGCTCACGTCGCCCGCGAGCACGCCCGTGAACGCGCGCACCTCGCGGCAGAGCCGCGACAGCACCTTGCCCGAGAAGAGCCCAAGCCCAAAGTCGGTGATGATCGTCGCGTCGGCGTTGATCTCGCGGGCCGCCTCGACCCCCAGCGAGAGGAACTCTTCCTGCTGGTGCGCGTCGAGCACGTAGGGCTCGAGCAGGTCGAGCTTCATGACCTTCTGCGCACCCACGAGGAACCGCTGCTTCTCGGGCACGCCCGAACCCGTCTTGACCGTGCGCACCTCGACGCCCTCGGCCTCGAGCCGTTTCACCATCGCCGCCCCTTCGGGCGAGCGGGGAAGGGGGATCACCAGCACGGGCTTGGCGCCCAGTGCGGCGGCGTGTCGCGCGACGATCGCCGCACCCCCGTCGTAATGACGCGCCTCGATGGGTCGCAGCGTCATCACGGGCGATTCCGAGGCGATCTCGGGGCGATCGCACAGGATGTACGTGTCGATGATCGGCTCGCCGATCACCACCACCCGCTTGCCGCGGAACGAGGCGAGCATCGAATACAACGACGGGCCAGACAACTCGGCCACATGCATCAACTGGGTCAAACGCTGCTGGAACGGGTCGGCGGTGTGCTCCATCGCCGCGATCAGCGCGGTCGAACTGAAGACCACGTCCCCGCTCGAAAAGACCACGCGCCCCCCGGCCCGCTCGACCGCCTCACGCTCGGCCAGAAACCGCGGGTCGTTGTTGGTCTCGTATTCCTTCCCCTTCACATACACGTCCGGCTCGACCTGGCGCAGCAGTCCCTCGGCCGTCGATGTGGGCTCTACGTACACCAGATCGACGCAGTCGAGCGCCGCCAGGTTTTCCGCGCGCAGTTCCTCGGGGATCAGCGGGCGGCCTGTCCCCTTGGCGATCCCCGAGTCCCCCGTCACGCTCACCAGCAGCGCGTCGCCCAAGCCGCGGGCCTGGCGCAGGTGGCGGATGTGCCCCGGGTGCACGATGTCGAAGCAGCCGTGGCAGTGCACCAGCGACTTGCCCGCCGCCCGCAGACGGGCCCGCTCGCGGATCAGTTCCTCGCGCGTGCAGATCTTGGCGGCGATGGCCGGCGGAAGCCCAGTCGCCCCGCGGCGGGTGGAATCAGAGTTCGAGGTGGTCATGCGCTCTTATTGATCGGCCGACCGTCTCTCCGCGCACGAATCGACGCGGCGCCATCCCCACGGCCATCGCACCCGCCGTTTGTCCCCCCGCACGCGCCGACGCGTCGATAAAGAACGCGATGACGCCCAGCGCTCCGACCCAGCCCTCAACCAAGACCATCACCCGCGACGACGTGCTGCGCCTGGGTCAGCAGGGTCGCCCGCGCGAGTTCTTGTGCCTTGCGGCCCAAGTGCTTGCGATCGCGCCCCAGGACGATGCCATGCGGTATCTCGTGGCCGCCAATCTGGGGCGATTGGGGCTCATGACCGCGGCGACCGCTCACCTCGACACCCTTCTGCCCGCATCCCAGCACGAACCCGATGTCATCAACCTGCGTCGTGCGTTATCGGGCCTTCCCAATGACCGGCTCGATCCATCCCAAGCCGTGTCGACCTGTCGTCGCAATCTCGACGCCGCAGGCGAGAAGCTGGCGGCTCTCCACGAGCATCTCGATGCGTGGCAGGCCCGTGCGCTGCAATCTCGCTGGCAGCGAGGACTCGATGGCACAGTCTTCAGGCGTGACGACGACGCCCCCTGGATCCCCGCAACGGGGGATGTGCTCGCCGACGCCCGCGCGTGGGTGGCGTCGCTGTTGCCCCCGGGGGTGCAATATGCCTTCGACGCCATCATCGAGGGTTTGTGCCCGCCCTGGGCGTTGATGCAGGCGTGGGAGACCACCAAGGCGCCGGTGCTGGGGCACACGCCGCGGGTGTATGTGATCGTGGCCAGCCCGCTCGAGGCGCTCGATGCGCTGGCGATGGCGGATCTGACGCAGCCGTTGGCTGATCCGCGTGTCGAGGTGTTCGCGGGCGGGGGGGCTGGTGAGCGTTTCGCGCGGGCGCTGCTGGCGCGGGTCGATTATCGACTGCCCCGCAGCGCGTTCGTGACGCCCGGCCAGGGCGAGCGGGCGACGCCGACGGTGATGGAGACGCTCGAGCGCGCGCACACGTCGCAGTCGGCCGAGCACGAACGCCTGACACAAACGTGCGCCACGCTCTACCACGGGCGCGATGCGGCCTCGTGGTCTGCACGATTCGCCGCCGCCGCCTCGCAGCCCCTGCGCGTGCTTATCTCGTCGTCGCGCTATTCGACGTTTGTGCAGCACTCGGCCCGCGACCAGGCCGGCGCGTGGCAGGCGCGCGGGCACCATGCCCGCGTGCTGATGGAACCCGACAACCACAGCCAGCTCACGACCGTGTCGTATCTTCGCGCCATCGCCGACCACCGCCCCGATCTCTTCACGGTCATCAACTTCCCCCGATCGACGCTCGCGGGGGCGTGTCCGCCCAATCTGCCCTTTGTGTGCTGGCTGCAGGACGCCATGCCGCACCTGTTCAGCGAATCGATCGGAGCGTCAGCGGGCGACCTTGATTACTGGGCCGGGCACTGCTTCCCCGAGATGTTCGAGCGCTACGCCTGTCGGCGTGACAGGGCCCTTTCGTTGCCGGTCCTCGCCGACGCACGCAAGTTCCACGCGGGCGAGATCGATCCCGCGCTGCGCGAGCGACTGACGTGCGACGTGGCCTGCGTGACGCACCACAGCGAGACGGTCGAGGCGATGCACGCGCGATTGTCGTCGCAACTGGGCGCCGCCGTCCCTCACCTTCAGGGCGCGTGCGGGGCGCTGCTGGGAGTGGTCGAGCAGAGCATCGCCCGCGCCGGGCAGCAGGGGGTGCAGGCGTGGCTGGCCGCCGGCACGCAGCGGGTGCTGCGCGAAGCGCTGGGCGCCGAGCCCGACGCCCGCACGTTGACGCAGGTGCTCCGCTCGTTCGTACATCCGCTCGCTGATCGCGGGTTGCGACACCAGACGCTGCACTGGGCCGCCGATCTCTGCCGCGCCAAGGGGTGGTCGCTGCGACTCTATGGGCGGGGCTGGGAGAATCACCCGACGCTGGCCCCCTTCGCGGCCGGCGAACTCGCACACGGCGAGGAACTCCGCGCCGCCTACGCCTGCGCCGGGGCGCACCTGCACGTCTCGCTTACGTCAATCGTTCACCAGCGTCTTCTCGAGTGCCTGCTGTCGGGCGGGCTCTGCCTTCCCCGTGTTCACCCCGACCTGCTCAGCGGCTGTTCACTCACCGCGATCCTCGATCTCACACGCCACACACCCGACGCCGACGAGCCCGAACGCGTGGGCTACGAGATCGCCAAGCACCCTGCGGCCCTGCGCCTGGCCTCGATCAAGGCCCGCTTCGGCACGCCGCTGCCCGGTCATGTGCTCTGGATCCGCAAGGTCAAACTCGAGGGGATGCGTCGCAACGCCCGCCTTCTCTCGCCCGATCATGACGCCGATCGCGTGCTGGGCGATCTGCGCGAGGTGGGCTTCGCCTCGCGCGGCGATCTCGAAGACGTGCTGACGCGGTGCATCACCGACCCGGCGTGGCGCTGGCAGGCCGCGGCCCGCGCCCGCGCCATCGTGCGCGAACGCCTGACCTACGACGCGAGCGTCGACGCGATGATCGACTTGGTCGCGGGCAGGCTCGATTCGCGCGAGGAGGCCGCCTGACATGCGCGTCGTCTCGCTCCACAGCCCGGCCAAGGTCAGCGGCATCAGCACCGCGGGGGCGCGCCTGTCGCGCCTTCCACCGCCCCACGAACCCTGGACGCCCCTGCTCATCGGGCGTGCGCTCACCGACGAGATCGTCCGCGACACGCCCCTGCACGATGCGCCGGGGCTTGCGCTGTGCGCCTGGCCCGCCGACATGAGCCCGGTGGGGCAGGTGTTGCTCGTGCGCGAACGCTTGCGCGAACTGGGGGCGAGGGTGGTCATCCCCAACGATCTCTATCACGGGTTTGTCGCCGCCGCCCTTGATCATCACCGCGGCGTGCGCGTGGGCGCGTGGCTGCACGCCGAGCACCACGACGGGGACGAACTCTTCGAACGCTGCGCACCCATCAGCGATGCCTGGCGCTGCGTGAGCGAACGCGGCCTGGCCCGGGCGCTGCGCGTGGGCGCGGGGCTCGATATCCCGCCTGCGGGCGAGATCTGCCCCGCCTGCGTCGAGGTTCCCCCCGCGTGCGCCGCGCCGTCGGTCGATGGGCCGCTGCGCCTTGTCTATGCCGGTCGCCTGGAAAAGCACGTCAAGCGCGTGATGGACCTGGCTCTTCTCGCCGACGAACTCGACGCGCGTGGCGTGTCATTTACCCTGTGGGTTGCGGGCGACGGCCCAGCGCGCTTGGATCTCGCCCGCGCGATGGACACGCACATCCGCGCTGGTCGCGTCTCGCTGCTGGGCCCCGTGGCGCAGCACGACATGCCCGCGCTGCTCACCAGCGCCGATACGCTCGTGCTCGTCAGCCTCAGCGAGGGCATGCCCACCACCGTCATGGAGGCCTTCGCTTGCGGGCGAATCGCCTGCGTCACCGCGGGCTGCGGCGGGGCGGTCCCGCTCATCGAGCACTCCGGCGTCGGCGTGGTCGTGCCAACGGGCGACATGCGTGCCATGGCCGCCCACCTCGCGCGGTTCGCCGCCGATCG
>JABWBB010000004.1 GCA_013360675.1 Phycisphaerales bacterium | reverse complement strand
CCGCCGGGCAGCGCCACCACGCGATCGCCGCCGACCTGGGCACGCCCGACGCCGCCCGCGACGCGGTCAAGGCCTGGCTCGGCGCCTCGAGCGCCACCATCCACATCCTGGTGAACAACACGGGGGGCCCCGCGGCGGGCTCGGCGATCGACGCCGATGCCGGGGCGATCCTCGCCGCCGTCAACGCGCAACTCATCGCGGCGCACCTGTTGGCCCAACTGCTGACCCCCGGGATGAAGGCGGCCAAGTTTGGTCGCATCATCAACATCACGTCCACCAGCGTGAAGCAGCCCATCCCCGGGCTTGGCGTGTCGAACATCGTGCGTCCGGCGGTGGCGTCGTGGGCCAAGTGCCTCTCCGCCGAACTGGGCGCGTTTGGCATCACCGTCAACAACGTGCTGCCGGGCTACACGCGCACCGAGCGGCTGTCGAGCCTCTTCCAGGGGCGCGCCGCCAAGCAGGGCACATCGCTCGACGCGATCGAGGCCGAGGTCGCCGCATCGATCCCGGCGGGGCGCATGGGCGAGCCGCACGAGATCGCCGCCGCCGTCGCTTTTCTCGCCTCGCCCGCCGCGTCGTACATCAGCGGGGTCAATCTGCCCGTGGACGGCGGCCGCCTGGGATGCCTCTGATGGACACCTTCCGCCACTTCATCGCCAACGAGTTTGTCCCCGCCGCCTCGGGCGCCACGCTCGACGTGCACGAGCCCGCGACGGGGCGGGTTTATGCGCAGGTCAGCGCGGGCGATGCACGCGATGTCGACGCGGCGGTGAAGGCCGCCGCCGCTGCCTTCCCCGCCTGGTCCGCCACGCCCGTGCTCGAGCGATCGCGCCTGCTCTTTCGCCTGGCCGAACTAATCGACGCCAACCTCGAACGACTGGCACAGGCTGAATCGCGCGACTGCGGCAAGCCCATCAGCCTCGCGCGCAGCGTCGATATCCCGCGCTCCGCCGTCAACTTTCGTTACTTCTCGGGCGCGGTGCTGCACACCACCGGAGAGATGCACGAGACCGAACACCCGGGGATTGGCGCCCCCATCCGCGCCATGAACTGGACGCTGCGCCGCCCTCGTGGCGTCACCGGGCTCATCGCCCCGTGGAACCTCCCCCTCTACCTCCTCACCTGGAAGATCGCCCCCGCGCTGGCCACCGGCAACACCTGCGTCGCCAAGCCCAGCGAGGTCACCCCCGCCACCGCCACGCTCCTGGGCGAACTCGCCCGCGAGGCCGGCCTCCCCCCGGGCGTGCTCAACATCGTCCACGGCGCGGGCCAGGACTGCGGCGGGTCCATCGTGACTCACCCCAACGTCCCCGCCATCTCCTTCACCGGCTCCACGGGCGTCGGGCGATGGATTGGCGAATCCTGCGGCGGGCAACTCAAGCGCGTCAGCCTCGAACTCGGCGGCAAAAACCCCTTCATCATCTTCGACGATGCCGATCTCGACGACGCCGTCGCCACCGCCCTCCGCGCCGCATTCACCAACCAGGGCCAGATCTGTCTCTGCGGCTCGCGCCTGCTCGTGCAGCGCAGCGTCGCCGACCGCGTGCTCGAAGCCATCGTCAAGGGCGCACGCGCTCTTACCCCCGGCGACCCCTCGCTGCCCGAGACGCGCTTTGGTGCGCTCGTCAGCCGCCCGCACCTCGACAAAGTCGCCACCGCGGTCGAGCAGGCCCGTGCGCTGGGCGCGACGATCCACTGCGGCGGGCGATCGCCCGATCCCGCCTCGCTCCCCGAACAGTGCCGCGGCGGTTACTTCTACGTGCCCACCGTGCTGTCGGGGCTCGATCCCGCGTGCGCCGTCGAGCAGGAAGAGATCTTCGGCCCCGTGCTCAGCGTGCAGGTCTTTGATGACGAGGCCCACGCAATGCGACTGGCCAACGCCACGCCCTACGGCTTGGCGAGCGTGGTCTTTACCCGCGACCTCAACCGCGCCCACCGCGCCGCCGAGCAGATCCAGAGCGGAATCGTTTGGATCAACTGCTGGATGGTCCGCGACCTGCGCACGCCATTTGGCGGGGCCAAGGCCAGCGGCGTCGGGCGCGAGGGCGGGCTCGAAGCCCTGCGCTTTTTCACCGAACCCAAGAACGTCTGCGTGAAATGGTGAACCCATGAGCCAAGGCATCATCCGCTCTGACACCGCCGCCGAACCCCTGGGCCCCTACCCCCACGCGCGGCGGGCCGGCTCGCTGCTCTTTCTTTCGGGCATCGGCCCGCGCCAACGGGGCAGCAAGGACATTCCCGGCGCGGTCGTCGCCGCCGATGGCACACTCACGACCTACAGCATCGAGGCCGAGATGCGCTCGTGCTTCGAGAACATCCGCACGGTGCTGGCCGAGGCCGGCAGCCGCTGGGAGAACATCGTCGACGTGCAGGTCTTCCTGACCGACATGAAGCGCGACTGGAAGGACTACAACCGCGTCTATGCCGAGTTCTTCCCGCCCGGCCCGTCGCAACCCACACGCACGACCGTCGAGGTGAGCGCCCTGCCCACCGGAGGCAACTCGCCCATCCACTTCGAGATCAAGATCGTCGCGACGCTCTGAACGCCTCAGCGCACCAACGGGCGCAGCGCCGCCCGCACCGGGCTCGCGTCCACGCCGGGCATCTTGAGCGGGAGCGCGATCAACTCATACTCGCCCGGCGACACATCCGCCAGCACCAGCCCCTCGAGGATCGCGATGTCGTGCCCAAGGATCGCCTTGTGCGCGGGCAAGTCCTTCGAGTCCTGCAGGTCGACGCTGGGCGTGTCGATCCCGATCGTCATCACGCCGCGTGCGGCCAGGGCGTCGATCAACTCGACCGACAACGCGGCGAAGTCGGCGTTCCACGCATCAGGGTCGGGGAACGACCCCGTGCGGATCAGCACCCGCGGGTGCACGATGCGTTCGATCCCGCCGATCATGTCCATCGGCGTCACCCGCCCGCCCCGCGCGATGCACGCCTCGACCACGTGGCACGGGCCCAGGTATCGCGCGAGCGAGCGCTCGCCGATCCCCGGGGCGTCGAGCCCATAGTGATTCGGCCCGTCGGCGTGTGCGCCCAGGTGAGTCGTCGTTCGGATCGTGCTGAGCGTGATCGTGTCGCCCTTGGCAAGATCACACAGCACCTCGCGCGAAAACTTCGTATCGCCGGGCCACACGCCGATCGCGGGCGTGATCGCGGGCGTGATGTCGATCGCCCCGACGCCCAGCCCCCCACCGCCGCCCGCGCCGATCGCCGCGCCGCTCTGTGATCCCGGTTCGATTGCGTCGGCGCGTCGGCCCGCCTCGATCACGCGTTGAGTCCACTCCTTCTCACCCAGCGCGTCGAGCAATCGCGCGGGGACCTCGCTCGCCACGCGCCGCACGATCGATTCGATGCGCCGCCCTCGGGCGCGGGCCTGGGCGTAGGGCACGTTCGAGAAACTCACCAAGTTGTACTGGGGCGTCATCGCCTCGCCCATCGCCTCGTGAAGCACGCGTTCGATGCGCTTGCGGTATTGGAACTCGCTCCGCCCCGCCAGGTCGCGCATCTCCAGGAAGTTCTCGATCGCCATGTCGGCGATGGCGTCGGCGTTGGCCTTGCGGGCGGCTTCCATCGCGGGGAAGGCCGCCACGTAGTCCCCCTTGTGCGCATCGAGCAACTCGGCCAGCGCCCGCACATCTTCGAATGCGCAGTTCATTCCCTGGCCATAGAAGGGCACGACGGCGTGGGCCGCATCGCCCAAGATCGCCACCTTTCCGCCATACTGCCAGGGCGCACAGCGCACCGTCACCAGCGACCCCACCGGGTTCTGCGCATAATCCTCGAGCAGCGTGGTCATCAGGCCCGCGGCGTCGGGGTAGTGCTCGCGGAAAAACTCGCCCACGCCATCGCCCCCGGGCGACAGTCGCTCGAACGAATGCTCGCCCCGCATCGGCCAGAAGAGCGTGCACGTGAAACTCGCGTCGCGGTTGGGCAGGGCGATCATCATCGACCCGCCCCGCGGCCAGATGTGCAGCGCGTGCGGGTCCATCGCAAACGCCACCCCCAGCGCTCGCTCGGTCTCGATCCATCGCGCCCGCCGGACCACGTCGACCCCGGGCACGTCCTCGCCGGGCGTGCGTGCCGCAGGCGGGATGCACAGTTCCTTGTACCCATGATCGAGGTACGACTGGCTGTATTCGAACCGATCCGTCTTCTGCAGGCGGCTGCGCACGGGCGAGAAGGCGCCGTCCGCGCCGATGATCACGTCCGCCCCCACGCGCGTCACCACACCCGCGGGTGATTTCAGGATCGCCGCGGGCGCGTCGAGATCAACATCTTCGCAGGCGTGATCAAAGACCAGCTGCACGTTGGGGTGCGAGGCGGCCTGCTTGAGCAGGGTGAGATTCAGCCCGCCACGCGAGACCGAGTTGATCGCCTCGGCCGGGTTTTTGCTGTAGGGCTGAAAGCGCGTCGCGCCCACCGTGTCGTGCAGCATCCGCCCGGGCATGGCGATGGCGTCGCGGTCGAGCACGAGTGCATCGAGCCCCACGCCCGCCAGCCCGCGCAGGCCCCGCGCCGAGAGGGCCAGATTGATCGAACGCCCGCCCACGTACCCCTTGGCCCGCGGGTCGGGGCGGCGTTCGTACACGCGCACCTGCTCGCCCCGGCGCGCGAGATAGACCGCCAACAGGCACCCCGACAACCCCGCACCGATGATGATCACGTTCTTGGGCACGCGTGCAGATCCTACTGCATCGCCCCCAACACGTCACGCAGGACCAACGCCAGCCGCGCCACATCCCCGAACGAGTTGTACAGCGGCACGGGCGCGACCCGAATCACGTCGGGCTCGCGGAAATCCGCCACCACGCCCGCCGCCCCGAGCGCCTCGTGCACGCGCCGAGCCTCGCGATCGAAGCGGAGCGAGAACTGGCACCCCCGGGCCGCCGCCTCTTCGGGTGTCACCACCTTCACCCCCTCAACCCCGCGCAGCAGCGCATCCGCAAACTCGGTCAGCGCCCGCGACTTGGCGCACAACGAGGCCATCGTCGCCCGCGCAAAGATCCCCAGCGACACCCGCACGGGCGCCAGCGCCAGCACTGGTGGGTTCGACAGCGCCCACGCGTCCGCCCGCGCCACGGGCACGAACGTTGGCTCCATCCGGAAGCGCGTCGCCGGGTCGTTCCCCCACCACCCCGCCAGCCGCGGCATCGTCGCATCGCCCAGGTGCCGTTCATGCACGAACGCCCCCCCCACCGCGCCCGGCCCGCTGTTGAGGTACTTGTAATGGCACCAGGCGGCGAAATCGCACCCCCAGTCGTGCAGCGCGAGTTCGACATTTCCCGCCGCGTGCGCCAGATCCCACCCCACCACGATGCCCCGAGAGCGCACAAAGGCGGTGATCGCCTCCATGTCGAAGCGCTGCCCGGTCAGATAGTTCACGCCGCTGAGCATGAGCAGCGCGATCGAGTCTTTCTCGCGGTCGATCGCCTCGAGGATGTCGGGCGTCCGCAGGGTGCTCTCCCCGTCGCGCGGGCGCAGCCGCACCAGCCCGGCCCCCGGATCGAACCCCGCGTGCCGCGCGTGCCACTCCACCTGGCTCTGCACGGCGTACGAATCGCTTGGGAACGCCCCGTCCTCGATCACGATCTTGAAGCGCCCGCGCGTGGGGCGATAGAACGACGCCATCAGCAGGTGCAGGTTCGTCGTCAACGAGTTCATCGCTACGACCTCTTTTTCCTGCGCCCCCACGATGTGCGCCAGCCCCGCCCTGAGTTCCTCGTGAGAGGGGTACCAGGGGTGCTGCGCGTGGAAATGCCCCTCGACGCCCAGGCGGGCCCAGTCGTCGAGTTCCTGCAACACCGCCGCCCGCGTGGCCTTGGGCATCAACCCCAGCGAGTTGCCCACGAGATAGACACACTCGCCCGCGTCGCCCCGGCGCGACGATGCAACATCGCCCACGCGCGGGATGCAAAACTCGGCGCGATACGGCGCGAGCGGGTCACGGGCGTCGAGTTCCTTCGCGCGAGCGTCGGCCTGGGCGGCGGTCATCATGGGGCATTGTTGCCGACCCAACCCCACCGCACGCCCCACGCACGCCCCGGCCCGCCGCCGGGTCAGGTCGCCACGCTCCAGCGCTTCCCGTCGCGAACGATGGGGCGGTAGAGCGTGTCGCGCTCGACGGGCCGGAACCCCGCCTCGCGGATCAACCGCTGCAGCGTGCCGGTCGTGACTTCCTGGTGGGTGCTGGCGGCACCGACGTGGGTGATGTCGTACCAGACCACCGTGCCGTCCATGTCGTCGGCCCCGCTCTGGAGCATGACCTGCGCCATGGGCAGGGTCTGCATAATCCAGAAGGCCTTCACATGGGGGAAGTTGTCGAGCATCAGGCGGGCGATAGCCAGGGTCCGATAGTTCTCGGCCCCGCCGGGGCCGGGCAAATGCTCGAGGTCGCAGCCGTCGGGGATGAACGGCAGCGGGATAATCGTCTGGTAATACCCGCCCGGGGCGGCACTCTTCCCCTGCCCAAAGACCACGTGCTCGGGAAGGGGTGTGCCCGGACGCGTGAGCGTGATCACATCGGCGCGGCTGCCGGGGGTGTAGCCGAGGTGCCCCTGCGTGCCCGGCTTTTGTGAACTCGTCTCGGTCGAGGCGACCCCCGCATACCCCAATCGCGCCAGCGCTTCATCCTGCGCCTTGCGGAGCATGTCCATATGGATGAGGCGGTCACGACGGGTCTCGATGTGCCCGTAGAGCAGGGTGGCGTTGGTGTTGAGGCCCAGTTCGTGCGCACAGCGGTGGACATCGAGCCAGACATCGCTGCGGATCTTGCCCTTGAAGGCCTCGTCGTGGATGCGGTCGTCAAAGACCTCGGCCCCGCCGCCGGGAAGGCTGCCCAGGCCGGCTTCTTTGAGTTTGGTCAAGACATGGCGGATGCCCTCACGCCGCAGCGCACGCCCCTCGTCCCCGGCGATGGAAGCGCCCTTGTAGACCTTGGCGATGCGGGCCAGATGGACGATTTCGACGGCGGTAAAGGCCTTGACGTGCAGGTCGCTCCCGGCGGCGGCGGCCTCCTCGCGGATCGCGCTCACCAGATCGGTGTAATAGGAAAACCCCAGCGTGGGGTGCAGCCCCCCCACCATGTGCATCTCGGTCGCGCCGGATTCGACGGCCTGGCGGGCCTGGTCGCGAACATAAGCCAGGTCGCGGACATAGGCCTTGGCATCGCCCTGCTTGGCGTAGAACTCGCAGAACTTGCAGGAGAGGGCGCAGACGTTGGAGTAGTTGAGGTGGCGGTTGATGTTGTAGTACGCCGCGTCGGCGTGAAGCCGTGTGCGCACGTCATGGGCCATCTGGAGGACGCTCCAGACATCGCGGGTGGCGAAGAGCCGCTCCCCATCCGCCAGTGAGAGGCGCTGGCCCGAGGCGACTTTCTCGCGCAAATCGTCGAGCGAGGGGTCAAAGACCGTCGCCTTGGACGGGCATGAACGGGTCGCCAATGAGGTCATGAGCCATCGTACGCCCCGCGTTCGCGTCGCCCCTTGAAAGGCCATAACGGGCACAATCCGGATGCCACCCGCGGTTATTGACAGTCAGGAATGCCTACCTTGATCCCCTGTTGCAGGTGTCCGGCGGGTGGAACTCCTCATGGCAATCACACGTGTTTCCGCGAGACCTTGGCGATTAGTCAAATCAGGATTTAAGGGTGTCCGATTTAAACGTGTGTGAAATAGCCGCCCCGCGTGGGGTCGGCCATCATCGCTCGACAGGATGCTCCAGATGCCCTCGTCAAAAAAGCAGGCCATTCGCGGGTTCTCCATGACGCATCGATCGCTGGTGGCGTGTGCCGGCTTGGCGCTCGCGTGTCCGGCGCATGCCGACGACACCCCCCCGAGCGCGACGGGGGACGACCTGCTGCTGGTGGCGGACATCCCGATGGTCTACTCGGCGTCACGCCGCGCCCAGCGCATCGATCAGCTGTCGGTGCCCGTCAGCGTCGTATCAAATGACGACATCCGGTATCGGGGCGTCAACAGCATTCCCGAGTTGCTGACCATGGTGCCCGGGGTGGACGTGCTGCGCATCGATCGCAACCGGCACGCCCTGGGCGTCCGCGGCCTGCATCACGAGTTCGGCGATCGGACCCTGGTGCTCATCAACGGGCGCAACGCCGCCAGCGTCATCGTGGGCGGGCCCGACTTTGGCGCGATGCCGGTGCTCGTGGGTGACATCGAGCGCATCGAGGTGGTGCGCGGGCCCGGCGGTGCGGTGTGGGGCGCCAACGCGCTCAACGGCGTGGTGAACATCATCACGCGCAAGCCCGAGGATTCGCACGGCATCGCGGCGAGCACGACGCTGAACGAGTTCGGCGACACCTATTCGCAGGTGCGCGTGGGGCGCAAGGGCGAGAACGCCGCCTTCCGCTTCTCGTTCGGCTACGAGGACTTCGAATCGTCGGATGATGCGATCGCCAACGACACGATCACGGCCCGGGACTTTGCCCGGACGTACCGCCTCGACGCCGAGGGGGTTTACGGGCTCAACTCGGACACGAAACTCCGCGCGGGCGTGGCCTTCGCCCACACCGAGCGGGGCGATTTCGAGTTTGCGCAGTACTGGCCCATGCAGGACGAGGTGAACGACCATGTCCGCCTCTTTGCACGGCTGGAGCGCGACTTTGGCGAGGGAACCAGCGCGTACGTGCAATGGTTCGGCAACTTCGCGGATGAAATGCGCCCCAGCCTGTTCACCGCCACCAGCATGGAGCAGGACATCGAGGGGCAGATCACGTTCGACGCCGGCGGGGGACACACGCTGGGCATCGGCGCCAACGTCCGGATGATCCATATCGATCAGACCGTCCTGTCTGCAGAGGACATTATCTTTCCCGGCGGCCCCTTCCGCGAGAGCTGGTTCGGGGGGTACGTCATGGACCGGTGGCAGGTGACCGAGCGTTTCGCGCTCGAGGGGCAGGTCCGTGGGGATGTCTACTCGGAGACAACCGCCGACTGGTCCGCGCGGGCCGCGGGCATCTATTCGCTCGACGCCGATGCGGATCACACGCTGCGCGTGTCCGCGGCCAAGGCATTCCGGGCCCCCCTGCTGGTGCTGCGCCGGCTGACCACGCAGCGCCTCCTGGTGACCGCACCGCCCGCGCCGCCGATTTACGGCGTGAATCTCGTGCAGCCGGGCGACCTGGACCACGAACGCGTGTACTCGCTCGAGGCGGGGTACACCGGCAAGCTGACCGACACGCTGACCCTCAATGTGAATGCCTATTACCAGCGCTACACCGATCTGATCGGCGTGCGCACCCTCATGGCGATGCCCTTCGTGGGCGACCTGGCGAACACCGACGACGCGAATGCGTACGGCGCGGAGATGGAACTCGCCTGGACGCTCGACAAGGCGCGGCTCTACGCCTGGTACGCCTACAACGCCTTCGACCCGGTTCAGTTTGAGCAGGATACCCGCTCGTTCCGACCCGCCGAGCACAAGATCGGCCTGGGTGCACGCTGGCATGTCACGCAGGACATGACCGTGAACGCGGACTACCGCTACACCTCTCACACCGAGGGCGCCTCCGCCGATCCACGCGTGAGCGACACGCACCGGTTCGACCTGGCGCTGACGCACGCGCTGTTCCAGGGACGCGGCGAGGTCCAGATCGGCGTGGCTGACCTTTTCGATGACACCTCGAACGAGGTGGTGACCACGGGCTGGCTCGCACCTCATGAAACGCCGGGTCGTTCTCTCTTCGCCACCGTGAGGATCGCCTTCTAACCCATAGACACCACACACATGCCGCGGCGTCGTTCCAACTTCGGTCTGCTTCCTTCCCTGATTGTCGGGGGGGTGATGCTGTGCACGGCTACGGGCTTGTCCCGTCCGGATGTCGACGCCGCAAACGCGTTGATCCTGCTGTCGCAGGAGAGCGACTCGTACCGGAAGGCCGGCGAAGCCGCGGCCGCCCGCTTCACTCGTGCGCGTCACGTCGTCATCACCGATGTGCTGGCCGGAAACACGATCGACACGTCCACATCGATCATCATCACGATCGGCACCGAGGCGGCGCAGTGGGCACGCGACCATGCGCCCGTCGAGGCCACGATCGTGGGCTGCCTCGTGGCCGACTTCGAAAGCGCGGGCCTGACCACCGGACGGACGGTGCATGGGGTGCTCGCCGGCGTTCCCGCGGCGGACCAGCTGGCGCTCATCCGCGAGGCTCTTCCCGAGGCGCGTCGGATCGGCGTGCCCTTCAATCCCGGATCGCCCCGCGGCCAGGTGATGCTCGACGCGCTGCGAGCGGCGGCGGGGACTCAATGGAGCATCGAAACAGTCGAGGTGGCCAAGCCCGATGCCTTTGCCGACGCGGTACAGATGCTGATTGCCAAGCGGGTCGACATCATCTGGACGATGCCCGACAGCAGCGTGTACAACCAATCCACGATCCGGACGCTGCTGCAGCATTCGCTGCGGGCCAAGGTGCCGGTGTACGGGTTCTCGGTTCCGCTGGTGAAGGCCGGCGCCCTGCTCGGCGCGGGCGTCGACCCGCAGACGCAGGGAGACCAGGCCGCGGAACTCGCGCTTTCCATCGTCGCCAGCGGCACCAGCTCACGCCGCGTTGAGAATGCGCGGCATGAGACCGCCGTCAACCTCGCGGTGGCCAAGCAGATCGGCGTCCGCGTCAGTTCATCGATCAGCGGGCGCGCCACACACCGGTTCACCGGGGAATGACCCACATGAACGCAGCCAGAAACCGCCTCAACCTCCGCATCAAGGCCACCATCACGATGATCGCCATCGTGGCCTTCGTGCTTGTGGGCGCGGTGACGGCGGCGTACATCTCCACCCGGCAGACCATGGTCGACGAGTACATGCGTACCGCCGAGACCATCGCCCGTGGCCTGGCCGACCGCATCGAGGTGCCCATCCAGACCGGCGATCGCGACGAGATTCAGCGCGTGACCGAAGTTGAGTATCGCACGTGTCAACTGGACTACGTGATCATCCGGGGCAAATCGGGAAACATCGTGGCGAGCATCGGGAATGCCGACGAGTCGGCGGGTGCGATCGCGACGGGCAGTTCCGGCCGCGAACGCCCATTCGTCGGGCAGGCCGCGATTCAGTCGTACGAGAGCAAGGATGATGACTTCGAGCCGCTCGCAGCGCAGCCGCCGCCGACGGGTGGTGTGTTGACACAACTGGGCACGGTCGAGATCGGTCTGCCCGCCGCGCCGCTCGAGGCATCGCTGGCCGAGCGTCGTTCGACCTTTGGCGTGTTGATCGGTGGGGCGTGCGTGGTGATCGCGGGCCTTGTCTGGCTGGTGGTGGGTCGCTGGACCCAGCGCCTGGATCGACTCGTGACGGCGTCGGAAAAAGTGGCGCGGGGTGAACTCGATTCGCCCTTCGATACCTCGGATGAGGATGAGATCGGCCGCCTGGCCTCGTCGCTCGACAACATGCGGCTTGCCGTACGCCAGCGCGATGCCGCGATGCGTCAGTTCAACAGCACGCTGCAGGACCAGGTGCGCGACCGGACCAAGGATCTTGAGTATGCGCTCCAGGCGGCCGAGGCAGCCAACCGTGCCAAGAGCGATTTCCTCGCGAACATGTCGCACGAGATCCGCACGCCGATGACGGCGATCCTCGGCTACGCCGAGCTCCTGTCCGACCCGCTTCAGCCCATCGGCGAGCGTCTCGAGAGCATCCGCACCATCCTTCGCAGCGGCGAGCACCTGCTGGGCATTGTCAACGACGTCCTCGATATCTCGAAGATCGAGGCGGGGCAGATGACCATCGAGCGCATCCCCTGCTCGCCCGTGCGCGTGATCGAGGATGCCACGTCCCTCATGCGGGCTCGCGCAAGCAGCAAGGGCCTTGCGCTCGATGTCGTCTATGAAACCGGCATCCCGGAGACGATCTTCTCCGATCCGCTGCGCCTGCGCCAGGTGCTGCTGAACATCCTTGGAAACGCCGTCAAGTTCACCGAACGCGGCACGATCACGCTCCGGGCGTCGTCGGATCCGGCCCGGCGCCAGTTGACGTTGGAGGTTGAAGACACCGGCATCGGGATCCCGAGCGAGCACCTCGACCGCCTTTTCAAGCCCTTCAGCCAGAGCGACAACTCCATGACCCGTCGCTTCGGCGGGACGGGCCTGGGGCTGGCCATCAGCGAGCGCCTGATGCAGATGCTCGCGGGCAGCATCCGCGTCAAGAGCACCCCGGGCGAGGGCTCAAAGTTCTCGATCGTCCTCGACACGGGTCCGATCGACGGGGTTCCGCTGGTCGTTGGCACGTCAAACGCCAATCCGCAGAGCGCGCCGGCACGGGCGGCTGATCTCTCGCTCCGCGGCCTGCGCATCCTGGTTGTCGATGATGGTGTCGACAACCAGCGACTGGTCAGTTTTCACTTGCGCAAGGCCAACGCCGAGGTCGAAATCCGCGAGAATGGACGGCTGGGGCTTGAGGCCGCAATCGCCGCCGCCGAGGCTCATACCCCCTACGACGTCATCGTGATGGATATGCAGATGCCCGAGATGGACGGGTACACCGCCACGCGGGAACTGCGCCTGCGCGGGCTTGATGTGCCCGTCATCGCCCTGACCGCGCACGCCCTGGCGGGTGACCGCGAGAAATGCATCGGCGCGGGGTGCGACGATTACCTCACCAAGCCCGTCGATCGCACAGCCCTGATCGCCACGTGTGCCGCGTGGTCGGCCAAGCGACGCAAGAACGCCGCCTGACCCTGACGCTGCCCGAACCTCCGGCACCTGCCACTTCGGCAGCACCTTGGACGTCGATGCAGCCTCGGACCTGGCGCGGGCCCGATTGCGGCGTATGGAGACACCGCCCGGACCATGCAGGCTCTGGCATCCCGGTTGCACTTTGCCCCCCGGCGGCACGACGCCGCCATCGGAGTGCATCATCATGTCCAAGACCATCGGCATCGATCTGGGAACCACCAACTCCGTCGTCTCGGTGATGGAGGGCGGCCAGCCCAAGGTCCTCATCAACGCTTCGGGTTCGCGCATCACCCCATCGGTAGTTGCCTTCACCGACAAGGGCGAACGCCTCGTCGGCCAGCCCGCCAAGCACCAGCAGATCACCAACCCCAAGAACACCGTCTTCAGCGTCAAGCGCTTCATGGGGCGGCGTCGCAAGGAAGTCTCCGCCGCCGGCAGCGCCAGTTACGGCAAGAGCGGCGACGAAGAGAGCAAGGTCCCCTACGCCCTCACCGGCGGCCCCGACGACTTTGTCAACGTCAAGGTCAACCAGGGCGAGTTCACGCCCCAGCAGGTCTCGGCGTTCATCCTGCAGGACCTCAAGAAGACCGCCGAGGACTACCTGGGCGAGAAGGTTGAGCGGGCGGTCATCACCGTCCCCGCCTACTTCAACGACGCGCAGCGCCAGGCCACCAAGGACGCGGGCGAGATCGCCGGCCTCAAGGTCGATCGCATCATCAACGAACCCACCGCCGCGGCCCTGGCCTATGGCCTCGACAAGAAGGTCAACCAGAAGATCGCGGTCTTTGACCTTGGCGGCGGCACCTTCGACGTGTCGATCCTCGACATCGGCGACGGCGTCTTCGAGGTGCTCTCGACCAACGGCGACACGCACCTGGGCGGCGACGACTGGGACCAGCGCCTGATCGACTTCGTCGCCGAGGAGTTCCGCAAGAAGGAGGGCATCGACCTGCGCAAGGACGCGATGGCCCTGCAGCGTCTCAAGGAGGCCTGCGAAAAGGCCAAGTGCGAACTCTCGTCGATGCAGGAGACCACGCTCAATCTGCCCTTCATCACCGCCGACCAGACCGGGCCTAAGCACCTGCAGCAGACGCTCACCCGCGTCAAGTTCGAGTCGCTCTGCAGCGATCTCTTCGAGCGTCTCAAGGCTCCCTGCCAGGCTGCACTCAAGGATGCGAAACTCAGCACCGACAAGATCGACGAGGTCATCCTCGTCGGCGGCTCGACCCGCATGCCCCGCGCCCAGCAGATCGCCAAGGAGATCTTCGGGCGCGAGCCCAACAAGAGCGTCAACCCCGACGAGGTCGTCGCCATCGGCGCGGCGATCCAGGGCGGCGTGCTCACGGGCGACGTCAAGGACATCCTGCTTCTCGACGTCACGCCCCTCTCGCTGGGTGTCGAGACCCTGGGCAGCGTCATGACCGTGCTCATCCCGCGCAACACCACCATCCCCACGAGCAAGAAGGAAACCTTCTCGACCGCGGCGGACAACCAGCCCAGCGTGATGATTCACGTTCTCCAGGGCGAGCGCGAGTTCGCCAAGGACAACCGCACGCTGGGCCAGTTCGAACTCGCGGGCATCCCGCCCGCGCCCCGCGGACGCCCCCAGATCGAGGTCGAGTTCGCCCTCGATGCCAACGGCATCCTCACCGTCACCGCCACCGACAAGGCCAGCGGCAAGAAGTCGGACATCAAGATCACCAACAGCGGCGGTCTCTCAAAGGAAGAGATCGAGAAGATGAAGAAGGACGCCGAGATGCACGCCGCTGAGGACAAGGCACGGCGCGAGGTCGTCGACCTCAAGAACCGCGCCGAGGCCAGCCTCCTCCAGACCCGCAAGGCGCTGGAAGAGCACGGCGGCAAGGTCGGCGCGGATGTCCGCGGCAAGATCGAATCGGCCCTCTCCAACCTCGAGGCCCGCCTCAAGAGCGATGACAAGGCCGCCATCGAAGCCGCCATGAGCGAACTCGAACGCGCTTCGCAGGAACTGGGCAAGATCATGTACGAAGAGGCGGCCAAGACCGCCGGTGGCACGCCCGCGGGCGAGGCCGCCTCGGGCGACGACGCCAAGAAGGACGACGTGATCGATGCCGAGTTCAAGGTGAAGGAAGACAAGTAAGCCGCGCCGACGAGACAGACGCGGATGCACGACACACACCCCCGGCTGACGACCGGGGGTTTTTCTTTTTACTCTTTAACCGATCTGAAGGACCTCACATGCCTGCACCCGATCTGCCGCCGCCCCCCACCCACACCATCACGCAGCGCCCGCTGCACGTGCACCTGCACCCGCAACTGACGACCCCAGACGACTTTGCCGGCGGCGTGGTCATCGTCATCGACGCGCTCCGCGCGAGCGTCACCATGACCGCGGCGATCGCCCACGGGGCGACATGCGTCATCCCCACGCTCAGTGTCGAAGACGCCCTCGCCGCCCGCGATGCCCTGGCCGCCGCTTCACACACGCCGATCCTGCTCGGCGGCGAGCGCGGCGGAGTGCGCATCGAGGGCTTCGATCTCGATAACTCGCCCCTGGCCTATACGCCGCAGCGCGTGCGCGATCGCGTCGTGGTCTTCACCACGACCAACGGCACCGCGGCCTTGCTGCACGCGAGGCACGCGGCGAGCATCCTCGTCGGCTCTTTCGCCAACCTCGACGCCATGACCGATGCGGTGGCCCACGACCCACGCCCGGTGCACATCCTGTGCGCGGGAACGCGCGACCTGATCAGCGAGGACGACATCCTCCCCGCGGGGGCGATGGTCGAGCGGCTCATCGGCATGGGGCGTCAACTCGTCGCCGATGACTCGGGGCGGCTCGCCGCGCACGCGTGGCGTGGTGCACTCGCCACGCCCGGCGGGGTCGTCGAGGCGATGCGCCAAAGCCGCGGCGGGCGCAACCTGGCCAACATTGGGCTGGGGGCAGACGTGGATTACTGCGCCACGCCCAACACGCTGGGTGTGGTGCCGGTGTTTGACCTGGCGAGCGGGCGGATCACCCGTCGCTAGTGTCCACACGCGTCATGGGGGCGACGATTCATTGCGGAAGAGCAAATCGCCGTGCGTGACGGTCCAGTCGTTCCCGAGCGTGCCGCAGACCACGAGTGCTTCTTCACCCCTTGTGTAGAAATCAGGCCGCATGACTACGATCTCGGGGATGCCCACTCCCGAGACGAAGATCGGCAGTCGCTCGAGTGTCTTGGCGCCGGCCAGATCGGTGCCCGCGATGATGCGAATGGTTCCGCCGCCCAGCCCGCGTTGCACCGCGAGCACGCCCGCCGAGCCGGCGATCAAGCGATCGCCGATGCGCACGCTCCCCCGCGACACCTGGACCTGAGAATCGGAGAGCAGGCGGCCCCATGCGAGATTGGTCTCGGCATTGCCGTAGATCGAGCACGACTCGTCGAGGATGTCGCCCTTCTCCAGTTTCGCGAGAAACTCGCGATCGGAGATCACCAGGGCCGCGCCGTTGCCCCGCACCCACCACTGCTCGGCGTCGAACCGGGCGTGCGCCAGCGACTGTGCCGTCTCCTCGGGTGTTCCCCCCGTCGCATAGATAAGCACAAAGCTGTCCATCGATAGCGGGAATGATCCGGGCGGGATGCTGTCCGGCTCTGGCCCTACTTGCCATGTGCCACCCTGTTTGTGCAGGTAGACATCGCCAGCAGCGCCAGTTTCAACCTGTTGCCCGTCGAGCGTGATGGTGAGCGAGCCATGCCCGCGGAGATCCCCCGCGATCGCGAGCACGCCGACATTCGCGGTCGTTCCTCGCACGTGCCGCCTGGCCGGGTCGTAATCCAGCGTGATGCGCGACGGACGCAATCGCTGCTCCTGCGCGACGATGCTCGCCCAGCGGCACGCGCCCGAGACCGCCGGGTTGAGCGTGACAAAGTCGATCCGTCGCACTTCGCCCGGGTGGGCCAATCGTCGCGCCGCGAAGAAATCAAAGATAGGGGGGAAATCCACGCACGCCGCCCCGGCGTGGTCCTTCCACTCGCCCGAGTCCCACCAGTGTCCGGCTCCGGCCTCTTCGTGGATACGCCAATCGCGGTGAAAACCCTCGAGTTCCTGGGCCATGCGCCGCGCCTCGGTCACGGGCACGTTGTCGTCGGCGTCGCCGTGCAGAATGAAAACGCCCATCGGGGCGAGGTTTGACGCGTGCGCGAGCGTGTCGCTGGTACCCGCGGCCCGTCGCATCATCGCGCGGAAGGGGTCGCTCTCCTCGCGTGGCGCGTTGGCCCCGCGAGCGCCGGCGTAGGACTCGAAACTGATCCACCCCGCGCTGGGGGCGACCGCCGCGAAATGATCGGGGAATAGCGACGCGAGCTGCCAGGCCCCGTGCCCGCCCATCGAATGCCCCGTCAGATAGATGCGCGTGTCGTCGGGTTCGATGCGCTGCCTCGCGGCCTTCAGCACGCTCAGCGCGTCGTCACGCCCCCACGCCTCCCAGTCAAAGCCGAAGGGACGCCGATTCGTCGGGCAGATAATCCATAAACCCGGCTTGCGCGCATAACTGTCGGCCTGCCCCGTCGCCTCGACGCTCGCCCCGTGAAGCGACAGGACCATCCCGTGCGGGCCAGGGCCCTCCATCGGCGGGACTTCGGCGTAGTACTGCACGCTGCCATCCAGCAGCGCGGTGTACACACGCTTGCGCGATTGATCGGCCCGACGCACCCGCAGCGGCACCACGCAGACATCCTCGCCCTCAAGCCCTTGCGCCGTGACCCGCAACTCAACCTCGTAGCGTTCCAGCCCCCCGATGCCCTCGATGGGCACATGCAGGGCCTGCTTATTGGATCCCAAGGCGGGGAGCGAGAACTCACGGACACGAGTCCAGTCTTGCTGCCCTCGCTGGCGAGAATCGACCCGCACGCCCTGGCTCGACGCTGTGCAGTTGCGGATGACGATCCCGATCCACGCCAGCGTGTTCTCTTCGCCTTCCACCAGTTCGTTGCAGGTCACGTCGCGCGGATCGAGCTCGACCGGCGCCCGCGGCGCGCGCAAGACGGCACGGAAGTTCGCCCGCCCGCCCATCGAGAAGAGCAGCGGCGTCTTCCCCTCGCGCAGTCGCACGGGGATCGCGACGGCTCCGCTCGCGTAAGGGTCACCCATCCGCGGCTCACCATCCACATACACCATTGCGTGCGAACGGGCCTCGAGCACCATGACCCGTTCACGCGGGCTCTCGACCTCGAAGTAGCCGTACCCGCCCCGTCCGAGTGCTGCGGCGAACTGCCCTTTCTCGTCGGCCACGCCCGCCGCCCAGGCCCGATCACCGCCCGGGCCGCGGACGGTATCGCCCGCCGCGGGAGGCGTGAGCGCGCCCGCGGCCATCGCCCCGGCGATGGGGTCGATCCGCGCCAGTTCGCGCCCGCTGCGAATCACACGATCCACGAACAAGCCGTGCTTGAGCAGGATCTCGTCGGTCCCCTGCGCCAGGGCAGACAGGCTCATCACCATCACGCCCAGCAACGACAGCCAATTCGTGGTTCGCATGCACGATTGTTACGCAGGTCACGCGGCGAGCGTGCCCCTAAAATTCACAGCGACACCACGCCCGCGCTCAGCAACTGGCCCAGGAACCGGGCCGCCTCGCCCCGATGGCTGATCGCGTTCTTCTCGTCCATCGACAGTTCGGAACTCGCCCGCGTGTAATCGGGGGGAACGAGAAAGAGCGGGTCGTACCCAAAGCCATGTTCGCCGCGGGGCACATCGCCGGGCAGGCCGATCCGCCCCGGGCACGTGCCGCGGACATCGAGCACGACGCGGGCGGCGTGGCCAACCCACGCGGCGATCGCCATGACGCACACGAACCGAGCCTCACGCGCCTCGAGGGGAACGTCCTCGAGTTCTTTCAGGAGGCGTTCGTTGTTGCGCCGGTCGCGCTCGGCGCGCGGCATGCCTTCCTCTCGTCCGTCGGTGCAATAGTGCGACGAGATCACGCCCGGCTCGCCCCCCAGCACGTCAACCTCGAGCCCCGAATCATCGGCGAGGCAATGCCGCTGTAGCGCCGCGGCGTAGGCCTTGGCCTTGATGCGGGCGTTGGCCTCGAAGGTGCTCCCCGTCTCGGCGGGTTCGGGGATGACGACATCCCCCGCGGCTTCCTTGAGCGTCAGCAGGCGCACGCCCAGCAGACCGATCTCGCGGAAGATCGCGTCGATCTCTTCGATCTTGTGCGGGTTGGATGTGGCGACGACCAGTTCCATGAGGCGTGGTCAGTGTACCCCCCTCCCCCCACGCGCGGGCCAATGATCCGGGGATGGACGCCCGCGCCCGCATCGCCCACGACGCCGCCGACGCGCTGGCGCCTCATCTCAACGCCCCGGATCGCCCGGGTGCGCTCGTTGGCTTTGATGGGTTCATCGACGCGATCATCCGCGTGGTCGATCAGCGCACCGACATGAGCGCGGCGGGCTATGCGCCCATCGGCTCGATCGCCGCCTTCGCCGATCGCTGCCGCGATGCCGCCGGCAAGAGCACCAACCTCGAACTGGTCGTCACCGAGGAGCGCTTCGGGGGAAACGGCCCGCTGATGGCCGGCGCGCTGGGTCGCCTGGGCGCCCCCACCACCTTCATCGGCGCGGTGGGGCGCGAGGATGACCCTCGCTCGATCCACCCGCTCTACGCCGAACTCCAGGCCCGCTGCGAGCGCGTCATCCCGCTCGCCCCGCCGGCCCACACCGACGCCCTCGAGTTCGGCGACGGCAAGATCATGCTCGGCAAGCCCGCCAGCGTGCAGTCCATCACCTGGGCCTCGCTCGTCGAGCGCGTGGGGCTGGATGAACTCCGCGCCATCGCCGCCCGCGCCTCGCTCATCGGCGTGGTCAACTGGGTCATGATGGGGGGCGTCGAATCGATCTGGGAAGGGCTGGCGACCCACGTGCTGCCTCACTTGCCGCCCGCCCCCCACACGCCGCGCCGCCTCTACATTGATCTGTGCGACCCGGCCAAGCGCACCGATGCCGACCTCGCCCGCGCCCTCGCGATGCTGCGACGGCTGGACGCCCTCGTCCCGTTGACACTGGGTCTCAATCTCGCCGAGGCGCTGCGCGTGGCGCGCGTGGCCGGGTGCACAGAGCCGCGCCCGGACGACCCCACGCTGGAGTCGCTCATCGCCCCGCTGTGTGAACGCCTGGGGCTGTCGTGCGTGGTGGTGCATCCGCGCCACGGGGCGGCGGCCGCCACACGCGACGGTGCGTGCGCCTGGTTTGACGGACCCTTCACGCGCGAGCCGCGGCTGTCGACGGGCGCGGGGGATCACTTCAACTCCGGGTTCGCCCTGGCGCAGGTGTGCGGGCTGTCGCTCGAACACTGCCTTAGTGTGGGCGTGGGCGTGAGCGGTGCGTACGTGCGCGACGCCCAGTCCCCCACTTTAGAACGCCTGGTTACCTTCCTCAGGGACCTGCCCCCACCCGAACAATCCTGACCCGCCCCGAATGCCGGGGCCTAGAGTCACCGCGATGTCGCACCAAGTTTTGCGTGAACTGGGCCTGCTTGAGAACCCGCGCGTGGTCGCCGAGCCCTCGGCGAGCCTGGCCAAAGACCCCGCCTATGTGGTGAGCGAGAACCCGGCCACAGGCAAGCCCATCGCCGCGGTCCGCCTCGACGACGCCGCGGCCTATGAACGCTGCGTGACCAACGCCTGCGACGCCTTCAAGAAGTGGCGCGAGGTGCCCGCCCCAGAGCGCGGGCTGGTGGTCCGGGCGATCGCCGAAGAGTTCCGCCGCCTCAAGCCGCTGCTGGGCGAACTGGTTTCGCTCGAGGTGGGCAAGATCCGCCAGGAGGGGTTGGGCGAAGTCCAGGAGACGATCGACATCGCCGATTTCGCGGTGGGGCTCTCCCGCCAGTTGTACGGGATGACGATGCCCAGCGAGCGCCCGCGCCACCGCATGTACGAGCAGTGGCTGCCGCTCGGGCCCGTCGGGGTCATCACGGCGTTCAACTTCCCCAACGCGGTCTGGGGCTGGAACGCGATGCTGGCGGCGGTCTGCGGCGACACCACGGTCTGGAAGCCATCTCTCATGGCCCCGCTGACCGCGATCGCGAGCAACGCCATCGCCGATCACGTCGCCACGCAGATGGGCCACCCGGGCGTCTTCGGGCTGCTCATCGGCGCGGACAATGTGATCGCCGAGCGAATGACGAAGGACCCGCGTTTCCCGCTGATTTCCGCCACGGGCTCGTGCCGCATGGGCAAGATCGTGGGCAAGGTGGTGGCCGAGCGCCTGGGACGGAGCCTGCTGGAACTGGGCGGGAACAACGCGGTGATCGTGGACAAGGATGCGGACCAGAAACTCGCCGCCGCCGCCGTGGTCTTTGCCGGCGTGGGGACGGCGGGCCAGCGCTGCACCACGACCCGTCGCCTGATCGTGCACGAGAGCATCGCCGACGCCTTCGTCGAGCGCCTGGCCAAGGCCTACACGAGCATCCGCATTGGCGACCCGCTGGACGAGAAGACGCTGGTGGGCCCGCTGATCAACGCCCAGGCCGTCGCGTCGTTCACCCACGCCGTAGGCCTGGCCAAGGAGCAGGGCGGCACGCTGGTGGTGGGCGGGAAGCGCATCGAGCGCGAGGGTTTCTTCGTCGAGCCCACGATCATCCGCGCACCCGCGAACAACACGCTGCCCATCGCGATGGAGGAGACCTTCGCCCCCATCCTCTACGTGTTCACATTCAAGGACCTCGACCAGGCCATCGCGATGAACAACAGCGTCGCGCAGGGCCTCTCCTCGGCCCTCTTCACCGATTCCATCCGCACGGGCGAGCGTTTCCTTTCGCCCGCCGGGTCGGACTGCGGCATCGCCAACCTCAACATCGGCACCAGCGGCGCCGAAATCGGCGGCGCGTTCGGCGGCGAGAAGGAAACCGGCGGCGGACGTGAGTCCGGTTCCGACTCCTGGAAGGCCTACATGCGCCGCCAGACCTGCACCATCAACTATGGATCCGAACTCAGACTCGCCCAGGGGATCCGCTTTGATTGAGCCTAAACCCATCGACCCGAACCAGCCCGCACCCTCCACCGACCGCCTTGCACAGGCCGCCGTCGAACCCATCGTCTCGGGCATGGTCGTCGGGCTGGGCACCGGTCGCACGGCGGATCGCGCCGTGCGGGCACTGGCCCGGCGCATGCGAGAGCACAAACTCGACATCGATTGCGTCTGTTGCTCGGTGGCCACCGAGCAACTGGCGCTCGAGCTGGGCCTGCCCACCGTGCCCTTCAACGAGGTCGAGAGCGTCGACTTCCTCGTCGACGGCGCGGTCGAGGTCGATCACCAACTCCGCATGCTCAAGGGCCAGCAGGGGGCCATCACCCGCCAGCGCCTCGTCGCCAGCGTCTCCAAGCGCAACGTCTACATCCTCGCATCTGAAGAACGCTTTGTCCCTCGCTTCGGCGCCAACTCGCCCCTCACCATCGTCATCATCCCCTTTGGCACTGCCTCGATCCGCAACCGCCTGCGCGACATGGGCCTGAGCGGGGTCATCCGGCGCAACCTCGACGGCGAGATTCACGTCACCGACGGCGGGGGCGTCATCATCGACGCGCGATTCCCCGAACGCGACGCCGAGGAGCTCGCCATCGAACTCGACCACGTCACGGGCGTGGTCGATCACGGCATCTTCATCGACGAGGCCGACGAGGTGCTCGTCGAGTGCAAGTCGGGCGAGATCAAGCGCCTCACGCGCCCCGTCTAGCCCACGCCAACAATCCACGCGTGACCGACCCCGTCCCCATCTCAGACACCGATATCAACGACGCCCTGCGCCGCCTCCGCAGCGGCGGGCTGGTCGCCTTTCCCACCGAGACCGTCTATGGCCTGGGGGCCGATGCGCTCAAGCCCGGCGCGGTCAACCGCGTCTACGAACTCAAGCAGCGCCCGCGCACCAACCCGCTGATCGTCCACGTGTCCGATGCCGCCGCCGCCGCCGATCTCGTGCGGGGTTGGCCACGCGAGGCCGAGTTGCTCGCGCGTGCGTTCTGGCCCGGGCCGCTGACGATCGTCCTGCCACGGAGCGAGCGCGTGCCCGACATCGTCACCGCGGGCGGGCCCAATGTCGCGTTGCGCTGCCCCGATCACCCCGTTGCGCTCGCGCTGCTCCGCGCCTACGAAGGTCCGCTGGTCGGACCCAGCGCCAACCCATCGGGCGGCCTCTCCCCCACCACCGCCGATCACGTGCGCGAGGCGTTCAATCCCGAGGATGTCTTCGTACTCGACGGCGGGCCTTGCCGCGTGGGCGTCGAATCCACGGTCGTGCTGCTGGATGAGGCCCCGCGCGTGCTGCGGCCGGGCGTGATCGGCGCCGACGAGATCGCCCGCGTGCTGGGTGTGCCCGTCGCGACGGGCGCGCAGCGCAAGGGCGAGCGGCTGCACGCGCCGGGGCAACTCGAAACGCACTATGCGCCGCAGAGCCCCGCCTCGTTGTACGACACGGATCAGGAACTCGCCCGCCTGCTCGAGCAGGCCCCCGGGCACGCGGTGATCATCACCGAGAACCCGCGACGACTGCCCACCCCGCCCGATTCGCTGGTGCAGATGCCGCGTGATGCGCGGGCGTATGCCTCGCGCCTCTACGCCGCGTTGCGCGACGCCGACGCGCTCGAACCCTCGTTAATTGCGATCCACCGCCCCGCGCCGATGGCCGGCACGAGCCCCGAGGACATGGCGATCTGGGCGGCGGTGCTCGACCGCCTCACCCGCGCGACGTCATGAACGACTTCAACGTGTGATCACCCCATGATCGGCGGAATGCCCAGCGCCCGGCGCAGCGTGCTGAGCTGCCCCGCGTGCCACCCCTCGTGCCACGCGGCCCGCTCGATCACCTCGAGCCGGTCCTTGGCGAAGCCGAATGAATCACCCATCGTGGCCAGGAGCATCTCGCCCTCGCCCATCGCCTTGACCGCGCCGATGAACCGCTCGTACGTCCGCTCGAACCAGTCCACGACCTCGGCCAGCCCGGGATAGGCCCCGGCGGTCGACGTGGGGGCGCTCTTGAAGCCAAACATGGCCTGGTATTGCTCGGGGCACTGCGAGGGCTTCCCATCGAGCAGCCCCGCGAACCAGTCGAACGACACCGCCAGGTGCCCCAGCGTCCACATCAGGTGGTTGTCCGAGGGGACCACCTGGTACAGCGCCTGATCCTCGCGGAAGCGCTGCACCAGGTCGCGGGTCATCCCCCGGGCAAAGACCAGGGCATCGAGCGCCCGCTGGCGGGCCGACACGACCGGAGCCGCGGCCTTGGCCACGCGCACCCGCCGACGCCCCGACGGAGCCGCCTTCTTCACGACCTTGCGGGGCTTGGTGGTTTTCACCCGGGCTTTGGCCCGGACGGTCCCCTTGGTCTTGGCTTTCTTGGAAGTCTTCTTGCGGCTCATGCGGGCACCTCGGAGGGTCGATAACCCAGTTGGCGATCCAGTGTACGCGCCAAAAATCACCATACCTTCAAACTCCCCGGGAATCCTCAATGACCTCCCTATCCTTCGACCCCCGGTGCACCAACCACGCACCACGGAGTTCCGACATGCCTAGCCAGATCACCATTGCCCTCGCCCCGGGCGACGGCATCGGTCCCGAGATCATGAACGCCACGATCGAGCTCTTCCGCCTCGCGGGAGTCCTCGATCACGTCCACTTCGTCAACGTCGAGATGGGCGCCCATGTCTTTGCCAAGGGTTTCACCCGCGGCATGACCGACGAGGCCATCCGCTCGGTCGAAGACTGCGGCTTGCTCTTCAAGGGCCCCATGGAGACGCCCAAGGGCGGCGGGGGCAAGTCCATCAACGTCACCGCGCGCAAACTCTGGAACGCCTACGCCAACTACCGCCACTTCAAAACCCTCCCGGGCGTCGACACGCTCTACTCCCGCGCCGGCATCCACCTCGACTTCGCCATCGTGCGCGAGAACATCGAAGACACCTACGGCGGGATCGAGCACCGCCTCTCCAACGACGTGGTCCAGTGCAAGCGGCTCATCTCCGCCCCCGGCTGCGACGAGGTCCACCGCTTCGCCTTCCAGACCGCGCGCCGCCTTGGCATCGCCAAGGTCCACTGCGGGCACAAGGCCAACATCATGAAGATGAGCGACGGGCTCTTCCTCGAGCGCTTCCGCGCCACGGGCAAGGACTTCGCCGAGATCGAGACCGCCGATGTCATCGTCGACGCCCTGTGCATGAACCTCGTCATGAAGCCCCAGATGTACAAGATGATCGTCCTGCCCAATCTGCAGGGCGACATCGTGTCCGACTTGTGCGCCGGGCTCGTGGGCGGGCTGGGCTTTGCTCCCAGCGCCAACATCGGCAATCACATCTCGATCTTCGAAGCCGTCCACGGCACCGCCCCCGACATCGCCGGGCGCAACATCGCCAACCCCACCAGCCTCATCCTCTCGGGCCTCATGATGCTCCGGCACATCGGCCTCACCCAGCAGGCGGCCAACATCGAGAACGCCCTGCTCGCGACGCTCGAGTCGGGCACACGCACGGGCGACTTTGGCAACCCTGCCACACCTCCACTAGGCACGAACGAGTTCGTCCACGCCATCGCCGACCGCCTGGGCAGCAAGCCCACCACCGTGCCGGCCATCGCCGACGCCTGCCCCGACGCCCCGGCGTATGTCCACCCCCCCAAGCCCACCGCCCCGCAGGTCATCCGCACCTTCAAGAACGTCGTCACCCACGTCGTGGGCTGCGATATCTACCTCGACACGCCCCTGGCCCCCCTCTCGCTCGCGGGTGAACTCCATCGCGTCTGCGAGGACACGCCCTTCAAGCTCTCGCTCATCTCCAATCGCGGCACGCAGGTCTGGCCCGTGGGCTCGATCTACACCGAGTGCGTCGATTACTACCGCGTGCGCTTCGAACTCAAGGACGGCATCACCCCCGGCACCTTCGGCCAGTCGCGCTGCGTCGCGCTCATGGACAAAGTCGCCGAGAAGTTCAGCGTCTGCTCCTACGAGCTGCTGCGCATCTTCGATGGGGTCAAGGGCTACAGCATGGCCCAGGGCCAGTAACGACCGTCCGATCGCATCAGAACAGGAACGTCACGCCCGCTTCGAGGAATCCCGTCGCGTCGATGTCTTCCTGCGCCTGTTCGTTCCCGCCCGCATCGTCGAGCGTGAACTCGCGCCCCGCGATCAGGCCTCCGCGCACGTTCACCCGCAGCTGCTCGCACGCCCGCCATTCGAGCCCGAGCCACACCGGCACGCCCTGATCCCGCCCCACTCCGCCGGGCATGTTGCTCGTCGAGGCGTCGTCGAGCCGGAACTCCCGCAGCGCGTACGCCGCCCCGATCGACAGCGTCACCGGCTCGCAGACTTCCCACCCGAGCGCGAGCCCCGCCTCGTTCATGCCGGTGAACGTCGACAGACGCCAGGTGGGCGAGATCTTCCAATCCACCAGCAGCAGCGGGATCACCAGCGCGTCGTCCTCGAGGCGCGTCCGCACCGCGATCGCCCCGCCGATCGTGAACGTCTCCGACACCTTGTACGTCGCACCCGCCGTCCCGCCCCACGTCACCGAGTCGTTGAAGTCTGCCCCCTCCTCGCCCGCGGCCTGCACCATCAGCCCCCCGAACCACGAGCACGTGTCGTTGTACTGCTGCGCAAAGCGCACCGAAACATCCGTCGTCAGCACGTCGTCCCACGTCACGATCGGGCTCGGACCCATCGTGGCGATCTCCTCAAAGTCGTACGACGAATACTCCGTCCCCAGCCCCACCCCCAGGCTTGATCGCTCGAACACCGGGAACGCGACATTCAGCGCACCGCCCCCCCGCGCGACGCTCACCCCACCGGCGTTGTCCTTGAAGTCCGCGTCAAAGGCGTACGAGCCCGTGAGCGTAAGTTTGGCCTCGACCTTCCGGTCGTTCTCCTGTCCCAGTGCCGACCCTGCCGCCAACGCCAGCACGCACGCCATCTTCAAGACCATCGCGAACCTCCCGTGGGTGAGCCCGGAGTGTACCGCACGTCTCCCCCCCGCACCGACCTGTGCCCTCCTACCCTCCCCCACCGCGGGGCGGTAGCTCAGTTGGTAGAGCACTTGCTTTGCAAGCAAGGGGTCGCCGGTTCGAATCCGGTCCGCTCCACTTTTCCGCGGCAGTCCCCCGCGATTCCCCCGCACGACTCCCCGCCGCGACGTGGCCAGCCAGCCCCACAACCCCGCGCCTCACGACGCCCTCTCGACGACCGGCGGGATCGCCATGATCACGCTCACCCTCGCCGGGTGGACCAGCATCCCCCTCTTTCTTCGCCACTTCGCCTCGTCGATCGACGCCTGGACCGCCAACGGCTGGCGCTACGGCATCTCCGCCCTCATCTGGCTGCCCGTCCTCTTCATCGCCTCGCGAAGCGGGACCACGCCCAAGGGGCTCTGGAAGGCCGCCCTTGTCCCAAGCCTCTTCAACATCGCCGCCCAGATCTGCTTCGCCCTGGCCCCCTACCTGGTCGAGCCGGGTCTGATGACCTTTTCGATGCGACTGCAGATCGTCTTTCTCACGGGCGGGGCGGCGCTGTTCTTCGCCGCCGAACGCAAGGTCATCCGCTCGCCCGGCTTCATCGTCGGCATGTCACTGGTCATCCTGGGCACGATCGGCACGCTCTGGCTCCGACCGGGCGGCCTCGGCGGGGGCACCGCGCTGGGCGTGACGCTCTCGATCGCCGCGGGCTTGCTCTACGCTGGGTATGCCCTGGCCGTTCGTCATTACATGTATGGCATGCGCCCGATCGTTGCCTTCGCCGCGGTCTCGCAATACACCGCCGGGGCGATTCTCGCGCTTATGTTCCTGCTGGGCACGCGGGGCGGCATGACCGCGCTCGACCTGAGCGGCCTTCAGTTCTTCCTTCTGTTTCTCTCCGCGGTCATCGGGATCGGCCTGGGGCACACGCTCTACTTCGCCAGCATCGCCCGCCTGGGGCTGGCCGTCTCCGCCGGCGTCGTCCAGCTTCAGCCCATCACCGTCTCGATCGTCTCGTTCTTCATCTTCGGCGAGCGCCTGACGCTGGGGCAGTGGTCGTGCGGCGTGGCGGCGATCGTCGGTGCGGGCGTCATGCTCTACGCCCAGCATCGCGCCGCCAAACGCTCGCGTTCCCGCACCCCCACCGCTCCCGAAGAAACACCGCAACTCCTCTGCGCCCAGTGCGGCTACAACCTCGAGGGTCTGGCCGAGGCGATCGACTGCCCCAAGTGCGGCGTGCCATCGACGCGTCGCCGCACTGCCTCAGCGCGGTGAATCCCCGCCCTCGCCCGGCGTCTCTTCCTCGAGCAGCGACAACCGCCGCACCTGCGGGATCAGCCACGCCACGCCCAGCACCACCAGCAGCGTCCCCACGCCCCCCGATACCACCGAAAAGACCGGGCCAAACAACCTGGCCACCGCCCCCGACTCGAACGCCCCCAGATCGTTGCTGCATTCAATGAACACCGAGTTGACCGACGAGACCCGCCCGCGCAGGTGGTCGGGCGTGCGCAACTGCACCAGCACGTGGCGGATCACCACCGACACGTTGTCGAGCGCGCCGCCCAGCGCGAGCACTGTCAGCGACAGCGCGATGCTTGTGCTCAGCCCAAAGACGATCATGCACGCCCCAAACCCCGCCACAGACCAGAGCAGCGCACGACCCGCGTGCCCAAAGGGCGGGCGGTGCGCCATTACCCATGCCATCACCGCCGCCCCCACAAACGGCGCGGCACGCAGCAGCCCCAGCCCCACCGGGCCCACGAGGAGGATGTCTTTCGCATATACGGGCATCAGCGCCGTCGCCCCGCCCAGCAGCACCGCGAACAGATCCAGCGTGATTGCCGCCAGGATGTTCTTTTCGTTCCACAGATGCGACAAGCCCGCCGTCATCGAGCGCAGCGAGAAGGCCCCGGTTTCGCGCTGCTGCACGCCGGGCTTGAGCGTCGCGCCCAAGGCAGCGAAGAAGAAGCACCCACCCGCCGCGCACGCATAGACCACCCACGCTCCACCCATGGCTTTGATCAGCACGCCCCCCAGCAGCGGCCCGGCCACCGCCGACACCTGAAAAGCGGCGCTGTTCCACGTGACCGCATTCCCAAACACGCCCGTGGGCACGATCAGGGGCAGCAGCGTCGCGCGGCTTGGGCCATTGAGCACCCGCCCACACGCCAGCATCACCAGCAGCACGTACATCAGCCACAGGGGCGCCTGCGCGTGCGACCACACCGCCAGCATCGCCGCCACCAGCCCCATCACCACCTGCGTCCCCACCAGCACCCAGCGACGGCTGAAGCGATCGATCAGGTGCCCCGCGGGTAGGGCCAACGCCACCACCGGCAACGCCCGCGCCAGCCCGATGTACCCCAGGTGCAGCGGGTCGTTGGTGCGTTCATACACCTCCCACCCCAGCGCCATCGCCAGCATCTGCAGGCCCGTCGACGACACCCCAAACCCGCCCATGAACCGCCGATAGTTCACTACGCGCAGTGCGGCGTACGCGTCGTGGCGTCGCACCCCACCCGCCGGCTTGATTGGTTGTTGGCTTGGCACGACGCAATTACCCGGGTCGAACGCGGCCGTTCCGCCACCGGGCACGGGCACTCGCGCGATGGGCTCACGTTAGGAGCCTGGCCCGCGCGTCATCCGGTCTTCTTGAAGTTCGCCACGCGGGCCGGGTCGAGCGTGCGGGTCACGTGCGTATCGGCCTCGAACTCGCTCTTCACGCGCGAGAGGCGCCGCCACACCACCAGCCCCAGCAGCCCCGCCGCCACTGTCCCCACGCCGGCCATGCACAAGGCCCAGAGGTTCTGCGTGTTGTCGATGGGTTGATCCCCGGCCTTGGCCGATTGCTCGACCTTGGTCACGCCCCCGTCGATGCGCCGCTGCTGGGCCGCGTTGGCCTGGCTCGCCAGCGCCGCCGTCAGGATCTCGAGATCACGCTCGGCCCTGGGCGCCCCCGGGGCGGCCAGCCGCAGGTTCAGCGTCCCGGGCACGCCCGATTCGGTGCGCAGGCTGCGCGACACCAACCGTGCCACGCCTGCGGGCTGGGCATATTCCTCGACGCCCTGGCGCTGGAATCGCTCCGACGCCGCCGAATGGAAGACCGGGTCCTTGAGCAACTGCTCGTGGAAGCGCTGCCATTCCTCGAGTTCCGCATCATTGAGCTCGCGCCCGCGTCCATCCGCGGCGATCACGCTCGATGCCTCGAATGTTGCCGGCACGACATGCCGTGAGATCGCCCAGCTCAGCGTCGCGATGATCGCCACCGAGGCCACCGCGCTCAGCACGATCGCCCCCGCATGCGTCCCGGCGCGACGCCCCGACAGCCGCTTCTCGGCCTCGACGATCCGCTCGCGGGCCGTGTACAGGTCCGCCCGCATCGCCAGCACCTGCTCGCACTGTTCGTACCGCTTGGTCAGCGCCTCGCCGGCCTTGCGCAACTTGCGGCTGCGATCAGCGATCGCCGCCCGATACCGCATCAGCCTCGCCTTGCGGTTTTCCACCCACAGCGGCGTCCGCGCCGGCATCTCGCCCTGTGTGGGTGCATGAGCCCGCTCCGCCTCGGCCTGGGCGCAGCGCTGGGTCATCGCCGCCAGTTCGCTATCCGCTGTTTCCAGGCGATGGCGCAGATCTTCGCGCGAGTGGATCTCGCCCTTGAGCCTGTCGCGCAGCGCCTCGATCACCCGCTCGAGTTCCGCCGTGTCGTTCGTGGTGCCGGCCTCGCGCAGCGCCCGTACCTCGTCGCGCAGCCGCTCGGCCTCCGCCTCGCGTTCGCGCAGCGCGGCCTCGATCGTCTCGGCCCGCGCCTGCCCCGCCGAGAGTGTTTCGTTCAGTGCGCCAACCTCGCCGCGCAGCCGCATGACCTCGCCCGCGAGAGCCTGTTCGCGACTGCCTGATTCCTGCCCGCGCTGCGCGCTGGCCTGGGCCGCCTCGCGCACGCGGGCCAGTTCTTCCTGCAGTTGGCGGATCTGCCCGTCGCGCCGCACCAGTTCCGCCTCGCGGGCGGCCAACTGCGACCGCACCTGGTCGAGCGTCTTTGCCTCGTCCAGCATCGACTCGCGCTGCGCGCTCAGCCCCGACTCGCGCCGCGATAGATCCTCGAGCTGCGACGCCAGTGCCTCGGCCTGGGCGCCAAGTTCCCGCGACCGCGCCTCGTTCTCGGCGCGTTTGCGTTCGATCTCCGCCAGCCGCTTGTCGGCCTCTTCCTCAAAGTCCGCCTTGTCCTCGCTCACCTCGGTGCGCGATTTTTCGATCTGCTGACGCGTCGCGTCGAGTTCTTCTCTCGCCCGCACCAGCCCTGCTTCCTGCTCGCGCAGCTCCGCTTCGCGCGCCTCGACCTTGCCCAGCCGTTCCTCAACCTCCGCCTGCAGGGCCTGACGCTGCGCATACAGCGTCTTGAGGCTCTCAAGCCCCAGCTCAAACTCGGCCAGCACGCGCATCACATCCGGCCCGCCGGGCGCATCCGCCCCCGGGTGTTGACGTGTATCGGCCGTGTTGCCCGCCTGGGGATCCATCCCGTGCTCCACCTCTGGCCTTATGAGACCATGCGCATCGCGGGCGCACCCGCGCCAACGCCCACGCCTCTCATCGGCCCATGCCCATGGTGCCTGTAGGCCCAGCCCCCGAAACTCCGATACCCCTCTTCCCACCAAACCCCCAACGAACCCGGCAACGCCCCGGGTCGTATCAACGTGCCCCGGGTGACTATGCTCGTGCGTACACCCAGCCAGGAGGTTTCCATGAAGTGCTGCTGCGGCTCCGGCCTTTCCACCGTTCTCTTCACCGTGGTCGGTCTCGCCGCCATCGGCGTGGGTGGGTACAACTTCGCCACCACAGGCTGCCCCCTGGGCGTTTGCGCTGATTCGGCCTGCGGCACCCCTGTCGTCGCCGCGGGCGCGGTCGGCGGCTGCGACGCGAGCGCCTGCACCGACCATGCCGCCAAGGAGGCTTGCACCAAGGCCGATTGCGACATGACCGCCTGCGATAAAGCCAGGTGCACCGACAACAAGCCCGCCGAGCAGGCCCCCGCGGCTCAGCCCGAGGCCGCTCCCGAAGCGCCCGCGGCTGATCCCAATTGCCAGCCCCCGCTTCTCGACTGCTGAGTCTGCGGCTTTCAAGCCACGTGGCGTGCCAACCCATCTCTTCAAGACCGAGCCGGGCACCTACTCGTACGCCGATCTTGCGCGCGACAAGCGCACTGCGTGGGAGGGCGTGACCAACAACGCCGCACTGATCCACCTGCGCAACTGCCGCAAGGGCGACGAGGTTTTCATCTATCACACGGGCGATGAGAAGGCCATCGTCGGCTTGGCCCGCGTCATCGCATCACCCTACGAAGACCCCGCCAAGCCGGGCCAAACCCCCAGCGGCGAACCCAAGTTTGCAATGGTCGATCTTGCTCCCGTCAAGGCGGCCAAGACTCCGCTCACGCTCGCCGCGATGAAGGCCGATCGGCGCTTTGCCTCGTTCGCGCTGGTCACGCACTCGCGCCTGAGCGTGATGCCCGTGCCGCCCGACATCGACTCGCTCGTGCGCACGTTGACGGGCCTCTGATTCCGCCTGCCGCGAAGACTATCTGGCGACGCGCCGGAACTCCGCGGCGTCGTCATCCCAGAAACCCTCATCGCCGGCATGGGTATGCATGTACTCGAGCAGCCGATCGATCGACGCCGTGAGGCGCGTCCCCTCGCCGGTGGCCTTCCCGCCCTCGCCGTCGAGCCAGCGCACGTTGGGCATCCAGCCCACGAAGCCGTTCTTGGGCGCCGTGAGCGTGAACCGATCAGGCTCGATCGTCGTGCGCAGCAGGATGTGGATCGGCGCGACCAGGAACCCCGGCCCGCCCTTGGCCAGTTGTTCGTCGGTCACCTGCAGGCCCATCAGCGTCTGGCCGCGCACGCTCAGCAGGTAGACATGCACGTCGTAGGAGGTCTTTCCGAGCGTCAGCTCGCCCGTGTACGCACGCACGAGCTGGGTCGCGGGGGTACGTTCTTCGACGACCCGCGTGTCGATCCGCCCTTGGTGCACGGGCAGATCCACCGCGCGAAGGACCAGTCGCATCTCCCCGTCCTCGTCCCCCTCTTCGTCCGCATCATCCTCCGCGTCGTCGTCCGCGTCCTTGGCGTCGTCGTCCGCGTCGTCTTTCTGCACGTACTCCCACGCCCCCACCAGGCGTTCGTCAAAGGCCACCGACGTGACGGGGTATTCGGGCTGCAGGGTCTTGCACCCCGCCGCCGCCAGCAGACAGGCCGCCAGAAGGATCCAGCGCGTCATGAGGCACCTCCCTCGCGGGGGCGTCAGTCGCTCGTCCGCCCCAGCAGTTCATCCATGGCGGCACGCGACACGCGTGCTCGCTCATCGCTCACGTCGGTCAATGATTCGGCCTGATGGTCGGCGTGGTAACTGCTCCGCACCAGCGGGCCGCTCTCGACCACCTTGAACCCGCGGCTGAGACCCTCGTCGCGGAATTTCGAGAACTGCTCGGGCGTCACCCAACGCGCGATCGGCAGGTGATTGCGCGTGGGCTGCAGGTACTGCCCGATCGTCAGGATGTCGCAGGTATCGCCCGACCCCACCCGCGTCGAGGCCTGCACGTCGCTCAGCAGATCGAGCACCTCGTCGTCGCGCTCGCCGATGCCCACCATGATCCCTGTCTTGGCGACCAGTCCCTGTTCCTTCACCCGCCGGAGCAACTCGAGCGAACGATCGAACTTCGCGCTGGGGCGCACCGCCGGGTACATCCGGCGAACGGTCTCGATGTTGTGATTGATGATGTGGGGGCGAGCATCGATCACCATCTGCAGCGCACCCGCATCGCCCTGGAAGTCGGGGATCAGCACCTCGATGCTCATCCCCGGGCAGGACTCGCGCGAGCGCTGGATCGTCTCGGCCCAGACCCCCGCACCGCCGTCGCTGAGTTCGTCGCGGTTCACACTCGTGATGACGATGTGCTTGAGACCCCCGCCCTCCCACATCAGGCGCAGGCTCTCGGCCACGCGTCGCGGCTCATCGCGATCGAGCGTCGGGGGCTTGCCCGTCTTCACGTTGCAGAACCCGCACGCCCGGGTGCAGGTGTCACCGAGGATCATGATCGTCGCCACCCCGCGCGACCAGCACTCCCCCAGGTTCGGGCACGAGGCCTCTTCGCAGACGGTGTGCAGCCGGTGCTCGTTCAGGATTCCCTTAAGTCGCTGGTACCCCTCGCCCCCGGGCACCTTGGCCCGCAACCACGGTGGCTTGCGCCGGATGGCGGCGTGATCGGGCCCCTGGGCGTTATTCAGGACCATCCCCGACAGGCTCAGGAGGGGTGGGGCCATCTGACGCATGGGGTCACCCCCAAGCGGACGCGGATGCCGCGCCAGTGTCCGGGCGATCGCCGCGTCGTTGCCATGGCCGCCCTGCGGGGTGCTCATCGGGGTACTCTAGGTTCGCTGCGCCATCGGCCCGCGTCGGGGAAATGCCGCAAACATCGGGGACAACGAGGGCGTAGATCCCCAATCGACCCAAACCACCCAAAACCCGCGCCGGGGTTCAACAGCCCCGGCTTCCCTTGTCGATGCAACCGGTCCGGGAACTCGACGCACACCCTCCCTTCCCTTGGTAGGGTGATGTGGGAAGAATCCCGCCCCCGTCGTGATCGGATACCCTCCGATCGTGCTGGCTTTTGTTCGGCATACCCAAGAATCGCGATATCCGTATGAATGGGTCGCGATGGAAGAAGTGAGGACCCGCCGTGCCTGACGCGAATCGTCGCTTATCGGACTCTGCCCGCCGTCTCCGTCGGTGCAGTGGTGCCGCGCTCTCGATCGCCGCGGCGGGGGTTCTCCTCGTGGGCGGCTGCTCCGAGACCGACTCCTACATGGATCCGAGTGTGATCGGTCGCTGGGAGCGGACCCCCACCATCATGCCCGTCCTTGACCGGATCGCCGCCATCGAAGACTCGACGGGCGACGTCGTGGAATACACCGAGCCGACTCCCGAGGACCTGATCCCCGTGGGGCAGCAGTACCGCGTCGGGCCCGGCGACATCCTGCAGGTCACCGCGTACGACCTGGTTGAGGTGGGGCGTCCCGAGTTGTATGAGGTGACGATCGACAACCGTGGTTCGATCGAGATCCCGCAGTTGGGTCGCGTCGCGGTCACGGAAATGACCACCCAGGAGATCGAGGGCGCCCTCATCGCGCTGGCGCGTCGCCTGGTGCGAAATCCGCTGATCTCGGTCCGCGCGGTCCAGCAGCGCCAGATGACCTTTACGCTCGTCGGGAACGTCGAGAATCCCGGGCCCTATCTCATCCCCAAGCCCGACTATCGCCTGCTCGACGCCGTCACCGTGGGCGGGGTTTTCAACGAAGACATCCCCGAGGTCTACATCATCCGCCAGGTCCCGCTGAGCGAGACCTTCCGCGGCTCGACACCGACGCTCCCCCCGCGCGAGCCGGTCAAGCCCGGCACCGAACCCGGCCGCAGCATCATCGACATCATCAAGGACATCGCCCCCGAGCCCAAGTCGCCGCAGACGCCCCCCCCGAGCGAAGCCCCGAAGGGCCCCGAGGGTGGCGCGGTGCTGGATCTGATCGATCAGATCGCGCCCGGCACCTCACCTGCGACTGCGCCCGCGACCCCTCCCGCGACCACCCCAACCACGACGCCGACGAGCACGCCGCCGGGAGCGCCGGGCACATTCGGGCGCGGCTGGCAGCCGGAGGATCAGCCCCCGGTGGTGGATCTGCCCGAGACCCGTCCCGCGCCAGCCCCGGCCGGGGGAAGCGCTCCCGAAACGAATCCCACGTCATGGGTCTTCCTGAACGGGAAGTGGGTGCAAGTCAGCCGCACGAGCGCGCCGGGCGGGCCCGGCAGCGGATCGCCTGCGGGTGATGAGATGCTGGTGACGCAGCGGATCATCCGCGTGCCGATGAAGGACCTGCTGTCGGGGCGTCAGGCGGTGAACATCGTGATCCGCCCCGGAGACGTAGTACGTCTGCCCGTACCGACCTCTGGCCTGATCTATATGAGCGGGCAGATCAACCGCGTGGGGCCGATCAGCATCCCGGCATCGGGGGGCATGACGCTGCTGCGAGCGGTCGACTCGGCGGGCGGTTTGGCGGGGCTGGCGATCCCCGAGCGCGTGGATCTGCAGCGGATGATCGGCCGCGATCGGCAGGCGACGATCCGCCTGGACCTTCGGGCGATCGCCGAGCAGACGCAGCCGGACCTGTTGCTCAAGCCCAACGACCGGATCAACATCGGGACGAACTTCTGGGCCGTGCCGCTGGCGGTGGTCCGCAACGGGTTCCGGGCGACGTACGGGTTTGGCTTCCTGATGGATCGCAACTTTGGCAACGACGTCTTCGGGCCTCCCCCGGTCGAGCGGAGTTTCTAGCGTTCCGCCGCGAGAAGGGCGTGGAAAACAGGGCCCGGTCGTGAGGCTGGGGGCGTCGTTGGCCGATCGTTGGAATGTTCCCGAACCCCCAGGGGGGGCGGGTTCGTAGTATCGGACGCACGCATCAGCAAGAGGAGCGGGTCTTTGTCCGGTGTGATCATGAATCCGGTGGGGGGCGGTGTCGTCGGGGCGGGGTCAAGCCGCGCGGCGCCGACGACGCGCACGTGGATCGCGCTGGGCTTCGTGGGCGTGTTGTTCGTGGGACTGTTCTTCCGCTGGCTGTGGACGCAGCACAAGCTCTCGTGGGACGCGCTCGATGACTGGGGGCACGTCTACTTGATCCCGTTCGTGTCGTGGTACCTGATCCGCCAGAACTGGCGCGAACTTCTCCAGGCCCGGATGGGGACCTTCTGGCCCGGGCTGGCCCCGTTCGTGCTGGGGATTGTCTCGTACTTCTTCTTCGTGGTGGGCGTGCCCAACCACATGAGCCAGGGCTTTGCGCTGATCCTGACCTTGGCGGGGGCGACCCTGCTGCTGCTGGGCCCCGGCGCCTTTCGTTACCTGTTCCTCCCGATTGCGTTCCTGGTCTTCAGCGTGCAAATCTCTCCCCAGATCATGGCGACGGTGACCTTCCAGCTGCAGCTGATCGCCTCGAAGGGGGCGGAGGTGCTGCTGGCGGTGATCGGCTCGATGGCGGGCTTCGCGGTCACGCGGGACGGCAACCTGCTCGAGGTGATCGGGAGCGGTCCGCCGCAGCGGCTCAACGTCGCCGAGGCCTGCTCGGGCATGCGGATGGTGATCGCCTTCCTGGCGCTGGCGGCGATCGTGGCCGTGTTCTCTTGCCGCTACTGGTGGCAGCGGGGCGCGATCATGCTGCTGGCGATGCCCGTGGCGGTGTTGCTCAACGTGATCCGGGTGGCGGTGCTTGGGCTGTTGACGCTGGTGAACGTGCACCTGGCGCAGGGTAACGCGCACATGCTGATCGGCATGGTGCTGCTGGTGCCCGGGTTGTTCCTCTTCCTCGGGGCGGTGTGGGCTTTGAATCACGCCGTCGCCGACGCTCCCTCCACCGCCAAGGGGAAGCCGTCATGATTGTCGGGGCGCTGCGCAATCCCGCGTACCTGGTGGTCGTGATCCTGCTGGCGGCGGCGGCGGCGGGGCTGGGCGCCGGGGCGGCGTATTTCGAGATCTACTTCGAGAAGAAGGAGATCCACGCGCCCGATCGGCGGCTGGTGACGCGCGTGCCGCGTGAAACCACCTCGTGGATCAGCGTGGGCAACGACCGGCGTGAAGAGGCCGAAATCGAGTCGGTCCTGGGGACGACCAACTACCTCAGCCGCATGTACCGGCTCAAGTCATCGGATGCGAACGCGCCGGTGCTGATCGACCTGCACCTGGCGTATTACACGGGGAACATCGGCCCTGTGCCGCACGTGCCCGACCGCTGCTTCGTGGGTGGTGGGATGCAGATCGGCCAGATCCTGGGCGATATCCCGCTGGGGCTGGATGCCTCGCAGTGGCGTGCCGTCAACGAGGACGCCACGCTCTTCGAGGCCCGCGTGACCGATGAATACTCGGATCGGCCCGGGACGTACGTTCGCCTGCCGCGCGATGCGGCGGGGATGCAGATGCGCACGATGAAGTTCCTCAACCCGGGCGGGACGGAGGTGTACAGCGCGTACCTCTTCGTGGCCAACGGGGGCTGGGTCTCGCGGGCCGAGCAGGTGCGCCTGCTGGCGTTCGACCTGCGGAGCGTCTACGCGTACTACCTGAAGATCCAGGTGACGAGCACGAGCGTGTCGAGCGGCGAGGAACTGGTGGCGCGGGCGGGCTCGCTGCTGAGCGAACTGATGCCCGAGATCATGCGGTGCGTTCCGGATTGGGTGGAAGTTGAAGCGGGTCGGTATCCCGGCGGTGCAACCCCGTAAAGGGTGCACACGCTGATTTCAGAGTCGCGCCGCCGCCGGCACGAGGCACAACAGGACCAGGAGCAGGCACATGGCCGCACAAGTCAATAAGAAGTTCATCATCATCCTGTCGGCGACGTTGTTCGCCGCGTTCGTCGGGGTGGCGTGGGTCGCATCGACGGTGTTCCTGAAGTCGGCGTCGGACCTGGCCGGGCTGGGCGATGCGAAGATGGCCGAGAAGGATTACAAGGGGGCGGCGGAGCTCTACTCCAGGGCCGTCAACAAGGAACAGAGCAACGTCGAATACCTGAACAAGTGGATTGACAGCCTGGAGAAGGCGATCCCGAACACGCCGTCAGAGTTTGGCGAATATTACGGGTTCTATATGGCGGCTCACCGCCAACTCGCGCTGGTCAGCCGCGGGCAGTTCGACATTCAGCGGAAGTATCTCGATCTGCTCAAGAGCGAGATCGACGGGATGGAGTTCAACCGCGGGGCCAACGACGGGATGATCCGCGAAACCGAGAGCCTTCTGGCGCACTACCAGTCGCCCGGGAGCGACGCGCTGACCGACCCCAAGGCCAACGTGCTGCGTCGATATCGGGGCATCGCGTGGGTGCGGATCATCGAGCGCACGCCCGACCTCAAGCCCGAGGTGGTGGAACGCGCCCGCGAAGATCTCGAGGCCGCGCTGGCGCAGGACCCCGATGACGTGGAGTGCGCCATCACCCTCGAGGGGTGGTACACGATCCAGGCATCCCGCCTCGAAACAGCGCAGAAACTCGACGAGGCCAAAGCCGCCCGCGAAAAAGCGGCCCAGGTGATCGCCACGCTGGCGCAGCGCCGCCCCGGTCACCCCTGGGTCGAGACCTACGCGCTGCGCGACGAACTCGAAGCGACGCGGCAGTCATTGCGCGGCGTGACCGACCTGGCGCAGCTCCGCAACGCCACCACGGCCTTCCGCGAGCGGACCAGGGCCTCCATCGAGAAGATCGCCTCGGGCATCCTTGCGCTGCCCGAGGGTGAGGCCACCATGGCGCTGCTCTCTCGCCTGCGCGCCGCGGAAGAGATCGTGGACCCGACGGCCAACGGCGCACGCACCGAAGAAGTGGTGCGGGCCATGATCGTCAAGCGCCCCGATGACGCCGAACTGCTGCTGCTGCGGGCCGACCTGCTCGCCTCGCGCCAGGCCTACGACGAGGCGATCTCGCAGGTCCAGGCGGTCATCGATCTCCCGCCCAAGCCGGTGGGCGCGGCGGGGGTGCGGTTGTTCGGGCTGCGCACGGGCGCCCGCTACCTACAGGCGCTGTGGGCCGGCAAGGCATGGGAACACGCCGCGGTGACCGGCAAGGACGAAGCGACTCTGAACGAAGCCGCGAAGCTGGCCAAGGCTTTCCGCGAGAAGTTTGCCGCCGAGGAACGCCCCGATTCGCCCCGTCTGATGCTCATCGACGCGATGATCGCGCTGATGGACAAGCAGTATGCGGCGGCGAATCGCCTGCTCGACAACTACATCCGCATCACGGGCGGCAACGACGCCGAGGCCCTCTGGCTGGGCGCGCAGGTGGCCTACAACGTGCAGCAGACCGGGCGTACGAAGGAACTGCTCAAGCAGTACATGGCGGTGCGTCCGACGGATCTGCGGGCGATGCTCTCCTTCGCCGACCTGTGCGCGAGCCTGCAGCAGTGGAGCGAAGCCAAGGCGGGGTACGAAGCATTCCTGCGGCTGGTGCCCGAGAACCAGGATGTCGCGCAGCGACTCGAGCGCGTCAAGGTGGCGATGGGCGAGGCCCGCTCGGACAACCCCGTGACCCAGGCGCTGATCGACGCCGACAAGATGACGCGCGACCTGACGGGCAGCCCCGACGCGCACACACGCATCCAGGACTTCCTGCGCCAGGCCGCGGCCCGGCACAATCAGGACCCGCAGCTCGTCACCGCGCTGGCCATGGCGCACATGCGCGTGGCCGATCGCGAGGGCGCGCTGCGGGCCATCGAGGCGGGCCTGGCAGTCCACCCCGAGAGCGCCGCGCTCAAGGCGCTGAAGATCTCTGCGGAGAACCCAGACCGGATCGCGGCGCAGATGGCGCTGCTCGACGCGCAGGACATGACCCCGCTCGATCGCGTGCTGACCAAGTACTCGATCACCCGCGAGGCGGGTCGCCGGGACATGATGAAGAACTTCCGCGACGAGGCCGCCCGCATGGGGCCCGACGATCCGCGCGTGATCGAGATTATGTTCATGGACGCGCTCGAAGAGAAGCGCTTCGATGATGCGCAACGGATCACCGATCGGGCGCAGAAGGATGATCTCGACCGGGCGCAGGGGCGAACCTTCCGCGCCCGCCTCATGGCCACCCAGGGCAACGCCGCGGGCGCTGTCACGCTGATGGAAGAGGTCGTCAAGGCCGGCGGTGCCGCGCCCGAGGCGTGGCGTCTGCTGGGACGCATGCAGCAGGGCATGGGCCGCAGCGTCGAGGCGGTGCGTTCATACCAGGAGGCGATGAAGCTTCGCCCCAACGACGTGCCGACCATCATGGACCTGCTCAACGCGATGATCTCGACCGGACGCCTGGATGACGCGCTCAAGCTCGCCCGCGAGAACGAGCGCTATGCCCGCGGCAATCTCGACTTCGTCAACGTGCTGCTTGGGCTCGAGGCGGACATCGGCGACAAGGCCAAGGCGCTCCAGCGCCGCCAGGACATCGCCCGCGCCGCCCCCGAGAACCGCGACAACCTCATGGCCCTGGCCGCCCACCACATGCAGCTCCAGCAGTGGACCGATGCGCGGGCTCGCATCGACCAGGTCCGTCGCCTCAGCGACGGGCTCGACGCCGTTTCGATGGACGCGGCGTGGCACTACGCCCAGAAGGACGTGGCCAAGGGTCGCAAGGTCTTTGACGACTACATCGCCGCACTCGATCAGACCAACCTGACCTCTGAACCGTACATGGCGCTCGCGCAGTTCCTGTACGGCCAGAACGATCCCGAGGGCGCGATCGCCGCACTGGCCCAGGGCAAGAGCAAGCAGAGCCCCAAGACTTTGGAAATCGACAAGGCCACCAGCGATCTGCTCTTCCAGATGGGAGACTGGGCGCGGGCGCTCGAAGCGTCCGCGGCGGTGGTCAAGGGCGGCGCGGATACCGCCGAGCGTCTCTATCAGAAGCGCTCGGCCGAGTGCCAGGTTCGCCTGGGCAAGTTCGCCGAAGCGCTCGAGACTCTCAACACGGTCGCGGCGGGACGCGACCCCGACGCTATCACCCTGCTGCTGATGGCCGATGCCAAGCAGGGGATGGGTGATCCGAGAGGGCGCAAGGAACTGCTCGACCGGGCGGTCTCCAAGTTCCCCGATGACCCCACGGTCTTCTTCCGTCGCGGCGAGATGCTGCTGGAGGACCCCAAGCAATACCGCGACGCGGTGGCCGACTTCAGCCGCGTGGTGCAACTGTCCCCGGACAACTGGTTTGCGCTGCGGATGCGGGCCCAGGCCCACCTGCAGGGGGGAAGCCTCGACGACGCGCTGCGCGACCTGCGCCAGGCGGCGCGTGTGGCGCCGCGCAACGACGACCTGGTCTACGGCCTCGTGCGTGACATGGTCGCGATGGGCCGGACGAGCGAAGCGATCGAGGTGGCCAACGACGTGATCGGCCGCCGCCAGGGCGAAGCCAATGCCCTCGCCGCGTTCGGGCTGGTGTTCTACAACGCCAAGCAGTGGGCGCAGGCACAGACGTATCTCCGCCGCGCTTTTGAGGCGGACAAGAACACCGCGATCGTGCAGCGCTACCTCGATTCGCTGCTCAACGCCGAGCCCCCGGACCTGGTGCAGGCGGAGATCGCCCTCAAGACGGTCGACGATCGCGTGAGCAGCAATCCCGGGCTGCTGATGGCGTACTCGAAACTCCGCCACGGACAGGGGCGCAGCACGGACATGGCCCAGTTCGCCATCCAGGCCATGCGTCTGCTCGACCAGGAGAACCCGGGACAGATGCTCTCGTGGTTCAACGACATGCGTCGCCTGCTCCCCGAGCCCGGGCGCCTGCTCACCTTCATTGAACGCACCGAACAGCTGGGCATCAGCCCCGCGTGGATGGCGTATTTCCGTGGCGACCTGATGACGCAGCAAAAGGCCGACACCGCGCTCTTCGAGCAGGGACTCGGCCTGTTCCGTTCTCAGCTCGACGCGACCAATCGGCCCATCGCGATGCTGTCGTACCGTCGCCTGGGCAGCGTGCTCTACGCCGAGGGGAAGCACCCCCAGGCCGAGGAGGTCTGGCGTGCGGGCACTACGGCGTTCCCCAACGACGTCGAGATGCTCAACAACCTGGCCTACCTGCTGGCCAAGCACCAGAACAAGGCGCAGGAAGCGCTGCCCCTGGCCGAGAAGGCGGCACAGCTGAACTCGTCGGCCTCGGAGGTGCTCGATACGCTGGGGGTGGTCTATACCCTCCTGCAGAACCACGACATGGCCATCAGCGCCCTGGACCGGGCATTGATGTTCGCCCAGACGCCTCAGGCCGTCGTGCAGACCTCGGTGCACCTGGCCACGGCATTGCAGAACGCCGGCCGCGCGGAGGACGCCAAAGTGCGCATCCGCATGGCCATTGATACGGCGGAAAAGGCCGGGGACCAGATCTCGCCGGGAACACGCAAGGAGTTGCAGGACGTCCGGACCCAGATCCTGGGTCAATAACTCGCATGGACCTGCGGGAGGCATCGAAGCCGCCCCCCGTTTGGGCCGAAAACTAGGGAAGCACCCCGATCAGGCCCCGGCACGCACGCGCGTGGCCGGCACACCCTCGCCGGGTGGATTGACGAGCATGCAGACTGGATTCTCACCATGACCACAGCGCCGACCAACGTCCCGACCTCGCTCCATGCCCCGGCCCTGCGCGCCGCTCCGTCGGCCCCCGCGTCGGGCGGGCCGGCGTTCGCGCTGGATCCGATCAAGCTGCTTAACAAGTACAAGTGGTTGCTGGGAGGGGCAGCGATCGTCGGCTTCTCGCTGGGCCTGGCGGCCCACTTCGCCCTGGCCATCTTCTACCCCACCTACCGGGCCTCGGCCCTCTTCAACTGTCTGCCGCCCGTGACCCGCATCGGCGGTGACGACGTGAACATCGTCTCCGAAACCGAAATGCTGCGCTTCATGCAGACGCAGGCCAAGATGATGACCTCCGACGCGGTGCTCAACGCCGTCGTCGAGGATCCCGCCCTCAAGCGCGACGCCCCCAAGTGGACCAAGCGCTTCGAGGAACCCAACGGCGTGGACATCAACCGCATCAAGGCCCTCGAGGAACTCAAGGATTCGATCCGCGCCGGCGTGGTCTCGCAAACGTCGCTGATCGAGCTGTCGGCCTCGTACACCGATCGCTTCGACGCCTCCGCCCTCGTCACGCTCGTGCGCACCAAGTACATGCTCCTGCTCCAGGATCAGGGTCGCACGGCCCGCGAAGAGCGCACCCGCTCGATCCGCGACCAGCTGACCCGCATCGATGCCGAAATCTCGACCCTCACCCAGCGCCGCGAGAACCTGATCCGTACCGAGTCGGTGGCGGCGGTGGACGAACGGTCCGACTCGGCCCGCGTGGAGCTGGGCCAGGTCACCGAGGAACTCATCCGTTACCAGCAGCAGCTCGACACGTCGCGCAAGAGCCGCGACCAGATGGAGGCCGAACTCTCCCGCCCGGGCGGGGTGACGGCATTCGGCGACGACATGGTCGCCGATATCGGGCGCGATCCTCGCGTTCTCGACCTCCAGTCCGAACGCCACCGCTACGAGAATCTGCTGCAGTCGATGCTGAACCAGCAGTACGGCGAGGAGCATCGGGCCGTGCGCGACGTGCGTTCGCGCATCCTCGCGGTCGAGCAGAACATGAACGATCTGCGTCAGCGCCTGCTGCGCGAACGATTCGACGGGATGCTCGAGGCCACGCGCAAGCAGATCCAGCAGTTCGAGGCTGTCGAGAGCAGCCTGGTCGAGAAGCGCGCCCGCCTGCAGCAGCGCCTCAACGACATGACGCGAGTGCAGTCGCAGCTGGCCGACATCGGCGAATCGATCAAGGCACAGATGGACCAGAAGGCCAAGGCCGCCGAGGAACTTCAGCGGCTGATCTCGCTCTCGGACCTGGCCCAGGCCAACCGCGTGATGCTGGCCCAGGCCGAGCGTCCGCCCACCGTCTGGTCGTTCCCGCGTCTCGAGATCATGCTCCCGGCGGGCTTCATGCTCGTGGTGGGCCTGGTCGGTGGCGTGGTCGTGCTGCGTGAACTCATCGATCAGCGCGTCAAGGGCCCCTCGGACATCACGCTCATGCCCCGCATGCGCCTGGTGGGCTGGGTGCCCGACGCAGGCGAGGACCCCGCGGGCACCGGGGCGGCGGAGACGGCTTTCCGCGACCGCCCACGCGGCATCGTCGCCGAATCCTTCCGCGAGGTCCGCGCGAGCCTGCGCAAGCGCCTGCAGGGCGTCGAGGCTCGCACCCTGCTGGTGATGTCGGGCATGCCCGGCTCGGGCGCGACTTCAACCATCGCCAATCTGGCGCTGGCCTTCGCCGCCACCGATCAGAAGGTGCTGGTCATCGACGCCAACTTCCGGCGCGCCGGGCAGCACCGGGTCTTTGGCGTCAGCGAGGGGCCGGGGCTGGCCGACGTGCTGCACAAGGGCAGCGGCGGCCGCGACATGGCGGGTGTGGTCCAGAAGACCACCACGCCCTCGCTGGACGTGCTGCCCGCGGGCACAAAGGACCTGCGCGTCTTCGAGCGTCTGTCCACCGATCCCATGGGCGAGGTGCTGGCCTGGGCCAGGGCCAACTATGACCTGGTGCTGGTCGACGTCGCCCCGGCGATCGTCGGCGGCGACTGGATCAGCCTGGCGCAGCGCTGCGACGCCGTCATGCTCGTCGTCCGGGCCTACTCGGAGAAGCGCGGTCTCATCAACCGCATCCGCAACGAGCTGGGCGAGGCCAAGAGCGAGTTCGTGGGTGTGCTCGTCAACGCGGTTCGCGCCGCGGCGGGCGGGTACCTCAAGGGCAACATCCGGGCCGCGCAGGAGTACGTGGACGCGGCGTGATCCGCCCCAAAGGCGACCTACGCTCAACTCCCCGATTCCGGGGGCAGATCCGAAACCATGGCGCCCGCCCCGACCCCAGCTTCATCTCGGCATTGCCTCGTCACGGGCGGGGCGGGGTTCGTCGGGTCGCACTTGGTCGGGTTGCTCCTGGCCCGGGGTGACCGCGTGACCGTCGTCGATGACCTCTCGACGGGGCGGCGGGCCAACCTCCCCGCCTCGCACGAGCGACTGCGCTTCATTGAGGCGGACCTGCGCGAGGCCCTCCACGCGCTGGGCAAGGGCGAGGTCTTCGACGAGATCTACCACCTCGCCGCCGCCGTGGGCGTGAAGTTGGTCATCGCCGATCCGATCCGCGCGATCGAGACGAACATCGAGCAGGCCGCGGCGTTGCTGCGTTTCGCCATCGACCGCCCCACCGCGCGCGGGCCCGCGCCCACGCTCATCACCTCGAGCAGCGAGGTCTACGGCAAGGGACTGCGGTCGCCTTTCCGAGAGGACGACGACGTGGTCTACGGCCCCACCACCGTCTCGCGCTGGTCCTACGCCTGCGCCAAGGCTATCGACGAGCATCTCGCGCTCGCGTATCACTCGCAGTATTCGCTTCCGGCTGTCGTGGTTCGCCTCTTCAACACCGTCGGCCCGCGCCAGGCGGGCGAGTATGGCATGGTGCTCCCCCGATTCGTCGCCGCGGCGATCGAGGGCCGCCCGATCGAGGTCTACGGCGACGGGTCGCAGTCGCGCTGCTTCTGCGATGTGCGAGACGTGGCCCCCGCGCTCCCCCGCCTGCTTGGTGATGCCGCCTGTCATGGTCGGGTCTTCAACATCGGCGCTGAAACCCCCATCACGATTCGGCGTCTGGCCGAAACGGTGATCGAGACGCTCGGCTCGCGTTCGCCCATCGTTCATGTGGATTATGCCCAGGCCTACGGCTCGGGGTTCGAGGATCTGGCCGCCCGGCGACCGGACCTCACCCGCGTGCGTGAGGCCATCGGTTTCACTCCCGCGATCACGCTCGAGCAGACGATCCGCGACTTGGCCTCATCGCTGGGCGCCACCGCCCCTCTGGCCGGGAGCCCGCGATGATGCAGATGCAGGAATTGCCAGCCTCGCCCGAGTTTGCCGATCGCCTGCGATCGCTGACGGACACGGGCTCAGCGCTCGCGCCAAGCGCGGACAAGGCCGCCGATCTTGTGGCCCATTCGATCTCGCGCCTCGAGATCGTGCAAGGCTACGCGGGCGTATTCCTAGTGGCCTTCCTGCTCACGCTCCTGGCCACGCCCATCATGCGCCGCCTGGCGACGGCCCACGGCGTGATCGATCGCCCCAGCGAGGCCCGCAAGGTACACCGCGTGCCTGTGGCCTACCTGGGTGGCGCGGCGGTCTTTCTCGGGCTGCTGGGTGGGATTCTCTTTAGCTACGCCGCCGACAAGGTGCACGGGCTGATCGATTTTCACCCCACGCAGCACCTGCTGTATGGCTTTCTGCGCCATCCGGTGCCGCCGTCGGTCCTGCTGGGTATGACGGTGATCATGCTGACGGGGCTGATCGACGACGTGGTGGGCGTCTCGCCGCGCGTGAAACTGGGCGGACAACTGGTGGCGGCGGCGGCGCTGGCGATTGACGACGTGGGCGTGAAACTCGCCGCGGGCGTGGTCATTCCGGTCTTCCGCTGGTTCGGTGCGAACACCACCATCGTGAACGACGCGCCCACGATCGTCTTTCACATCCCGCTGCCCTTCGAACTGTTCGGGCACGGGGCGATCCCCTTCGACGTGGTCTACTGGTGCGGGACGGCCTTGATCGGCATCCTTGTCCTGTCGTTCTGCAACGCCTCGAACCTCATCGACGGGCTCGACGGGCTGCTCACGGGGACCACGGCGATCTCGTCGGCGGGACTGCTGATCATCGCGCTGGGGCTGGCGATGGTCGACGACGGCCCCCGCGACGCCCAGCGCATCGTGCTGTGTCTCGCGCTGCTGGGCGCGTGCATGGGGTTCCTCCCGCACAACTTTAATCCCGCCTCGATTTTCCTGGGCGATGCGGGCAGCCTGCTCATGGGCTTCATGGTCTGCGTGATCATCCTCACGCTGGGCGACACGGGGCAGACGCCCCTGGTCGCTGCCGGGCTGATCGTCTACGCCGTTCCCATCATCGACACCAGCCTCGCCATCGTGCGACGCAAGCTCGAGCGCAAATCGATCTCGGCGGCGGACGACCAGCACCTGCACCACATGCTCAAGCGGGCCCTGGGCGTCAAGGGGGCGGTGCTCATGCTCTATGCCATGGCCGGCTCCTTCGCCGCCTTGGGCATCGCGGTCACCTTCTTCCGCGGGCGCGTGGCCTATCTGCTCGCCCTCGTGCTCGCGTCGTACATCGGGGTGACGGCGATCAAAATCGCCCGGCGTCGCCACGTCGAGGAACAGGCCCTGAAGAATGAGGGCATGCGTCCGATCGGCGGTAAGTAACCGCCCGCATCAATCATGCCGCAGCGCGACGATCGGGTCCTGGGCGGCGGCCTTCCGCGCGGGGTAGAGCCCGAAGATCAGGCCCGTCGCCGTCGCCACCACGAAGCTCACGATGATCGACCACCCGGTGACCTCGGTGGGGAGTGAGATGTCCGCGTTGAAGTACTTTCCGATGCCGGGCATGGTCGGCAGCCGGGGCACGCCCCATGCCACAAAGACGCTGGCCCCCACGCCCAGCCACACGCCCAGCAACCCGCCGATGGCCGAGAGCACGCTCGTCTCGACCAGGAACTGCCAGAGGATGTGGCGTCGCGTGGCGCCGACGGCCCGGCGGATGCCGATCTCGCGTGTGCGCTCGGTCACGCTCGCCAGCATGATGTTCATGATGCCGATGCCGCCCACCAGCAGGGCGATGCCCGCCACCGCGCCAAAGACCAGGTTGTACGTCAACGCGGTCTTGCGGGCGTTGTCGAGCAGTTCGTAGGGCACGATGATGCCGATATCGGGCAGGCCCGGGTGCCTCACGTTCATGATGCGCCGTGCGCGCTGAGCATCGACGATCACACGTTCGCGGTCGGAGGACGTCATGATGATCTCGGAGATCTGCACCTCCGTGGCCTCGAACGAGCCCGAGCGCCGACGCACGATCGTGTCGCCAAAGGTCTCGCGTGCGCTCGTCATCGGGATGTGCACATCAAGGTTCAGGTCGCGTCCCACGAGCGTGGCCCCGGCCCCGCCCGCCAGCCCGACCGGGGCCAACACCCCCACCACCGAGAACGGCTTCTCGTCGATCCGCAGCGTACCCCCCAAAGGGTCTTCGAGCGGGAAGAGTTCCTTGGCCACCTCCGCGCCGATCACACAGACCATGGCCTTGTCCTGCATGTCCGCGCGGGTGAGATAACGCCCCCGCGCGATCGTCAGGTTCGCCACCTTGGCCAGGTCCGGCGTGGTGGCGAAGGCCTGGCTCACCTGTCGGTAGCGATCGCGCAGCACCTGCCCCCCGACCGACTTGAGCGGCACGATCGTCTCGATCTCGGGCAGGAGTTCCTGGATCACCTCGAAGTCGGCCCTGGTCAGGCCGTATTTGCTGACCATGCCGCGCCGTTCACCCTGCTGCTGGCTCTGGCTCTCGGGCGGGCGCTGGGAGCGGATGATGATGTTGCGCGCGCCCAGGCGCTCAAGCTGGGCCAGGGCCTGCTGCTTGGACCCCTCACCAAGGCTGCTCATCACGATGACCGCGCCCACGCCCAGGATGATCCCCAGCGCGGTCAGGATCGATCGCAGCAGGTGCAGCCGCAGGTTGGTCAATCCCAGACGGATGGTTTCAAGCAGGAACGTCACGCGTGGCAAGCCCCTCTTTGGCAAGCCCGGGAGAAGACCTCAACCCTGCGACGCTGCCTGCCGAATGGTACCGGTGGAGTCATCGCCCGGTGGCGGGCCGCACTCGACTCAGGAGCGATTCATGCGCGTGGTGGATGTCAGAACCGAGACGCAGGCCCCCGCCGGGTGGTCCTACGAGGTCGCCGTGCGTCGCGACGGTCAGGAATCCGCGCACGTGGTGACGCTCTCGTGGGCCGACCATGACTTCTGGTGCGGGGGCACGCTGGCCCCGTCACGGGTGGTGCAGGCGGTGGTTGAGTACCTGCTGGATTACGCACCCATCACGCTGCCCGCGCGGTTCGACGCCGCCAAGGCCCGTCGGTGGGCCCCGCGGATCGACGACGAGATCCGCACTCCCCAGGGGTAGCCCGCGTTGGGTTCACCGAAAAAAACACGGCCCCGAAGGGCCGTGATGGGTTCTTGAAGGCATCGACCAAAGCGGACGGCTTGCGCCGGCGGATCAGTCCTTGTCGCTCTCGTCGCCCGTCTCGTCGTCGCCCGGGTCGATCGTTTGGTTCTGGGCCTCGAGTTCGGCCTCGAGTTCCTCGATCGAGCGTTCCTCCTCGATCTTCTGACCCGCGGCGATCTTCTCGGCGCGCTCCTTCTCGAGCTTGCGCTTGACGGCCTCGACCTTGGGCTTGTCGGGGGCCATGATGATGCTCGCCTGCTTGCCCATCCAGCGCGGGGCCTGTTCGACCTTGGCGATGTCGGCCAGGGCGTCGCGGACGCGGGCCAGATTCTCGATGCCCAGTTCGCGGTGCGCGATCTCGCGACCCTTGAACCGCTGCGTGAACATCACCTTGTGCCCGGCCATCAGGAATCGCCGCGACTGGTCGATGCGGATCTGGATGTCGTGCGGGTCGATCTTGACCGAACGCCCCAGCCGGATCTCCTTCATCTCCGTCGCCTTGCTGGCGGCGCGGCTCTTGCGGGCCTTCTGGCTTTCTTCGTACTTGAATTTGCCGTAGTCCATGATCTTGCAGACGGGCGGGCGCGTATCGGGGACGATCTCGACCAGATCGAGCCCCGCCTCCTGGGCCATGCGCTGCGCCTCGGACGTCTCGACGACGCCGATCTGCTCGTTGTCCGCCCCGATCAGGCGAACGGGCGAGATCTTGATCATGAAGTTCACCCGCGTGCGTTGCACGGGGGCCGAATCACGGCTGAATCGACCGAATGCGATGCCTCACCTCCACCAGTCAGCAACCACCCCGCCCTGCACCGCACCATGCGGGCAGGCCGTTGTAGTCATAGGTATCTCGGGTTCCACGAACACTCATGGCCGTGCGTCACATCTGACGCTCGGCGCGGCAACAACGAGAATCGTCTGGTCGCGCATGAGTTCGTCCACACCATCCACGCCGCACTCCGCGGCGCACCTTAGGGCCAAGCCGCGGCACACGCCGCCGACTGCCCTCACAAGCCTAACCCATCCCAACCCCCGGGGCAAGCAGAAATCGCGGGGCCCATTCGTCCCCGACAGGCACACCCTGCGGATCAGGTGAGGAACTGCACGACGTTTACGATCAGGCTCAGGGCCGCCACGCCCAGCATCAGGTAGAAGAGCCACGCCCGCACCATGGGCTGTTCGGTCGGGGCGATGGCGATCTCGCCCTGGGCCTGCGCCTCGGCCTGTGCCAGCCCGGCCAACGCCGCCCCCGCCAGTTCCTTGCGGGCCATGACCGGGGGCTCGCCCTTGCGCACCAGGCGCAGGTCCGCGAGCAGGTCGGCGCACTTCTGATAGCGGCGCTTCACATCCTTGGCCATCATCATCTCGATGACCTCGCTGATCCCCGCGCTCAGGCGCGGGTTCACGTGGTCGGGCGGGACAAGATCGGCCTTGAGGTGCTTGTGCATCACCGCCGAGGGATTCTTCCCGTCGAAGGGCACGTTCCCCGTGACCATGTGATAGAGCGTCGCCCCCAGCGAGTAAATGTCCGCCGGCGGGCCGATGTTCAACTCGCCCCGGATCTGCTCGGGCGAGATGTAGTAGGGCGTGCCGAAGGCCTTGCCCTGCTCGGCCTCGGCGGCCTCGCGGTCGCTGATCGCCCGGGCCAGGCCCATGTCGGCGAGCTTCGCCACGCCCTCCTTGGTCAGCATCAGGTTCTTGGGCTTGACGTCGCGGTGAACCAGCCCCTTTTCGTGGGCGTGCTGCAGGGCCTCGGCGATCTGGATCACAATGTCCAGCGCGTCCTTCTCGCTGTAGCGCTTGCTCCGCGCGATCTCGTCGTAGACCGTGCTCCCGTCCACATACTCCATCACGAAGTAGTGGTACTCACCCGCCTTGCCCACGTCGTACGCCTGCACGATGTTGGGGTGGTTGAGCTGAGCCGCGGCCCGGCCCTCGGCGTAAAACCGCTCGATGAACTGTGGGCTCGAGGTGAACTTGCGCGGCAGCACCTTGATCGCCACCATGCGGTCCAAGCTCATCTGCTTGGCCTTGAAGACCGTGGCCATCGCCCCCGCGCCCAGCTTCCCCAGCACCTTGTACCCGGGGATCTTCTGCCCCGAACGCTCCGCCGCCACCACCTCGCGCAGTCGCGTCATCTGGCGATGCGTGATGTACGCGTTGTCGACGAGCAGCTCGGCCAGCGAACGCTCGTTGCGCTCCTGCGCCAGCGCGCGTGAAAGTTCGATGCAGTGACGCACCTCGTCGGGTGTGGCCAGCCCCTGGTCGATCACCAGGCGCCCGACCATCGTGTCGACATTCGTCCCACTCTTGGCCAGTTCCTGCAAGATCTCGTCAGCGCTGGCCGGGGGCGGCGGGGTCGGTCCGGTCGATTCCATCGACCCCCCCGCCTCGCCAGGGCTCCCCATGGCGGCACGGGAGCCCGCCAGCGGGCTGGTTTTGCCGGGATCGGGCTGGTTTGTCGACTCGGGCATGCGTTGGGCAGACATTAGGCGATTCAGACCCCGAACAGGGATTCAGATACCCTGTTTATCGGCCCAGAACGGACTTCGGGTTCGTTTCCATGACCCGTTTCGCACCCCGACCTCTGTCGGTTCCCGGGAGGATGCTCGGGTACGGCGTACCGGCAGCCCGTCGTTCGAGCCGGAAGAGCGACAGGCACCCGACAATCTGCGTGCGATTTCAGGCAACCTTGACCGGATCCTCTTCGAATCAGTAGGATGTGGTTGGCGACTTCGGGCAACTGCCGGAGGACGCCATTTGGCCCCATTCGGGGCATTGGCCCCGTGTGGGGCACGCAACCCCCCGTTCAGGGGTGAAGGGGTGTCGGACCATGATCGGATTTCCACGTCGTGCACATCGTGCGTTCACGCTGATCGAGTTGCTGGTGGTCATCGCGATCATCGCACTGCTCATCGGTCTGCTGCTCCCCGCCCTGGGCAAAGCCCGCAAGGCCGCCCGCCTGACCATCTCGATGAGCAACGTGCGCCAGATCACGGCGGCGGCGCTGGTCTATCGCGAGAGCTACAAGGGCTTCATGCCGTTGACCATGTCGTACGTGCGCGGCACGTCGCAGTCGGCCACCTCGGGCGCGCTCGAGGGCTGGTGCACCTGGAGTTACGGCGGAAAGAACAACTCGTCCTACTGGGCCGCGGGGGCCTTCGATGTGGAAGCCGCCGACCGTCCGCTCAATCCGTTCGTGTATGACGCGACGATCGAGGCCCCCCCGCCGCCGATCCGGCTTGCCTCCGCCGCCCCGGACCGCAACACGTTCCAGCTCCCGATCTTCAAGGATCCGGGTGATATTGCGACGTATCAGCGCACATGGCCCAACCCGACCCCGGGCGTGAACAGCTACGACGACGTGGGCACCAGCTACCACTTCAACGTGAAGTGGTGGGACCAGGTTTACCCGCGCCTTTCCTTCACCAACGCCTTCAACTTCGGCTGCCAGCGGATGAAGTTCGCCGACGCCTTCCTCCCCTCGCGGTTCGTCTGGATGCACGACCAGTATGCCGACGTGATCGCCAACCAGACCTCGTCGAGCTTCGCACTCAAGAACGGGTATGACGACATCAACAAGTCGGTCATGGGCTTCATGGACGGGCATGCGGCGTACCTGCTGGTCACCCCGGGTCGCAACGCCCAGGCCTATGCCAACGACCGCTACGCCTTCGTCTTCGAAGACCTCCGCCTGCCCTGATTGCCGATCCGGCTCGGCCGCCCTCACTCACGTTCCGCCCAAGGCCCCCCGAAAAGCGGGGCCTTTTTTCATGCCTTGGGGGGGGATAGCCCTGGCATACGCTCGGCGGGGACGGCGCATGTTTCTTTCTCCGCACAAGTATAAAGGGGTGTAGACTGATAGGGGACACCATGCGGCCTGGCTCGTGGGGATAGGCCGCAAAGGAGACTTGTCATGCGCGCCCGAACCCGTCGTTCCGCGTTCACGCTGATCGAGTTGCTGGTGGTCATCGCGATCATCGCGCTGCTGATCTCGGTGCTGCTGCCCGCGCTGGGCCGCGCCCGGTCGGCGGGGCAACGCACGGTCAGCCTCTCCAACCTGCGTCAGAACATGACGTACATGGGGTATTACCAGGCGGACAACAAGGACGAGTTCCTGAACCCCTTTGGCCCGATGCGCCTTGGCGCCACGAGCGGCTGGAACTCGTACTGCGTGGTCTTCGAGCCGCCGGAGATCGCGCAGCTCGTCGGGCACGGGCTCTATCAATACGCGTGGGATTATGGCCAGGGCGTGCAGAGCAGCAGCGGCACCGAGTCGTACGGCTACCACTGGGCCGGGCACATGTTCTTCGCCGACGACGACAAGATCTCGCGGGTCAAGACCATGGCCGCCCCGCAGGATTTCGCCCTGCAGCGCTGGTTCCGTGAGAATGTCGGCGGCAACGCGCAGACCAACTACTCGTGGATCTTCCCCAGTTCGTACTGGTATCCGCCCGTCTTCTGGCAGGATTGGGCCCGGTTCGTGCCGGGCAACCGCCTGGGCGCGGGAGCGGCAAACCGCTTTTACATCCGACGCAATCGCACGACCGACGTGCTGACGCCCTCGGCCAAGGTGCAACTCTTCGAGAACAAGGATTTCACGCAGAAGGTCCCGCCCATGTGGCACCAGCCCGGGGCCAAGCCGCAGGTCGCCATGGTCGACGGGAGCGGCAAGACCGTGGACATGTCTTCGATCATCGCCGACACCGGCCCCGCGGGCCAAAACCCCGTCGATCGTCTCTGGTATCCGGCCGGGTTCTGGAACCCCGGACCCGGCGAGCTCAACGGGCTTGAGTACGGCCAGCCGCAGGGCTTCATCTGGAACTCGAACAACGGCTCGACGCCGTGGAACATCACGCCGCTCCCGGCGGCGTACTTCTGGGCCACGCGCAACGGCGTGCAGGGGCGAGACATCCGATGAAAGCCATGCTCTCCGAGATGCTGCTCCCCGAGAACCGCGGGAAGTTTGTGGGCGTCTCCGTCATCTCCATCCTGCTCATCGCCATCGCGGTGTGGCAGATCGTGGGGTACTACCGCGGCGGGGCGGATACCTCGACCCCCGAGTACCGGGCGGCACAAGAACAGATCAAGGCCAACGCGCAGGCCGCACAGGAAATGGCCGAGAACGACCCCAACAAGGTGCCCGACGACTGGAAGCCCAAGGTCACCGGACGCGGCGCGGCACCCATGCCTCGATGATCACACACACGCGTTGTTCGTTCACCACACGCCGTCCTTGCGACGGCTTTTTTCTTGGCCATCGCGTCGGTGTATGACACGCCGATCGTGCGGAGATCCACCTCTATAATCCACGCGAACGGAGGTGACGCATGGCCAAGCGAGTGGCGGTGGTGCTGTCGGGGTGCGGGCGCGGCGACGGGAGCGAGATCCACGAATCCGTCAGCGTGCTCATCCATCTCTCGCGGGCGGGATTGGCGTACCGATGCTTCGCGCCCGACGCCCCTCAGCGTGATGTGGTGAACCACGCGACAGGCGAGCCCTCGCCCGCCGAGACTCGCAACCAGATGGTCGAAGCCGCCCGCATCGCGCGGGGTGAGATCGCCCCGCTTTCGACGCTCGACGTCGAAGCCTTCGACGCGGTGGTCTTCCCGGGCGGGTTCGGGGCGGCGAAGAACCTGTGCGATTTCGCCCTCAAGGGGGCGGATTGCCGCGTCGAGCCGGACGTCGCGCGGGTGCTCAAGGGGTTTCATGCGAAGAAGAAGCCCATTGCGCTCTGCTGCATCGCGCCGGTGCTGGCTGCCAAGGTTCTGGGCACAGGCAACGCCGGCCCGGGATGCAGCGTGACGATCGGGCACGACGAAGGCACGGCAAAGGCGGTCGCCGCCATGGGCGCGACCAACGTCGCCCTCGGGGCGACGCATTCGCACACCGACGCGGCGAACAAGGTCATCACCACACCGGCCTACATGTGCGACGCCTCGCCCCACGAGGTCTTTACGGGAATCGGCAAGATGATCGACGCCATGGCCGCGATGCTGCGCTGAGCCGCCGGTTCGGGTAATGTGCCTTCTCGCCCGCGCGGAGATCCGTGACCCATGCTCGTCAGCGGCGATCGCCCACGCAATCTGAGCTGGCTGCACGCGGGGCCGATGCTCTACGGTGACTGGGGCACCAGCCGCCTGTATGTGCTCGGGCTGGCCTTTTACTTCACCGCCCACGGGTCGGTGCTGTTCATGGGGGCGATCGGCCTGGTGATGATCGCCGTCGCCTGGGCCTACACCATCATCTGCCGCTGCTATCCCGAGGGGGGCGGGGTCTACACCGCCGCCAAGGAGATCAACCCGCTGCTGGCCATTGTCGGCACGACGCTGCTGCTGGCGGGCTACATCATGACCGCGGCGATCTCGGTGGTCGAGGCCTTCCACTACTTCGGCGCACCGCGGAGTATCGTGCTGGTCGCGTCGATCGTCGCGCTCGCGCTCATCGCACTCGTGAACTGGATGGGCGCCAAGAGCGCGGGGCGATTCGCGCTCATCATCGCCATCGCGGCGCTGGGTGTCTCCGGCCTGGTCGCGATCCTCTGCCTGCCCTTCGTGCCCGAGGGGATCCGCACGATCTCGTTCGATGCACTCCCCGCGCCGGGCGAGGCCTGGGTCGCCTTCACCAAGATCTGCCTGGCGATGGCCGGGGTCGAAGCCGTCGCGAACATGACCGGCCTGATGCACAAGCCCGTGGTGCGCACGGCCCGACGCACGATCTGGCCCGTGCTGGGCGAGGTCGTGCTCTTCAACCTTCTCTTTGGCGTGGCGCTGGCGGGGCTGCCCGCGCTCGCCGCCACGCACATGCCCGACGCCGCCCATTATGCCAAGGCCGCCCCGCCCGCCGAGGTCCTGGCTTATCGCGACACGGCGATGAAGGTGCTCGCCACCGAGAGCGCGTCACACTGGCTGGGCGCGAGCAAGGGTTTCATCGTCGGCAAAGTCACGGCGGTGATCTTCGGGCTGCTGCTGCTGTCGGCGGCGAATACCGCCGTCATGGCCACCATGTCGGTCCTGTGGGCGATGGCCAAGGACAAGGAACTTCCCCGGGCGCTGACGCGCCTGAACTACTCGGGCGTGCCGTGGGTTGGCTTGCTGGTCGCGGTGATCGCGCCGGCGATCGTGCTGGTCATCGAGCAGGACGTGGTGGTCCTGGCCGAGCTGTACGTGATCGGCGTCTGCGGCGCGATCACGACCAACACGCTCTCGTGCGCGGCGAACCGGCGGCTGGACATCACGCGCTGGCAACGCATCGGGATGAGCCTGCTGGGGGCGTTTCTCCTGTGCGTAACGCTGACGATCGTGGTGACCAAGCCCCGGGCCACGCTCTTCGCGGGCGCGCTCGTGGGCAGCGTGCTGGGCGTCCGCTGGGGGCTGCGTCTGTCGCGCGGGCCCGAGGTGCTGCCCGAGCCCGAGACGGGCTGGTTGGCGATGGTGAAACTTGAACCCCTGAAACTCGACCCCTCCAAGCCGCGGATCATGCTCGCCGCACGCGGGCGGGGCCAGGCGGAATACGCGGTCGATCTGGCGCGCAAGCGCGGCGCCACGCTCTTTGCCATGTACGTCCGCACCATCCGCCTGCTTGATCTGCAGTCCAACCAGGTGCCCCGGATCGAGGACGATCCGCAGGCGCAGGCTTCGCTGGGGACGGCCGCACTGACGGCCAAGGCCGCGGGCGTGCCCTTTGTGCCTATCTACGTCACCGCGACGGACATCGCCGACGAGATCCTGGACTACACCGTCACCTTCGGCTGCGACACGCTGATCATGGGCAAGAGCCGGCGCACCCGCATGGCCCGGGCCTTCGCGGGCGATGTGCTCGAACGCGTTTCCAACACGCTGCCCGACGGGGTGACGCTGATCACCCGCGGCGAATCGCACTGAACCTATCCTTGGCCCTTGCCCGCACGACGCGGGGTACGGGATACGCCATGGACGACCTCGATCTCTTCCACGACCTCACGCCGCCACAGCGCGACGCCGTTCTCGCTACCGAGGGGCCCGTGCTGGTGGTTGCGGCGGCGGGAAGCGGGAAGACCCGCGTCATCACGCGGCGCATCGCCCACATCATCGCCCAGGGCATCCCCGCGTGGCAGATCCTCGCCCTCACCTTCACCAACAAGGCCGCCGGCGAGATGCGCGAGCGCGTGCACACGCTCATGGGCGAATCGCAGGCCACGCGTGGGCTGACGGTCAGCACCTTTCACGCGCTGTGCGCACGCCTGCTCCGCAAGTATGCCCCGCACGCGGGGCTCAAGCCCGAGTTCACGATCTATGACGCGGGCGACCAGGCCACGCTGATGAAGAAGGTCATCACGGCGGCGGGGCTCTCGACCAGCAACTTCCCGCCGCGCAGCGTGCTGTCGGCGATCTCAAACGCCAAGAACGACCTGCTCGACGCCGAGGCCTACGCCGCCCAGGCCATCGATTTTTCGCAGCGCAACATCGCCAAGGTCTATACGGCGTATTCGCAAGCGCTGCGCAAGGCCAACGCCGTCGACTTCGACGACCTGCTGGTGATGACCGCCCGCCTGCTCAAGACCAGCGCCGAGGTGCGCGCCGAACTCCAGGGCCGCTGGCGCTACCTCATGATCGACGAATACCAGGACACCAACCACGCCCAGTTCGTCATCGCCTCGCTCATCGCGGGCGAGGGGCGGCCCAACATCTGCGTGGTTGGAGACCCCGACCAGGCGATCTATGGCTGGCGCGGGGCCGACATCTCGAACATCCTCGAGTTCGAGGAGCATTACCCCGGGGCGCGCGTCATCACACTGGGGCAGAACTTCCGCTCCACCGCGCCCATCCTCGCCGTCGCCGATGCACTGATCCGCCACAACACGCGGCGCAAGCACAAGCCGCTCTTCACGAGCAGCGCCGGGGGCGACCGGGTCGACGCCGTCCTCTGCCGCGACGAACGCCACGAGGCCCGTCTGGTGGTGGATTGGTTCACGACGCTCAAGGCCGACGGGGCGGCGTGGCGAGACTTCGCCGTCTTCTACCGCACCAACGCCTTCTCGCGCGTGATCGAGGATGAGTTCCGCCAGGCGGGCGTGCCCTACACCATCGCGCGGGGCACGGCGTTCTACGACCGCGAGGAGATCAAGAACGCCCTGGCCTACCTGCGCGTCGTGGCCAACCCCGCCGACGACATCTCGCTCGAGCGGATCATCAACACGCCCTCGCGGGGCATCGGCGACGCCGCCCTCGAGAAGGTCCAGGCCTGGGCCCGCGATCAGGACGAGCCCCTGCTTGAATCGCTGCGTGAATCAAGTGGCCTGCCCGGCATCTCGTCGCGCGCCGCCGGGGGCATCGCCCGGTTCATCGCCCTGCTCGACGCGTGGAGCGGCGGGGGCACATTCATGGGCAGCGAGATCAGCGGCTCGCTCGCCGACCTCGTCAACCGCGTCATCCGCGAATCGGGCCTCGAGACCATGTACAAGGCCCAGGCCCACACCAGCGGGTCCGACGCCGACGCGCAGCGCCTCGACAACCTCGACGAACTCGTCAGTTCCGCACGCCAGTTCGAGCAGGAGTACGACGCCACGGCGGACCCCTCGGCCGAGCCCGGCGGCACCCCCCCGCTGCTGGCCATGCTCCGCGCATACCTCGAGTCGGTCGCCCTCGTCGCCGACGCCGACACCGTCGATCCGTCTCAGGGCTCGGTCACGCTGATGACGCTGCACGCGGCCAAGGGGCTCGAGTTCCACGCCGTCGCGATCATCGGCGCCGAGGAGGGCACCCTGCCGCACATGCGATCGTTCGATTCCGAGGCCTCGATGGAGGAGGAACGCCGCCTGCTGTTCGTGGGGATCACCCGCGCGATGCGTCGCCTGCTCATCACCAGCGCGTTGTACCGCACGCACCGGGGGCTCTCGGAACGCACCGTCCCCAGCCGTTTCCTGCGCGAACTGCCCGATGAACACCTCGCCGTGCGCGATCAGGCCCAGACCCGCTCGCTGGGCGTCGACACCGGCATCGAAGACTACGACCCCGACGCGGCAGATCCGCACGCCGAGCACGACCAGCGCATCAAGACGATCCGTCGCGGCTCCGCTCCCGCCCGCACGCCGCCCAAGCCCACGCCCGCCAGCGAATTCCCCGTGGGCTCGCGCGTGCGTCACCCGCAGTTTGGCATGGGCGAGGTAGTGTCGATCACGGGCGGTATGAACGCCCGCGCCGTTATCGCATTCCGCGATATCGGCACCAAGACCCTCATCCTCGAGTATGCCCGCCTGACGCGCGTGCAGTAATCACGGCTAGGCCGGTCGCACGCCCCGGTACAACTGCGACAGCCGCTCGGTCTCCTGCTTCACCACATTCTGCAGCGTGTGCCGCGGGATGCGCCAGCGTTCCTCGCCCGCCGTCACCTGGGCGCAGTGATCGCCCAGCAGCCGGTAGAGAAGCTTGAAGGCGTCGCGCGGCTGGTGCATGCGGTCGAGCGCGTCGATCACATCCTGGCGCGAGACATCCGGCTCGAAGAGCTCCATCAGTGTGGGCCCGGCGGTGCCCGGTTTGGCGCAGGCCGCGAGCCTCGCCTCGCACAGGTCGTAGAGCATCGGCCCCGTCCATTCGAGGCGTTCGATCATGTTCTGCTTGTCGAGGCGGGCCTCCTGGAAGAAGGCGCTCGATTCGCGGAAGAGCGCGTGCCGCAGCTCGACGGGCAGGAGCATTTTGACGCCCAGCCGCGGCTGCTGGAGGAACTTGTTGTTCATCATCGGCCAGATTACCGCGCGCATCTTGTCGGGGTCACCGCTGACGAGCGTGGGCTCGTCGACGCGGTCCACGACGAGCACGCCCCCGGCATAGCCAAACGCCGCCAGCACGCGCCACAGGCGATCGAGCATCGCGTAGCGGGCCTCGTCCGAGTCGGTCATGGGCAGGATCGAAGCATCGCGGCTTGCCCGCGGCAGCAGCCGCAGCGACGCCGCATACGACGCCTCGGCCCGCGCAATCACCCGCACCTGGCGGCGCAGGCGACGGCCCGGGCGTCGAAGCAGGAATCCCTCGCCCCACACCAGCCATAACAAATAAAGCAGGTATACCGCGATCACCCCCGCCAGCGCGAGAATCGCCGTGGGCGTGCGCCAGTCTTCGGGCGCGTAGGTGTAGAAGAGCGACGCGCCGCCGGCGATGCCCAGCGGCGCCACCACCGCCAGAACGCCCGCCATCAGGCGCCCGCGTGAAGCCCCCACGCGCAGGGTTCGCCGCAGCATCCGCGTGCGCAGCGGGGCCTGCTCCGCCCGGTCGTACACCGCCTGGAGCAGCAGCAGATCGTGGCGCACGCTCGCCTCCGCCTTGCGGAGCGTCTTGCGTGGATCATCGCCCAGATCGATCTCGGGCGACAGCCGCCGGTCGAGGACCGCATCGATCACCCGCGGCGTTACCGCGTGCAGGACCGCGTCGACATGATCCACCAGCCGCACCTGCTGGAGCGATTCGAGCACACTCTTGCCCGGCGTGCGTTCGTGCACGCGATCGAGCAGCGCGTTGAGATCGTCGTGCGGGATCAGCAGGACCTTGCGGTCGGGGTTGGCTTTGTTGAACCCGGCGATACGCCGCTCGAGCTGCAATCGGATCGCGGTCTTGCCCGCGCCCTTCTCGCCGAAGACCACCGAACTCGACGGGCGACGCAGGTCGCCGGCGATCTTCTCGAAATCGGCGTGGTGCACGCCGTGCGGGTCGGCGGTCGAATCCGCCCCGCCCATGCGCGCAAAGACGTCGTCGCACCGGGCCTCCTCCCCGCGGAAGGGGTTCTCCGCCAGCCCGTGACGCTCGAGGAAATCCGAGGGGGTCATGCGTCGGTCCTAGTGATCGACCCGGGTGCCCAGCATCGGCGCGATCGTCTCGATCATCTTGTCGAGAATCTTGCGGTCGCGGGCCTCCATGTTGAGGCGCAGCAGCGGCTCGGTGTTGCTCTTGCGCACGTTGCACCACCAGCCACCCTTCGCGCCCGACTTGGAGAAGCAGTCGATGGTCACGCCGTCGAGTTCGTCCACCTCGCCCTGGTAGGATGACTCGGGGCCGAAGGCCTCGAGGATGGCGCGCATCGCCCCGTCCTTGTCCTCGATCTGGAAGTTGATCTCGCCCGACTGCACATAGCGTGCGATGGGGGAAATCAACTGGCTCATGGTCTTCCCGCTCTTGGCCAGCATCGAGAGCACCGAGCACATCGCGATCGCGCCCGAGTCGGCGTTGAAGTTGTCGCGGAAGTAGAAGTGCCCCGAGAGTTCACCCCCGAAGCAGGCTCCCTGCTCGGCCATCGCCTGCTTCATGAAGACGTGGCCCACGCGGCATCGCACAGCACGCCCGCCCGCCTTGCTCACCTCTTCCGCCACCGCCTTGGTCGAACGAAGGTCGTAGCAGACCGCCGCCCCGGGCGACTGCGCCAAGAACCGCTTGGCCAGCAGCCCCGTCAGCAGGTCGCACCCGACGGCGTTGCCCTTCTCGTCGATCACCATGCAGCGGTCGGCGTCGCCGTCGTAGCAGAAGCCCACGTGCGCCTTTTCGCGCAGCACTGCTTCTTGCGTCTGGCGCAGGTTGGCGGCGACCAGCGGGTTGGGCTCGTGCGCAAACACGCCCTTGGTGTTCTCGAAGTTGATCTCGATGATCTCGAGCCCGGGCGCCGCCCCCATCGAGGAGACCTTGCCGAAGATCTTGGGGATCATCGTGCCCGCCATGCCGTTCGACGCGTCGATCACAATCTTGAGGTTCGCCCCGCCCGTGTCGAGGAACGACCGCACGTGCCGCGTGTACGCGGGCCAGAGGTCGCGCACATCAACGCGCCCGCCATCTTTCTGGATCATCGCCTTGTCGACCATCGCCGCGTGCTTGCGGATGTCGGCCAGGCCCGTCGCCTCGCCCACGGGCTTGGCCTTGCGGCCCGAGACCTTGAACCCGTTGTAGTTGGGCGGGTTGTGGCTCGCCGTCACCATCACCCCGCCCGCGCAGTCGAGGTGGTTCACCGCGAAATAGATCATCGAGGTGTCGACCATGCCCACGTCGATCACGTCCGCGCCGAACTCATTGAGCCCCAGGATCAACTGTTTGGCCAGCACCGGCGACGACGTACGCATATCGCGGCCGACCACCACGTTGCGCATCATGGGCGTGGTATCGCCCGCGGCGGCGGCGGCGCCGATCAGGTATTTCCCCGCCCCAAACCCGATCTGCCACGCCATGTGATCATTCAGAAGGTCGGGATACGTCCCGCGGATGTCGTACGCCTTGAAGATCCGTCCAAGCATCGATTGAGGCCTCCTGCACGCCGCGTGTGGGCGCTGGTTCTACGGTAGACCCCGAGCATACCAACCTTCATCCAAGCACGCCTAATCACCGGGCAGAAACCCGGGGGACGTCCAGGTCGTACGCCTTCTTCAGCCATCGCTCGACGAACTCGTCGACCTGCTCGGGGCTTGTCAGCGCGACCCGGTGGGTGATCCGGTCCTTCTTCTCGAACCCGCCCGTGTCGATCAGTTGCTCGGGCAGTGTCGTCCCCTTCTTGACCAGCGCCCCCAGCGCCAGCCCCAGGTCCACGCGCGTGTTCGTCGTGGGCTTGATCTGCGCAAAGACATGCTCGCGATAGAGCGGCACGATCGTCTTGCACGGACACACCTTCACGTCCTTCCCCAGCGAGCGACCCGCCTTCACCACCCGCTCGAAGATCGGGCGCAGCGCCCCGCGCTTCCCCTCGTACTGCTCATCGACATACTTGGGCGCGAGCGACAGGTACCGCTCGGGGTCATCGTCCATCAGCGACATGTCCTTGGCGAAGGCACGCTGCGCCAGCCACAGCGCGTTGTACGTGCCCAGGCCATGCTTGCTCACGAGCCACGCCCGGGCGGCTTTCTCGTCCTTGTGCTTCTCGCGCCGGATGCTCGCCAGCCATTGCTCGAGCGAACGCCCTGTCTTGTCCTTCAGCCCCGCCACCCATTCCTGCACGATCGCCACGCTGGGGTGGACATCAAACATCGCCTTGGGTTTCCTGGCCATGCGATCTCCCGGATCCACACTCATGCTTCACGAATGATCTCAACCCCGTCGGGCAGAGCCGCAAGGAACCGCTTGGCGTACCGCGCGGTGAGCAGCCGTCCATCGAGCACGACCACGCGACCCCAATCCGATTTCGACCGGATCAGCCGCCCCAGCCCCTGCTTGAACCGGATGATGGCCCGCGGCAGCGAATCCTCGTTGAAGGGGTTCTGCCCGCGTGATTCCATCAGTTCATGCCGCGCCTGCGTGATGGGGCGGTCGGGCGGGTCGAAGGGCAGTTTCGTGATGATCACGTTGCGCAAACCGCGCCCGCGCACGTCGACCCCCTGCCAGAAACTCGATGCCCCCAGCAGCACGCTCGATTCATTCTCGCGAAACCGCGCCAAGATCTGCGCCCGTGATCCATCGCGCCCCTGCGCCAGCAGCGGCATGCCCAGGGCCGCCAGCGGCCCGGCCAGTTCCGCCGCCACCGCGTTGAGCGACGCGAAACTGGTGAACAGCACGAACGCGCCCCCCTGCGTGGCCTTGACGTGCTTGAGGATGCGCTCGCTCAGCGCCTGCGCATACCCCCGCCCCCCGCCGCGCCCCTGCCCCTGGGGCCCATCCACGTCGCACGGGTCGATGTAGAACTCCATCTGCGAGGCGAAATCGAAGGGGCTGCCCAGCTGCAGCGTGCGTGCCCCCTCGCACCCCAGGCGGGCCAGCGTGTGCGCGAAGGCCGTCTCGCTCGATTCGGTACTCTCGCCCGCCGACACCCGCCGCGTCGAGAGCGTCGCGCTCGTGAGCACCACGCTGAACTCCTTGGAAAACAGGCGTTCCTTGAGGAGCGGCGCCACCTCGATGGGCGAGCAGGCCAGCGTCACCTTGCGCGACCCGCGGAAGGCGCTCTCTTCGCCCCCCACCTCGGCCCAGTAGACATACCCCCCCAGCCCGCGGCTGACCAGCGTCTGCGCCTCCTGCGCGATCATCTCGGCCCGGATCGCAAAGGCGTTGAGCTCGTACCGGTCTGCGTCCACCTTCGCCGCTTCCTTCAAACCCTTGAGGCGCAGCGACAGTTCACGCATCACCGGGGTGAGCACGTTCGTGACCGCCCCCTCGTCATTGATCCGCACGCTGCCGGCCTCGGGCCGGTGCCACGCGCTCTCCTCGCGAGGCCGGCTGACCAGGTCGCCCACCTCCTCGAAGAACGCTCGCGATGCATCATGCGCCTGCTCCACCAGCGCGATCGCCCGCTCGACCGATCCCGCATCGCCCGACAGCAGTCCCAGCTGCGCCAGATACCCCTTGCCGCTCCGCGACTGGTACAGCGTGTTGAGCAGGTGCGCCACACGCCCCTCGGCCAGACTCAGCCCAAAGTGCTCGCTCGCCACGTCCTCGACGTTGTGCGCCTCGTCCAGGATCACGTGGTCGTACGCCGGCAGAAACCCCGCCTCCTGCCCGCGCAGCGCCAGATCCGAAAAGAACAGCGCGTGATTGCAGATCAGCAGGTTGGCCTGCTCCATCTCGCGCCGCGCCCGCTGATAAAAACACTGCTCGTACGTCGGGCACCGGCGCCCCATGCAGTTGCCCGAGTCCGACTGCACCTTGTCCCACACGCCCATCCGCGCCAGCGGCGGCAGGGTCGACAGCGTCCCATCCGTCGTCGCATACGCCCAGTCCTCGATCGCGTGCAGACTCTCGCGCGCCGCCCGGTCGGCCAGGATCTTGTCCTGGCGCTGCGAGGCGAGCTTCAGCCGCCGCACCGAGAGATAGTTCCCCCGCCCCTTCACCAGCGCCACGCGCAGCGTCGGCGATCGCCCCTCGATGGTCAGCCCCTCGGTGGCCTCCTCGCCCAGCACACGCCGCAGCAGCGGGATGTCCTTCTCGACGAGTTGCTCCTGGAGCGAGATCGTGTTGGTCGCTACGACCACCCGCTCGCCCTTGCGCAGGCAACGCAGGATCGCCGGCACCAGGTAGGCGAAACTCTTGCCCACGCCCGTGCCCGCCTCGACCACGAGATGCGAGCGGTCCTCCATCGCCTGGGCGACGCCCTGGGCCATCCGCCCCTGCTCATGGCGTGACTCAAAGTCGCCCCCGAGCGCGCGCGCGATGGGCCCGTCGGGGCCGAGGATGTCCGTCGCCTCCTGCACGTGCCGACTGTAGGAAACCCCCGGCGGGGGTCCCCTGCCCGCTAGGCCTTCACACCCAGGGGCGAGCGGGTGGGCTCGCCGTCGCGCCGCGGATAATCCCGCGGCGTCGCCGCACGCTTTTCGATCACCACGATCTTGCCCGAGGGCGTCTCGATCGTCTGGGCGTGCACGGCTTTGAGCAGGTGCAGCGCGGGGGTCGCCTCTTCCAATTCCGCCGTCGCCTTCTCGCCTTTGATCAGCAGCACGCGCCCCCCCACCTTGGCCAGGGGCACGGTCAGTTCAACCAGCGAAGCGAGCTTGGCCACCGCCCGGGCCGTCACCGCGTCGAATGCCTCACGCCGAATCCCGACGCGTCCCGCCCCCGTGCGCACGCCCCGGTCATGCCCGAACCGCTCGGCCCGTTCCTGCACGACCTCGACATGGCGCAGATCCAGGGCGGCCACGGCTCGGCGCAGAAACTCGGCCTTCTTCCCCGTTGCCTCGAGCAGCGTGAACTTCAGCCCGGGCATGCAGATCGCCAGCGGCAAGCCCGGCAAGCCCCCGCCGCTCCCCACATCCACCACGCTCGACCCCTCGGGCAGATCGATCAGGGCCCCCACTAGCGTGAGCGAATCGAGGATGTGCCGGCGCCACGCCGCGTCGGGCTCGGTCACGCTGGTCAGGTTCATGGTGGTGTTGGCCTGGAAGAGCAAGGCCAGGTAGGCCCCCAGTCGCTGGGCCTCGCCCGGCTCGAACTCGACCCCGATCGCGCCCGCCTCCTCGCCCAGCCATGCGGGCGGCTCGAGCGGCGCAGGCACAGGCAGGGCGTCATCCGGGGGCGGGCGTCGCGCAGGTTCGGGCTTTCTGGCCATCACGCAGAGCGTAGCCCCCGGAACGAGCCACCCGGCCCGATCAGTCATCCCGGTCGAACTCGAAACTGTGGCGTTGGCCCAGCCTCGGGCGTCGCAGCGCGACCGAGGCGATCAGCCCGGTCATCAGCCAGACCGTCACCAACGACGATCCGCCCAGACTCACGTAGGGCAGGGTGATCCCGATGATGGGCACGATCCCCAGGTTCATCCCCACGTTCACAAAGACCTGCGCCACGATGAACCCCGTCAGCCCCACGGGCACGAGCCGCCCGAAGGGTTCGCGGCAGGTCGCGCTCGTCAGCAGCGCCCCCACGATCCACACGCCGTACAGCCCCAGCGTCAGCACGCCCCCCGCCCAGCCGAACCGGTTGCAGATCACCGCAAAGACCATGTCGTTGTGGCGTTCGGGCAGCGGGTTGTAATGAAGCAGCAAACGGGCGCGTTCTTCGGGCAGCCCCGCGGCCATGCCCGCCCCGGCCAGGCGCTGAGCCGTCACCGACTGCATGTTGATGTCCTGGTCCGCGCTGGTGTCGCCCCGGATCTGGAGCAGCAGCCCCTTGATGCGCTGCTGCTGGTGGGGCTTGAGGAAGGGGTACGACGCCGGGGCGGCCATCGCCGCGATGAGCACGATCACCGCCAGATGCTTGAGTTTCGCCCCCGCCGCCACCAGCACCGCAAAGAGCGCGGGGATGAAGAGCGACGCCGTGCCAAGGTCGGGCTGGAGCATGATCAGCGCGACGGGCAGCCCCGTGATGAGTGCGGGGGGCAGCAGCCCCACCACCGTCCGGTGATTGTCGCGATAGCGCAGGTACCAGGCCAGCGCCAGCACATACGCGATCTTGGCCAGTTCCGACGGCTGCAGATCGATGGGTCCAAGGTCGATCCAGCTCCGCGCGCCGTTCCGCGCCCGCACGATCGACGTGGGCACCCCCGGCACCAGCAGAAACACCATCATCACCAGCGACACGCCCAGCAGCACCCACGACGCCACCCCCAGCACGCGATAGTGCGGCAGGGCGATCAGCACCGCCCCCGCCACCCCCACCCCCAGCGACGCCGCCTGCTTGAGGGCGGCCACCCCCAGCACGCCCTCACCCCCCTTGAGCGCGTCGGCCACGTCGATCGCGTGGATCCCGATCAGCGAGAGCCCCAGCGAAGCGAGCACCGTCAGCCACGCGGGCCCCACGCCCCGCGCCAGGCCCGCCAGCGCGCGCACGCCCGCGACGATACCCCACCCGCCCGCGCTGGCCCGTGACGATGCCACGCTACAGGTACCCCTCGTGGATCAGCGCGTGGATGATCTGGTTGGTAATCGGCCCCGACACCTTGCCCCCCGAGCCGCCATAGTCGCTCACCACGCTGATCACATATCGCGGGCGATCGCGTCCGACCATCACCACGAACCACGAGTGATCCCCCGCCTCGAGGATCTGTCGCGCGAGCGGTCCCTCGGCCCCGTCGGGGTCACCACGGATGGGCTCGGCGGCGGCCGTCCCCGTCTTGCCCCACACCTTGACCCCCGGCGCGTTGAAGATCGGCTCGTTGCGCCCGTCCATCGTGATGTGGTGCCCCGTGCCCGTGTTCGAGTTCACCGACAGACGCAGTCCCTCCATCGCCATCCGCACGCCCCGCTCATCCAGCCCGAGATTGCGCGGCTCGACCCGCGGGGCGTCGAGCATCAGGCGCGGCTGCACCCACACCCCGTGACGCGCCAGCGTGGCGTAGGCATTGGCCGCGTGCAGGGGCGTCCACAGCACAGGCCCCTGCCCGATGCCCATCTGGATCGCGTCGCCGATCGTCAGGTCCGCGCCGCGGGGGTCATCCCCCATCGAGCCCAGGCGTCCGGGAAACTCCGATTCGATCTCCTGCCCTGCGCGAGCAAGCCCCAGCCCGAACATCTGCCCTACGCCAAAGTCCTTGAAGGCGTCGGCGATCCCCTCGGGGCCCATGCGACGCCCGATCGTGAAGAAGAAGATGTTGCACGAGACCATCAACGCCTCGGCCCCGTCGAGATCGTGCCCGAGCTGCGCGTTGTGCGTGGTGCGGCTGCGCTTGAAGATCCAGCACCGGTGCGAGCCGGGACGCTCGGGGAACAGGTACCCCGTGCACTCGATCCGCTGCTCGGGGCGATAGTTCCCGTGCGTCACCGCCTCGGCCAGCAGCAGGCTCTTCACGATCGACCCGGGCTGGTACGCCTTCTGCACCGCCCGGTTGATCCAGGGCGTGGTCACCAGCACCTCGGCGCCCGAGCCGAAGATCGTCTCGGGCCGCTCGCGCAGTTGCTGCCGCGTAAAGGTCGGCGTCGAGACCATCGCCAGGATCTCGCCGCTGTCGATGTCCAGCACCACCGCCGCCCCATAGAGCGGCGAGCCGTCGGGCCGCACGCCGGGGATGAGGTTCCCGTGCTCGTCGACGCGCTGGGTCGCGTGCCAGGGCTGGATGACCGAGAGCCCTAGTTCTGGCGTCATCACGGCCTGCACCCGCGCCTGGAGCATGATGTCGATTGTGAGCGAGACGTCACGCCCGGGCACGCTGGGCACGTAATCACGCGCATCGGTGTCGAGATGGCGCGTCTGCACGCCACGCAAACCACGCAGCGCATGTTCACGCGAGGCTTCAACCCCCGTCGCCCCCACGCGATCACCCTCGCGATACGCGCCAAGGTCCTGCCCGTCGGCCCCCATCGCCCGCGTGGCGGCAGCCAGATCGGTGCCCAGATACAGCCGCCGCGCGTCGGCGTCGCCCGGTGTCACCTTGCCCGTGGTCGGATCGGTCGTGGTGCCGAACAGCCGATCGCGCATGGTGCCCAGCACGTGGGCCGCCAGACCGTCCACGCGCACTTCCGCGCGTCCCTCTCCCCGCAGCGGCCCGGGCAGGGTGGAGCGGTCCACCTCGACCAGCAGCGACTCCATCGGGTAATCCCGATCCCCCGCGTCGTGAACCCGCATCCCGGGCATCCGCGGCACGCGATCGGTCCATGCCCCCTCTGAACCGCTCGCCCCGGCCAGATCCAGGTCGACCTCTTCATCGGCCAGGAAGCGGGCCGCGAACCCCACCTCGTCGTTGACCCGCCGCACCAGCACGTGGGGTGAACGCTGCTCGGCGATCTCCTGCCCCGCGCGGCGTTCGATCGCCCGCTCGACCTCGGGGGTCCGGGCTTCGCCCCGCTCGGCCAGGGTGGCGTATTCCTTCTCCTTGCGGACTCGCACCGTGTAGGCATGCCGCCCCTCGACCTCGCGTCGAACCTCGGAGGCCGCCTTGTCGAGGGCGGCACGCTCCATCCCCGCCAGACGGGCCAGTTCGTCCCACGCCCTCTCGAGGTGCACGCGATAGGTCGGCAACAGCGCGGCGATCTCCTCGGTCCGCTGATCGCTGGTCATGTCGAACCAGGCCCCGCCGGCACGCCGACGTGCGGCGACCGACGCCCTGTCCCACGCCCAATCCCCCGTGATGACGCGATAGTCGACCGCGATGTCGTAACTGGGGCGGTCCTGCGCCAGCACCCGCCCCTTGCGATCGAGGATGCTCCCCCGGACCGTGGGCGTCCAGTGGCGTCGGATCAGGCGTTCTTCCGCCGCCCGCCGGTGCTCGGCCCCGCGCGAGAGCGTCAGGTGCCCGAGTTGAAACCCCAGCACCCCCAGCGCCCCCACCGCCGCCGTGGCCAGCAGCAGCAGCCGACGCTGAAACATGCTCGGTATGAGGCGTGCCAGCACCGCAAGGATCCCGGGTCGGTCAACGCCGTCGGCGTGGGAACAGCGCCCCCGCTTCGTCGGCGATCATCCTATGGATCGGCGCAACGCCCACCGCGGCGTCAGTGGTTCCGACCGGTCTCGGCCTTGTCGCGGGTGATCTGGGCGTAGGCGCTGTGGTTGTGGATCGACTCGTAGTTCTCCGAGTTGATCGAATACCAGGTGATTCGCGGGTGGGCGTCGAGCCCCAGGGCCAGATCACGGACGATGTCCTCGACGAACTTGGGGTTCTCGAAGGCCTTCTCGGTCACCCACTTCTCGTCGGGTCGCTTGAGCACGGCAAAGACCGGGCAACTCGCCGCCTTCTCGAGCGATTCCACCAGTTCCTCGATCCACAACGTCCCGTTGAAGCGGACCTTGGCCTCGATGCGGCAGCGCTGGTTGTGCGCCCCGTAGAGGCTGATCTCCTTCGAGCAGGGGCACAGGCTCGTCGCCGGGGCGGCCACGCTCATCACGAAATCGACGTCGTGGTTCGCCGTGCACTCGAACGTCACGTCGTAGTCCATCAACCCCGGCTGGCCCGTGACGGGCGCGGGCTTGCGGATGAAGTATTTGAATCGGGCCTCGAAGTGGGCCACCTCGGCGCTGAGCCTGCGCCGGATCGACCGCGCGATCGCCGGGATCCGGTTGGGGGTCAGCGGCTCGCAGGCGTGCTCGTTGAGCACCTCCAGGAAGCGGCTCATGTGCGTCCCCTTCTGGTGGTGCGGCAGGGCCACATACATGTTCACGCTCGCCACCGTCGTCTGCTCGCCCCCCCCGGGCATCCGCAGGCGGATCGGGTAGGTCACGTCCTTCACACCCACGCGGTCGATCGCCACCTGACGCCGATCCGCCCCGGCCTGCACGTCGGGCATCGGCGTCGCGGCGATTCGAACCGCTCGCGTCGTTCGCTTTGTGTTCGGCTTCTTCTTCGTGGTAGCGCGTGACGGCATCGCCCATCCTTCATGCGTGAGTGCGTTGAGGACAGGGTATGAGGGGCACAGGGCCTGGGGGAGGAGGAATGATGCCTCGAACTGGCCTCGTGGCGAGCGACCCTGGGGCGTCCCTACGCCGCCTGCTCGACGATCTTTGCCCACTCCTCGCGGGTGAAGGCCAGCACGCCGTGCTCGACGGCGAATCGGGTGAGTTCTGCGCGTCGAGAGACCCCGAGCTTGTTGTGCACACTGGCGATGTGGTTCTCGACGGTGCGGACCGAGCGGGAAAGCGTTTCGGCGGTTTCGGCGGCGGAAAGCCCCGCCGCGGTGAACCAGAGAACCTCAAGCTCACGCCGGCTGAGCGGCTCGAGTTCTCCCAGATCTGAAGCCACGACCAGCGGAAAGGTCTGTTCAGAAGGCGTGCGCAGAAGGGCCGGCTCGATCATCACAAAGAGCCCGCGAGTGCCGAAAGCGGCCGGATCGAGGGGCCAGGTGCGGACATATGAACGACGCCCGCGGACCATCTGTACAACGCTGGCGGGTTCGGTAATCCCGCCGAGCAACGCAGATTCGAGTTGCCGCGTGACTGCTACCGGAAACATTCCAAGCAGTGAACTCCCCATTGCGGGCTTCTGGCCCACGAGCGAGGCAAAGGCCGCGTTCGACCAGAGCAACTCTTGCCGGGTGGAGATCGCGAAGGCCGCAGAATGAGGCAAGCCATCCAACGGCGCATACATCGCCGGAGAGACAAACGAATCTGATTGCATGGCATACCCGAGATTGTTCATAGATAAACTCCATGCACCCACAACTGATGCACCAGAGTGTTCTAGCCATGCCTACTCAGAATTCCATTCCACGCGTGCGCAGCAGGCAATTCCGCGTAGTTTCACGCTTCACGCCCGATAGCGATGTATGCGCAATACGCGCCACGCATCAGGCGGCGCTCTTGATGATCGAGGCCCACTGCTCGGGGGTGAAGGAGAGCAAGCCATGCTCCACCACCAAGCGCGTCAACTCCGATCGCCGCGTGATCTTCAGCTTGGCATGGATCGCGCCGGTGTGGTTCTCGATCGTGCGCACGGATCGATGCAGCATCGTCGCGACCTCCTTGGCGGAGTGCCCGTCGGCCAGAAGGTACAACACCTCGAGTTCCCGATCGGTCAGGTCCTCGAACAGCCCCAGATCGGGCGTGCGCACCATCGGCACATTGGGCAGAGTCGTGCCATTGAAGAGCGCGGGCTGTGTCACCACAAAGCACCCACGCTTTGCAAAGGCGCTCATATCGAGCGGCCAGGCCCGCGTCAGGCAGCGCATCCCCCGCCAGACCTGCATGTAGCTGACCTTTCGACGATCACGGATCGCTGGCGTGAGCAGCTCTCGCCGCTCTTCTACCGCGGGGCCGGGCAGGATTGAATAAAACGAACGGCCCACCAGCTCCGCGGGGGTGCTGTCCCGCTGGGCGGCGAACTCGTGGTTGCACCAGAGGAGCGAAAAATCCTCTGACCAGGCCACCGCCACCTGATGGGGCAGGCCGTCGAACGGCGCAAAGTTTTGGGGCGACATCGCCACAGAATCACCGGCGATCGATTCAATGTCCGCCATGGGCACCCATCCTCCGGGGTAGACTCCGGACAGGGCTTCACGCGGTCTCCATGGTGCACCGTGCTTGCGACGGTGCAAGGTACTCAGTCCCCGCGAAAAAGCCCGCTGTCAAAGACTGACACGGCGTCGCAGCAACAGGCGTTCCACCGCGCGACGATTAATTCGCACCACGTCCATGCTATCGCCAAACCCGGTGCGTCGCAACTACTTAGTTCGACGGCGAGTCACGACTCGGCACAATGACCAAGGCGCGATACCCAGCGCCACTGGCCCGGGGCGTGGTTCACGAACTTCCCGCGCGCATCCGGTCCACACCCGCGGGGAAGGGATAACTCGGGAAGACGCCCACGTGACCGAGGCGCCACATCGAGGGCGAGGCGTAGACGTCGCCCCGGAACCCCGCCTCAAACATCGTGCGCAAGACACCTTCAAACGAGGGCTCTTTGCCGTCACCGCCGACCAGGCGGTTGGCCTTGGCGTTGAGGAACGACACCGCCGCACAGGGCCAGCGCTCGCGCCGGTCGCGCAGCATCTTCACCACCGTCTTGAATCCGCGCGACAGATCGTCGAGCGTGAAATGATCGCGTCCCTTGGGGCGCAGCACCGCCAGCACCAGCAGGCTGTCCAGGTCGAACTTGAGAACGTAGGGCTCTTTATCCCCGGCGGCGTGGATCGACACCGCGTCGTGGAACATCTTGGCGTAGCTCGTCACGCTCCTTGCCGTCCACTGGCTCGTCGAGACCAGCTCGCACATCTGCGCGATGATCCCGTGGCTGTTGTCGTGGTCATTCACGCCCACGACCACCGTGCGGTACCGCCCGTCGAGCAGGTCACGAAGCAGGTCCTGGCCCCAGAGAATACGGATGCGTTCGCCCGCGTCCTCGGCCCGCTCGATGCGTTTATTGGTCACGGGGAGAAGCGACACACGATCGGGCGACAGCTCCGCGCTGAGCAGGCTCTCGGCCTCACCGTCGTAGAGGCGTGCGTCGGGCATTCCGGTGGTTCCTGCGCTGGACATCGTCGCTCCCTTCAAGACACTGGCGTCTGACCCATCCTACGCCCCTTCGGGGCCGCCATGCCCCCCGAATGACGGACGGAAACCCACCCAAGGCGCATCCCTGCTCCGCTGTACACTCTGCGTCCCCCCCGGCCCACTCATTGGGGCGGCGGGACCTGGTCATCTCCGAGCCCTCGCGAAGGAATCCCACCGATGCATCGTCTCGCCGTTCTCGTCTCGCTCGCCCTGGCCCCGCTTGCGCTGACCCCGCTCACGCACGCGGACATCGAGCCCCATCCCTCCATGCTCCGCTGGCCCGACGTCAGCGCGACGCACATCTGCTTCGTCTACGCCAACGATCTGTGGATGGTCCCGCGCGAGGGCGGCGTCGCCGCCCCCATCGCCTCACCCCAGGGCATGGAGTCCTTCCCCCGGTTCAGCCCCGACGGCAAAGCCATCGCCTTCGTGGGCAACTACGAAGGGAACACCGACCTCTACACCCTCGCCGTCGCCCCAACGGGCGCCGCGGGGCAGGCCGTCCGCGCCACGTACCACCCCGGCGGCGAGACGCTCTGCGATTGGACGAACGACGGCAAACTCCTCTTCCTCACCAATGCCTACGCCGGACTGTCGCGTCAGAGCCAGCTCTTCCTCACCAATCCCACCGGCGGCATGCCCGAGAAACTCCCCGTCCCCTACGCCGGGTTCGGGGCCATCAGCCCCGACGGCACGACGCTCGCCTACACGCTGCACTCCACCGACACGCGCACCTGGAAGCGCTATCGCGGCGGGATGTCCACCGACGTCTGGCTCTTCAACCTCAAGGACAAGTCCTCCAAGCGCATCACCGACTGGGAAGGCACCGACACCATCCCCATGTGGATCCCGGGCGACTCGGGCACCGCCTACTTCCTCTCCGACGCCGGCCCCGAGCACCGCCTCAATATCTGGGCCTACGACATCGCCTCCGGCGCCAAGCGTCAGATCACGCAACACACTTCGTTCGACGTGCGTTGGCCCAGCCCCGGCCCAGGGCCCGACGGCAAGGGTGAGTTTGTGTATCAGCTCGGTGCGGAGCTTCGCCTGCTGAGCCTGGGCAGCGGACAGGATCGTGCCGTCAAGGTCACGATCCCGGGCGATCGCCCCAGCGTGCGCGAGCGTCTGGTCGATGTTTCGCCACGGATCACCGGTGCCACGATCTCGCCCGGGGCCAAGCGCGTCGCGATCGAGGCCCGCGGCGATCTCTGGTCCGCCCCCGCCAAGGAAGGGGCCATCACCAACCTCACCCGCACCAATGGCGTCTTCGAGCGCGACCCGGCCTGGTCCCCCGATGGACGCTGGATCGCCTATTTCTCGGATGAATCGGGCGAGTACGAACTCTGGATCCGCCCCTCGGGCGCGAAGGCCCCCGAAAAGAAGGACGATAAGGAGGACGACAAGAAAGACGAGAAGAAGGACGACGCGGCCAAGCCCGACGCCAAGCCTGACGAGATCAAGGCCGAGGGCGACGACAAGGCGGCGATGCCCGCGCCCGACGCGCCCCGCAAGCTCACCGACCTTGGCCCGGGCTTCCGGTTCAACCCGGTCTGGTCGCCCGACTCGAAGCGCATCTGCTTCGTCGACCGGGGCGGCAAGATCTTCATCACCGAGATCGCCACGGGCACCACGAGCCTGGTCGACACCGACCCCAACTCGGGCCAGCAGCCCGTCTCCTGGTCGCACGATTCGGCGTGGCTCGCCTACGCCCGCGCCGACGAGCACAACAACAACGACTGCATCTGGCTGCTCAACGTCGCCACCAACGAGCGCCACCGCGTCACCGATCCGGCCTTCTCATCCACCGCGCCCGCCTTCGACGCCAAGGGCGACTGGCTCTACTTCGCCTCGGCCCGCGAGTTCTCCGCCCCCGTCTACTCCGATCTCGACACCACATTCGTCTACAACAACTCGATGCGCCTGTATATGACGCCTCTGCGCGCGGACGTCAAGAACCCCTGGCTCCCCAAGAACGATGAAGAGACGATCCGCGAGGAGAAGAAGGAAGCCAAGAAAGACGACAAGCCCGCCAAGGAAGACAAGAAGGACGAAGGCACGAAGGAAGCCGCCGTCGCCATCGACCCGATCTCGGGCACGTGGGAGGGGACGACGATGGCCCCCGTCAACAATGGGCAGCCCGTCAGCATCCCCTTCGTCATGAAACTCACGCTCAACGCCGACGGCTCGCTGACGGGGACGATCTCCTCGGCGATGGGGAGTTCGTCGATCCGCTCGGGCTCCTTCGACAAGAACGACAAGACCTTCAGCGTCACCATCTCGATGGGCGAGGCCGACGCCACCATCACCGGCACCATCCGCGCCGACGAGGCCAACGGCACTTGGTCCGCCGGCAACGCCAGCGGCGACTGGACCGCCAAGCGCACCAGCAAGCCCGCCGCTCCGCCCGCCGGCGACGCCAAGAACGACGCCCCGAAGTCCGACGACAAGGCCGAGGCCAAGAAGGACGATGATTCGAAGGCCGATGATGCCAAGGCGATCAAGATCGAAGTGGACGGCTTCGAGCGCCGCACGCTCACCCTCCCCGTCGGGCCCGGGCGCTTCTACAACCTCCGCGCGACCGGGGACGGCAAACTCCTCTACGTTCGCGCCGGCTCGCGCGGCTCGGGCGAGAGTGCCACGATCAAGATCTTCGATCCCAACTCGGACGAGCGCGACGAAAAGACCGTCACCGCCGCTGGCGGCTTCGAACTGACCGCGGACCGCAAGAAGCTCCTCGTCTCTCGGGGCACATCGCTCACCATCCTCGACGCCGCCGCCGGCGGGGGCAAGGCGCAGACCGTCCCTACTTCGGGCATGACTGTCCGCATCAACCCGCGCGACGAATGGGCCCAGATCCTCCACGATGCCTACCGCATCTTCCGCGATTACTTCTACGAGCCCACGATGCACGGCGTCGACTGGAAGGCCACCTACGAGCACTACCGCACCCTCCTGCCCGATTGCGCCACGCGCGAGGACGTCAACTGGGTCATCGCCGAGATGATCTCCGAACTCAACGTCGGGCATGCGTATGTCACCGCGCCCGGCGATGTCGAACGTGGGCGTTCCCTCGGCGTGGGCCTGCTCGGTTGCGATTTTGAACTCGCCCGCGTCGAGCACGAGAGCCAGCCCGTCACCGCGTACCGCATCTCACGCATCATCGAAGGGGGCGCCCACGACGCCGATGCCCGCGGGCCTTTGTCGCAGCCGGGCGTCAATGTCAAGGCCGGGGATTTCCTCCTCGCGGTCGACGGCGTGCCCGTGGACACAAGCCTCGATCCCTACGCCGCCTTCATCGATCGCGCGGGGCGCACCGTCGTCCTGAGCGTCAGCGACAAGCCCGTGCTCGACGGGAGCGAGCGCCAGGTCGTCGTCACCACCATCACCAGCGAATCCAATCTCCGCTTCCGCGACTGGATCGACGCCAAGCGCCGCTATGTCCATGAAAAGACAGGCGGCAAGGTCGGCTACATCTACGTCCCCAACACCGGCGTCGACGGGCAGAACGAACTCTTCCGCCAGTTCAACGGCGAACGCGGCAGGGCTGCCCTCATCATCGACGAACGCTGGAACGGCGGCGGGCAAATCCCCACGCGCTTCATCGAACTCCTCAACCGCCCGGCGCTCAACTACTGGGCCGTGCGCGACGGCAAGGACTGGACCTGGCCCCCCGACGCCCACAACGGGCCCAAGTGCATGCTCATCAATGGGCTGGCCGGCTCGGGCGGCGACATGTTCCCCGCCCTCTTCCGCCAGATGAAGATCGGCCCGCTCATCGGCACCCGCACCTGGGGCGGGCTCGTGGGCATCTCGGGGAACCCGGGCCTCATCGACGGCGGCGCGGTCGCCGTCCCCACCTTTGGCTACTACGAAACCGACGGCACCTGGGGCATCGAGGGGCACGGCGTCGACCCCGACGTCGAACTCATCGACGATCCCGCCCTCATGCAGAATGACGGCGACCCCCAGCTCGATCGCGCCATCTCCATGATGCTCGAGGCCATCACCAAGAACCCCTATACGCCGCCCACACGCCCCGCCAGCCCCAACCGCGCCGGCATGGGCCTCGACCCCAAGGACAAGTAAAGCCGCGGCTGCGATTCACACGCGCCACTTCACACTCCACGTTTCGCACGCACGCCACGTACACCATGCGTGGCGTGCTTCTTTTGACGAACTGGTTATTCTCGCCCGAGCATCAGCCGCCGAAACTCCTCACGCGGCACCTTGCGCACGCTCCCATCGGCGAAGGCGGCGAGAACATCCTTGCCCTCGGGCAGCATGTCGGGGTCCTCGTGAAGCACGATGGTGTTCGAAGGGTCATACTCGCCCGGCGTGCCCGGGGGCACATAGATGACCGGCACCTGCGTCTCGCCGACAAATCGCGACTGGCTCGGGTTTGCGCCCTGCATCAGGTAGGGCGTAAGACGCTCGGCCCACCCCTCGCGGACTTCGGGCATCCAGTCCTCGTTCTCGCTGGCATAGATCACCAGTGACATCGCGGTCATCCGCATCTCGCTCATCGCGCGGATTTCTCTCGCCGCATCACGAGCCTTCGACAACGCAGGGAGCAGGATCACCGCGCCCACCCCGCCGCAGATCACGAGCACAAGCACCAGCGAGCCGGCGATGATGCCCAGGATCAGCATCGTCGACGATTTTTTGCGTGCGGGTTGATCGAATCCGAGTGGTGAAAAGGGTGGTGGGGTTGGCGGCTGTTGCATGCCCGCAGTATCCACGGGGGTCCGCGCAAGGGCAACCCTGTGCAACCAGATCGCAGGGCGCGACGGCAAAAAAGAAAAACCCGGCGCTCAGAACACATGCCAAGCACCGGGTCTCGTGGGGGTCAGGTTTTCAAGGCGACCGTCATGAATCAACACGACCGTCGCGTGGACAACCACCCATCCGCAGCCGCCTGGGACTTGGTTGCAGACCGCTCATCTTTTTTTGTGCGAGACGCGCAACACCCTTGTTTTCAAGGGGTTTCAGGACGCGGGACGGCCTTTGGGCGGCTGCAGCCCCAGGCGCTCCATCGCCAGGCACAGGTCCGCCCAGACCTTCCCCCGGGCCTCGGGGGTGTAGTTCCGCAGCAGGTAGGCCGGGTGGTACGTTGGCATCACGGGGATCGATCGCCCATCGGACAGGGCGAGGCTTCCCCAGCGCCCACGCAGGCGGGCCATCGATTCATCGCTCTTGAGCAGCGTGCGCGTCGCGGGCAGGCCCAGCGTGACGATCACCTCGGGCGAGACAATGCCGACCTGTTCAAGCAGATAGGGCTCGCAGAGGGCCGCCTCGGTGGGCGTGGGCGTGGCGTTGTTGGGCGGGCGCGTCTTGAGGACGTTGCAGATGTAGACATCCTCGCGGGCCAGGCCCATCGCCTCGATCATCTTGTTGAGCAGTTGACCGGCGCGCCCCACGAAGGGCCTTCCGGTCTTGTCTTCTTCCTCGCCGGGTGCTTCGCCCACGAACATCAGGCGGGCCCGCGGATCGCCCTCGCCAAAGACGATGTTCGTGTGGGCCGTGACGAATGCCTCGTGGGGCGCGTCGCGTTCGTAGCGCTCGCGCAGGGCATCGAGCGCACGCTGCGCCGCGGGGCGGTCGAGCTCTTTCTGGTGAGCGGGAGCACCTCGAGGCACGGCCACCGGCGGAATCGCCACAGGAGGAGTGGTCGCCGCATGAACACCTGACGCCGCTGGTTTTTCTGGAGACTCAATCTCCACGCCCCGCCGATACGCGGGCACGAAATCAACCCCCAGCAGGCGCGAGGTCTGCGCATGCTGGCGGACCAGCCGCTCGATGTCGATCGGCGCCGAACTCACTTGGGTGTGTCCGCGGGGGCGGGCTGACCGGGCGCGGTTCCGGGGTCCGCCGCGGGCTCGGGCATCGGCTCGATCGGAGTGGCGGGGATCGTCGCTGGCTTCTCTTCCACGGGTGTGGCGGGCGCGTCACCCTTGGGTGCGCCGGGCGAGGCGTCGCCGGGGAATGGCACCGCGGGCTTGGTGATCGGCGGCGTGCTGCGTTCTTCCGAGATGGGCAGGGTCGTCCCACCGGGAACCGCGTTGGTCTTGAGCGACGTGCTCTCGGTGAGGATCGGCGTCAGCACCGCGCCCACCACGCCCCCCACGATCAGCCCCAGCACCAGGCCCGGGACGAACGCACGCGAAAAGGACGGACTCATGCCGCTGTTCTGGCTCATGTCTTCATGCTACGGCATCGACGCTCAAGATGAAAGCGCCGATCACGACCCGGTCTTGGCCGGCTCGATCTGAGCCCCGGTCGTGGTGGATTCCCCGGTTCCGGTCGCCGCAGGAGAAGCAGCGGGCGACTCTTTGCCGCCGTCCGTCTCGCCATCCTGTGAGGCGGCGGTTCCGCCGGGCGCGGACGCATCGCCGGATTCTTCGGCGGGCTTGGTCCCGTCACCCAAAGGTGAGGTCCGACGTCGTCGCCCCTCGCCGCCGGGCCCGCGGCTGGCCGGAGAAGTGATATCCCCATTGTCGCCGATGGTGTAGCCCGCCAGCGTGAGCTGGGCGGTGTCCCAGGGCTGGCTGAGCACCTCGCCCGCCGCCGGCTCGCGCAGCAGCACCGAGGCCCCCGCATCGACGCCCGCGAGGATTTCGGCCTGTGTGTCCGAGCGACGCCCAAGGCGGATCGGCACGCGCACGTACTTGGCGCCCCTGGGCACGCAGACATACTGCACCGCGCCATCCTGGAAGACCGCCGAGATCGGAGCGGCCAGCGCGTCGTTCACTTTTTCGAGCACGATGCGGGCCTCGGCGCGCATCGCGGGCTTGAGCCCATCGCCATGATCGGTCAGGCCGATCCGCACGGAATACTCGCGCAGGTTCGGATCGCGCCACCCGCCCGAGGCGGCCATCACGCCGATGGACTCCACCACGCCCTGAAACACCCGCCCGTTCGCCGCGTCGACTTTGACCGCGACACTCAGGCCGGGCGTCACGCGGCTGGCGAGGCTCTCGTGCACGCGCACGGTGGCGACCATCTCGGACGTATCGGGGAGCACGATCAGGAGCTGATTCGACCAGACCTGCTGGCCGATCTGCAGCCCGCCATCGCCGCCGCCCCGCCAATCCCGATCGAGCGTCGTGGCATAGACCACCAGGCCGTCGCGGGGCGCCTTGATGGTGGCGGACTCATAATCCGCCTTGATCTTGTTGAGCTTGTTCTCGATGATCGTGGCTTGCGAACGCCGGTTCTGGCGGCTGGCGTCCTTGCTGGCCAGCTCGATCTCGTTGTTGAGGCGCACGCGTTCGAGTTCGCTCCGGGCCTGCTCCAGGTCGGAGATCTTGGTTTTCTCCTCCTTGGGGTACTCGTAGTTCTCGTAGATGTCGCGCGACAGGTGCGCGGTGTTGTACGCCGAGATCGCCTCGATATAGGCCACCTCGTCGCGGTCGCATTCGTCCTTGCTGATGAACCCGTCGGCCAGCAGCGACTGGCTGCGCACAAACCGCTCGGCGAGACGTTCGATCTCGAGCGTCGCCTTGTCGATGGCCAGCGCCAGATCCTGGCGCTTCTTGGCCACCTCGCCCTCGCGCCACTGTCGCAGCGCGAGTTCCGCCAGCGCGACCTTCAGCTCGGCCTGACTCAGGCGGCTCTGGTTCTCATTCGCCTGGATGCTGTAGCTGTTCTCCGCCGCCACCAGTTCAGCCTTGGCGGATTCGAGGCGCAGTGTCTCCTCATCCACCTTCTGTTTGATCGGATCGGCGTTGAGTTGAATGAGACGCTCGCCGGCCTTGACGACCACCCCCTCGGGGATGATCCACACGATCGAGGATTGATCCTCGAGCGGGCTGCGGATTTCGATCTTGTTCCGCGCCTCGAGCTCGCCGCTGGCCAGGGTCGCCACCTCGAAGCTCGTCTTCGTCACCGTCGCCAGTTCCGAGCGGGTCAGCGTGGGCTTGTCGGGCTTCTCGCGCACGCCCAGATACGTCACGTACCCCACGCCGCTCATGAGCAGCCCGCCCACCACGACCCAGACCACCGTGCCGCCCCTGCGGTGCGGCTGCCTGGGTCGGGCGGTTTGGTGTGTGTTCAGGCTGGGCATGCACATCTCCTGGGACGCCATTCTCTTGTGTCTACCTGCGCGGGATCGCCCCGGTTCTCCGATCGTAGGGATTCCCCCTCCCCCGCTCTTTTACAGAGATGCGCTTCAGGGTCAATACCATCGCCCATGGGCGGCGAACTGAAGCAATTCCTGGATCAACGTCGCGTGCTGCTGGCGATCGCCGCCCCAAGCGAATGGCAGGCCGTCGCGAAGGGGCTGGGCGTTATCCTTGATTTGCCTGCGTACTGGTCCCGTGTCTCGATGACCGATCGCTGCGACGCGGTGCTGACGGGCGTGGGCAAGGCCAATGCCGCCGGAGCCTGCGCCCTGGCCCTCGACCCTGGGCGGCATGCCCTGGTGGTGTCGCTGGGCATCGCTGGAACACTTGTCGACGCGCCGCTCTGTTCTCGCGTGATCGCGACTGCGTGCGTCTTTGGAGATGAGGGCGTAGCGACACCCGACGCCTTTCAGTCCCTGGCCTCGCTGGGTTTTCCGATCGCCGAATCCGACACCCTGACCCCGGACCCCGCGGCGATTGAGGTCGTTGCGCCGCCAGAAGCACGACGGGGGCCGATCGCCTGCGTGTCTGCCTGCTCGGGGACCAACGCCGCCCGCGACGCGCTGCGTGCGCGCACCGGGGCGATCGCCGAATCGATGGAAGGGGCGAGTGTCGCACTGGTGGCATGGCGCCGGGGGATTCCCTTCGCCGAGCTGCGGGTGATATCGAATACCTGCGGCGACCGCGCGACCCAGCGCTGGGACCTGAAGGGCGCGCTCGCCGCACTGGGCGAATGTGCTCGCGCCTTTGCCTGAGCGTGTTACCGGGCTAAGTGGGTGGGGTGGTCTGCCTGTGACGGATCCGCCGCCCGGGACGACTGGGAAACACACGGCCCGCCATGCAGGAGCTGAACCCCCCGACGGGGCGGACCGATCCAACCCGCGGGGAGTCGTGCGTCCGCATCCGGCGGCGTGATGGCCCCACGGGGCGTGCATCGCGATGGGACTCCAGTCACTTCGTAAGTTCTCGACGCTCGGGCGGCTTGGCAGCCGTCTGTCCGCGTCGGTGGCCAGCCCCTTCGGGCTCGTGCCGGGGATCGGGTTCCCGATCGGGGTTGATTTCGGGGTCGGCTCGCTCAAACTGCTTCAGCTCGAAGAAGGCAATCCCCCGTCGCTGATCGCCGCGGCGCGGGTCGATACGCCCGAGCACCTGCTCAACGACCCCGAACGTCGCCTGATGTTCCAGTTCGAGGCCCTGGCGAAGATCGTGAAGCAGGGCGGGTTCAAGGGAAAGCGCGCCGCGTGCGCCATCCCGGCCTGGGCCACGTCGTACAAGCCGCTGCAGATCAACCGCGTGGAGGGACAGTCGCTGGCTTCGCAGGTCGAGGCGGCGATCTCGGTGCAACTCGGGCAGGACCCCGCCACGCTGGTGTATCGCAGCATCGAGACGGGCGCCGGCACGCCCGCCCGGGCCGATGTGCTGGTGCTTTCGGTGACCCGCGAGCTGGTCGATCGTCTGATGGGCGCAATCGTGGGCGCGAAGCTCGTGCCCGTGGGCATGCACGGCGAATACGCCGCCACGCTTCGGGCCTTCGAGCCCGTGCTCAAGCACGCCGCGGACCCGACGCAGGCCACGCTCTTCCTTGACGTGGGGGCGGGCTCGACCAACCTGATGATCGCGCAGGGAACGAAGCTGGTCTTTGCGAGGCGGATCGACATCGGCGGCCGACACCTGGACGAAGCCGTCGCTTCGCAGCTTGGCGTGTCGCGCGCCGAGGCGCTGGCGATGCGCACCCGCGTGGACACCCCCCAGCCCGTCGCGATGGGCGCCGCGGCATCGGGCTTTGGCGCGGAGCTGTCGGCCGAGCAGAGCGAGGTGGGCCCATCCAGCGCCGATCTGAGCGAACCGCTGGAAATCCTGACCGACGAGATTCTGCTGAGCCTGCGCCATCACGGGGCGCAATCGCCCGGGCAGTCGGTGCGACGGGTGGTCTTCATCGGTGGTGAGGCGAGGCGCAAGGGTTTGTGCCGCCACATCGCCCACGTGCTGCGACTGCCCGCCCAGATCGCCGACCCCATGGCCGCCATCGTTCGGACCGGCAGCGAGCCCTGCACCGGGGTGGACCTGCGTCAATCACAGCCCGGCTGGACGGTGCCGCTGGGTGTTTGCCTGAGCCCGACGGACCTGTAAGGAACACGCATCCATGAGCAACTCACTTCGTTCGCTCGCGCCGCCCCCCACTTCGGGCAGCTTCCTCCCCGAGGACTACATCGCGGCCAAGGCCGACACGAGGGCCAACCTCATCACGCTCTCGCTCTTCCTGATCGTGCTGGGCGCGGTGGTGGCGGCGTTCTTCGTCACGCACCACCGTTGGCAGGCCCTCAAGGCCCGCCAGACCGAAGTGAACGAGATGTACGTCGCCGAGACGCAGAAGATCGAGCAGCTCAAGGCGCTGGAAGCGCAGCGGGCCTCGATGCTCGAGAAGGCCGAGATCACCGCGGCCCTGATCGAGCGCGTGCCGCGCTGGGCCATGTTGGGTGAGATCGCCCTGCGGATGAGCGACCGGATGCGACTGGACGAGGTCAAGCTCAAGAGCACGCGGGTCGAGGTGAAGGCCGCCCCCGCGGCGCCCGCCCCGGCCATCAAGTCGCTGACCAAGAAGGTGACGGGCGATAAGGCCGCCGCGCCCGCCGAACTTCCCAAGGTCACCGCCCCGCGATTCGAGTATGCCCTGACGGTGGGCGGGACGGCGGAAGAGAACAACGACATCGCCGACTTCCTGGCCAGCCTCAAGAGCAGCCCGATCTTCGACCGGGTGGAACTGGGTTTCATCCGCGAATCGCGCGAGAGCGATCGTCTGCTCCGCAAGTTCGAGATCACGTGCGCCCTGCGCGACAACGTGGATTCCCGCGACGTCGCCACGTCGCTCACCACGCTCGTCGCCGACAAGGCGCAACGCGACCAGGCCAAGACCAACACGCCGGGCACGATCGCCGGCGTGCGGGAGGGACAGTGACATGCGCACCGGATTTCAGGGCCTCGTCATCGTGGGCATCGTCGTGGGCATGCCCGTGGCCAGCTACTACCTCGTCTTCCGCCCGCAAAACCGCGAGATCGAACGGGCGAAGAACGACCTGCAGCACAAGGAATCGCTGCTGATCAAGCTGCGCGAGGAGACCGCCCGCAACGCCGACCTGGCCAAGGCCAACGAGGAGATTCGGCGCGGGGTCAAGATCATCGAGGCCCGCCTGCCCAGCACCAAGGAGATCGACGCGCTCGTGCGCCAGGTCTCGGACCTGGCCCTGGCCAGCGGGCTCAAGGCCCCGGCGATCAAGTCGTCGCGCCCGGTGCCCGCGGCCCTCTACATGGAGCAGCCCCTCGAGCTCGAGGTGATGGGCAACTTCGTGGGCTTCTTCTCGTTCGTCGCCGCGGTCGAGAAACTCCCGCGCATCACGCGGATCCACGACATGAAGCTCACGGGCCTGCTCAAGGACGAGGCGGAGCTCCAGGCCCAGTTCACGCTGAGCATCTACTTCCAGGACGAGAAGCGCGTCGCCAGCGCGGAGGAGAAGTGAAATGAATCAGCCCTTCGAGCAAGCCTCGACCACCGACCCGCTGGGCACGCCCGCCCTGGGCACGCCCCCCTCGCTCGTCACCAAGCCCAAGCGTCGGCTCCCGGCGCAGGCGCTCACCTGCGCCACGGTGCTGGGCGTAAGCGTGCTGGCCCTGTGGGGCATGCGCCAGTTTGGGATGAAGGCGGGCATGACCTTCGCCGCCACCACGCCCGAGCTGCCCTCCAACGACGACGCCAAGGCCCGCTCCTACGAGCGGATCATGGCCGATCTGGCGCGCGTGCAGCGCCCCCTCGACGTGGCCATCGGCGAGTTCCGCAAGAGCCCCTTCATGCTCGACACGGAGACCACCAAGATCGCCGCGAGCGGGCTGCCCGCGAGCATCGGCCCCTCGGACGAGGAACGCCGGGCCCGCGCCCGCGAGCAGCGCCGCGCCGAGCTGCAGATGCGCGCCGAGAGCCTCAAGCTCCAGTCCGTGATGGACGGGCGCACGCCCCTGGCGCGGATCAACGGCTCGACCATCCGCGTGGGCTCGATCGTCGACGAGGAGTTCACGGTCGAGTCGATCAAGGGCCGCCAGGTCGTGCTGGTCGCCGATGCCATGGCCTTCACGCTCACCATGGATTCGGAGAACCGTGAAGGGCCCAAGCGTTCGCCCGTCAAGATCGGCGTGCCCAACAAGCGCTGACCGACCCCTCCATCAAGAGCCGCCCATGCCCAAGTACAACATCGACGACATTCTCAACGAGCTGGGCGTGGACGCGCCGCGGACCCCCGCGCCCGCGAAGAAGCACCGCGTCGACGAGGCCGAGGCTCCCCTCTCGCCCATCCCCCAGGCCCCGGGCAACCAGGGCACACCCAAAGACTCTTCTCCCGCGGGCCCCATGGGCATCGCCGAGGTCTATCGCCCGCAGGACAACGCGATCGAAGTCCGGCGCGGCGGCACCTTCACCGACGTGCTGCTCGCACGCGGGGTCGTCACGCCCGACCGCATCACCAACGCACAGCAGGTGATCCGGCAGTCGCCCGGACGAAAACTCCAGGACGTGCTCATCGAGCAGGGCGTCGACGAGATCGCCGTGCACGAAGCCCTGGCCGAGGCCGGTGGCATCGCCTTCGAGCGCATCAACCTCGAGAAGGGCCTCGATGGGGGCTTCGACGGCAAACTGCTCCAACGCCTCACCCCCGAGTTCTGCAAGCGCCACATGGTCGTGCCACTCCGCCAGGAGGGCTCGCGCGTCGTCATCGGCACGACGCAGGCCGACAACGTCTTCATCGTCGACGAGGTCCGCGCCGCTCTCAACGTGCCGGGTGTGAAACTCGTCATGGTGCCCGCCTACGACGTGCGCGGAGCGCTCGAGATGATCGGCGCCAACGTCAAGGGCGAGGAAGACATGGACGTCTCCCGCATCCTCTCCGAGGTCGAAGAGGGCGACGTCACCGTCGAGAAATCCCGCGCCGAAGAAGTCGACCTGGCCAAGGAGGCCGGCGAGAGCCCGGTCATCCGCTACGTCAACTACATCATCCAGTCGGCCAGCAAGGAAGGCGCCAGCGATATCCACATCGAGCCCGCCGAGAAGAAGCTCAAGGTCCGCTTCCGCATCGACGGCGAACTCTTCGAGATGATGAACCCGCCCGCCTCGATGGCCGCGGCGATCACCTCGCGCATCAAGATCATGGCCAACCTGGACATCTCCGAACGCCGCCTGCCCCAGGACGGTCGCATCCGGGCCCAGGTCAACGGGCGCAAGCTCGATCTGCGCGTCTCGACCCTTCCCACGGCCTCGGGCGAAAAAGTCGTGATGCGCATCCTCGATCAGCGGGCCATCAGCGTCGAGCTCGAGCAGCTGGGCTTCGACGAGCAGACCTTCACGATCTGGCGCAAGCAGATCGATTCGCCCCACGGGATCATCCTTGTCACGGGCCCCACCGGTTCGGGTAAGACCACCACGCTCTACGCCTCGCTGCGCCAGCTCGACAAGAACTCGATGAATATCTCGACGGTCGAGGACCCCGTCGAGTATCACCTCGACGGGATCACCCAGACCCAGGTGCACGACAAGATCGGCATGTCGTTCGCCGCGGCCCTGCGCTCGCTGCTGCGACAGGACCCGGACGTGATCATGCTGGGCGAAATCCGCGACCACGAGACGGCGCACATCGCCGTCCAGGCCGCCCTGACCGGGCACCTGGTGCTCAGCACGCTGCACACCAACGACGCCCCCGCGAGCATCACCCGCCTGGTGAACATCGGGCTCGAGCCCTTCCTGGTGGGGGCGGCGGTCAACGCCGTGCTGGCCCAGCGCCTGATCCGCCGCCTGTGCGCCCACTGCAAGGCGCAGCAGCCCGCCACCGACGAGCTGGGCGAGTTTCTCACGGTGCACGGCATCGACGCCGACGAGGTGTGGGTGGCCAAGGGCTGCGACAAATGCCGCAACACCGGCTACAGCGGTCGCGTGGGCATCTACGAGATGCTCGCGGTCGATGACCAGCTGCGCGACATGATCGCCCGCAACCCCAACGTCGCCGAGTTCCGGCGCCTGTGCATCGAGCGCGGCATGGTCACGCTGCGCCAGGACGGGATGCGCAAGGTCGCCAGCGGGCTCACAAGCGTGCAGGAAGTCCTGCGGGTGACCGAGGGCGCGCACTGACGCGGGGCGTTGCGAATGCGCCCGCCCCCCTTCAACGGGCCGCCGAGCGACGCGCCAGAAGCACCACGCCCGCAATGACCAGGACCCCACCCCCCGCGACGATCACGGGGCTCAAACCAACCGTGGAAACGGCGTGCACCGGAGCGCCCGCGGGCGAACGGTCCGGCGTCATGAGCACACGTCCCGGCTCGCCCCTCGGGGGCGGTTCTGTTCCGACCGTCAGCCCCGTAATCTTCACGAGATCGAACGCGTCGTCGGGCAGATCCTCGAACGCCTCGATCGCGCCAAAGTGACGCACACCCGCGGACTGCAACCCCGGCTCACGCCCGGGAAGGTCACCAAAGTCGCACAGCAACACCCGGCGCCTCGGCATCGGCCCCACGCCCTCACCTTGCTTCTGATAGTCCTCACACAGGGTGGATTGACTCACCCGCGACCGATCCGCGGCCAACTGATCAATCCGGTGGACGACGATGCCGCATTCGGCGTCCCGACGGAACTCGAGCGCGAAGGGCACATCCACAAAGGTCACCCGGCTCGTCGTTACATCCACGGATTCGTGCTTCGCCCGCGCAAGGTCTCTCGGATGATCGAGAATCCACCAGCCGACATAACCCGGCCAGGATCTCCCGCGCGCCAGTTCATGCGCCCCGGCCCACGAGGGGCGCTTCAACTCCATGATCTGCGTCCACCCGGCCTGCGTCTGTTGATACATCTCCCCACCGACACCGTCGTTGATCAACGACGGCATGACCTCGGGGTGCATAAATCGGAGATCCATCACGCGCGAGGCGATGTCCCCCTCGGGGAACTTCTCACGCACGACATAGCGATACTCGGCCCGCAGCATCCCGTGCGGTCGCCGGAGCGTCACTTCTTCAAGGTCCGCCTGATACGTCCCATCACCGCCCCCGGCCTGAACGCACCAAATCACCCGTACCGCACGCGTCGCGTCGTAGGTGGTTGCCCAATCGAGGATCTCGTTCATCCCGGGCGGCGCCCCGGGTGCGAAGCCCGCACGCAGGCCGAACACGCTCGTGATCAGTGCCCACACCCATGGTCGAACAATCACTCGGCGCACTCCTGAGGACCCGTATAGCGACCAACTACGGTCTGAATCGGCGGATCAGGATAGACCTGCTCGCTGCCTTCGCTCCGATAGCAGTAGTTGTCCTTGCATATCCCATTGTCGTACACAGAACAGGTATATGTCACAGTTGAATACGTGCCACAGGAGAGCAAACCCTCGCCCGGAGGCACGTACCCGCAGACGTGGCTCTGTTCACAGTACACGGCCAGGCCGCAGGGTTGATCGTCCGTACATCCACCGCCGACCAGGCTGGGGTGCTGGCCCGGCGTGGTTTGCAACGTCCGGTTGCACATGGGTTCTGAGTTCTGGCCATATACGATGGTTGTCACGGCTGTGATTCCTGCCCATAATGCGCATCGCCACATATTCATGATTCCGAACTCCTACTCACGAGTAAACAAGAGTAATATACGCCAAAAAAAAACGCTATGTCAAGTCCCGCCCAACAACCCTTGTGGGAATCCCGTGCGTTCTCGCTCCCGGAACTAGTCATCGTGCTTGGCCTGATCCTCGTGCTGGTGGGGCTCGCCCTGCCCTCGATCGCCAAGAGCCGCCAGAAGAGCATCGAGCTCGCCTGCCTTTCGCGGGTGCATGAACTTGGTCGATGCGTGCTGCTCTACACAATGGACGCAAGGGACTCCTTCCCCGCCACGCGTAGCGATGATCCGTCCTTGCTAATCACTCAGCGCGACCGGCTGCGATATGCCAACCAGTTATTCAGGCTTCTGACGAGCGACATGTGGCGCGATACCAGCGGCGTCGCCGGCACGTCCCCGATCTACCGCTGCCCCGCCAACACGCCCGCCCGCCAGCAGGGGTGGGACTACCCGGTGGACCGTTGGCTTTCGGCCTCGCTCTTTGTCCGCCCGGAATACCTCGATCCGCGCTTTTCGTCCGAACTAATGGGCCAGCAACTCGGCGCGAGGATCCAACGCGTTTCTTCCGTTGTCTTCCCTGATGCCAAGGCCGGGCTCTTCGAGGCCGACGTCTGGCATGGCCATCGCGGATACGCGGCCCCGGGTCTGCCCGTCGGCACACTCGACTATCGCGAGTCTTCTTCACCCGGGAGCGTCTGGTTCATTGACGGGCACGCTGTTCCCATGTTCCCGCGTGATGCTCTGCCCGCCGTCGCCCGCAGTTCGTATTGGGGCCAGACTCCCTACGGCACAACCGAGTGGGGAGTGCGAGGCCGAGATCGGCGATAAACGTTCACCAGTGGCCGCCGAGCACCTGCTCGATCGCGTGCGCCACGCCGTCCTCGTCGTTGCGCTTCGTGTGCCGCTTCGCTGCCTTGCGCACGGGCTCGATCGCGTTGCCCATGGCGATGCCAAGCCCCGCCTGCTCGATCATCGACACATCGTTCACCTGGTCGCCGATGGCGCAGATGCGGGCAGGGGGGATCTTCCACCCCTCCGCCAGCACGCGCACGCTCTCCCACTTGTTCGCGCTCAGGTGGAAGAGTTCGAGCACGTCGATGGTCTGCCCGTTGATTGCCCGCCCGGCGTGCTCGGGGGCAATCACCGCGGGGAAGTGGTGGATCAGCGATTCGCGCCCGCAGGCCTCGTGCAGCGCGTCGCGCACCGTCGCCATCCGCCCCGACAGGCCGCACGCCCCCACCCGCACCGTGTGCTCGGGGTGCTCGTCGTCGTCGAGGTGGTCGACGTAGCGCACGCTGACGTTGAGGTGGTCGAACCACCAGTCCGTCACCGGGTCGAGGCGCAGACCCCGCGGGCCGCGCACGATCAGATAGTCATACCCCGCGGCGACGGGGTCTTTGAGCACCATCGCGGGGTGGTCGTGCGCGAGCAATCGTTCGACCGCGCGCGATACCAGGGACAGGTCGAGCGCAAAGCGGTGGAGCGTGCGCCGCGTCGCCGGGCAGGCGATGATCGACCCCCCCGCCACGATCACCGGGTCTTGCTGGTTCAGGGCCACGACCGCCGGGCGGGCCTCGACCAGGCCGCGCCCCGTGCAGAGCGTCACGCGCATTCCCGCGTCGCGAGCCTGCTGGACGGCGTCGCGCGTGCGCGGCGTCACCACCCCCGCCGGGTCGAGTACTGTCCCGTCGAGATCGAGCACCAGCATGTCATAACGTCGCGCCACGCTCGCAGGGTAGCACGAGAGGTCTTAACGCCCGCCGCGGAGCGCGCCCGGGCCAACCGTGATGGCGTTCTTTCCCTGGCGCTTGCTCTGCATGGCGAGCTGGTCGGCCCGCGAGACAAGCTGCTCTGGGGTTGTGCCGTCCCACGGGAAGGTCGCCAGCCCGCCCGAGATCGTCAGCGTGCCCGGCGCGAGGTCGGCGAGCTTGGGGAAGCGGTGCGCCGAGATCTGCTGCTGGAAGCGCTGCGCCAGCCCGAAGACATCCGACGGCGGGCGCGAGCCCTCCTGGCGCGGACCCTCGGGCTCGTTGAAGATCACGCCAAACTCATCCCCGCCGATGCGGCAGACGCAGTCCGAGGGGCGGATCACACTGCGCATCAGGCGCACGGCCTCGCGCAAGATCTCGTCCCCCGCGTCGTGCCCGTACTTGTCGTTGTATTTCTTGAAATCGTCGATGTCGAAGACCATCACCGTCACGCTGCGCCGAGCCTCGCGCGCCTGCTCGAGCACCCGCGCCAGGAACCCGTCGAAATAGCGGCGGTTCTTCGCCCCCGTCAGCGAATCGGTGAACGCCGCATCTCGCAACTGCGACTGTTGATCGCACAGCCTCATCCAGGCGGCCATCCAGCGGGCATGGGGCGCCAGCAGCGCGGCGTTGGTTCGTGAAGATCGCAGATGCCCATAGCACTGCGATTCCCACGCCACGGGCGCACACGACGCATTCCCGGCATCGCCCGCGATGAACTCGATCGATGGGTCGCCCAGGCGAGAACGGATCAGCGCCACACACGCCGCCTGCGGGTCCTGCCCGCGCAGCACCAGCGTCACCGGCACCAAGTCCCCGGTCGTGCGCTCGTCGGTCGCATTCGGTCGTGGTGCGGCAGCGCCGCCCGCGAGCAGCTCTTCAAGCCCCTCATCCGTGCGCGGCCCCTGCAGCGGCTCGGCGATCACCGACTGGATAGGCCCTCGGGCGCGGGTCATCTCACGCACCGCCGCCGCACTCGCCCCCGGCTCGATCATCCCGTCATACAGATCCGCTCCGATGGTCACGCCGCCACCCGTGCCAGGGCCCGCCATGCGCAGCACGCGCACGCCAGGGTCCACCGTGCGCAGGCCCCCGATGAACTCGACCAGGCGCGTCGCCCCCGCGGCGGCCATTTCTCTCTGTACCTCGACCCCGACGATCACCAGCGTGCTGGCGGGCGAATCCGACGAGAGCGGGCTGGACAACTCGCCGATGGCCTCCATCGGCGTGCCCGCGCGCGCAAGATCGATCCCCGGGTCCAGGCGCAATGCCGCGTCCAGCCCCGTCCGACCGACGAGGATCACGCGCAAATCGAGCCTGTCCGTGGCGTCGTTCACCCGGCGACGTGCCTCCGATCCGTTCACTACGCACCTACTCCTAGTAGTTCGACCCGATCCGGGTTCATCGTTGGCCCGACATCGCCCTTCCGCCGATCTCCACGTCCGAGAACGCTCACCCTCGCTTGGCCTTGTCGGTGGCCAACAGCATCGCCAGCTCCTCATCAGTCAGCAGCGGCGTGCGGGGCGCGTCCTCATCGTTGGCCGGCTCGGGTGCCGGCACGCTCGGGCTAGCCCCCTCGCCCGCCAGCCGAAGCCGCGGCGGCCCCGCGGGCATCTTCAACCGTGTGGGTGGAGTCGTCTCAGTCGCGACTGGTTTCGGTACGGACGTGTACGCCGCCAGAGTTTTGGCCGCCCCCGCTTCGAACCGCCAGATCTGCACCTGAGGCGTGTAGGTTGCGGTCGCCGCCAGCGCGTGGCTCAGGCCCGTCAATCGCGACGGCTCGACGAGCAGCAGCGTGACGCGCTCGCCCGCGCGAGACGCGGCGCACACCTGCGCAAACGCCTGAAGGTCGCTGTCGCAGCGGACGACGCGAAAGCCCTGCATGCGTGCCAGGGTCGAGCCAAGGTCCGGGTCGAGCCCGCCCCCCCGCTCGTGCCACACGACGCACCGCGCGCTCCTCGCCACTGTTCGATCGGCTCCGCCGGTCATACCCAGAGTGTACAGAATGCACGACCCCGATGGGTCCAAAATCTACGCGGGAAATACGCATTCACACAGGGCCGCTGCCGCCTGTGCGGCTCCTGACGCCTGTCCGGGCGTCCCCAGCGCGTCACGCATTCGCGAACGCTCCCCCGCATCCACCAGCAGCCGTTGCAGAATCGGCGCCACCACCCGCGTGTTCGCCCCAGGGTCGATCCGGTCGGTCGCCAGTACCGCGCCGCCCATCCTCACCAGCACCATCGCATTGGCCGCCTGATGCCCGTCGCGATGGAACGGATACGGCAGGAACAACGTCGGAACCCGGTTCGCCCAGGCTTCGGCCACGCTCCCCGCGCCCGCGCGGCTGACGCACAGATCCGCCGCCCCCCACGCCGTTCCCATATCGCGGATGAACTCTTCCACCACGCACGCCACGCCCGCACGCTCATAAACCGCACGCACGGCGTCGGCCCCGCCCGCCCCGGCCTGGTGGATCACCTGCCACCCCGACAAGCCGCCCTCGTGCGCACGATCGGTGACCAATCGATTGATCGTCTGCGCCCCCTGGCTACCCCCCGTCACCAGCAGCGTCGGGCGCGCGGGATCAAGCCCCAGGCGCGCGCGACAGGCCATCGCCCCGTCACGGGCCACCGCCCCCTCGCGCACGATCGGCCCCACACACCGCCACGCTTCGCGCCCCTTCACCGGGAGCGCGGTCAGCACCCGATCCACCCGCTTGGCAATCCATCGGTTTGCCTTGCCCGGCACCGCGTCGAGGTTCACCATCACCGCCGGGCACCCCTCGAGTACCGCCGCTCGCACCGCGGGGGCGGCGACAAAGCCCCCCATCGCCGCCACTACCACGCCCCGACCCGCGGCCTTCTCCTCTGCCATGATCGCTCGCGAGGCCCGCACCGCCCCGCCCCACCCGCGCACGAATGCAAACAAACGGCGCGGCGAGAGCCCCACCGGCTGCGCGGGGATCGGGCGAAAATCAATCTCGCGCTCGGCGATGCGCTCGCCCGCCAGGATGCGTGCATCAAGCGGGCGCTGCGAACAGACAAAGATCGAGCGTGCCCCCGGGTGCGTGCGGTGCAGGGCCTGCGCGATGGCCAGCGCGGGGAAGAGGTGCCCCCCCGTGCCGCCCCCGGCGAAGATGACGCTCAGGTCCGACGGGCTCATGCCGCGACCGACGCCGCCCCGGTGTGGGCCTCGAGGCGCGAGGTGACGACGCCGGCTTCACGCGAACGCTCGATCGCGATGACGATGCCGATCGAGAACGCCGTCAGGATCCAGCCCGTCCCGCCCGACGAGAGCAGCGGGAGGGCGATGCCCTTGGTGGGGGCCAGCCCCGTGACGACGGCGAGGTTGAAGACCGCCTGCAGCCCGACCATGGCGATCACGCCAAAGCCCCACAGCCGCAGCAGCATGTCGCGCTCGGCCCGCACGATCGTCATCCCGCACCAGACGATCCCCGCGAAGAGCGAGGCGACGATCATCGCCCCGGGCACGCCCAGTTCCTCGCAGATGATCGCGAAGAGAAAATCGGTGGTGTCCTCGGGCAGGTAGGCGAACTTCTGCAGCCCGTGCCCCAGCCCGCGCCCGAAGATGTCCCCCCCCGCCACCGCGACCAGCGACTGGATCGTGTGATAGCCGATCCCCTGCGCGTCCTCGTAGGGGTTCACGAAGGCCAGGATGCGCTTGGTGCGATAGTCGCTCGTGACCACCGCCAGCACCACGCCGATCAACGCCGGGGGCACGAAGATCAGCGCCTGCCAGAACCAACGCCCCCACGCCCCCGCCGCCGCCAGCATCAGGCAGCAGACCGTCGCGATCAGCACGCCTGTGCCCAGGTCTTCCTTGACGATGACCACGCTGACCATGCCGATGGCCACCAGGCCAGGGAGCAGACCTCCCAGGAGCTCCGGCAGACGTTCGCGGCGCACCGCCCCGTACCAGGCCACCAGCCCCACCAGACCCCACTTGGCGATCTCGCTGGGCTGCACCGAGAGCGCATCCCCCAACTGGGGGATCGGCAATCGCAGCCAGCGGTGCGATCCGTTGACCTCTTTCCCGATGCCCGGCAGGTAGACCAGGCAGCAGACCGCCAGGATGGCCCCGGCGACGATCAGCAGCGGCTTGAGCGCCCCTTCCCCACGCCGCCCCCCAAAGCCCTGCACCCACGACGACAAGGCCCGGATCGGGAGGCAGGCGGCGACCGCCATCGCCGCCAGGGCCAGCGCCATGTACACCGTCGAGCGCGAGGTCAGGATCGTGCGGGCCGAGATGGGCGGGGCCTCGGGGCGGTCGGCCCCCACCGGCGTCACGCTCATCCCCGCCGAGTTGACCATCACCACCCCCAGCACCAGCAGGGCGATGACACACAGGGCGATGGTCTGCCACGATCGGATCAAGGTGGGCAAGAGTATCGGCACTTCCCCGTCCGCGGCTGGAAGGTCCACCCCACGAACCCGCTCCGCTGCCGCCGACCCCGAATCAGGTGCCACGCCGGGATCAGGGCCGGGGTTACTTGAGGACCTTGAGTTTCACTTCGCCCGACAGCTCGGAGATGGGCGTGGCGACCAGGTCGTACCCATCCGCCCCCACGATGGCGCAGGGGACAAGCTCGCCCGGGGCCAGGGGCTCGCGGCTCTGGATGTAGGTCACGCCGTCGATCTGGGGGGCCTGCCACTTGGTGCGACCCAGGTGAAGCCGCCCGCCCTCACCCACGCCCGAGGTCTTGCGCCCGCTGGTGCGCATTTTGGCGTCGATGAGCACGTCGGCGCGAGTGGCCTTGGCCAGCCCGCCGCGCTCGAACCCGCCCGCCAGGTGGGCGGCCTGCTCGAAGGCGATGCGCTGCTGGAGTTCCATGACCTCGCTGCGCCGCTGGGCCTTGACATCGTCGGGGATGCGCAGGGCGTCGTCTTCTTCCATGCGACCCGCGGGGGTGCCGTCTTCCTTGGAATACTCGAAGACCCCGACCATCTCGAATCGCATCTTCTCGATGAACTCGAGGAGTTCCTGGTGGTCGGCCTGCGTCTCCCCGGGGAAGCCGCTGATGAACGTGGTGCGGATGCGCATGCCCGGCACGCGCTCGCGCAGGCGGGTGATGACGTGCTCTTGCTTGGCCCGGGTGACGTTGCGGCGCATCTTCGTGAGCATCGCGTCGCTGGCGTGCTGCAGGGGGATATCGATATACGGCAGCAGCCGCCCGCGCGACACCAGCCCGGCAAAGGCGTCGATCATCGCGTCGGAAAAGTTGCTGGGATAGGCGTACATCAGTCTCACCCACCCGCGGCAGCCTTCCTCGTCCATCGCGTTGCAGACGCCCTCGAGCATCGCGGGCAGCCCCGCCCCCGCCGCCATGCCCTTGCCGATGTCATCGCCCCAGCTTGTCGTGTCCTGCCCGATGAGCATCAGCTCGAAGGCCCCGTCGGCGATGAGTTCCTTGGCCTCGCGCACGATCGCCTCGACGGGCTTGCTCCGCATCTTGCCCCGGATCGACGGGATGGTGCAGAACGCGCAGTTCTGGTTGCACCCCTCGCCCACCCGCAAATACGCGTAATGGCGCGGCGTGAGGCGCAGGCGGGCCGAGTCGTCCTCAAAGTAGCCCACGCCCGTGTCGTTCTTGCCGCCGATGGTCAGGCCCGTGACATTGCGCCCGCGCTCCTTCGCCGCGATGAGCGCATTGCCCGAGATCCAGTACCCGGGCGCGCCGTCGAGCGTGGTCCGTTCGGCCCCGCCGCGGACGGCCTCGACGATCTTGTCGCGATCAAAGACCCCCACCATCGCGTCGATGCCCGGCGCCCACTCAAGCATCTTGGCCCGGTGACGCTGCACCAGGCAGCCCGCGACGACGACCCGCTTGAGTTCGCCCCGCTCCTTGGCGGCGATGGCCTCCTTGATGACCCCCAGCGACTCGTCCTTCGAGGCTTCGAGAAAGCCACAGGTGTTGACGACCACCGCGTCGGCCCCGCCGAATGAGTCCGCGTCGCACGAGACGGGCGTGAGGCCCGCCTCGGCGAGGAGCCCGAGCATCTTCTCGGAGTCCACCAGGTTCTTGGGACAGCCCAGGCTGACCAGCGAGATCGAATGAATCCCGTCGTCCTTGGGCTTGGTTGTGCGGGTCTTTTTCGTCACCCCCCATCGTAGGGAGGGTGGCTCAATCGCTCCGGAACCGGGTGCCACTACCCAATGCGTCTTCGCATCGCGTGGTGGCACCCAGACAAGGCCATGCGCCTGACATGCAGCCCGACCGTCAGGGAGGGCTCTCTGCGCTTGCGTTCGCCAGCCAGGAAATCCCTCGCTGGCTCTTGGGCTGCATGCCGGGACCAGGCCGCGCTGCCTACACCGCCACCCCCGTGCGCAGGTCGCCCGGCGTCATCCCGGCCAAGGGATAGTGCCGGGCCAGGGCCTCGCCCATGGGGCCGGGTTCGGCGATCAGGAACTGGCAGGCATGCCCCAGGCGCCACCCGACGAACTTGAGCGCGCGGATCAGGTTGTCGTGCGTGGTGCAGGCCAGCAGATCCTCGCCCGCGAAGTCCAGCGGCAGGATGCAGAACTGCCACGCCTGGCGGCGCGAGATCGTGTCGAGCGCCCGCGGGTTGATGCTGTGCGCCCGCGGATCGATGTGGGGCACCAGGGCGGCGTATTGCTCGGCCCAGGCCTTCTCGATCGCCTGCGGACTGACGCCGAACATTTCTTCGGCGAGCGCGCCAAAGGGCCCGCCCCGTGTGCGCTGCGCGTCGAGCACGTCGTCGCGCTGACGCGGGGTGATGACGCCGTTGCGGACCAGCAAGTCCCCGAGATGCAGAGTGGTTGCCACGCCTCACGCCTCCATGTCCGACGCAGGTGACGGGTAGAGAAGCCCGCCTTGCACGCCTGCCGACATGCAGTCCATCGTCCGCCCGGACCCCCACTTGCATCTTCGATCCGGCGCAGCGTGAAACACACCCGCCCGCACGCGGTCTGCGGCACGTGGCCAAGGCTTCTCGATCATGCGGGACAATTCCCGGCACGCGACGAAAAAACTCCGCGGCGCGTTGGCACAAGGCCAAACCAGATGTGATATGGCCTCAGGTCGCCGGCTCGATCGTGACCGTCAGCTTCTTGGACTTGAACTGATCGCGGTAGAGCTCGGCCCGTTCCTTATGGGTCGTGAGCAGCAGCGTGACGCCCGTGCGGTGCGCCTCGAGCGTGGCCAGCACCGCGTGTTCTCGGGTCAGCGTCGTCAGTTCCTGGATCGTCCCCACCACGTACAGGATCTCGTTCACGTCATCGTTGTGCAGCAGCACGCGGAAGGGAGGGAGCGAATCCACCCGCGGGGGCTTGGGCTTTACCGCCGTCGCCGTGGACGCCGCAGGAGCGGTCGTCTCGGGGGCGGGCTGCGCCGGAGGCGTGGGTTCAGGGGCCTGTTCCATGGAACCATCCTACCGCATCACCACGCCCGCGAGGACCGAAAACCCCAAGTTTCACCGCCGATCGTGGCTACTTGCCGATGCAGAACCCCGCGAAGATCCGCCCGAGCACCTCGTCGGGCGTCAGGCGGCCGGCCAGCTCGCCCACCAGATCGAGCGCCCGTCGCAGCCCCGCGGCGACGAGCTCGGGCGCGTGCGCTTCCCCGCTCCATCGCGCCGCGTCGTCGATGGCCTCGAGCGTGCGCTCGAGCGCAAGCCGGTG
>JABWBB010000036.1 GCA_013360675.1 Phycisphaerales bacterium | reverse complement strand
CGCATGTCCACGATCATGACCGGCGGGAGCGCACCCACCACGCGCGCGGGTAGTTCCCACAGCGTCGATCGACCCGCCGCGGCGTTGGCCCAGCTCTCGAGCGAGGGCGTCGCCGACCCGAGCACGACGGGGCAGCCCGCCAAGTGCCCGCGCTTGATGGCGACGTCGCGCGCGTTGTAGCGGGGCAGTTGGTCCTGCTTGTACGACGAATCGTGCTCCTCATCGACCACGATCAACCCGAGGTTCGCCAGCGGCGCAAAGATCGCCGAGCGAGCGCCCACCACCACGCGGGCCTCGCCGCTCGATGCCCGCGACCACTCGCGGTGTCGCTGGGCCGCGGTCAGCCCCGAGTGCAGCACCGCGACGATCCCCCCCGGGAATCGCCGCGTGAAACGCCCGGCGGTCTGGGGTGTGAGCGCAATCTCGGGCACGAGCACGATCGCATTTCTGCCCGCGGCCAGCACCCGCTCGAGCAGGCGCAGGTAGACCTCGGTCTTCCCCGAGCCGGTCACCCCGCGCAGCAGGTGAACGCCAAAGCGATCCAGCCCGGCGCCGATCCCCTCCACGATGCCACGCTGCGCGTCGGTCAACGCGGGGATCGTCTCCGTGCCGAGCGTGCCCAGGCTTGGCATGGCCTTGGCCTCGATGCGGTCCTGGCGTTCGACGATCAGCAGCCCCGCCTCGATGAGTTCACGAATAGGCCGCGTGGACTTCGCCTCCACATGCGCCACCAGCGACGAGATCGCCACGGGCGTCTCCGCGGTTTTGAGTTCGAGCACGCGTTCCCACGCCCGGCGTGCCGCGGGCTTGAGCGAGACGTCCTCGCGCTGGGCCGCACCGGGGCTCAGACGGACAAACTCGATCGATTTGGCTCCGGTCTGGTGCTTCACCGCCGAGGGAACGACCGAGGCCAGGACCATCCCCAGCGGGCAGACGTAGTACGAGGCCATCCAGGTTGCCAGTTCCAGCAGACCCGCTGGCACCACCGCCCCGGTGCGCCGGGCGATGGGCTTGACGCGCGACGCATCAAAGCCATCCAGCAGTTCCGCGCCGCCCGTGCAGACGACCACCCCCCCGGCGAGTTTTCCAGAGCGTCCCAGCGGCACCTGCACGCGCTCGCCCACGCTCGGGGGTTCGCCCGCGTCGCAGCGATATGTCAGGCCCTGCTCGCCCGCCCCCCCCTCCAGCCCGCGCTCGACGACAACACGGGCATAAACGCCGCCCGCCTCGTCGTGGTGCCCCGTGCTGAAGAGGGACTGGTCCGTCACGCGCGCTACACTCCATTTCGATGCCCACGCCAGACACCGTAGCGTCCTCCTCGACGCCCCGTCCCGCCAGGCTCGCGCTCGCCGACGGGAGCGTCCACCACGGCGTTGCCTTCGGCGCCGTCGATCGCGGCGTCGTCTCCGTCGCTGAAGTCGTCTTCAATACCGCCACCAGCGGCTATCAGGAATCGCTGACCGACCCTTCCTATACGGGGCAGATCCTCGTCCAGACGTTCCCGCTCATCGGCAACACCGGGTGCAACGACGAAGATGTCGAGTCCGGACGCGTCCAGGTCGCCGGGCTGGTCGTCCGCGAGCTCACCCGACGCCATTCCAACTACCGGGCCGACGGCTCGCTCAGCGACTACCTCGCCCGCTATGGCGTGCTGGGGATCGCTGGCGTGGATACCCGGGCCATCACCCGCATCCTGCGCACCGGCGGGTCGATGGCGGGGGCCCTGACCGACAACGCGGATCTCTCCGACGTCGATCTCGTGGCCAAGGCCCGCAACGCCCCCTCGATGGCCGGGCAGAATCTTGTCCCCCTCGTGGGGTGCGCCAAGGCCGGCGCCTTCGCCGACGACCTTGGTCAGTGGGCCGAGCTCAAGCCCAGTGCGACGACCGAGGCAGGGGCACGCCCGAGATCGCTTCGCGTGCTGGCCCTCGATTGCGGGGCCAAGTCCAACATCCTGCGCAACCTGGTCGAACGCGGGTGCGTGGTCGAGGTCATGCCCCACCAGACTTCCGCCGCCGAGATTCGTCGCCGGTTTGATGCGGGCGAAGTCCACGGCGTGTTCATCTCGAATGGCCCGGGCGACCCCGCCGCCGTCGAAGCCACGATCGCCACGCTGCGCGATCTGATCAAGGGCTCATCGAGCCAGGGGCGCCCGATCCCGATGTTCGGGATCTGCCTTGGGCACCAACTGTTGTCGCTGGCGATCGGGGCCAAGACCTACAAGCTGAAGTTCGGGCATCGGGGCATCAACCAGCCGGTGCTGAACACGGAATCCGGGCGGGTTGAGATCACCAGCCAGAACCACGGCTTTGCCGTGGATCCTGAAAGCCTGGCGGCGGCGGGCGCGGTCGCGACCCACGTCCACCTGAATGACGGCACCCTCTCCGGGTTCCGGCTCAAGGACCGCCCGGTCTTTGCGGTCCAATACCATCCCGAGGCTTCCCCGGGGCCCCACGACGCGTCCTATCTGTTTGATGCGTTCGTCGATGCCATGACCGGTGGGTGAGTATGGACCTGGTGAGCAATAGTGCCCAAGCGGTTCGTGCCCGATCAGGGCTTTTCGGACCTGTATAGGCCGGATAAGGCAAAAAGGTGTTGCAGTTTGCGCGGAATCTGGTAGGCTCAGGGCTGTATCGCTCGTGGGAGGCCGCGCCTATACGTGTCGGGTGCGGCTGAGGATGAGAGGATTCCCACGTCTGCGGCAAGGGTGCCAAAGTTGATGCGTTCTATCTCCGAACTCACGATCTGGATAGGTTTTAGCACGGGTTGAGTAAGAACGACCGTAGGACTGCGTGAGGAAGGGTACGGTCGGTGTCGGATTCGGACGATGTACCACAACCCCACGAGGGACCGGACCCTCGGGGGGCGAGCGAGTGCGGCGTCGACGTAGGCGCCCTGAACGACGGAATATGACCCATGCCGGTGTTTGGCGTGGGTTTCGACAGTGTGTGTTCACGAGGTTGGGCCGGTGTATGGCCCGTAGTTCCCGAGAGGAGTTTTTTATGAAGATCAGCATGTCTCTTGTCCTTGCGATGGCCGCCGGTGCGGCCGCTACGAGCGCCACGTTTGCACAGGTCCAGCCTGTGAACAAGGCGTCCGCCAAGAAGGCCGTGAAGGCTCCCGCCTTCCAGGACCAGGTCATCACGACCGCGGTTGAGGCTCCTCTGCCCCTGAACTACGTGCCGCAGTTCGGCAACCGCGCCAACGCGCTCGTCTACTCGACGGGCCTGCCCACCGAGACGGGCGGCGACTGGCGTGGCAACGGCGGCGCCGGCTTCAACCAGGCCGCCGACGATGTCAGCTTTACCCCCGGCCTGGGCGCTGGCGGTAACTTCTTCATGAACGGCATCGCCTTCGGCTGGGTGACGGCCGCGACCCCCGCCATCACGGACACCGCCGCCACGGCGACGTTCAACTTCCACGACACGTACGTCGCCGCGGGCAACCCGCCCTTCAGCGGCACGGTCGTGTCGACCTTCGCCTTCAACCTGGCGACGACGACGCTGGGCAACATCATCCAGTTCTACGCGGCCCCGCTGACGATTCCCGCCGCCGCGCAGTACCAGCAGCTCGACGACAACATCGTGGTTGAGCAGACCATGTCGCACACGGTGTCGGGCCTGCCCCACAACAACATTCAGCCCGCGATCCGCGGCCTGATCCCCAACGAAGAAGTCGGCTCATCTGACCCGATTCGCTACAACCGCAACCAGGCTGCGGCTGGCGCCTGGGCCGGCTTCGGTGCGGCTGGCAACGCTCGCAACGTCTACCTGAAGCTTCAGGGCGACGTGACGATCCCCACCCCCACCTGCACCTCGGTGCCCGCGATCACCGACGCCGGGGCGATCCTGAACGTTCCCGCCAGCGGCAATGTCCAGTGGTTCTGCGTCACCATCAACGGCGACGCGACCGACGACGCCGGCCCGACCTTTGACGGCCAGTTCTTCGATCTGGACACCGAAGGCTCGGCGCAGGATCTGTCGATCGGTCTCTATGACTCGGCCGGCAACCGCGTCGGCGTCGATGCCGACGGCGGCTCGGGCACCAACGCCCAGCTCTCCTACGGCATGGGCCGCCGCGCCGCAGTCGGCGATGGCGAGCAGTACGACGGGCGTCACGGCGAACTCCTCGCCGGGACCTACTACCTCGCGGTGGCTCCGGCTGGCGCGACCTTTGCTGGTGGTGCGTACGGCGTGAACTCGGCGACCCCCCTCGCGGGCGCGAACCAGGTTCGCTTCTTCACCAACACGGGCGGCTCGCCCCTGGCGGCCTCGGTTCCCCCGGTGGCGACCCACCTGGGCGTTGTTGATGGCTCGGCTCAGGTCACGACCGGCCCCGCCCAGCCCGCGGCTCAGCGCGTCGCTTGGTTCTCCTTCGAGACCTGCGTCGATGCCGCTGATCCGACCTCCTACCTCGACATCGACTCGTTCGGCTCGAACGAGATCGCCGACGGCGAAGTCTTCATCTTCGACAGCGTGGGCAACCTGGTGGCCACCGATGACGACAACGGCGCGGGCTTCCTGCCGCAGCTGTCGTTCGGCCAGATCGCTCCGTCGCGTCCGCCCTTCGGCACGGGCCTGCCCTTCGAAGGCCAGAACGGCACGCTGCCCGCCGGCTTCTACTACATGGGCATCGGTCTCTTCGACACGGTCGCCAAGATCAACAACCCCTCGACCGACGGGCGTTGGCACCTCCGCAACACCTCGCTGTCGAGCCTCCCGCAGCAGTTCACCTTCACCCCGTCCTGGACGGAATGCCCCGCGGGCAGCTGCCCGTGGTCGCAGGGTGGCTGCATCGCCGACTACAACGGCTCGGGCGGCACGCCTGACGACGCCGACGTGGCGGCCTTCTTCGATGCCTGGAACGCGGGCGATGAGTGCTCCGATGCCAACGGCTCGGGCGGCACGCCTGACGACGCCGACGTCGCCATGTTCTTCGACCTGTGGAACCAGGGTGGCTGCTAAGCCCTGATCCCTTCGGGGACTCTGATTCGTGAACAAGGGCCCCCGGCTTCGCGCCGGGGGCCTTTTTCGTGCGCGCGTGGGTCACTCCGCACTCGGGGCAAACGTTCCCGCGGGCTTCAACCGATAATCGGGGTATGACCTCGATTGACCCTCGTCCGCTTCCGCCGCTCGCCTCGATCGTCGCCACGATCGGCCCGGCCAGCGATTCGCCCGAGGTCGTGGCCCGCCTCATCGAGCTGGGGGTTCGGGTCTTTCGTTTCAACTTCTCGCACGGCGACCTCGACGCCCACGCCCGCCGCCTGGCCACCGTGCGCCGCGTCGCCGCCAACATGGGTCGCCAGATCGCCTGCCTGGGTGACCTGCAGGGCCCCAAGATCCGGGTGGGACGCATCCCCCAGGGCGTGGGCGAAACCCACCGTTCGGGCGGCGGCAGCATCCGCGTCGAGCCTGGGCAGGATGTCGTCCTGTCGCGCGGCGCGACCGACTCCAGCGTGCGCAGCATTAAAAACGGCGGGAGCGAGCCGGTGCTCTCGCTGACCTATCCCGCGATGGTTGATGAAGTCGAGCCCGGGCACCGCGTGCTGGTCAACGACGGGGCGATCCGCATGCTCGCCGTCGAGCGCGACGAGAAGGCCCACGAACTGCGATGCCGCGTGGTGGTGGGGGGCGTGATCAGCTCGGGCAAGGGGATCAACCTTCCCGATTCGAACCTCTCGGCGCCGGCTTTGGGCGAACGCGACATGGAATGCGTGCGCTGGGGCGTGGCCAACGAGCTCGACTTCCTCGCCCTGTCGTTCGTGCGCAAGGCCGAGGAGATCCACGACCTCAAGCGGCAGATCGCCCAGTTGCCCGACCCTTCGCGCAAGGGGGAGGCGGCATGGATACCGATCGTCGCCAAAATCGAAAAGCCACAGGCCCTGCGCGAGATCGACGCGATTGTGGACGCCGCCGACGCGATCATGGTCGCCCGCGGCGACCTGGGGGTTGAGATGGAGATCGCCCGCGTGCCGGTGGAGCAGCGGCGGATCCTCGCCGCGTGCGATCGGGCGGGCAAGCCTTGCATCGTGGCGACGCAGATGCTCGAGACGATGATCGACAACGCGATCCCTACGCGGGCCGAGGCGAGCGACGTGGCCAATGCCATCTTCGATGGGGCCGACGCCGTCATGCTCTCGGGCGAGACCGCCACCGGCAAGCATCCTGCGCTGGTCGTCGAGACGATGGGGCGGATCATCGCCGCGGCGGAGGAGTACGTGCGATCAAAGCCGGGGAATGCCACCCCGCCCTCACGGGTGCAGCAGTCGCACAAGGGGACCGCGGCGCTGGCGATGGGGGCGTGGAGCATCGCCCGCGACATCGGCGCACGCGTCGTGGCCTGCTGGTCGCAGCAGGGGGGCACCGCCCGCTTCTTGTCGATGGCGGGGTTCAGCGTGCCCGTCGTGGCGTATTCGTCCGATCCCCGGGCCACGCGACGCATGGCGCTGCTGCGGGGTGTGACGCCCATGTGCGTGCAGCCACCCGCGAGCGGGCGCATGACCGACTGGAACACACGCGTTGACCAAGATCTGCTCGACCGCGGCTTGGTTCGCAAGGGCGATTCAATCGTGCTCGTCGCCGGGCGACCGCTGGGCGTGGCCAAGGCGACCAATACCGTGGCGATCCACCGCGTGGGCGAGGCGGAAGGGGCCTATCGCGGGCAATAGCCGCGAGGGGCTTCATCTACGGCGACGTCTGAATCAGCGCGGGCTGACGATCGTGCGCACGCCGCGAAGTTCGACCCGGTCCGCGCTCAGGTTCCATATCGCCCGCTCGGCCTCGACGGGCGAGCCGGTGGCCGGATCGAGATAGATGACGGTGCCCCCGGCCGGCGCGCGGGCATCGGCCAGGCGCTTCACCGCGTCATATTCGAGCGAGGCGGCGGTGACTTCCTTGGCATTGGAGCGCATCCAGACATTGCCCGTGGCGGAAGCCGAGACGAGTTCCCCGCGGAAATCCGACCCGAGGGAGGATTCGTGTGGAGCGGCATTCGACTCGCGGATTCGTGCGACGAGCAGGTCGCAATCGAGTTCGGTGCGGAAGTTCTCGTCGAGGCGTACGTGCGTCAGCGTCACGCGATCACGCATCGTGATCGTGCCCGCGCTTCGTTCATAGCGCATGCTGGTCTTCCAGGTGAACCGTGCGGCACCGCGAAGGCTGCCCCCGACCGGGCCGGCCGGCGACGCTTCATCCACGCGGGGCGATTCGGCACGCAGATCGAGCAGGCGGCACGAACCCTCGCCGTCGACCTCGATCGTGCCTGCCGCGGCGTCGCCCGTGATGACCGGGCCCGTGAGACGCAGCTCACGTTCAACGCTCGGGGCGTTGCCGCCCTGCTGGGGCGCGTATTGACGCAGCTCGAACCAGCCCGGTGTCGCGTCGCCACGGATGGCAACAGTACGGATCTCACGATCGTTCGTTGCGGCAGGCTGAGCATCGGGGGATGCGCCGTCACCTTCCGCGGGAGCGAGGTCCATGGCGACATGATCACCGCCCATGGTGTGGCGTTCGAGCGAGCCGCGTGTCCAGAGGGCGGCGACATTCCCGTCGCATCGGATCGTGCCCGCGCGATCGTCAAAGCGCATTGCGCGAGTCCAGGTGGCGGTCGCCTGCTCCGGTTCACCCGTCGTGGTCTTGGCGGCGTGGGCGAAGCGGCCAGGGCCATCGACGTCGAGCAGCCCACCCTCCTCGTTCAGGGTGATGACATTTCCGGTGACGCTTGTTGAGCCACGGGCGACGGTTGAATCCTCGCCGCGCAGGCAGGCGGTGCGGGCGCGGGCGTCGGCCTCGAGGCGCTGGGTGCTGGCGACTACGCCGTCGGGCCCGGTGTAACGGACGAACCCGGTCGCGAGGATCGTGGTGGGCGAGAGGTTGTCCTTGTCATCGCGGGCGATTGTCGCGCTGAGGGTCTCGGATTCGAGTGTGGTGTCCGGGCGCGAGGCCAGAACATTGCCGTGCGCCTCGACGTGGGTGGGCTGCGGGTCCGACTCGCCGGGGGCGAAGGTGATGCCGATGGTGTCGGCGGCCATGGACCCGTCGCGCCCGTCTCGGGCGAGCGCACGCCCGATGACCTTGAGGAACGAGAGTCGCGGCGAGTCCGATTCGTCCGAGACAAAGGTCGCCGAGAGCGACTCGCCCGCGATCGAGGCGACGCTGTCGGTCGCGATGACTTCGCCCGTCATACGGGCCTCACGCAGGCGAGAGGTCATGGTGTTCGATTCGGTATCAAAGAGGAAACTCGCTTCGCGCGTCCATGCCAGGGTCCGCTCGGGCGATTCGGGCTTGGAGGTGGCGGCGACCAACGTGCCCGCCCCGGGCACACGGACCTCGCCGCTACCCAGGTTGACATCGAACCTTTCAGACGCCGCGTGCCCTCGATCGGTGATTGCGAAGCGAGCCAACGCGGGGGAGGTCTCGATCAGCGAGGCCTCGCGTCGCGTCGCGCCGTATTCAAGCGTGCGCCCTGCACCTTCGGCCTTGCTCGCGCGGTCGGCGATGCGCGTCTGCCCCGCTTCGTCGCCGACCAGACGCACGAAGACGTCGTTGGCGGCGAGTTCCGGAGCGTCGATCGCGCTGGGGCGTACCTCGAGCGGCCCCGTCCACGTGATCACCACGGGCTCGTCGCTGGCGACGAATCGGCTCGAATCGGGTTGAAACGCGGCTATCGCCATCGCGCTGACAACGCCACGCACTGAACGAAACTCGGGCGCAATGCTGGGCCACGACGCCGGCGCCGCACCCAGCACGCCATCATTGAGTTTGTTGTCCTGGAGCCGCACCCACGCGTCGAGGCGGTCCGACCAGATCTCGCGGGCGCCCTGCATCAGGTGCACCTCCCGCTGGGCCACAAGGCGGTACGCCGTCTCGACGGGCGTGCGTGCGGGCGCACTCGCCACGGGGGCTTGGGGCGGCGTGGACACCCCACCGGGCGGTGACGCGGGCGTCGGCGAACTCTTCACACGCGAGCCGGGCAGGATGGTCAACGGCGAGAGGGGCTCGTCGATGCGCAGCAGTTCGAGTTGCTGTCTCGCCTCGTTAAAAAGTACGACGATCCCCCGCCCGCGGAATGAAAAACGCTCGCCCGTAAAATCGACGGGCTCGTCGAAACGCAGTTCGCCAAGCGTGCCGTTGAAGACCATCGATTGTGTGGTGACGGTCAGTTCGGGAGTGTCGGTCGCGGGCTCGGGGCGTCGGTCCATCGCCGGGAAGAGTTTGATGACGACATTGCCCTTGAGCGTCCCTTCCTCGGGGCGGCTGCCCGGCCCGGTGTCGGGGATGAACGCCCGCCCCGAATCGGCCTCGGCATAGAGCGTCCGCCCGTCGCCCAGAAAGGCCCACGCCCGCGGGCGGGTCAGCAGGTAGCGACGCGCCTCGAGCGGCTCGGAGGTCTCGGCGACGAGTTCGCCCGCCACGCGCCCGGGGTCGTTTCGATCCGCCACCTGCACGTACATGCCCTTGCCCGAGCCCAGTTGCGTCACGCCGCGGCTGGTCTGTGTCGTGGGGACATCCTTGATGTCGGGCGGGATCGTTCCCTGCTCGGCGCCGGTTAGGGGGGCAATTCGCGCGGGCGTGCGTCCGAGGAACATGACAAGCGCGACCAGGGCCGCCGCACAGGCCACCCCGATGGCGGCGAGCGTCAGCGTGCGTACCGATCCTCGGCGTTCCCGTCCGTGCGTCATGCCAGTCTCCGCGGGGAATAGCCCCGGTGGTGTCAGTCCTTGACCAATCGCATCGCGATGAGGTCCTGCACGTCGAGGATACCCACGGGGCAACCCCGCGCGTCGACCACCGGAATCTCGTCCGATCGGTATTCGCGGATCATGTTCACCGCGTCGCGCACCAAGGCCGTGTCCTCAAGGGTCCGCGGCGAGGTCGTCATCACCTCGGCGATGGGCCCTTGCAACAACTCCGGGTCACGCAGCACCAGCCGTCGCAGGTCGGCGTCGGTGAAGAGCCCCGCGAGCGATCCGTCGGGGTTCACGATCAGGATCGCCCCGGGGCGGCGCGCCACCCCCGCGGCCATATCCAACGCCGACGCCACGCTCGCGTCGCGCGGGATCAGCGGCAGGTTCTTCCCCGCGATGAACCGCAGCACCTCGGTCACGGGTCGCAGCAGCCCGCCCAGCGTCCCGCCCGGGTGACGCCGTGCGAAATCCTCCGCGGTGAAGTTGCGTCGCCTGGCCGCGGCCAGGGCAAGGGCATCGCCCCAGGCCATGGTGGCGGTCGTCGACGCGGTGGGGGCGACCTGTCCGGGCGCGCCCGCCTCGCTGCTTATTCCCAGACGAAGGGTGACGCGGGCGAGGCGTTCGAGGCTGGAAGGTTCCTTCCCGTTGCCGTTGGTGATGGCGATGATGGGCAGGTTGTCTTGGGCGAGGATCGCGCACAGGTTGACCACCTCGTCGGTCTCACCCGAGAAACTGATGGCGATGACCGTGTCGCTGGCACGGAAGCGTCCCAGGTCGCCGTGGGCGGCCTCGGAGGGGTGGACCGGGTGCGAGGGGATCCCCAGCGAGGCGAGGGTGGCGGAGATCTTCGCCCCCACCAGGCCCGACTTGCCCAGCCCCGTCACCAGGACGGTCCCCTGGGCCTGGGCGCAGGCGACGATGAGATCCACCGCCCGGGAGAACTCGGGGCCAATAGACTTGGCCATGGCCTCGAGGGCGGCGGCTTCGGCGTGGAGGACGCCCTGGGCGAATGAGAGTTCGGGGTCGGTCACGCCGTAAGCGTAAACTGGCCAAGGCGAGCGGACCACGCACGCCCGGGAGTTCCCATGCTGATCGATGACTACCGGGTACGGCTGGAGGCATTCGAGGGCCCGCTGGACCTGCTGCTCTTCCTGATCCGCAAGCACGAGTTGGACGTGCACGACATCCCCGTGGCGCAGATCACCGAGCAATACATGACCCTGCTCGAGGACATCAAGTCGCGTGGACAAGGTCGCATCGACATCGACAAGGCCGGCGAGTTCCTGCTCATGGCCGCCACGCTGATGGAAATCAAATCGCGCATGATCGGCCCGGCCAAGCCGACCACGCCCGGCACACCCGACGCGGCCCCCAGCGAAGACCCCCGCGCTGAACTCGTGCGCCAACTCCTCGAGTACAAGCGGTTCCGCGATGCGGCGCAGTCGCTCGAGGTCCGCGGCATCGAGTGGCGGCAGCGATTCCCCGCCGCCCCCGTCACGCCCGATGAATCGACCCTGCGCGACGCGATCGACGCGGCTCAGGATCTGGAGATCGAGGACCTGCACCTGGTCGACCTGGTCGACGCCTTCCGTCGCATCAGCGAGACGGTCAACTTCGAACGCCTAGGCGAGCACCAGGTCACCTACGACGACACGCCCATCGAGCTCCACGCCGAGGACATTCTCGATCACCTGCGCCGCGAAGAAGCCAGTGCGACCCCCGATGCGTCGGACACGTTGGCGGCCGAGGACACCCCGCGGGGCGAGTTGGCTCTGGTGCGGGTCTTTGCCGGGCGGACGCGCAACGAGATGGTGGGGCTGTTCATCGCGCTGCTGGAACTGGTGCGTCGCCGGGCCGTGGCATTCCGCCAGGAGGCGGGCACGATCTACCTGCGCCGCCGCCCCGAGGCGGACCAGATCCCGCCGATGCCCGAAAGCCCCCCGGAAGATTGAGGCGGGGCTTACTAAGGGTTGAAATGGCGTCGAACACGCACGCGGCGTGGGGCCTGCGCCTATGCTTGGGCCCTGTTTTTCCTGAGGAGTTCGGCCATGGAAACGACGCTGATTATTCTGAAGCCCGACGCCGTGCAGCGGGGCCTGATGGGACGGATCATCGCCCGGTTCGAGGAGAAAGGCCTGCAGATCGTGGGCTGCAAGATGATGCAGATCCCCCGCTCGCTGGCCGAGACGCACTACGAGGCGCACAAGACCAAGGGCTTCTACGCCGGGCTGGTGGGCTTCATGACCAGTTCGCCTGTGCTGGTGATGGCGGTTCGCGGCAATGGTGCGATCACCATCGCCCGCAACATGATGGGCGCGACCTTCGGCAGCAAGGCCAACCCCGGGACCATCCGCGGCGACTTTGGCGTCTCGAACTCGTTCAACCTGATCCACGGGAGCGACAGCCCCGAGGCCGCCGAGCGCGAACTCAAACTGTTCTTCCAGCCCGGCGAGGTGCTCTCGTTCGAACGGGCGGGCGATCGCTGGGTCTACGACATGAGCGGCGGCAAGCCCGAGTAAGGCGACCGACGCCACCGCCGGCGTCTCAGATGATTATCAAGGATTGACGTGCAACGACGGGCGGCTCAAGGCCGCCCGTTGTTCTTGGTGCGTAGAACTGACGGGGAAAGCGGTGAAGACTACTGCGCCGCGGCCGCGCTGGGCTTGATCGAGGCCAGCACCGTGGGCAGTTGCTGGGCGATCTGCTCGGCGATCTCGCGTCGGTTGATCTCGACCTCTCGCGGGAAGTCAAACGCGATGCGCACGCGCTCGCCCTTGACCGACGCGATACGGACCACCCCGATCGGATTCTTCGGGTCGCCGATCACGACCTCTTCGCCCTCGCGGCGCGTAATCACAAGCATCGCCAACCTCCCATCCTGGTCGTCAGCACACCGGTGCCGTTCCATCCACCGGTTCCCGTTATACCGCGCGGCTTGGGCCATGGAAAGCGCAACCGACAGGGGAACTCAACTCAGTATCCGTACAGAGTCCAATAACCCGTTCGCATGGCAGCGAAGCCAGGTTGCCGCATTGGCGCAGGATCTGCCATCTGGGTGGAACGATGTCCCCCCGATGGCCTTGGCGAGGCTGAAATCGGGGGTCTCGGGGGCGTCTATGGGGGAGCGTTCGGGGTTGGGCGGGTAAACTCTGGGCATGACGACCGCACCCACGCGGGCGGGCGAATCCGCGCCGTCCAGAGTTGATCCACACGCCGTCACCATTTCCGGGTTGGTGCTCGACCCCAGTTACGGCCCCTCAGCCCCCGCCCCGTCGCTGCGAGATTTCGCCCGCGACATCGCCCAGCCGGGCCAATATCCCTACACGCGCGGGCTCTTCCCGCAGGGGTATCGCTCGCGGCTGTGGACCATGCGCCAGTTCGCCGGGTTCGGCAGCGCCGACGACACCAACAAGCGGTTCAAGTATCTGCTCTCACAGGCCAAGGGCACCAGCGCCAATACTGGGCTCTCGACCGCCTTCGACCTGCCCACGCTGATGGGGCGCGATTCGGACGACACGCTCTCGGTAGGCGAGGTGGGGCGCTGCGGCGTCGCCATCGACACCATCGAGGACATGCACCGCCTCTACGCCGACATCCCCATCGAGAACGTCACCGTCTCGCAGACGATCAACGGGCCCGCGGCGGTGATCTGGGCCATGTACCTCGCGCACGCGCTGCAGCGCGACATGTCGTGGAGCAATCTGGGCGGGACGCTCCAGAACGACATCCTTAAAGAGTTCCACAGCCAGAACGAGTTCATCTATCCGCCCGAGCAGTCGGTGAAACTGGTGGTCGACACCATCGAGTTCCAGTCTCGCCTTGTGCCTAAGTGGAACTCGGTCTCGATCTCGGGCTACCACATCCGCGAGGCGGGCTCGTCGGCCCACCAGGAACTGGCCTTCACGCTCCGCGACGGCATGGAATACGTTGAGGCCTGCGTCGAGCGTGGCATGGACATCGACGCCTTCGCCCCACGCCTCTCCTTCTTCTTCAACTCGCACAACGAGTTCTTCGAGGAGATCTGCAAACTCCGCGCGGCCCGGCGCATCTGGGCCCGCGTCATGAAGGACCGCTACGGCGCCAAGAATGAACGCTCGTGGTTCATGAAGACCCACGTGCAGACCGCCGGCTGCTCGCTCACCGAGCAGCAGCCCCTGAACAACATCGTCCGCGTCGCCTATCAGGCGATGGCGGCGGTGTTGGGCGGGTGCCAATCGCTCCACACCGATTCGATGGACGAGACGCTGGGCCTGCCCACCGAGCAGGCCGTCACCGTTGCCCTGCGCACGCAGCAGATCCTGGCCCACGAGACGGGGGCCACGCGGGTGACCGATCCGCTGGGCGGGTCGTGGTTCGTCGAGCAACTGACCGACACCATCGAGCGCGAGGCCATCACCCTGATCGACGAGATCGACCGCATGGGCGATTACCGGGGCAAGGCCCCCGAGCGGGCCGATGCCGCAACCCCCAACGCCCAGCACCCGGCCTATGCCCGGCGCGAAGGCTTCGGGCGGAGCGTCATCAACGGGATCAATCGTGGCTACTTCCGGCGTTCGATCGCCGAGGCCTCGTACCGCTTCAGCGAAGAGTGCGAGGCGGGCGACCGGATCATCGTCGGTGTCAACGCCTATACCGACAGCGACGACCAGCGCCCCATCGACATCCTGACCATCCCCCACGAGGTCGAGGTGAGGCAGGTCGAGCGGCTGGCCGCCTTCAAGGCCAAGCGCAACAAGGACGAGGTCAAGAAGGCCCTGGACAACATCCGGGCCGCCTGCCAGGGCAAGCCCGTCACGCTGCGTCACCCGATGCCCACCGCCGCGATGCACGCGACCAACGTCATGCCCGCGCTCGTCGACGGGGCGTTGAGCCACTGCACGCTGGGCGAGATGGTGCAGGCCATGGCCGATGTGTATGGTCGTTACACCGGCGGGCCCGAGTGGTAAACACGCCCCGCCCGATCGGCGCGGCTTGAGTCAGGTTTACAGTTCCGCCAGGCGGCGTGCGGTTTCCTGCGCGGCGAGGTCCGCGAAGAGCGCGTCCATCTCGCCGCCCATGATGTCGCGGAGCGAATACTGCCCGGGGAGCCGCTCGTCGGCGATGATCCCCTCTTTCCAGCGGTAGGTGCGGATCTTTTCGCTGCGCTCGCCCGCACCGATCTGGCCTCGACGCGCTGCCGAGCGTTCGTCGTGCTGGCGGCGGCGTTCGATCTCGTACAACTTGGCCAAGAGCAAGCGGCGGGCTTTATCGCGGTTCTGGTGCTGGCTCTTGCTCTCCTGCATGCGGATGACAATGCCGCTGGGCTTGTGGTGGAGTTGAACCGCTGTGGCCACCTTGTTGACGTTCTGTCCGCCGGGGCCCTGGCTGGTCGTGACTTTTTCTTCCACGTCGTTGGCCCAGTCGATCTTGACGTCGACCTCTTCGGGCTCGGGCAAGACGGCGACGGTCGCGGTCGAGGTATGAATCCGCCCTTGCGATTCGGTCGCGGGGACGCGCTTGACGCTGTGCACGCCCGCCTCGAACGAGAGTTCGCTCCAGACCCCCTCGCCACGCACGCTGGCCACCGCGTTGCGCAGGCCCCCGGCGTCGGATTCGGGCGTCGCGTCGAGCACTTCGAAGGCCCACCCGCGCCGGGCCGCGTGACGCTGGTACATGTCGAAGAGGTCGGCGGCCCACAATGCGGCCTCGTCGCCGCCGGTCCCTGCGCGGATCTCGAGCATGACCGAGGCGACGCGGGAATCGTCCGAGCGCACCAGGCCTGCCAGCAGTGCGTCGAGGGTCTGGGCGGCGAGGGCATCGATCCGGGGGAGTTCCTCGCGGGCCAAGGCACCCAGCTCGTCGTCCGCCGCCATGGCACGCAGGTCCGCGGCTTCGCGCTCGAGGCGTTCGAGGGTGCGGTATCCCTCGACCACATTGGCCAACGCCGAGCGCTGGATCGAGAGATCACGGACTCGCTTGTGATCGCCCAGTACGCCCGGGTCTTCGAGTTGCGCGGCCAGAGCACGGTCCTCATCGTTAAGTGCGCGGAGCTTGGCCGCCGCTCGCTCGGGGAGGCGGGAGAGATACGAGTGCTGTTCCGCCGGGCTGGGCATGTGCAAGCGTACCCGCGGAAAAACGCGGTGCGATTGCCCGCCTGAAATGACGCGGGGGCTTCACCCCAATACCCTCACGAACCACACGACCTTCCACGCGACCAGGGGGAGACGCCTTGCCTAATGCCGTCATGATCCGGGGCCTGACGAAAACGTTCGGGCAGAAGGTCGCGGTCAGCGACCTCGACCTGACCATCGAGCAGGGGATGCTCGTGGGCCTGATCGGGCCCAACGGGGCGGGCAAGACCACCTCCATCCGCATGCTGATGTCGATCATTTTTCCCGATCGCGGCTCGATCGAGGTGCTTGGCAGGGCCTCGGCCATTGACAGTAAGGACCGTATTGGCTACCTGCCCGAAGAACGCGGCGTCTACAAGAAGATGCGTGCGGGGGCCTTCCTGGCCTACATGGCGCGCCTCAAGGGTGTCGATGGCGCCGGCCTCGACGCCAAGGTCAAGGCCTGGCTCGAGCGCGTCGGACTGGGCGACTGCGTGCGCAAGAAACTTGAGGAGATGTCCAAGGGCATGCAGCAGAAGGTGCAGTTCGTGGCCTCGATCATCCACGAGCCGGACCTGATTGTGCTCGATGAACCCTTCTCGGGGCTCGACCCCGTCAACGCACGCCTGGTGCGTTCGCTCGTCGACGAGCAGCACCGCGCGGGCCGGACGATCATCTTCTCGACCCACCAGATGTCGCAAGCCGAGGCCCTGTGCGACCGGGTGGTCATGATCCATAACGGGCGCAAGGTTCTCGACAACACGCCCGCCGAAATCCGCTCGCGTTTCGACCCGCGGGCGATCCTGCTCGAGCCCGTGGACGCGCACGGTTCGCACGAAGCCTTGGGCGCGATCGAGGGTGTCCGTGACGCCATCAAGGAACGGGGGCACGTGATCGTGCATCTCGATGAGGGCGCCGACGCCACCCGCATGGTGGCCCAGGTCGCGGCGATAACCCCCTGCCGCCGGATCGAGGTGGTCCGCCCGACGCTCGAAGACGTCTTCCTCGAGATCGTGCAGCGTGATGCGGACCCGAGCGAGGCTCAGCGTCTACGCGACCTGCTAACGCAGCCCGCGGGTATGGGGCAATCCGACACGGGGGGGGACTGAACCATGAACCGCACTCTGACCATCGCCTGGCGCGAGTTTAAGGCCACCGTTCTGACCAAGGGCTTCCTCATCGGCGTGCTGGTGGTGCCGCTGATGATGGCGGCGTCGATCCCGCTGGTACTGCTGCTCACGAGCATGAAGCCGCCTGCAGTGGCGGGGGAGGTCGCGATCATCGATCTCTCGTCGTCACCCGGGGGCGAGCACGAAGCCTCGCGCGAGGCGGTGCTGGCAAGGCTGACCCCCGAGGCTCTGGCCGAGCGTGTGCGGCGCGAGACGGGCGAGGGGCTGCGCGAGGCTGGAAAAATGGCGAACAAGGTCGACCCGCGCGCGGGCGAAGCGCTCGCCGCGGCCGCCCCGACGATCGAGGCCGCCGCCGTGGCCGATCTACCAAGCCTGACCACGAGGGTGCTCGCGCCCGACGCGGACCTCGACGCGGAGAAGGCCGTGCTGCTGGAGGGGACGCCCTACGACAACACGCGCCTGGCACTGATCGTGATCGATCCCGATGCGATCACCCGTACGCCCGACGCGAAGGAGTTCGGCAGTTTCCGCCTGTTTGTCAAGGCGAAACTCGACTCGCGGGTGCAGGGGATGATCCGCTCGCAGGTGCGCGACGGCATTGTTGATGCTCGACTCGCCGCGAACGGGCACGTCGCCACCGACATTCGCGATCTGATGCGCATCAAGGTGCCCGAGGCTCAATCCGTGACCAAAGACGGGGACAAGGCCTGGGGAGAGTTACAGCAGATGCTCGTGCCGGTGGCGTTCATGATCCTGCTGTGGATCTCGACCTTTACGGGCGGGCAATACCTGCTCACCTCGACCATCGAGGAAAAATCCAGCCGCGTGATGGAGGTGCTGCTCAGCGCAGTCTCGCCCATGCAACTGATGACGGGCAAGATCCTGGGGCAGATGGGCGCGGGGCTTCTGATCCTGTTGCTTTATTCGGGCACGGGCGTGGCGGGGCTGCTGACCTTTGGCCTGGGATATCTCGTCTCGCCGCTCAACCTCGTCTTCCTGCTGATCTTTTTCTTCATCGCCTTCTTCTCGATCGCCGCGTTGATGGCTGCGGTAGGTTCGGCGGTGACGGACGTGCACGAGGCCCAGACCCTCCTTACGCCCGTGATGCTCGTCGTCATCACGCCCATGTTCCTCATGATGCCCATCATCTGGAATCCCAACAGCGTGCTGGCGACGACCATGTCGTTCCTCCCGCCCATCAACCCCTTCGTCATGGTGCTGCGCATCTGCTCGAGCGACCCGCCCCCCCTGTGGCAGATCCTCGCCTCGGCGGGTGTGGGCATCGTCGGGGTCTTCGTCCTGCTCAAGGCGACGTCGAAGATCTTCCGCGTGGGCGTGCTCATGTACGGCAAGCCGCCCAACCTCGTCACGCTCCTGCGCTGGATCAGGATGGCCTAGCTATGAAGCGCGGGCTCGATCGACACACCCTGTACGAACTGTGCGTGCAGTCGCCGCGCCATGCCGCCATGCTGCTGCGCGCCATCCACGCGGGCTCGCCGAGTGTGCTGCGCGAGGATTTCGCCGGCACAGGCGCCGTCTCGCGCGAGTGGATCCGCCAGATCCGGGGCGGTCGGGCCATCGCGATCGATCACGACAAGGCTACGCTCGCGCGGATCGGCCGCTCGACGCGCATCCGCCCGATCGTGGGGGATGTGATGAAGGCGCCGCTCGTCGCACGGGCCGACGCGATCTTCGTGGGCAACTTCTCGATTGGAGAGATCCACACCCGCGGGGCTCTTGTCGCCTACCTGAAGAAATGCGCCTCGCGCCTCGCCCGCGGCGGGATATTCGTCTGCGATACCTACGGCGGGCAATCCGCCTTTAAGGTGGGCAGTGTCCGACGTCAGCACCACGCACCCGGCGGTGTGCGCGTCACCTACACCTGGGAGCAGCGCGAGGCCGACCCGCTCACCGCCATGGTCGTCAACGCGATTCACTTCCGCGCCGATCGCGCGGGCGATGTTGTCGCCGACATCGCCGACGCCTTCGTGTACCACTGGCGGCTCTGGTCCGTGCCCGAGCTGCGCGACGCGATGCTCGAAGCGGGGCTGGGCGATGCGGCGGTCTACAACCAGCTTCCCGATGCGGTCGATTCCGAGGGCAATGCCTACGTCGAGCCGGTGGAGGATCCCGATGAACTGGGCGAGAGTTTCATCGTCTGCGTCTCCGCGCGAAGGGCGTAGCCCATGGCACGGCGTTTCCGCAGTGGCGAACCCAACGCGATTCATCTTCAGTGGGTGATCCAAAAAAGGCCACGGGCCCCCGGTCTCCCGGAGGCCCGTGTCGAACTCGCGCGGCGTTAAGCCGAGTTCTGTCCCGCCCTCGCTCGCTCCGGGCAAGCCCGTAACAAGCCAGAGCGGTGGCGACCATTTCTCTGCGACCCGCGTTGCCGCGGGCCTGAAGCGGTCTACCCGCGTTCGATACACCCGGACCGAGTGCGGCGTGCGACCTTGCGATCGCGCGCCCGAACGCTGCTTGACCTTGCACGCGGTGGGGTTTGCCGTGCCCCCGACGTCGCCGCCGGAGCGGTGGGCTCTTACCCCGCCTTTTCACCCTTGCCTGAGCCGGTTGCCCGGCCATCGGCGGTGTGTTTTCTGTGGCACTGTCCCTCGCCCGGGCTCGAGCCCCGCGAAGGGCGCGTGCCGGACGGGTGGGTGTTACCCACCACCGTGTCCTGTCGTGCTCGGACTTTCCTCGGAAGTTGGCAAAGACCAAGATCCGCGGCCGCCTCGCCGCGCTCACGCGTCATGGTACGCCGCGTGCAGCGTGTTGGTTCGAGACACACTCTCCGCGTGAACCCGTTGAATAATTGACGATTCTCGCCGTGCCCGACGCGGACGTACCATCCAATCGCCGCAAGGAAGCAAGGATTGCATGCGCACCCCCCGCGTCATCGTCTGGCTGGATCGCCTGCAGGTTGACCTGATCGCCGCCGTCGCTCGCCAGGCGAAGTTTTCCATTGTCGGCGCGGGCTCGCCGGCCAAGGGCCAGAGCGGGAGCGTTGCCTCGTCGCTGGGCTGCCCGGTGGTCGACGATCTGCGTGCCGCGCTGGCGAGCGCCGAGTGCGACGCGATCTTGCTGGCGAGCGTGGGCGACTTTGCCCTTTCGCCGACCGGACAGGACGCGGGTGCAGTCAGGGCCTCGCACGCGCGGGGTGTCCGCGTCATCTCGCTCGAGCCCGTTCCTCCCAGCGCGATGGACCTTTCCGGGCAGGGGTGGACCCGCGAAGAGCACGGCCAGTGCCCGGCAAACCTGATCCGCTTCGTGGGCCTACCTCGCCTCAGTCGCGTGATGCGCGACGCGCACGAACCGCTGGCCAGCGTCGGCCGCCCCCGCACCCTGCACATCGAGTCCTATGCCGGGGCGACGACTTGCTCGCTCGCCTCGCGACTCTTCGCCGCGACGGACCTCATGATCTCGCTGCTGGGCGAGCCCGAAACGGTGGATGCGGCGTATGTCGGTTCCGCGGTCGGCCAGGGCGTGCGTTCCGCGCCGCCTCAGTCACTGGCCAACCTCGATGGCGACCTGAGCGTGACTTGCCGCTTCCCCGACGGGCGAGCCGCCACGCTCTCGGCGTCGAACCAGGGCGGGCGTTGGTCCTTCGCGGCGACCCTGCTGGGCGAACAGGGACGTCTGCGTCTCTATGACGATGGCTTTGAATGGATCGGCGTCGACGGTCAGAAATGCGACGAATTGCGTATCCGGCGCGGAACGCGAAGCGCCAACGAGATCGATACTCGGGCGGCCACCGCGTTGGCCGAGAGCCTGGCGCGTCTGCTCGATGCATCACTGCCCGACGACGGCCCTGTCCCTCTCGAATCGATCCTCTGCGTGGCGCAGGCGGTGCTGCTGAGCGCACGCACGGGCCAGCCCGAGAGTCCGGCGACGCTCCGGCGTGCGATCACGCCCATGATGTGATTCGACTCGACCTCCGATGGATGCTGGTGTCGTTTACGCGTGTGTACTGAGGTCAAACCCAGCGTGTGAGGTGCCAGTTCTTCTTGCCCCGCCGGATCGCCGCCACGCCTGCGTGGAGCAGGTGTTCGGCCTTGAGCAGGTCGTCGGGACCGACGCGTCGCCCGTTGATGGTGACGGCCCCGCTGGCCAGGAACTCCTTGGCCTCTCGCTTGCTTTGGGCCAGGCCCGTTGTGACGAGCAGATCGATCAGGCCCACGCCCGCCGCCAGCGACGCTCTGGGCTGGGTGCTCGCGGGGACATTGGCAAAGACCTCGTCGAGCATGCGCGCATCAAGCCCGCCGATGTCGCCTGAGAAGAGCGCCTCGCCGGCCTTTTTCGCCTGATCGGCCTCGGTGGGCCCGTGCAGCAACGACGTCATGTGATGCGCCAGCAGGCGATGAAGTTCTCGCTTGCCAGGGTCTGCGCTATGGGCGGCCAGCGCCGCGTCGGCCTCCGCCGCGCCCAGCATCGTGAACAGGCGGACCCATCGGGCGGCGTCCTCGTCCGCGGCATTGAGCCAGAACTGGTAGAAGGCGTAGGGGCTGGTGCGGTCCGCGCTCAGCCAGATCGCCCCCTTCTCGGTCTTGCCGAACTTGCCCCCATCGGCCTTGGTGACCAGCGGGGCGGTCAGGCCGTAGCATTCGTGCGAGCGATCCGCGGGCGTTGACTTCCGGATGAGGTCGCACCCCGCGATGATGTTGCCCCACTGGTCACTCCCGCCCATCTGGAGGGTGACGCCCATCTCCATGTGCAGGTGGGCGAAGTCGTACGCCTGCAGAATCATGTAACTGAACTCGGTGTAGCTGATCCCCTGGTCGCGGGCTTCGAGGCGCTCGCGCACCGAGTCGCGCTGGATCATCTCGTTCACGCGGAAGTGCTTGCCGATGTCGCGCAGCGCATCGAGGAACGAGATCGCGCAGAGCCACCCGGCGTTGTCGACGATGGTCGCCTTGTTGCTCACCCCCGACGAAAAGTCGAGCACGCGAGCGAAGATCTTCTTCTGGCTCTCGACGTTCGCCGCCACCTGTTCGCGCGACATGAGTTGCCGCTCGCTCGACTTCCCGCTGGGGTCGCCGATCAGCCCCGTCCCGCCCCCGGCGACGACGACAGGCTGGTGCCCCGCCCGCTGGAAATGCGCCAGGAGCAGCATGGGCACCAGGTTGCCGATGGTGAGTGAATCCGCGGTGGGGTCGAAGCCCACATAGGCCCGGCGAACCCCCGAGGCCAGGTGCTTCTTCAGCCCCCCCTCATCGGTGGTCTGGTGCAGCAGCCCGCGCCAGGCGAGCGTGCCGAGGAAATCGCGTTGCGTCTCGCTCATGGCCCCAACGATAGCCGCACACCACGCCCCCCCGGGTCTCGCCGCACGCCTTCGCGGCATTGGGTATGCTGCCCCCTTCCTGACCCGTGGAGGATCGACGCGTGAATACCTCGCCCAACACGATGAACCAGACCATACTCGGGCACCCCAAGGGCCTCTTCCTGCTCTTTCTCGTCGAGATGTGGGAGCGATTCAGTTACTACGGCATGCGGGCATTGCTGACGCTCTATCTCGTCTCGGTCATCGCGGCCAAGCAGGTGGGGCCGGGGGTCTACAACAACACCCTCGAGTTCGTGGAAAAGCCCGCCGCGACGACCAGCGCCGAGCTTGTGATCGACGGCGTGCAGACCCGCGGGCTCATGCTCGCCGTCGACGGCGCCGAGGGCGATGTGACACCGCCCGCATCAACGGGTGCACCGAGGTTGCACGTTCAGCGGGCCAAGGAAGTCCCCGACCCCGCCGACGCGACCAAGATGATCTGGGTACCCGCAGACGGCGCCGATGAGCACGTCACGCTCAGCGGTCCCCGAGGCGGGCCCTTCACCAATGAACGCTTCGCGTACATCGTCACCAACCCCGGCGACACGCCCGTCTCGTGCACGATCCGCGTGCGTCGCGATGCCCAGCGCACGTTCTTCACCGTCAACGACAACGCCGATTCGGTGACCACCGAGATCAAGCCCGATTCAACGCGGGCCGACGGCGAAGCCCCTTACGTTGTCGTCCTAGCCATCAACAACCACGACAGCGGCCGCAACTGGACCCAGTCCAGCGCGGGCAAGCTGTACGGGTGGTACACCGGCCTGGCTTATCTCCTGCCGATCCTGGGCGGGCTGCTCGCCGACAAACTCATCGGCACGCACCGCTCCATGGTCATCGGGAGCATCCTGATCTCGATCGGACATGTCATCCTGGGCATCTCGGGCATGGGCGACATGGCCCAGAACAACACGGGCCTCTCGATGTTCATCGCCGGGCTGGCGGTGATTGTTCTGGGTACCGGCTACTTCAAGCCCACGGTGTCGGTGATGGTGGGCCAGCTCTACCCCCCGGGAGACCCGCGCCGCGACGGGGCCTTCACCATCTTCTACATGGGCATCAACCTGGGCGCGTTCATCTGCGCCTTCATCTGCGGCACGCTGGGTGAAAAAGTTGGCTGGCACTACGGCTTCGGCTCCGCCGCGGTGGGCATGCTCCTGGGCATGGGGCTCTACCTGTGGGGCAAGCCACGCTACCTGGTGGGCATCGGCGATGCGCCAAAGTCCAACGCCACGGGCATCGCCTCGATGATCTTCGTCGTGTCTCTGGCGGCGGGGCTGCTCTTTGGCGTGGCCTATCAGATGGGCTCGATGGACGCCGTGGGACGCATGCTCGACCACCTGCAGGCCAACCCAAACCTTGGGTGGAGTGTCGTGGTCGGGATGATCCTGGGCATCCTCGCCTGGGTGGGCTGGTTCCTGGCGATCAATCGTCCCGAGGACCGCGGCCCGATCATCACGATCTTCGTCTTCATGCTCTTCAACGCCGTCTTCTGGATCGGCTTCGAGCAGGCCGGCTCGAGCATCAATCTCTTCACCCAGCAGAACACCGACCGCATGATCGGCTCGTTCGAGGTCCCCGCCTCGTGGTTCCAGTCGGTCAACGCGGGTCTGATCTTCATCATGGCTCCGCTCTTCGCGATGCTCTGGACCGCGCTGGGCCGGCGCAAGATGAACCCCAGCCAGGCCATGAAGATCGCCATGGGCATCTTCTTCCTGGGCGTGGGCTATCTCTTCATGGTCATGGCCGGCAAGGTCGCCATCGGCGGCACGCAAAAGGCCTCCATGCTCCTCATCTTCATGCTCTACTTCTGGCACACCGTGGGCGAACTGTGCCTCTCGCCCACCGGCCTCTCCTACGTGACCAAGGCCGCCCCCGTCCGCTTCGTCTCGCTCCTCATGGGCATCTGGTTCGTTTCCTCCTTCATCGCCAACCTCGGCGGCGGTCTTGTTGCGGCCCAGGTCAAAGCCGTCGAAGAGGGCCGCACCAAACTCCCATGGAACTTCGGGGGCCAAGCCGACTTCTTCTTCCTCTTCGTCGTGGCCTGTGCCGTGGCGACCGTTCTCATGCTTGTGCTTGTCCCCATCATGAAGAAACTCATGCGCAGCCCCAACGACTGATTGTTGAGCGGTTTTATTGGTATCCCCTTGATTCTCGGGCATAGTCGTGATGCACCGGCACAAGGGGTATACACATGGTTCGGAATCTGTTCGCGGCAGCGGCCGTGGTCGGTCTGGCGGGGTCCGCGCTCGCCTCGGTCACGCTCAACGCGGCGATCACCGCCGACGACTACTTCACCGCGTTTATCAGCACATCGCCCACGCTGCAGGGCGTCAGTTTCTTGTCGGCAGAGAACTACTTCATCAACCATTTCGGTTCGGCTGTGCTCCCAGAGGCGGGAACCTATTACCTGCACGTCATCGCGGGCGATCGCGGCAACCAGCGGATGTTCATCGGAGACTTCACGCTCGATTCGCCCGACGCGACCTTCCTCAATGGCACCCAGTCCCTGCTGACCAACACCGCGGATTGGAGCGTGTCGAGCGAGGGGCTGGGCTTGAACATGGTGCAACCGGTGGTGCAGCCCAGCGGCTGGGGCGCGCCGGGACCGGGAATCAGCCCCAACGCCTCGTACCTCTGGCACCCGCAGCAGCCCACCATCGCGTATTTCTCGACACCCATCACGGTCGTCCCCGCACCGGGTTACCTGGCCGCGGGCCTGCTGGGCCTGGCCACTCTCGCCCGACGTTCGCGTCGCTAAGCAAAACAACGCCCGATAGCGTGTTCACGGGGGGTTTCTCTGGAGCCTCCCGTGTTCCTTTATGGTTTCGGTTCGCCAATACTTGGGGGCATGATCCACCAACGGGCGGCGATCCTGGCGATCGGTGACGAACTGACGCTCGGGCAGACCGTCGACACCAACTCCGCGTGGATCAGTGATCAACTCACCGCGATGGGCATCGTCCCGGTCGAGCATGTCACCGTGCCCGATTCGCTCGAGGCCCTGGCGCGGGTTCTGCGCCGTCTGTCGCGCGACGTCGAACTCGTCATCGCGACTGGCGGGCTGGGCCCCACGCTCGATGACCTCACCCGCCAGGCCGTCGCCATGGCCTGCGATGATTCCCTCGTCGAAGACCGCCTCTCGCTGATCCAGATCGAGGCCTACTTCGCCGGGCGCGGTCGCCCCATGCCCGAACTCAACCGAGTCCAAGCCCGCCGCCCCGCCCGGGCCATCGCCCTTTCCAACGAGGTCGGCACCGCCCCGGGCCTTTTCGCCACAATTCTTCAGAACTCCCGTTCGTGCGATGTCTTCTGCCTGCCCGGGCCCCCTGGCGAGATGCACCCGATGTTCCGGCGCCAGGTCTTGCCGCGGCTGCGTCCCTCCCCCGGGCGCACCGTCCGCACGCGTGTGCTCCATTGCTATGGCATCGGTGAGAGCCACCTCGCCACGCTCCTGGGCCCACTGATGACCCGTGATCAGAATCCACTCGTCGGCACCACAGCCTCGGGGGGCGTGGTCTCCTGCCGCATCCGCTATGACGGCACGCTCCCCGCCATCGAGGCCGATGTCCGACTCGATGAGATCGAAGGACGCGTGCGCCGTCTCGCCGGGGCGTACCTCTTTTCCGATGTCTCTCCATCGTTGGCCGTCGCGGTCATCTCGCTGCTGCGCACCCGCAACGAAACGCTGAGCGTCGTCGAATCCTGCACCGGAGGCTTGCTGGGTGCCATGCTCACCGATGTACCCGGGGCCTCGAGCGTTTTCGTGGGTGGGCTGCTCACCTACACCAACGAAGCCAAGGTCTCGCTCGCCGGCGTCGACTCTTCACTCTTTGAAGCGGGAGCACCGGGTGCGGTCAGCCGCGAGGTCGTCACCGCCATGGCTCGAGGCGGGCTCGAACGCCTGGGCTCGACCCACGCCCTGGCCATCTCTGGCATCGCCGGCCCCGGAGGCGGTTCTGCACCAAAGCCGGTGGGCACGGTCTTCATCGCCCGGGCAAGCGCGGGCGACGACCACGTGGATTGCCGCGAGTTCCGCATGACCGGCGACCGTGCCGCGGTGCGCGATTGGGCGGCCAAGTCCGCGCTGGCGATGCTCCGCCTGCACCTGATCGGGCAGAGTGAGACTCGATTGCTCCGCGAAGTCTGAACATGACTCACTCGCCGGGGATGTGCCCGATCACACCTTCCCACGGGCTGCTGGCGCTGGCGTAGCGCCGGCGCGGGATCCGTCCCGAGAGCAGGCTCTGACGCCCGGCGATCGCGGCGTGGCGCATCGCATGGGCCATCTGCACGGGGTCCTTGGCGTGGGCGATCGCCGTGTTGAGCAGCACGCCGTCGGCCCCGAGTTCCATGGCCAGGCTCACGTCGCTCGCGCACCCCACGCCCGCGTCGACGATCACGGGGTACGCGGGGTCACCCTGCTTGAGCAGTTCGAGGCAGAGCATGATGTTGGCCCGGTTCAGGATCCCCTGCCCGCTGCCGATGGGACTGCCCGCGGGCATTACGCTCGCCGCCCCGGCGTCCTTGATCCGCACCGCCGCGATCGGGTCGTCGCTCGAATAGGCCAGCACCTGAAACCCGTCCTTCACCAGCGTGGCCGTCGCCTGCGCCGTCGCGATGGGATCGGGCAGCAGCGTGAGTGTGTCGCCCAGGCACTCGAGTTTCACCCACGACGCCCCAGGGTTGCCCATCTGTTCGAGCAGATCGCGCCCCAGGCGCGCCACACGGATCGCGTCCTCGGCGCTGAAGCACCCCGCGGTGTTGGGCAAAATCGTGTAGCGCGAGTGATCGATGAACTCGAGCAGGCTCTTCCCCTCGGCGTTGAACAGGCGTTCTCGACGCACCGCGACCGTTACCACCTCGCACCCGCTCGCCGCGAGCGAATCACGCATCTGCTCCATCGACGCGTACTTGCCCGTCCCCACGAACAAGCGGCTGTGAAACGTCCGCCCCGCGATGCGCAGCGGCTCGGCAACAGGATCGGTTGGCGCCATGGCCTTGGTCGACACGCGTCTGCTCCAGTTCGTCGGTCATCATCTCGTGATCGCCGCCAGCGGCTTACCCGCCGCCCACGAGCGTCACCAACTCCACCACATCTCCGTCGCGCAGCGTCGTGGTCGCCTGCTCGCGCAGCGGCACGAGCGTGCGGTTGACCTCCGCGGCGCAGGGAGCCTTATCCAGATTCAGTTGGGCCCGCAGCCCGGCGACGCTCATCCCCGCCGGCACTTCTCGGGGCTCCCCATTCACGATGATCCGTGCGACCTGGCTCACCGCACCCGCTCCGTCGCCGGCTCCGCGGGCGAGGCCAGATAGAAGCGACCGATCCTCGCATCAAAGGTTTCATCGGCGTCGCCCGAGAGCACCTGCACGCGGTAGCGACCTTCCATCGTGCCCCACGCCGTCTTGAGCGGGCAGTAACTCTCGTACTCGAAGACCTGCCCCGGCTCGAGCACGGGTTGGCGACCCACCACGCCGTCCCCCTCGACGTCGTGGCATGCACCCGCCGCGTCGACGATGTTCCACACGCGAGCGACGATCTGCACCGTTGCGTCGCTCTCGTTCACGATCGTCACGCTGTAGGCAAAGACGTACCTTCGGTCCTGGGGCGAGGACTCGCCCTCAAGAAACCGCGGCTGGACCTCCACCCGGATGCCCCGCGTGACCGTGCTGGAACCGTGACGACCCTTCACGCCCCAAGGGTAGGTGCGGTTCACCCCCGGGTTCGACCGGGGCGGCAATCCGCCGTGTCGATCTGGTCACCGCCGCGCCGGCGCGGGCACGGGACTTCCCTGGATCGGGCGCAGCCCCGTGGGCCTGATGCCCGCGAGCCCCTCCCGCCCGGGCGACGAGAGCAGCACGCCGCGCATCGATTCGGGCTTGTCCGATTCATCCAGCACCGGGCGCGTGCGCACGCGTTCGTCATTGCGCTCGCTCGTGACACACCACGAGACCTGCATCCCGGGCGCGCCCCCGCCGATCATGAACCGCCCATCCTTGACGGGCTGGGCCACGTGCAGCATCGGCGCGGGAGCGCCGATCGCGGTGAGTTGATACGTCGGGTTCGTGTTGATCGCCTCGAAGTAGGAGGGCAGTTCGACCCACGCCTCGCCCCCTTCATCAAGCGTCGCGTTGCCCTTGTAGATGTTGAACGGCTTGGGCCCCTCCGCGCAGTAGTGGTGCAGCAGTTTGTTCGCCGGGTCGAGCGGGTGATCGATCACGAACTCCTTGACTCCAGTCGCGCCGATATCGCCCAGTGCGAATACGCCATACCCCTGGGTGCCTCCGTTCGAGCCGCAGACGCCAAACGTCAACCCGGTCGTCGCGACGGCTTCGCCATAGACGCCCGTGGCCCCGGTCGAGGTGCTCGCGGTCACACCCCAGACGCCTGTGGTATTTCCCGTGGCCCCGCTCGCCCCGCCATAGACACCCGTGGCCTCGTCGGTGGTGCTCGACACGGTGCCCAGCACGCCCGTGGCGGCCCCGGTCGTAGCCAGGTGTTCGCCCGCCACCGCGATGCCCGCCGGGCTATTGGCCCGCCCCCACACGCCGTACGTCGCCCCGGTCGTCGCTTGAGCCCAGCCCAGCACGCCCGTTCCCTGTGGGCTGTCGGCCTGCCCCTGAACACCAACCGTGGCCCCGGTCGTAGCTGCGGCCCAACCGACCAGCCCCACGCCTGAACTGCTCGCCGAACGGGCGAAGACACCAAACCCGCTCCCCGACGACCCGGTTGCCTCAAAGTAAGCCACGCGGGTCTGGGCGGTCTGGGCATGGAACGGATACTGCGGCGTGTTGGTGCCAAGCCCGACTGCGCCCGCCGTGTAGAACGTCGTTGTTCCCGTCAAGCCCCACGGCGATGCGCCCGCGGGCCCCTGCGGGCCCTGTGGTCCCTGCGGCCCGGTCGCGCCGTTGGCTCCTGCCGGCCCCGTCGCTCCTGGTGCGCCCTGCGCACCA
>JABWBB010000035.1 GCA_013360675.1 Phycisphaerales bacterium | reverse complement strand
GAGGCCGCCGCTGCGCTCGCCGCACTCCCCGCCAACGCCCCGCCCGAACCGCTGATCGCGCTGGCCCGGCGCTACCCCGTCGCGAGCATCGCCCCCGAGCTGTGGCGCCGCGCGGGGTTGGCCCTGCTCGCGGCGGAACGCCACGCCGAGGCACGCCTGGCGCTGGGCAGCGGCCTGCGCGCCGCCGAATCGTCGCTCGCGATGGGCAGGCCCGACCAGCTCGGGATTGTCGCCCGTCTCGCCGCCGATCTTGCCACCCTGCGCGACCGCCCGGCGATGGGCGAGCCGATCTATCGGATGCTGCGTCGCCTCCAGGCGGCGTACCCGTCGATCATGCTTCCCATGCCCGCGGGCTCGACCCCGCCCGATCGCCTCGCCGCGGAGATCGCCCGCGCGCTCGCGTCGCGTGCCTCGCTCCCGCTGGTGAGCGCCACCCCGGGCCCGGGGGTGGACACACTCGAAACCTGGGCGCCCCTCGAGCCGATCCTCTCGGCCCGCCCGGGCGTCTCGCGCGACAGCGTGGTGATGATCTCCGAGGTGCACCGCCAGGTGGCCCTGTTCGCCGTCGGCGCCGAGGACGGTTCGCTCGCCCCGGTCTGGTCGCGACCGTTCGATACGCCGCCGCTGGTGCTGCGCCTCACGCCCGACGCCTCGCTCCTCTACTGGACCACGCCCACGGGGGGCTATGCCGAGTCGATCGACGCGGCGACCGGGCGTTCGCGCTGGCGCACCCCCGACGCGAGCGAACTCTTCGACCGGCCCGGCCTGCGCCCCGAGGACGAGATCCCGCAGCTCTTCACGCCGCTGGACGGGCGAGTCCGCTCAACCGACCTGCTGCTCGTCGCCGACGAATCGACGCTGGTGATCTGCCAGCGCGACGCGCGTGCCGCGGCGTTCGACCTCGCCGAGGGCCAGCGCCTGTGGCTGGGTCGCGTGAATCTCGACGTTGTCTTCGAGGTCGAGATCTGCGCCGGGCACCTGATCGCGGCGGGCGCGGCGGATGTCGCCGCCGGACGCCCCACCCCCGCGGTCCACACGTTCGCCACGCGCACGGGGCTCAAGGCGGCCTCGATCGATCCGGGGCGCGTCGCCGACCATCCGCGATGGATCCGCAGCGCGGGCGACGAGGGCATCCTCGCCACCGCCGATGCGATCCTGCGTTTTTCGCCCGCGACGGGCGAGGTGCGGTGGACGGTCTCCACGATCGATACCGTGCGCACCGTGTCGGGCTGGGTTGCGGGCGATGACCTCTACGCCCTGGGCCCCGATGACGCGATCGTCCGCATCGACATGCGGCAGCCCCGCCCCACGCCCGAACGCATCGACACGCGCGGCCGCGCCTCGTTGCCCCTGCGCGGCGTGGTCTCGGGCGACACCCTCGCCCTCACCTCACAACTGGGTGTGCTCATCTACCGCAAGGGAACCCTCGTCGGCGCCGATGCCCCGCGCACCTTCGCCCGCGCCCTGCCCCCCGCGGCCGCCCAGGGCCTCTTCGTCCTGGCCGAGTCGGCCGACGACCCCGCCAACCCCGACGCGCCGATCATCAGCCTTATCAGCATCGACGCCGAATCGGCCCGCATCCAGAGCACGCGGCGCGTGATCGCCCCGGAGGCGCCCCAGCACCTCACGCTGCTCGACGGCAAGATTCTCGTCACCACGGGCCCGGCCACGCTGGTGATCGACGCGCCGCGATAGCACGCCGCGTTGAAACGCAGCGCTTGTCTTGGGTCCCGGTGGCACAGGCGTCCCGCCTGTGAATGATCGGGTGCAAGCATCTGGCGTCAGGGCCCCACGCGCACCCTCGTTGTTATTCCTTCCCGATCGTCGACTTGAGGAACGCGCTCATCCGCGAGGCGAAGTACAGACGGTTGTCCAGCTTCGCGAAGCCGTGCCCCTCGTCGGGCGCGATGAAGACCTGCGGCGAGTGGCCCCGGTCCTTGAGTGCGATGGCCAGTTGCATCGCCTCTTCCACCGGCACGCGCGGATCATTAAACCCGTGCGCGATGAACATGGGTGCCTTGATCTTGTCGATGTGCGTCATGCTCGAGACGCTCGCCAGGAACTCGGGGTCGCTCAGCGGGCCGTACTCGACCTCGCGGAGTTTGCGCCGATACCCGGCGGTCTTCTCGAGGAAGGTCTTGAGGTTGACGATCCCCACGACGTTGACACCCGCGCCAAAGAGCGCCGTCTCCTGCTCGCCCCGCTCCACGCGCATCTGATCCTCGACCAGGCACGCCACCGACATGTACCCGCCGTACGACCCGCCATAGGTGGCGATCCTGCCCGGCGTCGCGTACCCGTTGGCGACGAGCCACGCCGCGGCGTTCACGCCGTCGCGCACGCTGTCCCAGCGCTTGGTGTAGTCGTCCATCATCAGGAACGCGCGCCCATAGCCCGACGAGCCGCGCACGTTGGGCTGCATCACGCCGAAGCCCTCGCTCAGCAGGTGCTGGATCTGTGCGCTGAAGATCGGGCGGTGCTGCCCCTCGGGCCCGCCGTGATAGTTCACGATGAACGGCACGCGCGTGCCCTCGACGTACCCCGGGGGCAGGAACAGGAACGCGGGGATCTCCACCCCGTCGTGGGCGGCGTACTTCACCAGCCGGGGCAGCGGGAACTTCGACAGGTCGATGCCCTGGTCATCGGCGAAGGTGATCTGGCGGACGTTCCCCGCCTTGTCGCCGCTGGTGGGGATGTCGCAGGCGAAGGCCAGCCCGGGCGTGCGCGCGTTGCTCATGGTGTAGACCAGTCGCCCGTCGCGCAGCGAGGTCACCGAGGCCACGCCCGCGTCGATGCTGGGCAGTTCGACGCGCGTGAACCCGGGCAGGCGATACACCCGCGCCACGCCGTAGCCATCCTCGTTGGTCGTCACACTCAGCAGCGTCTTCTCGCGGTTGATCTGTGCGCCGTCGATCTCGAAGGCATCGAGTTCGCTGATGGGACGCGAGATTTCGCCCGTGGCAAGATCACGCAGGAAGAGCCGCGCGCGCCCTTCTTCCACGTCGCTGATGTAGAGCACGCCCGTCTCGCCGGGCATGTAGCCCACGCCCTCGACCGCGACGGTCCCCTCCGCCACGGGGGTGAGGTTCGTGAGTTCGCCCGAGGCGGCGTTGAGCTCATAGAACGAAGAATCCGACGCCGAGCGGTATTGACCCACCAGCACGCGCGAGCCGTCGGCGCTCATGTCCGAAGCGCCCCACGCGCCGGGCTTGCCCAGCAGCAGCGTGCTCGTGCCCGCGTTGCCGCCGAAGGGGTCGCCCGAGAAGTCAAAGCGGTAGATATAGAAATCGCTGGGGCTGGCGTCGTTGGCGGTGTAGACAAACCCGCGCGAATCAGGCCGCCAGAAGTTGAGCGCGTGCTGCACCTTGGGGTCGTGGCGCACCGCGACGATCCGCCCCGAGCCCCCCTCGAACTCGGGGTCGAGCAGCGAGATCTGGGTATTCTCGTTCCCCCCCACCGCGTGCAGCAGCAGAATCTTCGTGCCGTCGGGCGAGAGCGAATAGCCGCTCAGCCCGTCGGGAAAATGGGTGAGTTGACGCGTCGGGCCGCCGGGCCTGGCAACGCCCTCCTCGGCGCGGAAGAGCTGGAAGATGCCCTGGGGCCAGTCGCGCACGTAGAGCGTGCCGTCGGGCGCGATCGTCGCGGCCCCGGGCGTGCGGATCTTGAGGAACTGCTCGATCCCCTGGGCCTGCGCCAGGCTACCTAGGGCCATCACCCCCGCCGCGATCAGCATCCGTCGCATCGTGCACTCCCTTCGGGCCCTCGGCCCGCCAAGGCCCGAGAAATGGGCCGGATCATTCCCGCGGACAATTCACCACGTGTCCACAACCCCAAGCGTACACCCCCCCACCGCGTGCCGATGATATTTCGCGATGCGCCGCGTTCTGGCCCCCATCCTCGCCTTGTTCCTGGCGGCGATTCAGCAGGCCCGCGCCAACATCGCCAACGGCACGTTTTCAGCCCCGATCAAGCCCGCCACAACCTGGAGCGCGGGCGCGGACGCCGATCTTGTCTGGTTTTCGGGGCGGCATGTCGTCACCGACGGCGTGGCCACGCTCCCCAACACTTCGGGTAGGTCGCGGGCCATGATCCAATCACTCCCGCTGCCCGCCGCGGCCCGTTACCGCGTCACGTTCCGTGCGCGCGCGACCAACACGCGACAGCAGTCCCCGTTCCTTCTGGTCCTGGCCGTGCGCGATGGCATCACGCTCAACCTGAGTGATAACGCTATCGCCTGGAACTTCTCCCAACCGGGCACGCGCCGCATCGCCCGCGTCCGCGTTCCCAACGCGGCCTCCAACAGCCGCTGGACCAGCATCGGGCTGAACTTCAACGTCACCACGCAGGACACACGGAACTACGAACGACTGGTCTTCGTCTTCGTCGGATCAACCAACGCAAGGCAGATCCTCGAGATCGACGACGTCTCGTGCGATGTGCCTCTCGCCACCACATCGGGCGACAACGCCCCAATCCAGGTCGATTGGTTCCTGGCGCCCAACTCGGTGCGGAACCTGGGCGCCATCAACTGGGCGACGCCCATCCTCACCACCTCCGAGAGTCAGCTCAACTGGCCCAACACCTCGCGTCCCTTCCACCCGCAGGTCCGCGCAGACCGTTTCGCCCTTCGCGCCCGCGGCTCGTTCGTCATCCCCCATGACGGCCTGTGGACCTTCTTCGTCGGCTCCGACGAGGGCATCACGCTCGATATCAATGGCCAACGTGTGATCAGCGCCGACCGACTCCAGACCTACAGCCTCAACTCGGGGGCCGTCTTACTCACGAGCGGCTCGCACACCTTCGAGCTTCGCTACTTCGAGCGCACCGGGGCCAACGCCTTGGTGCTCTACTGGCAAGGCCCGGGCGAGCCAACATCCGAGATCATCCCTGAAGAGGGCTATGAGGCCGCCCCGCTCATCCGACGCACCCGCGTCACCCGCTGGCAGGAAATCGCCGACGACTAGCCGCACAAAGCGTCACCACGCGGGCATTCACAGTCCGAGAACGTGCGAATCCCGTATAGACCACACCCGTACGCTGTGCATCTCACGCGGCCCCCATCCGGGGCATCGTCGATGCACGATAGTGAGTGCATGAGCACCTCCCGGCGTTTCACCCTGGCGGCCGTGGCGTTGGTCACGCTGATCATGCCCACGCCATCGTCCGCGAACGTTTCCAACGGCACATTCTCATCCTCGCTCACCCAGGCCGCCACCTGGCGCGCCGGCACCGACCCCACCAGCCGCTGGTTCGCCGATTCGCTCACGGTGCAGAACGGCGTCGCCACGCTCGCGCCCGTCAGCGGCACGCGCTCGATGATCCAGGCCCTGCCCATCACCACCGCCGGCACCTACACCCTGACCTATCGCACCCGCTGCACCGGCACCCAGAACCAGGACAACATCGTCCACGCCCTGGTGGTCACCCCCGGCACCACGCTCAGCCTGGGCAATAACGGCATTCCCTGGAACATCAATCAATCGGGCGTGCGCTCGGCCGGCCGCCTCCAGACCTCGGGCGCCGCCGCCCAGTCGTGGACCGCCAGGTCGTTCACCTTCGCGATCACCAGCGCCGATGTGACCGCCAAGAGCTTCCTCGTGATCGCCTTCACCGCCTCCTGCTCCGCCAGCCAGTTCATCGAGTTCGACGATGTTGCCTGCGATGTGCCCCGCGCCTCGACCAGCGGCGGGATCAACACCGAATGGTTCAACGCGCCCAGTGGGATCAACAGCCTCTCCTCGGTGAACTGGAGCTCCCCCGTCCTCACCACCAGCGAGGAGAGCATCCATTGGCCCAACACCTCCAATCGCTGGCATCCCGCCATGCCCGCCGATCTCTTCGCCATCCGCGCCACCGCCACCATCGATGTCCCGCGCGACGGGCTGTGGACCTTCTCCCTGGGCAGCGACGACGGGTCGCGCCTCACCATCGACGGTGTGGTCCGCATCAACGCCGACGCCCCCCAGTCCTTCACCACGCGATCGGCCAGCGTCACTCTTACGAAAGGCCCGCACACCATCGAAGTGCGGTACTACGAGCGAACGGGCAACAACGGCTTGATCCTGTCGTGGCGCGGCCCGGGCGACCCCGCCGCCGAGATCATCCCCGCCACCGCCTTTGATTCGTCGAGCCCAACCCCCGCGCGCACCCGCGTCACGCGCTGGCAGGAAATCAGCGGGGAGTAGCCGACTGCCGAGCCACGTTCACATCGTGAACTGATGAAGCTGCCGCAATGCGCTTGAGTTGTTGGCGGACTCATCAGGCCCACACCAGGACCGGGTGTTGTTGTTTGGCGCTTTCGCTGTGTGTTCGAACTCACGGTATGCGCTGACATCCTGGTGCACGCGTGTCAATCAATCACCCCCTGAAACAAGGGGATTGACACAGCGACAGCGTTAATGTACTTTCACTCCGCCCGGGCGCGACTCCCGGGCGCGACTCCCGGGCGCGACTCCCGGGCGCGACTCCCGGGCGCGACTCCCGGGCGCGACTCCCGGGAACGAGTACCTGGGGGCATATTCATGAAGGTAAAGAGTCTAATCGGCGGCATACTTCTTCTCGCTGTAGCCGGGGGATGGTCCACGGTCGCCACATCCTGTTGTGAACGGCAGATGTGCCAGAATTTGCGGGCGATCAAGCCATTGATCGCGGATCGATACGCGGGCTGTTGCCATTTACCCGCCGAATCGCGCACCGCATGCTTGCAGACGATCAACACAGACATCGGTGATGCATTCAATCTTATTCTTGCAGCAAAGATCGCCTGCGATGAGGGCAACAACGACTTGATGAGAGAACACCTGCGACGTCTTCGCGATATTCTACTGCCGAAGATCGTCTCTGGAGCCAACGGCCAGATCTACAACACGATGGTTGCAATGGGCCGCAACGACTGGATTACGCTCGACACCACGCTGACGCTCGCGCCCCAAGACCCCTGCAAGAACGTGACGATGACGATCGTCCCTCAGGGCATCGTCAACGCCGAGGCGGCGGGCAAGGCCGTGGAGGACCAGGGCGGCGAGACCGGCGTCACGGTCGTTGTTCCAGCCGCGTCGACCCAGGCATTCACGACCTGTACGTACAACGTCCCGTCGGGTACGACATTCGACATGCGATTTGGAGAAGAGTTCCGCGGCGTGATGCTCGGGGGCTCATTCGACCTGGCGCGCACCAACACGCCTATCCCCGAGAACGGGCTGGTTGTGGCGGCGATCCCCACCGACCTGCAGTTCACGGCGAGCAAGTATGGGCACAAACTCCGGCTGAGCCTGGATAAGACAAATCCTTACAACGCGCTTCGCCTCGACGCACAGGGCAAGGGGGTACTGGGGGTGGCGCTCACCCTCGAGAGCGATTCGAGCGCCCTCGTTGGCTTGGTCTATGTCGGGTCCACGATCTACTTCGAGTTTCCCGTCGAAGTGAACGCATCCTGGACGAGCGTTCGATTGATGGTGCCGCGCACGCGCCCAGGAAATGACTTCACGCCGGTGAACGACCTTGCACTGATTGCCGCTGATGGGCCAAGAACCAGCCCCCCTCCGATCGCGAATGATCCGTGCTCAGATCTGGACGGCAATGGCATCCGAGATGGTGCGGACGAGCGGATCTACGCGCTTATGTATAGCCTGGAATGCGACTCGCATTGAGCGGGAATAAGGTCACCGCCGTAGTGTCCAAGCCGGGCCACGCCCGGCTTTTCTCATGCAATAACAGGTTGAACGAGCCGCAACCCATGATCCTGCATCTGCAAATCAAATCAACACTGAAACGAGTCGAATATAGCCCACACACACCGGCGCAGTGCCTGAACGCGACTACCGCCCCATCCACGCCAACCCGCGCAACTCCCCCACCACCCCGCGCACCGATTCCGACGCCGCGCTCTCGCCCGCGAGATCAATGCGGTAACTCCGCCGGTCGTTGCCGGCCCAGGCCACAGAAATAAGCGCGGTGGCGCCGATGGCCTCCTCCGGGCGGTTGCCCCCGCTGGCCGGCGCCCAGCCCCGCCACGCCTCCACCCGCGACCAGAGCGCGTCGATCTGTGCGCGGGTCAGTTGCCGCACCCGCGGCGGGGTGCCGCTGGTCGCCTGCCTGCCCCCCACCGCCACGCGCAGCGCCCCGTCGGGCTCGACGACATACCACGCCGCCTCCATGGGCGTGCCCGTCGCCGAGCGTGTCCCCAGCACCGTGATACTCAGCGAGAACTCGTCGGGCGCGCTGCCCCGCGGTGCGCCGCCCGCGCACCCGCCCGGCGACAGCACCCCCACCACCAGCAGACAGACCAGGGCGATCCACTTCATACCCCCACTCTACCCGCCCCGACGCCCCGCTACCCTGCACCACTGTGTCGACCGCCATCACCATCGATTCGCTCGTCAAGTCCTTCCCCGCCCCCGGGGGCGGCGTCACCCACGCCGTCGACGGCATCACACTCGCCATCGATGCGGGTGAACTCTTCTTTCTCCTGGGCCCATCGGGCTGCGGCAAGACCACGCTCTTGCGCATGATCGCCGGGTTCATCGATCCCACCGCCGGGCGGATCCACTTCCGCACCCCCACCGGCGAGATCGACGTCACGCATGTTCCCCCCAACCAGCGCAACACGGGCATGGTCTTCCAGTCCTACGCCTTGTGGCCGCACATGAGCGTCGCGCAGAACGTGGCCTTCGGGCTCGAGATCCGCAAGATCCCCCGCCCCCAGCGCGACGAGCGCGTGATGCAGGCCCTGGCCGCCGTACGCATGGAGAAGTACGCCCAGCGCAAGCCCAACCAGCTCTCGGGCGGGCAGCAGCAGCGCGTGGCCCTGGCCCGGGCGCTGGTCATCCGCCCCAGCGTGCTGCTGCTCGACGAACCCCTCTCCAACCTCGACGCCAAACTCCGCATCGAACTGCGCTCCGAGATCCGGCGCATCTGCAAGGAATCGGGCATCACCACGGTCTACGTCACGCACGATCAGAAGGAAGCCCTCTCGATGGCCGACCGCGTGGCGATCCTCGACGCCGGGCGCGTCGTGCAGGTGGGCACGCCCGAGACGCTCTACCGCGCCCCGGCCAGCCGCTTCGTCGCCGAGTTCCTGGGCGAAACCAACATCGTGCCCGCGATCGTCGACGACCCCCAGCAGGTCATGCTTCGCGTCGCGGACAGCCCGCTGCGAGCCCACAACTCCACCACCCTCACCCGCGGCCAGGGCGTCACGCTCTCGCTCCGCCCCGAGGCGCTGCGGCTCATGCCCGAGTCTCAGCCCGAGGGCCTGCCCGCCACCATCATCGAAACAACCTATCTGGGCGAGATCGCCCAGCACCACGCGACGCTGGGCGATGGCACGCGACTGCTCGTGGCCGAACTCAACCCCGCGCACGCGCGCGAGCCCCTGCCCCGCAAGGTGCGCCTCGCCATTAACCCACGCGACGCGGTGATCCTGCCCACGACCTGAGGCGTCACGCCTCGTCCCGCGTATCCTCGACGATCACGCGGCCTTGCGCGCCACGCGCCGCCGCATCCACTGGTCGCACGTGTGCAGCAGGCGGTTCTTGTCGATGGGCTTGACGGCGTAATCGTCGCACCCGGCGCTCAGGCACTTCTCGCGATCACCCTGCATCGCGTGCGCCGTCAGCGCCACGATGGGGAGCGCTTCGACGCCGATCCCTCGCCCGCGCAACGTCGTCGCCAGGGTGTAACCATCCATCTCGGGCATCTGCATGTCCGACACGAGCAGGTCATAGGGGTGGCCCGACGCGATCGCCCGTTCGATCATCTCCAGCGCGATCTGCCCATTGTCGGCCACATCCACCGTCGCGCCCGCCTTGCGCAGGTGGAACGAGATCAGCCGCTGGTTGTCGGGCCCGTCCTCGGCCAGCAGGATCCGTCCGTGCAACGACACGCCATCCCCGCCGCCTTTGTCCGTCCGCTTCAGCACGCGCGACAGCTCGCGGGTCATGGTCGCCCCCGCGGCCGCGCTCATCGCGACGCTGACGCGGAAGCACGAACCCTTGCCCGGCTCGCTCCACGCCAGCAGCACGTCGCCTCCCATGAGCCGCGCCAGCCGACGGCAGATCACCAGCCCCAGCCCCGTTCCCCCGAACTTCCGCGTGGTCGAGGCATCCGCCTGCGAGAAGACCTGGAAGAGGCGCGACGCCTGCTCGGGCGTCATGCCCGTGCCCGTGTCCTCGATATCGAACGTGAGCACCCCGCCCTGTTCGCCCTTGTCCTCCCACACCACGTGAACCTCCACGCTTCCGTCCTGCGTGAACTTCACCGCGTTGCCGATCGTGTTCATCAGGATCTGCCGAAGCCGCGTCGGATCCGTCAACGCCATCGAGGGGACCTCCGTCCGCGGGCGCACATCCAGGCGCACGCCCTTGCCGGCGGCCCGGGGACGCATCAGCGATTCCACATCGTAGAGCAGCGCGGGGATATCCGTCTCCACCGCCTCCACCCGCATCTTGCCCGCCTCGATCTTCGAGAGATCAAGAATGTCGTTGATCACCGTCAGCAGGTGCAGCCCCGCGACGCGGATCGTCTCCACCACCTGCCCGCGCTTCTCCTCCGAGGACGACACCTCCTTGTCCTCGCGCAGCACGTCCGCATAGCCGATGATTGCCGTCAGCGGCGTGCGGATCTCGTGGCTCATATTCGCCAGAAACTCGCTCTTGGCGACGCTCGCGGAGGTCGCCGCCACCTCCGACGCCTCGAGCTCTACCGCCTGGCGTCGGATCGAGCGTGCCACCACCCCGCCGATCCCCAGCAGCCCCAGCACCGACCCCAAGCCCGTCGAGATCGACAGCACCCACACCGTCGCCATCGCGTCGCGGGCTTCGGCCTGAAGCCGAACCACGACCTCCTCGCAGCGCGTCCGTAGTTCGCGCCGGGCCTGACGCGACGCGCTCATGGCAAGAAACGCCTGGTGGCGGATCCGCTCCCCTTCGGTTTCCAGGCGGCAGCGTTCGAGATGTGAGCCGTAGAGCCCATCCTGTCCCGTGCCCAGTTGCGACGATTCGAACGTGTAGCCGGGCCCGAAGAGCATCTGCGCCAGGCTCGTCACCGCCTCCGCGGGAATCGCCTCGAGCGTGCGCCCGCCCGCCGCCCGCTGCCCCACCACCGTGCGCAGTCGCATCAGCGACGGTGTGAACCGGTTGTCCCGCATGCTCGCCAGCTGTTCGATGCTCGCGCAGTCGTCGACCCGTTCCACCAGCAGGCGGATCTCCGACAGCTCGCTGTAGATCGATGACAGTTCGGCGGTCTGGTCGCCCTCACTGATGATGTCCATCGCGATGGCGCGCTGGGCCTGGGCGTCGGCCTGGTCCAGGGCGCGGATCTTCTACAGCCGCTCGAGCCGCGACCGCCCATGCGCGGTGCTCGCCGCGCTGGTCATCTCCTCGATCGCCGTGACCACCTCGTCATGCGCGGCCTTGGTCTGAGCCTTGCGTTGGCGATCACGCACCGACCAGGCTACCGCGCTCTGCTCATAGACGTCGAGCGCGTTGATCTGGGTCATGATGTTGTGCGCCGTGTCGCGGATGTCCACGCCGTGGCTCTTCAGCTGGACTGTCAGCAGCCGCAGCGATTCCAGCCGCGCCGCCGCCGCCGCAGAACCGGCCACCACCACCGTGGCGTCATCCTTCGCCAGCACCCGTGCGATCACCCCAATCTGCAGCCCCTCCGTCCGCTCCAGCTCCAGCAGCAGGGGCTCGCTGATCGACTCGACCTGCGTCACGCTCTCGCGCAGCGCGGTGCCGCGCTGCAATGCCCACGACAGCCCCGCCACCGTGAGCAGCGCCGACACCGCGCCGATCCCGGCGAGCGTCCACACCAGGCGCGGCCCGCGCCGTCCAAAGCCGGTCTGTGAGCGATCGTTCACTCGGGCACCCCTCCCACGCGCGAGCCGCCCAGCGCCGACCAGGGCATCCACACGGCGCGTCCATCGCGCACGATCGTCGGCCACACGCCATTGCTCGCCTGGTGGTCCGTCTTCGACAGCGACAGCGTGGTCCCCAGGCCGATCTCAAAATCGCCCATCCCCTCCAGCGCATCCACCAGCGCCTCGCGCGTCACCTCGCCCTGGACCTGCGCCATCGCCCGCAGCAGGATCCGCGTGGCGACATACCCCTCCAGCGACCCGTACCCCGGCTTGGCCCCGGGCGACCACATCGGGAGCGCAGTCTGATACGCCCGCGTGACGGGCGAGTCATCATTGATCGCGGGCACCACCTGCGTGATGATCACCCCTTCGCTCGCCGTGCCCGCGGCCTCGATGAACGCCTCCGTTCCCACGAACGAGACATTCAGAAACACCGGCGAGAAATCCATTTCCCGCGACAGGCGCACGAACTTCGCGCAGGGCTGGTACGCCCCCACCATGATCACCGCGCGCACCGGCACCGACGCCGACATCAAGTCCGCCAGCGCATTCTCCACCGCTTCCGTGTTCCGCTCATACCGCCCGTGCGCTACCGCCGCGTCATTCTTCAGCCCGTGCCGGCGCAGGGCGGCCATCCCGCCCGAGTACCCCGCATCGCCATAGGCATCCCGCTGCGTGAAGAACCCGACTTCCTCGGGCTTGAGCCCCGCGTGCGCCACCAGCGCGTCCACCATCTCGCCCGTTTCCTGCGCGTAACTGGCGCGGAAGTTCACCACGTAACGCTCGGGCGGGTCCTTGCGCAACACCCCGGCGCCGGTGAACGCGCCGTAGAAGAGGGTCTTCGACTCCACGGCGATCGGAATCGTCGCCACCGCCGTGGGCGTGCCCACGCACCCCACCATCGCCAGCACGCCGTGCTTCTCGATCAGCGCCCGGGCGTTGGCCGCCGCCCGATCAGGCTCATACCCGTCATCCAGCGCGACTAGGTGGATCTTGCGCCCGCCGATGCCACCCGCGGCATTCACTTCGCCCAGCGCCGCCTCGATCCCCGATTTCATGTCCTGCCCGAGACGAGCCGTCGGCCCGTTCAGCGGCAAGGTCGTCCCCAGCAGGAGATCCCCGGGCGAAACGGCTGGCTTGGCTTCACCCTGCGCGTGCGCCAACGCGACAACACCCAGGACACAGGACAACGCCACTCGTGCGAATCTGTTCATGATTACTTCCGCGCATTTCTCGAGGAGATGCCGATGACGCTCGGGGTAGAGTGACCCCGGCACTTCTATCGGGTACGGTGAACGCGCAACATCGGTGGCGATGAGCACTTCGAGTAACATTCCGCGACGTAGAAATACCCCGCCAAGGTGGGGGATCACTCATGGCGCGAGGTGCCATGAGGCCCGCGTGCCGCATGACACGCGAGCGACGAGTGTCCAACGGTTCCCGCGATCCCGTTCGCCGCGGCAGCGGTCACTCCACGACCCCTCGGTCGTTGCGAGTCCTGGCAGTCAATCGAGGCGCAGACTCCATGACGATGGCGCACGCGTCACGCAGGAGAGTCGGAGCTGCTCGCCCCGGTCGAACCCGTGGACACACGTAAAGGTTATAGGACGTAATAGAATCCGATTTCGGCATTGTGTTAATGCACAGCACAAGGTCGATTCCGCAGCACGGACCTCCATTGAACCGTCGTCAGCGGCTTCGGCACCCCAAGCCTCATGGGGTGTGGGTCGCGCGCGAGCACGCTACCGTGGCGACGCGTCATGGGGGTTCATGCGACAGGTGTTTCGACACGGTGCTGTTAAACCGTGCCGCGAACCTGGCAGGTCTTTGTGACACAACTGCGCATTGCTGAGCCGGTCCGGTTGAATCAAGCAGGCTCAGGCAGGGGGGGCGCTTCCAGGGCGCTCAACCAGGTCGGCCCGTCTGATGGCCCCGATTCAAGCCAGAGCCGCAATGATTCCGGCACGAACCCTGCCTTTGCCAGATCGCTCAGGGGGCACCACCAGAACTCGATGTGGGCTTCTTGAGGTTCCACGTGGAACATGGAGCCGCCGTCGCTCTTGGTTTTGCCCGATCCCACCCGTGCCGAGGCCTGGCCAGGCTCAGCGGATGCCGCTGTATGTCTATGGTCAGGCACCATGGGGGAGGGGGCCGAGTCAGCTCCGCAAGCACCATGCTCTCTTGTCACAGACGAACTGTCCTCGCCTGGTGTGGCCGCGTGGGATGTGCCGGCATGGGAGTGGGGGTGTTCCACGTGGAACACCAGGTTGATCTCGTGCCGCGGCTTTCCATTCTGGACGAACGAGTTCTCCGAGGCGAGCAGCAACCCCCCCACCCGGATGGACAGTGCCGCCTCCTCGATCATCTCCCGGGCCAGTGCGTGCGACGCGGTTTCAAAGGGGTCGACGTGTCCGCCGGGCAGATAGGAATGGCCGTGCTTCTTGTTGCGGCAGAGCAGCACGCATCCTTCGGCGATCAGCACCCCGCGGCTTACAATCTCGATCTCGTGCGCCATGCGCGAAACACTATCAGAATGAATCGCCGTTCGCGACATTTCGCCGATTCTGGTATCGTTGCAGGTCGCGTTCTCCCCAATGCATCCGGAAAATCACGCCATGACGAACAAACCAAGCCAATCCGCCGATAAAAACAAGCCCCGTCGCCTTGGAAAGGGGCTTGGTAGTCTTATCGGACTATCTCCCGTGCGCGTCGACACCCACACAGAAGACGTACACGCACCAACTTATAGTCCTATAACTACCAAGACAACAGTCGAGGGTGACGAGAATGTGGATAGCGCATCGAGTCCGGGGGCCGGGTTTGGCTCGCCTTCGAGTGGTCGACCCGGTGCCGCCGAGAGCGCCGGAGGGACGGATCTCTCCGGTCGCGCCGCGGACACCCGAGGTGGTAGTGCGCGAAGCGGCGGTGAAAAAGTCACGCCCGCCCAGGCGTCGGGCCGCCCGCGGGATATTCATGGCAAGCAGGACGTTGAATCGGCGGAGCACGAGGGGTTGTGCATGCTCCCGCTCGACGCGGTCGTGCCCAGCCCATTCCAGCCGCGGCGGACGATCGACCAGGCCTCGGTCGAGCAGTTGGCCTCGTCGATCCGCCGCTCCGGGGTGATGCAGCCGGTGATCGTTCGCGCGCTCGGCGCGGGGCGGTATGAGCTGGTGGTGGGGGAGCGCCGGTGGCGGGCCAGCCGCGTGGCGCAACTGACACACATTCCTGCGCTGGTGCGCGACCTGGCGGATGAGGAAGCCGCGGAATGGGCGCTGGTGGAGAATGTTCAGCGGGAAGATCTCAACGCGATGGAGCGGGCGCACGCGTTGCGTGGGCTGTGCGAGCGATTCGGTATGACGCAGACGCAGGTGGCCGAGCGCGTCGCGCTCGACCGCTCGACGGTGACGAACCTGATCCGCCTGACAGAGCTTGAAGATTCGATCGCGACGCTGCTGGAGCAGGGGAAGTTGAGCATGGGGCACGGGCGAGCGCTGCTGGGCGCGCCCGCGGGCGTGGTGCGCGAATCGCTCGCCGTGCAGGCCGCGGCTCAGGCCTGGAGCGTGCGCAAGCTCGAGCGGGAATGCCAGCGGATGCACGCGGCCAAGCCCTCCGCGGGGAAGCCCTCGCCGCGGGCCATGGTGCTGGCCGACCTCGAAAAGCAGATCGCCGACCAGTTGGGCACGAAGGTGATGATCCGCGCCGATCGCAAGGGCGTGCGCGGGCGCGTCGTCATTGAGTTCTACGGGCACGATCATTTCGAAGGCCTGCTGGCGCGGATGGGCGTGCGGACACACGGCTGATCGCGCATGTCCAGAGCCATCGCGTATTTCCACGCCAACACGCGGCGAAACGCCTCCGGGCGGTATCAATGGTCGCCAGTGAAGTATCGATCGTAAGACATTCTACTCCCGCGCATGCTTACACATGCCGTACGCGATCGGTAGTTGCTGAGTGTATTAACTGCATAATCCGGCGGCCGGAGGCGAGTGTGTGTTGCGTGTTTCGTTCGAGAATCGAAGCGAATCGAGCGTGCGAGAGGCGAGCGAGGGCCACGTCGCACGTTTGATCATGAGCGAACATGAACCTAGGATGATTGGAGTATGTGGGGAAGCGGCCCTCGGCTTTGATTGGGGAAGCGGCCCGCGGCACGGTGCGGCGTGGCAGCGTGTATTGGTTTCAGAGCAAGGAGAGGCCCGAATGGCGAAGAAGAGTGCAGAGCGTGGATTGTCTGGAATGCCTCTGACCCAGTTGCAGGCGGAGCTGCGCCGTCGGCAGGGCAACGTGCGTCGCCTGGAGCGTCAGCGCGACCGCCTGCTGGCCAAGGTGCAGGAGTTCGACAAGCAGATCCTCGCGCTGGGCGGGCACGCCCGCGGCACGGGCCGCAAGCGCCCGAAGAACGAATCGAACCTCGCCGAGGCTCTGCACAAGGTGCTCAAGGGCAAGACGATGGGCGTGACCGAGGTGGCCCAGGCCGTGCAAGATGCGGGCTACCAGACCACCGCCGAGAACTTCCGCACGATCGTCAACCAGTGCCTCATCCGCCATCGCAAGCTGTTCAAGAAGCAGTCGCGCGGGCAGTACACGTCGATCTGAGTCCGCGACGCACAACCGATGTTTCACCACACACCCGCCGACACCCGGCGGGTTTTTTCGTGCTCGTTCGGTCGACTTCACCGAATTCGAAAGCCAATGGTCCAGATCGCGAGGGATACCCAGGTCAGGAGAATCATGAACATCAACACCCAGCGGCCCTTGAGCGCGATCGTGAGGACGATGTGAAGCAGGGGAACGACCAAGAACGGCATGCATGAAAAAACGGCACGCGTGGGCGTGCCGTTCTCTTGAAACAACGTCGTGCTCGAATCGCGCGTCTTAGTGCGGCATGGGGCCGGGCGTCAGGCGCGAGGGACGGTCGGTGTGGCTGGCGCGGGACAGGTCCGACCAGAACATCCGCATGTTGGTGTTGAAGCCCACGAGCAGGCGGTTCTCCACCTCGATGTGACGCTCGTTGAGCGTCAGCAGCTCGGGCGTGAGGTTTTCCTTGACCTTGCGCCGATCGGCGGCGTGGCCAGGCCCGGGCGAAGCGCACCCCGCCAGCGTGAGGGTGGCCAATGAAGCAAGCACGAGAACTGCGGTACGCATAAAGGACTCCGATTCTGGCCGTGCCCCTGCAGGGCGCGGAGGGATGTTGTACAGCGCCTCCGGCCCCGCGTCAAAGCGCAGGCCGAGACTTCAGGTCGCCACAAGCACAACCGGCACCCCACGATACCCTCTGCCGTGCCTCTGGGTTGCAACACGCCGCCCGAGGTAACCCGGGCCCGAATGGCATTATCGTGACCCCCCGCTCATGGGGAAGGCGATCACGCTAAACCACCACAGCGGCATGACTTGCCAGCACGCTGACCAACTTCGCCTCCGGGCTGTCGCTCCTCTCGGGGCGGCTTGATGTTGCGGCGATGAGCCGCATTCCACCCACTCCCAACCCCGACCAGATGCAGGCACGTCTCGAGGCGACCCTCGGGCAGAACCTGAGGAACAGGATTCCGCTCAAGGCCCCCAAGGCGCCGCTGGTGGCCCGCTGGGAAGAGATCAACGCCACGGCGAAGGCCGCCGCCGATGCGGACCGGCTTCGCAAATCGCTCGACCTGCGGGGCTAGGCCTCCAGCACATGCCGCCCCTTGTCAAAAAGCGAATCGAAGAGGGGGGCCTTGGGGGCGGCGTGGGGCAGGTGATTGCCGCATGCGATCAGGAGATCCACCATCCCCTCGAAGTCGGCAAGGCTGACGAACTCAAGCCCCACCCGCGGCGGGGTGGTGTTGGTCCCCGCCTGCACCGCGTCGAGATCGGCCATGTTGTGGTAGTTGCCCAGGGGCAGGCAGACACAGGTCGCTTCGTACCCCGCTTCACAGAAGACCGAGGCCTCGCACGCCCCGCCCGCCATGAGTTTGCGCTGCCAGCGCCACGCCCCGGGCTTGATCGTGTCGCGGGCTGTCGGCTGCGGGCCGCCCAGGTCCTGGGCGCGCCTGGCGACGGCGTCGGTGAGCGTGGGCGAGAAGATGCTGAGGCGGTCGCCCACGCGGACGATCGGCCCCGCGCCGATGGGGCTGTCGCTGAAACTCCGCGAGTTTTCCAGCGCGATCACCCGCGAGCCCTTGGGCATCGTCGCGTGGCGCGTGGCGGCGATCGCGCCCACAAAGCCGATCTCCTCGGCCCGCGTGAAGAGCAGACGCACCGGCATCGCCGAAGCGGGGGGGCTCGCGCGAAGTTCATCGAATGCGGCCAGAGCGGCGACGGCGGCGGCGAGGTCGTCGCACGCCGGCGTGTGCACCAGCCCCTCGCTGATGTGAGCCGCGGGAAGCGCCCATACGCCGACATCGCCCGGCTTGAGCGCGGCAGAGGGGCGATCGGTGCGGCATCGATAATGCTTGAAGGCGGAGTCGCCCGACGCCGCCTCGCCCAGCAACGCCGCGGGGTGCCTGGTGTCGGCGGCGTCGAAGAGGTCGATTCGCGCGTCTTTGAAATAGTCGTCCATCACCCCGCCCCGGAACGAGACGATGAACTCGGACGCATTGTCGACCGATTCCACCACGAAGGCCGGGTGGTCGAGGTGCGCGGTGAAGTAGAGGGCGGGAGTCGCGGGGTTGGCGTCGGCGGCCAGGCGCAGCACGAGGTTGCCCGCGGGGTCGCGGGACAGCACCACATCGGGGCGCTCGCGGACAAAGGCCTCGATCCAGGCGATGACGCGCGATTCACGACCGGCGGCGGTGGGAATCTGCGTCACCTCGAGCAGCCATCGCCGATGACACTCACGGGCCTGGGCAGAGACGAGATCGGCCTTGTGCATGGCGAGATGCTAGGGTGAACAGGCAAGAGCGCCCGCGGCAAACATGCGGGACGACGGGAGGCGGCATGGGACGCGTGAGGCTCGGGCCCGGGGTCGAGGTGGACGAGAGCGATCTCGACTTTGCCTTTCAGGCCGGGAGCGGGCCGGGCGGACAGAACGTCAACAAGGTCGCCACGCGATGCCGCCTGCGCGTCCGCGTCGAGGCCCTGGGCCTGGCGCCCCAGCAGCAAGAGCGGCTGCTGGCGCTCGCCGGTTCGCGCACGACACAGGCGGGTGAGATCCTGATCGAGTGCGGCGAGAGCCGCTCGGCGGTCGCCAATAAAGAGGCCTGCCTCGAGCGGCTGGGCGTGCTGGTGAAGAAGGCGATGGTCCGCCCGCGCGTCCGTCGCGCCACCCGGCCCACCCGGGGCTCGAAGGAACGCCGCCTGACCGCGAAGAAGCAGCGTGGCGAGATCAAGCGCCGCCGCCAGGGGGGCGACTGAGCAGGAACGGGCCGCAGGTCATGTGTTTCGCGCGCCGATAGAGAGGGGTCACCATGGACGAGCCGAACGAACAACGCGCGTTGACGCTCATCGGCGGCGGGGGGCACGCGCTGGTGGTGGGGGAGGCCGCCCGGCGTGCGGGCTTCTCGCTCGCGGGCGTGTACGACGACGACGCCAGCCCGGCGGCGCTGCGCCTGGGCGTGACGCGCCTGGGCTCGCTGAACGATGTCGATGCATCGGGCGGGTGGATCATCGCCCTGGGGAACCTCGCCGCCCGCGCGAAGGTGATCGAACGCCTGGGGAGCGACGCGGCACGCGTGATCCACCCGGGCGCAAGCGTGGAGGCGAGCGCGACGCTGGGCGCGGGGACCTACGCCGGGCCGCGCTGCGTGGTGCACAGCTTCGCGGTGGTGGGGGCGCACGCCATCATCAACACGGCGGCGGTGATCGAGCACGAGTGCGAACTCGAATCCAACGTGCATGTCGCGCCCGGCGCGGTGCTGGGCGGGCGCGTGCGCGTCGGCTCGGGCTCACTGGTGGGCATCGGAGCGCGCGTGCTGCCGGGCGTGCGGATCGGGCGCGGCGTGGTCATCGGCGCGGGGTGCGTGGTCATCCGCGATGTGCCCGACGGCGCGCGCGTCGTGGGCGTGCCGGCGCGGGAACTGGGCAAGGCCTAGTGCGCCTGGCGCGAGGCCTTACTTGGTATCGACCTTGCCGCGGAGCGTGCGGGCCCGCTCGAGCAGCGTGCGTTCGAACTCTTCAGACCCGAGCGTCGATTCGAGCGAGGGCTCGAGTCGGAAGTGCCAGCGGATGACCGTGTCCTTGGCCGGCGGGGTTGTCGAGGCGATGAAATCGACGGGCGGGTATTCGTAGAAGGGGGCGTTGGCCCGGGCGCGGGTGCGCAGCGGCTCAAAGCCCTTGGCCTCGACGCGCACGTCATACACGCCGTAGTAGGTGAACTCGGCCTCGACGGGCGTGCGTCCGACCTCGACGTCATTCACGGTGACGAGCGCGCCCGTGGGCTCGCTGGTGATGGCGATGCGACGGCTCGAGCAACCGGCCAGCAGGGCAACGCCGAGAAGAAGCAGGAGGGGTCGCATGGTGGGGATCCTACCGCGCCCTAGCGGGCCGCCGCCCCGGCGTGGTGGTGGTCGAACTCGTCGCCGCGGAAGAGGTTGCCCAGGTAGGCCCGGCGGACCATCTCGTCGTTGATCAGAGCTCGCGGGGTGTTCTCGGCGAGTTTCCGACCCGAATCGATGATGCACGCCCGGTCGCACACGCGCAGCGTCTGCTGCACGTTGTGGTCGGTGATGAGGAAGGCGATCCCCCGGTCGGCCAGGCGGCGGATCTCGCCCTGCAGGTCTTCGACCGCGATCGGGTCGACGCCGCTGAAGGGCTCGTCCATCAGGATGAGCTTGGGCTGCGTCACCAGCGCCCGCGCGATCTCGAGTTTGCGACGCTCGCCCCCCGAGCACGTGCGGGCATGGTGGCGGGCCTTGTGCGCCAGGCCGAACTGTTCGAGCAACGCCGCGGCTCGGATGCGGCGCTCCTGGCGGCGCAGGCTCAGCGTTTCGAGGATGGCCAGCAGGTTGTCCTCGCACGAGAGCCGCCCAAAGACGCTGGGCTCCTGGCTGAGGTAGCCCATGCCCAGGCGGGCTCGCTTGTACATGGGCAGGGTGCTCACGTCGTGCCCGTCGAAGGCCACGCGCGATTTTCGCCCGTTGGCGGGCGGGTCGGGGTCGATCATCCCGATGGTCATGCGGAAGCTGGTGGTCTTGCCCGCGCCGTTGCGCCCCAGCAGGCCCACCACCTCCGCCGGCTCGACGTGGAACGACACATCGTCGACGACCAGTCGTCCGGCGTAACTCTTGCGGAGGTTGGCGGCCTGGAGCAGCGACATGACGCGGCAAGTGTACGGGGCGACCCACGCTAGACGCGCGATGCCCCCGCGTGAACCAGCACGCACCAGATCGTCCCGTGGGCCGCGTTGGGCGAGGCGGCGAGGTTGCGTCCGTTGGCGCCGGTAATAGGCGGTAATCCCCGCTCGTGGGCGTCCACCTGCTCGATCACCATCCCGTGCTTCGATCCCCGCTCGCGCAGGAAGCGCTCGGCCTCGTTGTAACCGAAAAACCAGCGGTGCCGGTCGTCGGGAGGCTCTGTGGGCAGGCCGTAGAACTTGAGATTCTCGCCCCCGGTCCCTTCGTGCAGCGCCAGCAAGAGGCTGCGCAGCGGGTTGGGCAACGCGATGATGACGCGCGAGCGTGCGATCGTGCACAACCGATCGAAGACGTGGTGCAGGCGGTCGAGGTGCTCGAGCACGTCGGCGGCGATGACCGTCTCGAACGCCCCCGCCGCAAAGGGCAGGTCTTCCTTGTCCAGGTTCACGATCACGTCCGCGGGCGGGCCCAGATCGACGCCCGTGTACGCCGCGTCCTTGGGCAGCAGGGGCTGCAGGTGCTTCTGATCGCAGCCGACATCGAGCACGCTCGCGCCCAGGATCGCCCGGTACTTGTCGGCGATGTACGCCGCCTTGCTCGGCCGATCGGTGTAGGTCAGCGCGGTGGTGTATCGCATGAGTGCCCTCGCGTCATTGTTGCGACGCGGCGGCGTTCGTGCATGCGGTGTGGACAGACCGCCCGTGATCTCAGGGGATCATGCGGATGCACATGGGGTAGCGGTAGTAGCGCCCGTTGCTGGCGGCGATCGACGCCATGATCATCGTCACGATGGCCAGCACGTAGACCCCGGCGATCAGGAAGGCGCCGATGCCGCACGCGGGGGTCAACACAATGCCGATGATGACGTAGATCAGCAGCGAGATCTGGAAGTTGACCGCTTCCTTGCCGTGGTCGTCGATGAAGGCCGATTCGTCGCGCTTCACCAGCCACAGGATGAGCGAGGGCACCACGGGCACCACCTGCCCGGCCAGCAGCAGCAGGTGGGCGGCCAGGGCGAAGTTGCGCTCGGTGCTGGTCGTCACCGGGCCGGCCATCGGGTGCGGGTTGTTGATCGTGGCGTGCATGGCGTCATCCCCGGCGTACATGGCACTTCATTGTTGGGCGGGCGGGGCGGGGGCTTTCAGCCGCATGGTGTACCATCCGCCGCCATGAGACCCGAACTCGCATGGATTGTGCTGGCATTTCTCTCGGGGTCGATCCCTTTCGGGCTGCTCATCGGGCGGGCCAAGGGCATCGATGTCCGCAAGGCCGGCTCGGGGAACATCGGCGCGACCAACGTCGGGCGCATCCTGGGCAAACGCTACTTCTTCCTCTGCTTCGGGCTCGACCTGCTCAAGGGCCTCCTTCCCACGCTGGGCGCCGGGTGGGCGCTGGGCGCCTTGGGACGGGTGGATGTTCCCGCGCAAGAAGCCTGGCTCTGGCTGGCGGCGATGGCCGCCGCGGTCCTCGGGCACGTCTTCTGCCCTTGGCTCAAGTTCAAGGGGGGCAAGGGCGTGGCGACGGGGCTGGGGGCGCTCTTGGGCGTGTTTCCGGTGCTTACCCTGGCTGGGGCGGGTGTTTTTGCGCTCTGGCTGTTGATGCTGTGGCGGTGGCGGTATATCAGCCTGGCCTCGATCGTGGGCGGGGCCACGTTGCCGTTGTGGGTGGTGGGGGTCTTTGCCTGGCTTGGGCCGGGCGAGACGCTAGCCAACAGGGCGCATTCTGTGTTCAGTCATGGGTTTGCGTTCTTGATCCTGGCGAGCCTGCTGGGGGTGCTGGTGGTCTGGACGCATCGGGCGAACATCCGGCGGCTGCGGGCCGGGACCGAGCCCAAGGTGGGTCAGCGGGCCGCTCCGGCCGTGTCGCACCCCAGCGCCAAGTGACATCGAGTTATCGGTCCACCCATTCGGGGCATGCAGATTGCGGCCTGCGTATGGGACGTTTGCCGATACGTCCGAAGATCATGGTAAGCGAGGCAAGCCCAAAGGCTTGTTCGGGCCAGGAAGGCCCAAGGGGACGGCGATGAAGGACCGCAGGAGAAGACTGCCAGGGCGAAAGTCGATGTCCAGACGGTGCGCCGGAAGGTGCGCCGGAGGAGGGACTTCCATGCCCAAGTTGAAGCTGCGTCGCGTTGAGGCCAACCCCGACATCATCCCGTTCCCCGGGAATGAGCGTCGGGCGGAATGGTCGCCGCGGCTGACGGGTCCGATGGACTCGATCCGCAATGTCGAGGAGGCGCTGGCCGACGTCGAGGCCCGCTTTGCCAAGGTGCGCGAGGTGTTCGAGTCGGCCAATGGCGACGACGATCGTCCCCGGGCGGCCTGACCCTCAACGCGTTGACACGCGTCGCTTGTTCAAACGAATGACCCTGTCGGGGATCGAATCCCGGGCAGGGTCTTCTGCGTTTTTGGCCCGCGATCATCGCCCGCTTAGGCTTCGGGCATGACGACCAACGCCGTTGATGTTGTTGAGCCGCCCGCCTCGCCCGCCTCTGTCGACGCAAGACTTGGGTTTGGCGGGGGCCTGCGGCTGATCGCAGCGGACATCAAGTTGTCGCACTCGGTCTTTGCGCTGCCCCTGGCCGTGCTGGCCGCGTTCCTGGCCGGGCCGGAACGCGGCGGCGAGGGGTGGCCCGCCTTCTGGGGCAAGCTCGCGCTCGTCGTCATCTGCATGGTGCTGGCGCGGACATGGGCGATGGTGGTCAACCGCCTGCTGGATCGGCGGATCGACGCCGAGAACGCCCGGACCCGCGGGCGTGCGTTCGCTTCGGGCCGGGTGGGGCCGGTGCTGGGGTGGTCGGTCGCGCTGTTCGCGGCGGCGCTGTTCGTGGGGGCGACGTGGGTGTTTCAGAAGGCGTGGGCGAACCCGTGGCCCCTGTGGATGAGCGGGCCCGTGCTCGCCTGGATCGGGTTCTATTCGCTGACCAAGCGCTTCACGGCGTGGTGCCACGTGGTGCTGGGGTCATCGCTGGCGATGTCGGTGGTAGCGGCAACGATCGCCGTCGATCCGGGCGCGCTGGCCAGCCCCACGCCCTGGTGGCTGGCGGGGTTTGTGCTGGCGTGGGTGGCGGGGTTCGACGTGATCTACGCGATGCAGGACGAGGCGTTTGATCGGTCGAAGGACCTCAAGAGCGTGCCCGCGCGGATGGGCAACGCAGGAGCCGCGTGGGTCAGCCGCCTGCTGCACGCGGGGGCGGTGCTGTGCCTGCTGGCGGCGTGGTCGGCATCGGCGCGGCTGGAGATGGTCTTTGGCGTGGGCGTGGCGATGGTGGGAGTGCTGCTGATCATCGAGCACGTGATCGTGGCGCGCCGGGGTGAGCGCGGCTTGCAGATGGCCTTCTTCACCATCAACGGGATCGTGTCGCTCGCGCTGGGGTTGCTCGGGATCGCCGACCTGCTGTTCTAGAACGTCGGGCAGGGTGCCACGACCCGCGGGCGGACCGTCGCCCGCGCGTCGTGCGAACTGCGAGGGCATGCACCACGCGCCGCGAGGACGCGGCGGGTGGTGGCACCCCGACCAGTCAGCCCGCGCGATGGGTTTCAACAACCATCGTTTACGCCGCGTGCAAGTCGTGACCGCAGGGCCTGGTGGGCGGGCATCTCCCAGCCGTCACGGTCGCCGGTTCATCAGGTCGTCGCGCTCGTGGGCGCGCAGCGAGCGGATGACGTGGGCGCGGTCGGTCGCGTCGGCGGTGCCGCTGCGGTTCACGTCCTTGCGCGGTGCCGTCGGGCCGAGTTGTTCCCACGCGTACAGGTCATCGATCGAGAGGCGCAGATCGGCGTTGATGTCTTCGCTCGAGCGCGTGACGCGGGCCAGCGGGTCGCCCACGACCATCTGCATCCAGCTCAGCGCGGGGATGCTCGTCCACGCGGCCTCGCCCCACGCCAGATTCCCCAGCAGGAAGTTGCTCACGAGGTACTGGTTGTCGGGCACGCTGTCGGCCAGCGGCTCCCACACGTTGCCGATCCCCAGCGTGCCGCCCGCGGCGAGGAACGCGCTGAGTTGCTGCTGTTGCACCCATGGGTTCTGGCCCAGGCCCGCGAAGTCGCGCCCGTTGTAGCTCTCGATCGTGTTGAAGATCGCCCCGGGGGCGAGGTTGTAACTCAGGGCGTAGGTGGTGTTGGAGGACCCGCCCGCGGCGAGCGCGGGCACGCCGTTGTGGTTCGCGCCATAGGTGCCCACGAGCAGCACGGGGTTGGTGACGAGGATGCCATGCCCGCCGGCGAAGGCCAGGTTGGGCCCGACGAAGAACTGGCCCACGCCCGCCAGCGCGTTGTAGCGCACCATCGCGGGGAGCCAGCGCCCGTCGGCGGCGATCTGGTCGCGCGTGGTTTCGTAGTCGTCCGCGGCGCGGAGCGCGGCCCACGCCCCGTTGTTGTTGTCGAGCTCGTCGTTGCCCGCGCCGTCGGCGATGGCGTTGGAATCGGACTCGTCCAGCAGCAGGGCGGCGGTGTCGACGTTGGCGTAGATGTTCCACGCGCGATCGATCATCGCCCGCACATCGGCGACGCTGGGCGCGTCGAGGCGAGCGACGAGCAGCATGTCGCCCGCGGTCAGGCGCGTCGCGCCCGAGCCGCCCAGCGACCAGAGCGGCCCGAACGCCGCGTAGGTGAAGGTCTTGGGTGTCTGGATCGATGCGTTCGAGAAGGCGGTGATGGGGAGCGCCGAGCGCCAATAGGGGTTGATGATGAGGCCGTCGGCTTTGGAGTCGGCCGCGTTGCCGTTCTCCCCCGCGATGAGGTCCTGCCAGAGCAAGGCGAGCTCGGCGTCGACGCTGGCGCAGGTGGCGTCTTCGAGGTTGAGTTCGCCGATGAAGTTGCCGGGGTTGTCGCCCGCGGCGGGGAAGTCGGTATCGAGCAGGCGGTGGGGGAGACCCTTGGTGGTGACCAGGCAGCGCACCTGCGTGACGGTGTTGGTGGCGTTGAGGTGCGCGCGGATCGGGTCGCGCAGACGCGCGACAAAGTCGGTCCACGAGATGTTGCCCGGGGCGGCGACGGGCGCGCCCGACGAGGCGAGATTGAACACCCGCACGCCCGGACGCTTGCCGGGCTGGTTGCCCGCGCCCCCGGGCACCTTCGCGCTGCCCGCGTAATACTCGGCCACGCTCAGCGAATCGGGCACGCGGCTGTCATAGACGACCAGCACGTCGGCCTCGCGCAACTGCGCGTGGGCGGCGGGGGACAGAGCCAGCACAACAGACGCGCCGAGCAACAACGCGGTAACGGATGAACGCATCAAGGAAACCTCCCGAACACACCGGCATACACACCAGGCCAACACATCAATCCAAACACCCGGCTCTCTCGCACGGATACCAGAGCATCGCTTGACCTTGCCCCCGCGCCAAGGTCTGATAGCCCAGATGGGCGACAAAAGCGGGGAATCACGGGGCGATACGCGGCCTGGGGGCTGCCGGATCGCCCTGCGCGTGGTTCCCGGGTCACGCCGCGACTCAATCGTCGGGTGGTTGGGCGAGCGTCTGAAGGTGAAGATCGCCGCCCCGCCCCAGGACGGCAGGGCCAATCAGGGCGTGATCCGCCTGCTGGCCCGGGCCCTGGGGGTGAGCGAGAAGAGCGTGACGATCATCAACGGTGAGCACATGCCCGAAAAGGTGGTCGAGATCGCCGGTGTTGATCCTGCCTGGGCTCGACAGCGATTGGAAGGCGAGATGTCGCGGGGTTAGGGCGCCCGGTGCTCGGGGGCCTGCCCCTCGAGCACGCGCCACAGATCGCGCACGACCCAACTCATCGCCTCGTGGGCCTGGTGCGTCGCTGCGGCGAGGTGGGGCGAGAGGTGCGCGTTGGGCAGCCCCAGCAGCGGGTACGACGCGTCGAAGGGCTCGCTGTCGTGCACGTCGATCAGCCCGAGCGCGCGCGAGTTGGCGCGGAGGAATTCGGCCAGGGCGGCGGTGTCGACGATCACGCCGCGGGCGCAGTTGACGAGCACCACGTCGCGCTTGAGCGCGCCCAGCACCTCGCGCGAGATCATGCGGTGGTTGGCCGGGCGCGGGTCGACGTGCAGCGTCAGCACGTCGCTCTGGGCGAGCAGGTGCTCGCGCGACACGGGGGTTGCGCCGTGACGGCGGTCGTGGGGGATCTCGAGAAGATCGTGATAGAGGACGCGCATGTTCATCGCCGCACCGATGCGGGCGACGCGCGCGCCGATCCGACCCATGCCCCAGACGCCGAGCGTGAGCCCCTCGAGTTGGCGCACGGCGGCGAGTTCGCGCCGGGCCTTGGCCCAGCGCTCGGTCGTGATCGCCGCGTCAAGGAACAGACGCGGGCGAAGCGCGTCGAGCAGCATCGCGAAGACATATTCGGCGACGGCCGACGAGTTGGCGTCGGGCGTATGGACGACCTCGATGCCGCGCTCGCGGCAGGCGGCGATGTCGATGTGCTCGAGCCCCACGCCCGCGCGGGCCACCACCCGCAGATTGGGCGCGCGGGCGAGCAGGTCGCGCCCCACGCGGGTGTAGGTGCGGACGAGCAAGGCGTGTGCGCGGGCCAGGTGCACGTTCAGAGCGGGGTCGGTGTAGGGGCAGACGATCACGTTGCAGCGCTCGCCCAGCCACGCCGCCGCCGCGGGCGAGAGATCCTCGGTCTGAACGACGACAGGGCGCGGTTCCATCGTGCAAGACGATAGCGCCGGCGCGGGGGACCGCCCGGCCCCGTGGTTTACGCGTGCGCGTGCGACGCTTAGGGTTCACCCACGGTTTCGCGTGCGGCCTTGTCGATCTGCGCGGCGAGGTCCGGGTTGGCCTGTCGCACGCGGGCGAGCATGGTGCGGGCCGATTCCACGCCGTGCCTGGTCATCCACGCGCGCGTCAGGTCGGCCAGGTCGCGGGCGGTCATGTCCCACTCGTTGCGCAGGTTGTGGCTGAGGGCCTCGAGCAGGTGGATCGAGGGGTCGGCCAGCAGCGGGCGGGCGCTGAGCCACAGCGCGTCGCGCAGGTCGGGGCTGGCCTGCATCGCCGCGGGCTCGACGAGCACCGCAAAGTCCGCCACGCGCGAGGCGCGACCGCTGCGCAGCAAGGGCAGGATCGCCTCTTCGGCGACGCGGGGCGTAACGCGGGCCTTCTCCTGGTCGAGCAGCGCGCACGCCAGCGCCGCGGCGTCTTCGTCGCGTGCCAGCATCGCCAGTGTGCGCAAACCCTGGGCGAGTTGAACGCCCGTCAGGAGTTCACGCAGTCCATCATCGAGCGGCGTGGCATCGGCCAGCGGGGGGGCATCGTCGGCGCGCGTTTGCGCCAGGCCGTAGGTATAGAGCGGATCGCCGAAGATCGCGATCTTCCACGCCGGCCCCGCGTCGAGCCGCGCCGCCACACCAAAGGGAGCCTGCGTGAGCATGCGCATCGCGAAGAGTTGCGGCGGGAGAAACGCGCCCAGGAAGGGCTCGTGCACGCTCCCCGCGTAGCAGAAGGCCCCGTGCTGCAGGAAGCGCCCGGCGATGGTGCGATGATCATCGGCCCGCGCCGCCGAGAACGAATGAATCACATAGACCAGCGCGGGACGGGTGAGCAGGGGCACGTCGCCGGCGCGGCATTGGCCCGGAGTCAGGTCGAACCATTCGGGAAGTCCCTTGGTCGTCACCATGAACAAATCCGCGTGGAGCGGGCGGGCGACCGCGCTGCGCCAGTGATCGGCCGATTGCCCGGGCGCGTCGTGCAGATCGACCTTGAATCGGGCGCGCTGCAGCACCTGGGCGGCGGGGGTGATGTCATAGTCGCGCCAGTTCTCGTCGTTGGGGTAGCCATCGAACAACCACGCGCCGCGCGGCTGGAGAAAGAGGGCGGCCATGGCGCGATACGCCGCCTGCGCGGGCGTGCCGAAGATCTGCCCGCACCAGGCCCAGCGCTGGCCCGTTTCACCCTCGCCGATGCGCCCGATCTTGTCGGTCAGCGCGATCTGCTCGCCCTTGACCGCGCGCTCGACGCGGGCGGGGGCGTTGACACAGAGCGTGACCGCGTCGAGCGCGTCGCCGATGCCGCGCCACTCGAGGTCGGTCGTCGAGGCCCAGCCTTCGACCAGCGTTTCGATCTCGTCGGCGTCCTTCATCGACATCGTCGAGCCGACGATCCGCGGGGTCTTGATGAAAGCCAGCGGCTGGCCGCGCCCGGCGGCGAGCGCCAGCCCCGCCATCCACGCGGGATCATCCGGCCACGTCACGACAATCCCCGGGGGCACATGCCCCACAGCGCGGAAGGCCTCGAGCAGGGCCCGCTCGTCGGCGTGCCCCTCG
>JABWBB010000074.1 GCA_013360675.1 Phycisphaerales bacterium | reverse complement strand
GTCGCCGCCCTGCGCCGCGCGGGGCTGAAGGTCCGCACGCGGGCGATGACCATCCAGGCGGGGCTGGCGCTGGTGCGGGCGCGCCTGCGCCCGGCGAGCGGTGCGGTGACGCTCTTCGTTCGGGCGCGATGCCGGCGGCTGATCGAATCGCTCGAGAAGTACCACTACCCCCCGGAAAACCCGCAGAGCCTCTCGCCCGTGAAGGACGGGAGCGACCACGGGATCGATGCGCTGCGGTACCTGGTGCAGAACCTTGACCGACCCATGCGGACGGCCAGCGCGAACTATCTGAGATAATCGATTCAAAGGAACGCGGCCACGCGGCGCGCGGTCAGTACGGCGCGATCCGGGGGAGGACCTGCTCGACGAAGAGATAGCAGCCAAAGCCCAGCGCGATCATGGCCAGCACGATCTGGACGGTCATGACCAGCGCCTGGCGCAGGATGGTGCGCTCGTCGAGCACACGCACGGCCTTGTAGGCGAGGCTGATGCCCAGCGCCAGCGGAATGATCAGGAGGAACCACCAGTCGTTGGCGTTGATGGGATCGAGAAACGGGAGATAGGCGAGGGTCATGAGGCGGCCTTCTCCTTGCCGCGAACGCCGGGGATCGCCGCATCGAGCAGGACGATGAGGTTCATCATGCCCGCGAGCGTGGCGTAGAGGATGCCGATCTCGCGGACCTTGCCGATGGAGGAGACGTAAGGGGGCGTGCCACCCTCGACGGGAAAGCCGGTGTCCGGGTTGCGGCCTTCGGTGGGATAGGCGGGACGACGGATGGGCAAGCCGCGTGACGAGGTATCGATGACCTTGAAGCGGTTCTGATGAAGGGCGTCGACGCCGAAGGCGACGGGGCCAACCAGGGCCTGGCCGACGAACCAGATGGGCTCGGCCTGGCGATCGACGACGCCGATGCCGCCGATGAACATCCCGCCGAAGAAGAGGCCAAGGACGCCCGCGCCGGCGAAGAGCCCGCGTTTGCGTTCGCCGCAAACCACGTGCCCGAGACCGGGGAGGACCGCGCCGGCGAGGAGCCCCAGGGGGCGGAATGAGGGGGGTTCGTGCATGGGGTCGGGGGTGGTCCTGTGGACAATCCGGGGACGGAGAAAGGCCCGGCGGGGGGCGTTGACTTATGCGTCGAGGATAGTACCGTACCGCCGCATCGGGCCGAACGTCGTGCGGGTGAAGATTGCAACCGTTCGGGCCTGGTCGACGGAGAGTGCGCGGCGGGGATCCGCGGACGCTACGCTCAACGCCCCCACGCCAAGGCGGGGCCGAGAAATGGGAAGGTGCGACATGTCGATGCTGCTCAAGGATGACGTCAACGAGTTCACGACCCTGGCCGCCGTGGGCGCGTGGGACAACGACACCCCGGGCACGGGCGTGGCGATGCTCGACGAGGACGAGGACGACGCCGACGACGAGGATGTCTTTGGCGACGAGGACGACCTTGGCGACGGTGACGATTATGCCGACGAGGAAGACGAGGATTTCCTCGAAGACGACACCGAGGAGTTCGATGACGACGGCACGGGTGACGATGACGATGGCGACGAAGACGACGACGATTTCTGATCCCGCCGTGCGCCCGTAGCGCCGGGGCGGGATCGAAAGGATCCCGCCCATGAGCGACCATCGCGCCCCCGAGCCCACTCCCGAGCCTTCCATGCCGCCGCCCGGATCGGGGGTGGTGGATCGACGTCTGTTCACGGATCGACGCAAGGCGCTCGCGGCCCAGTCGGGGGGCAACCCCAGCGGGTTTGAGCGTCGGCGCGGGGCGGGGCGTCGGCTGAGCGATTTCACACGCAGCGCCGAAGAGGGCGAGATGACCCAGGAACAGTTCCTGTTCCTGATGGCCATCGAGGCCTTCAAGAAGGCCAACGCGCGGACGTACCCCACGTGGACGGACGTGCTCGAGGTGATCCGCCTGTTGGGTTATCGCAAGACGATGCCGATGGAACTGACGCTGCGGAACGCCGAGGACTGGCGCGAGGCGTCGGACACCCCCTCGAACGTTCGTCCCGAGCGTTGGCACGAGCGGGCCGCCTGAGGCGCGTCGGGGCCGATACCATCGGTGCAATGAAGATGCTCGCGCGAACTCGTCGGGGCAGGATGGAACCCAAGTCCATGGCCTTGGTCGCGATCGGGCTGCTGGCGTTGATGGTGCTCGCCTGGCAGTTGCGGGGCGTGATCATCCCCGCGCGGGCCACGCCCGATATCCAGACGGAAGCCGCGCTCAATGAAGTCGCCACCCGCGTGGTCATCGCTCTGAACGCGGGGACGACGCCTTCCACCTTTGATGACCTGCCCGACGTGGCCGGCAAGAAGGTGACGCGGACCGACGGCTGGAACCGCCCGCTCACGCTGACCATCGCTCCCGCCAAGGCCAAGGACACGCTGGATGTCGTGGTCACTTCCGGCGGGGCGGATGGGGTGACGGGGAACGATGACGATTACATCCTGACCGCTGAGGTCGTCCGCCTGCTGTCGGGCGAGCATGGCGTCTCGAGTCAGACGATCCAGCGTCCCCCAATGTAGAACGCATTGGATTACACGACCGCGAATGACCCCGTGACGGTCGATCCGGGGCGTGCGTGATTGCATGCGCGCGCGGGGAACGGCGTGCGACAAGGCTCACGGCGCAAATCTTCTTGACTGTCTTGCCGGATCCGAGAAGATGGGTGAAGTTTGTACAGGCCCGGGATGTGGGTGTGGGGCAGCAACGCGACCGCGGGGCGCGGGCTCAGGATCAGCCAGAATCGGGCCGGATACAGGGAGTGATGTGCATGGAACGGAATCGAACGCGTGGGCTCGCCGCCCTTCTGGTCGGCGCAGCGGGGGTCTTTGCCGCGCCCGTGATGGGGCAGGTGAACAACCCGGAACTCGAGATCAATGACTCGAAGGCACAGGCCAACATCGTCAACTCGGGCGGTGCGGGCATGGCCAGCAACGATTACATCACCGGCACCAGCACCGGCACCAGCACGCTGGTGAGCGGGGCGGTCAACTCGGCGGACTATTTCCGCGTGCGGACCCTGCCCGCGGCGGCGGGCGTGTATCGGCACCGGATGATCCTGAGTTCGGAGACACCCGGGCATGCTGGCACGATCCGCGGGCTGAACCAGAGCGGGGGCGTGATCGGCACGACCGATGCGGTCGTGCAGACTTCATCGGCCACGACGTTCCCGGCGCGGTTCAACCAGTGGTACGGCTTTGGCAAGGGCGAAGAGGTGTATTACCGCGTGACGGGGACGACCTCGACGACGAGCGAGTATGTCGCCACGCTCGAGACCACGCCGGTCTTCGTGAACGACGTCTTTGGCACGGTCTATTCGGGCCCTGTGACGATCACGACGGTGGGCCAGACCACGACCGACACCGACTTCTGGGTCTATGACAGCAACTTCAACGCGATCCCGCAGTGGGGCAACGACGACGAGGGCCCCAACGGGCCGACGCTGCAGAGCCGCATCATCCGCGACATGACGCCCGGGACGTATTACCTGGCGATCACGAACTACAACTTCGCGAACAACCAGCCCAGCAACGCGCCCGACGAGGATTTCCGCACCGGGATCGTGATGGAGTTCCCCGATGCGTGCGCGAACAGCAGCACGGCGGTCGGCGGCAACCTTTCGTTCCGGATCGCCAGCGATGCGGGCGAAATCTTCACCGGCGCGAGCAAGAACGAGCCCTACGAGATCGTCTTCTTCCGCATCGTGGTGATCGATAACCCCGCCGGCACGCCCCCCTCGGGCATCGGCGCGGTGGACGTGGCGAGCCTGGACAACTGCGGCGATCAGTCCGCGCTGTTCACGGTCGCCGCCTCGCCCGGCACCAACCCCCCCTCGACGGGCCTTGCCGTGACGGGGGATCTGTCGAGCGTGGGCGGGTCGTCGTTCCAGACCTTCTTTGATGACGGGACCAACGGCGACGTCTTCGCCGGCGACAACGTCTTCTCGTATCGCCAGACCATCGCCTGGGGCACGCCGACGGGGGCCAAGACCATCCCGTGGACCTTGAGCGATGCGCAGTCGCGTTCGCGGAACGGGACAATCACCGGCCTGTCGGTCACGGCGTGCAACCGCCTGGGCGCGTGCTGCGTGCCCGCGAGCGGGTGCCAGGTCACGTCGCAGGCCAACTGCGGCAGCCAGAGCGGCTCGTACCAGGGCGACGGCAGCAACTGCGGCACGCCCAACTACTCGATCTCGACCAGCGCGGGTGTCTATGAGGACATCTCGGGCTCGGGCACCTCGTCGACCGCGGGCAACTGCGACGATTGCGTGCAGTCGGGCATCTCGATCGGGTTCGACTTCAACTTCTTCGAGAACACCTACAACACGATTAACATCTCGTCGAACGGCAACCTGCAGTTCACCAGCGCGCTGACCACCTTCACCAACGCGGCGATCCCCACCGCGGGCACGCCCAACAACATGATCTGCCCGATCTGGGACGACTTTAACACCGCCATCACCATCGGCGAGGTGTACTACCTGACGCGCGGCACGGCCCCCAACCGCGAGTTCGTGGTCTCGTGGCAGAACGTGGCGCAGTTCGCCAACACCGACTCCAACTCCTTCCAGGCCGTCCTCTTCGAGGGCAGCAACAACATCGAGTTCCGCTACGGCCAGATCACGCCCGAGACGCCCGCGGGCGACTACTCGATCGGCATCGAGAACATCACCGGCACGGTCGGATACTCGATCCCCGGCGCTGAACTCGGCAGCGGCTTCACCGCCCGCATGATCACCTACCTCCCCGGCGAGAACCCCTGCGGCGGTTCGTGCCCCTGGAGCAGCGGCGGCTGCATCGCCGACTACAACGGCTCGGGCGGCACCCCCGACGACGCCGACGTGGCGGCCTTCTTCGACGCCTGGAACAACGGCGATGAGTGCTCGGACGCCAACGGCTCGGGCGGCACCCCCGACGACGCCGACGTCGCCATGTTCTTCGAACTGTGGAACAACGGCGGCTGCTAAGCCGTCGCGGGGTCTGATCCCCGCCACCATCCTGGTCTGAACCAGAGCCCCCGGACCCCTTGGTCCGGGGGTTTTTCCTTGATCATCCGGCCTATGGCGAATGCGCGGACGTCAGGAGATTGTCAGCGTGGGTCGCGTCGCGCCCGCGCGCATCGCCGCGAGCGAGGCCTGCGCCTCGAACTGGTCGATCATCGCCTCGAGCGCCGCGTGCAGTCGCTTCCCCGGCGCGTCGGTCGGCGTGAAGTTGAGCGTGGGGTTGCCCGTGTCGCTGTTGACGCGAAGGCCCATCGTGATGGGGATCGCGCCCAGGAAGGGCACGCCCAGGCGCTGGGCCATCTGCTCGGCCCCGCCGCGCCCGAAGATCTCGTAGCTCTTCCCGTCGTCGGCGACGAACGAGCTCATGTTCTCGACCACGCCCAGCACCTCGATGCCCAGCTGCTGGAACATCTTCGCCGCCCGCACGGCGTCGTCCTGCGCCACCTTCTGCGGCGTGCAGACGACCACCGCCCCGGCCACCTTGAGCGCCTGCGCGAGCGTCAGCGAGACATCGCCCGTGCCCGGGGGCAGGTCGACGATGAGGTAATCGAGCTCGCCCCAGCGGGTCTGCTCGGTGAGTTGCTTGAACGCGCCGTGGGCCATGGGCCCGCGCCAGATGAGCGGCTTCTCGGGGTCGACGAGCTTGCCGATGGTCATGCACTTGACGCCATGCACCGCGAAGGGCTGGAGCAGCCCCTCGTGGATGACCGGGTCGAGCGAGCCCAGGCCGAGCATCGTCGGCATCGACGGGCCATAGATGTCGCCGTCCATCAGGCCCACGCTCTTGCCGCGGCGCGCAAGCCCGACGGCGAGGTTGAGGGCGATGGTGCTCTTGCCCACACCACCCTTGCCCGCCCCCACCGCGATGATGCGCCCCACGCCCTGAATCCCGCTGGCGTCGGCGTTCACGCCCCCGATGGGGCGATGGCCCGCGTCCTGGGCGGGGCGTGAGGGTGGCGTGACCGGCGCCGCGGCGTGCGCGGCCTGGGGCGCGGCGGGCGTCGCGTTCTTGCTACGCGCCACCGGCCCGCCGAAACGCGTGGTGTGGATCACCGTGCCCAGGTCGTCGATGAACTCGACGATCAGCGAATCCAGCGGCTTGCCCAGCGCGAGCAGCGCCTTGTGCGCCTCGCCCGCGACGCGGTCAAAGCCGGGCTTGTCGAGCGCACCCACGCGGAGCTTCACGCTGGCGTAGGTGTCGCACGCCGCCGCCCAGGCGAACTGGTTGGCCGCGACAACGTCGGGTGACTGGGGCGAGACGCGCACGCCCTTCATGGCTTCCTTGACCAACTCTCGATTGAGGCTCATGGGTCATTCTTTGCGTCGTGGCGTGTGAAATCGCCCCGAGCCCCGGAGAAGGGCTGTTCGGGTGCGGTACGCCCGCGCAGCCCTTCCAGTCTGCCTAATCCCCCGCGTGGGCGGGCACAACGATACGGCACGGCGTGCAATACGGGGCGGGAGCGCGGCGTTTGGCCGATGGAACAACGGGGCATTGGACCCCGATTTCCAAGGAGTTTCCGATGACATCTCGAATCGCTTCGCTCGTTCTGATCGCCGGCCTCGCTGCCGGCTTTGTGTCGACCGCCTCGGCGCAGGACAAAGCCCCCGCCCGCGACGGCCAGCCCAAGGTGCTCGAGGGCCCGCGCGTGCAGGATGGCGGCGTGCCCGGCGAACGCCGTCGATTCGGCCCCGGCGCCCAGGACAAGCGCGACATGCAGCGCGAGATCCCGCACATGATGTTCATGCGGGTGGTGAACTCGCTCAAGGGCCCGCAGGCCGAGAGCGGCGAGCGACTGAGCGACGAGCAGGTCGCCCGCATCAACGAGATCGACGGCGCGTTCAAGGAGCGCGGCGAGGCCTTCCGCAAGGAGCACGCCGCCGAGCTGCGCACGCTCGTCCAGGACCTGCCCCCCGAGGAGCGGCGTCGCGTGGCCGAGATGCTCGGCGCCAATCGCGGCGAGGGCCGCCCGGGCG
>JABWBB010000003.1 GCA_013360675.1 Phycisphaerales bacterium | reverse complement strand
ATGGGGCAGGGAGCTCCGCCCGGGGCGGAGCCGGCGGCCCTGCTGGCCGCGGAGCCGGGGGTCGAGTTCCTTGCCTCGGCCCTGGCCGACCACCACGTGGTCCTCCTGGGCAACACCCACCGCCGACCGGAGCTCCTGGCCTTCGAGGCCCACGCCGTGGAGGCCCTGGCAGGGAGCGGACTCGTCACCCACCTGGGGCTGGAGATCGCGTCCGATCAGCAGGAGGCCCTGGACCGTTTCCTCGCGACGGGGAAGGGGCTGGACCGCATCGAGGTGGCGCCCGCCATCGACCACCCCGCCTTCCGGGACCTCCTGGAGGCCATCCGACCCCTCTCCCGGCCAGGGGGTGGCACGGTGGAGGTGGTCGCCCTGGACCGTCCCTGGCGCAGCGTCCGGGAGGGGACCCGCGACGGCCACATGGCCACCCGGATCGCCGGCGAGATCGAGGGGCGGCCAGGCGCGCGCATGCTGGTGCTGGTGGGGAACAACCACACGCTGCGGGACTTCCCCTGGCGCTGGGGCGGCTCGAGGACGCCTCCTCGACCGTGGCGCCGGTCGAGGCATGGCTGCGAGGGCTCGAGCTGGCACGTGGGCGGGCGCACGCGGCTCGCATCGCCGAGCTGATCGCGCAGCGCTTCCCCGACCTCACCCCCGAGCAGCGCGACCGGCTCGCCGCCGAGCGGGCGATGATTTCGACGGCATCCTCGCCGCTGCACGATCCGCCCTAACCGCGGGCCGCGGATTCAGCCAGCATCCGCGCGGCACTGGTGCCCGCGACATAGCCGCTCGCCCAGGCCCATTGAAAGTTGAATCCGCCGATACGCCCGTCGACGTCGCAGATCTCGCCGCACAGGTGCAGCCCGGGACAGACGCGGCTTTCCATCGTGGCCAGGTTCACCTCGCTCAGGGGGACGCCTCCGGCGGTCACCTCGGCGAAGAGATAGCCGCGGTCGCCCTCGATGGGCAACTGGGCGTTGGTGGTCTCGTTCACCAAGGCTTTGCGCTGCTCACGCGTGAGGGCGTGCCCGGGTGTGGCGGGGTCAACCTGCGCAATCTCGCAAAGAAGTCGAGCAAGGCGCTCGGGGATCTGCTGCGTGAGCGTCCGGACGAGCGTGACTCGACCAAGCCCGCGAAGGGTGTCGTCGAAGGCCTCGGGCGTCATGCCGACAAGCCAGTTTACGCTGAGCGTGGGGGGGGTGGCGGGCGAATCGATGCGGGCCATAGTCCAATAGCGGCTCATGTCCAGCACGCACGGTCCCGACAGCCCCGTATGGGTGATGAGCGTCGAGCCGGTGAACGACTTGAGCACCTTGCCGCTCGCCGACCGGAGCGTCAGCGTCGCGGGAGTCGCGATGCCCGAGAGCGAACAGAGCCGGTGTCCGCGCGGCAGAGTCAGCGGCACAAGCCCCGGGAACAGATTCGGTGTCAGCGTGTGCCCCAGCGATCGCACAATCCCATAGCCCGCGCCATCCGAGCCTGTCTTGGGCAGGCTCTTTCCACCGGTCGCCATGATCACGCGACGTGCTCGCAGCGGCTCTGGCGCGGGAACCTCCGCCGCGGGATCATCCTGCGCACCGCGCGGGGGCATCGAGGCATGAATCACGAATCCGTCCCCGTCATGCTCAATCGCCCCGACGCGCCACGGGTGTAGAAGCGTGACGCCGGCATCCCGCGAAGCACGCAGCAACGCATCGAGCACCGTGCCCGCCTTGTCGGTGACCGGAAAGAGCTTGCCGGTTTCCTCACGCTTCAGCGTGACGCCCAGCGTGCTGAAGAAATCGATGGTTTCTGGAACATCGAAGCGACGCAGCACCTTGCGGATCGCCGGGGGCGTCGAGCCCGCGTAATCCGTTTCATTCACCCGCTCGTGGGTGACATTGCATCGGCCGCCCCCCGCGACCAGGATCTTCGCCCCCAGGCGGCGGGCCCCGTCCAAGGCGATCACCGCGGCCCCCGCCCGGGCGGCCTGGATCGCCGCCATGAGGCCGGCGGCCCCGGACCCGACCACCACGATGTCTGCTGGAAAAGTTGACACGATCGACTCCAAGGAGGGTAGCCCGCGCGATTTGGCCCGGGTAAAACCCCGAATCGAGAGAATTCTGCTCGTGGCTGACGTGTTTGGGCGTGAGCCTGCGGCGCAAGTGTCGCTTCTCAGGGTGAGGGCCGGGCGCTTCGGAGGGGAGGCGCTCGGCCCAACTGCTGCGCCAATGGGCAAGGAGGTGGCGATATGCTCTCCCCATGCCCGAATATCCACTCAAAAATCGCGTCGGCATTGTGACGGGAGCCACCGCCGGAATCGGTGAGGCGATCGCCGATTCACTGGTTGAACTGGGTGCCTGCGTCGTGCTCAATGGCCGGCGCGAGGAAGTGCTGAAGCGGATGCTGGCCCGCTATGGGGGCGAAGATGTCTCGTGCGTATCGGGCGACGCTGCTGACGAAAGCGTGATCGAGAAACTGCTCAACGCGGCCCGCGAGATGCTGGGCCACCCGGGGCAGGAAGCAGATGTGGTGGTCATCAACGCCGGGCGTGGCCTGCGCGGGAGCGTCATCGATTCCGACTCCGCCCAATGGGAGGAGATGATTCGGACGAACCTGCTCGGGGCCGCGCGATTGCTGCGGGCCTCGGCCAATCGGATGCTTGCCGAGATCGCCGCTTCTCCCGACATGCCCCTGTCCAAGGCCCGTGACATCGTGGTGATCGGCTCGACGGTGGGGCGTCATGTCTCGCCCTTCTCGTCGATGTACGGTGCGACGAAGTTTGGCGTGCACGGGCTGGTGGAAGGGGCGCGACGAGAACTGGGGCCCAAGGGCATCCGCGTCACGCTGATCGAGCCCGGGTTTGTCGAGAGCGAGTTCCAGGGGGTCGCCGGGTATGACCCGAAATGGTTCGAAGGTGTGCGTGACCGCATCGGCCCGGTGCTGACGCCCAAAGACGTGGCCGAGCTCGTCACATGGATTGTTTCGCGCCCCGCGCACGTTCACGTCAGCGACGCGCTGCTGCGTCCGACTCGTCAGGATTATCCGTAGCAGGGTCGGGGACTTTGGGCTCTGGCAGGCACCAGGCGGGCAGAAGCACATTGAGCGTGTCGATCGTGGCCTCTCGGTAGCCGCCAAAAAAGCGGGCCCTGCCGATCTGGATCCGGTTCCAGGGGATGCTCGCCGTGCGAGCTCCCGCCCAGCGAAGGATCATCGCCGGGTAGAGATGAAGATGCACGGCGTCGGCCTCGATATGGACGCAGTAGCCCAGATTAATCCAGTCGGCTTTCATCGAGGCGAAGTTGCGTCGGACGGATGGTGGGGTGGTGGGGGCGGCCGGGTAGCGGCGAGAGAGCACGCCAAACGTGGCATCGGCGGCGCTGCGCACGACCGCCGCGACGATGAACAGGTCGATCGTCAGAAACACCGCCACAAGCACGACAACCTGCTGCGTTGACATGCACGATTGTTGGCGACAAGCGCGGACTCGTTTCTGTGGAATCGGCCCTGTCAGAAAGGCCGCCATGACTCGGCTTTGTCATGGAACTGCAATCGCAAGCCCCAAGAATGGGGATGTGCTGGCTCCCCCACGAACAGGCGTGCGCGCAAAAGTACCATTGTGCTCGTGCAACACGCTTGATAGATACGATGAAATACCGGGCGAGCATTGGTCGTAGGGAAGATGCATCGCGCAGAGACGGCCTTGTGGCTGCTCGTCTTCTCCTCGCGATGTCTCGCGTGCCGGACTTGTTGGGGGACATCATGATAGTGCGCACGATTCTCGTTGCCCTGGCTTGTGGCATCTGCGGAGTGGCGATGGGCGTGGCGGACGAACCGCCGGCGCCGGAGACTGGCGTCATTGTGCTCGAGGATCCGCTCAGCGCACCGGACAACAACAGGCCGACATGCGGCGAGGCCGCCACCTACGCCCTGCGCCAGATCGCCGGCGGCTTGCACGAGCTCTTTGTGTGGAGCCAGGGCGTCACGCACACCAGCGGGTATTTCGTCGAGTCCGATTCCGTGGTGCTCGTCGCGAACGAGGCGATCGAGATCTTCGGGCGCGTGGGCGAGGCGGATTGGATCTTGGCCACGGGTCACGCGGCGATCGACGGGGGTGAACTCGTCGAGACAGGCATGCTGGTATCGATCATCCGGATCGATGACGGGGAAGGCGGGATTGAGGAGTTTTCAACGGCTTCGACGGTGCCGATTGAGTTTGCGACCGCCAACATCGCCGCCGCTCGCAGCGCCAGCGCTATCGCAATCGTGCCCGAGGGCGGCGGCGGTGGGGTGGCGGCGGCGTCGTTGGGTTCATCATGTTCTTGCGATGTCTGCCCCCTGGGGGGAAGATTCTGGGTACCCTTCGTGGTGGTTGGGATCGGCGGGTCGCCCGCGGGTCAGGGGTGCTGCCGCATCGCGTGCAACATTGCCTGTGAGCGGCTGCACTCGGGGATGAGCATGGCTGAGGCCTGGACTATCGGGCAGGGGACCTGGGTCACCTGCATGATCTGCGAGGGTTGAATCATGCGACGGTCATCCATGACACCCATATTCATCACCCTTGGCGTGGTTGCTTTGCTCGTGCTCGGAGGGGTGGTCGGCATCATCGTCGCGGCGTGGCCTGTGGGGGCGCGCCGAGCGGGGACCGATCTGGTGCTGGTCAATCACGGGGCGAGCCTGCGGAACGTCGAAGTCGTCGTGAACGCGGGCGATCAGCAGCGCACGCTCCATCTGGACCGGCTCCCCTCGGGCGAGACGCTCCTCTCGCCCGAGAGCCTTCCGGCGGCGGCCTCGGAGGTCACGGGCGTATCCGTCAGCGGCTCACGCCTGGGCGTCTCGTGGACTCACCACGCGGCGCTGCGACTGGATGTGAACGTGCCGCTGCGCAGCGCAACCGGCGGCGAGTAAGGCTCGCCCTTCACGCCGGGGCGATGAAACACAAAGGGACACGGGGTTGTTCCCGTGTCCCTTTTCTGTTGGTTCTCAGTTGGATGTCGTGCGACGATTACGGGAAGATGCCGCGCAGTTCGTAGGCCTTGGTGAGGCGCTGCAGCGAGGCCACGTACGCCGCCGTGCGCATGTCGCACTTGTAGTGCTTGCGGGCCTCGCGGACGCGGCCCGCGGCCTGAACCATGTGCTTGTTGAGTTCCGCGTCGACCTTCGTCAGATCCCAACTGTGGCAGGTCTTGTTCTGGACCCATTCGAAGTAGGAGACGGTCACGCCGCCGGCGTTGCACAGGATGGCCGGGAGAATCTCGATCCCCTTGGACTGAAGCATGCGCTCGCCGGGGGGAGTGGTGGGGGCGTTGGCGCCCTCGGCCACGACGGTGCAGTTGAGCATCTTGGCCTCGGGCTCCTGGATCATCTGCTCGAGAGCCGCGGGAATGAAGATGTCGACCTTGGTCTTGTAGAACTCTTCCTTGCTGACCTTGGTGGCCTTGGGGTAGTTGGCGACGCCGCCCGAGCGGGCGACGTAGGTGGCCAGATCGTGCGCGTCGATCCCGCGATCGTTGCGGATGAAGCCGGTGTGATCGGCGACGGCGATGACCTTGGCGCCCAGGTCCTGAATGATCTTGGCCGACCAGGAGCCCACGTTACCAAAGCCCAGAACCGAGACCTTGCACTGGTTGATCTTGAGGTTGAGTTCGGGCAGCATCTCGACGAGGGTGTCGACGACGCCCTGGCCCGTGGCCTTTTCACGCCCCAGCGAGCCGCCGTATTCGACGGGCTTGCCGGTGATGACGGCCTCGGGGTTGTGCCCGCCGATCTCGGAGAGGAAGGTGTAGGTGTCGGCGATCCAGGCCATGTGCTGGGAGGTGGAGCCGACGTCGGGGGCGGGGATGTCGTAATCGGGCCCGATGTTGTGGGCGATGGCGGAGGTGAAGCGACGGACGATGCGCTGCATCTCGGCGCTGCTGTGTTCGCGCGGGTTGACCTTGATGCCGCCCTTGCCGCCGCCGAAGGGCACGCCGACCAACGAGCACTTCATGGTCATGAGGAAGGCGAGGCTCTTGACGTCATCAAGGTGGACGTCGGGGTGGAAGCGCAGGCCGCCCTTGTAGGGGCCCAGGGCGTTGTTGTGCTGTACGCGATAGCCCTTGAAGATGCGGAACTGCCCGTTGTCCATCTTCACGGGGAAGTGGACCATGATCTCGTTCTTGGGCTGAGCGAGGATCAACTTGATCTCGTCAGAGAGGTCCATGAGCTCCGCCGCGGTGAGCATGTAGCCCACGGTCTGGCGGTAGAGGTTGTTGGGGTCGGTGGGGAAGCCCAGCTCGCTGTAGATGGGGTGATTGTCGATGCTGGGCGCGGGCTTGGGCGCGCTTTTGCGGGGGGCTTCCTTGGCTTTGCGGACGGCGGTGGTGGGCATGGCGGATCTCTTCCGTGGGCCTGGAGACGTCGTGGTGTCTGCCCTGGTCTGCGCGCCCTCCAGTCAGCCGCGGGCCAAGGGGCGAACCCTAGGCTACACACGCCCGAGAAATCCAGACTCGGGGCTCCTCTTCGCGCCTGTTTCAGGCCTGCTTCAAAGGGCCAGCGGAAGCCGGGCGAGCCTGTTGGTGCGGCAGGCCCCGACGGCCAACGATGGGGCATGCTGCTCTATCACAGCGCCGACCTGCTCTGGGCCTCGAAGATCCGCTCCGTGGCTGATGCCCTGGGGGTCGCCGCCCGCCCCGTCCGCACCCTGGAAATGCTCGAAGCCAGGCTCGCCGATTCGCCCGTGGCGGCCCTGTGCGTCGACCTCGATGCCCCCGATGTCGCCCTGGCCCTGATCGAACGACTCCGGGGGGAGGCCGCGACCGCGTCCCAGCGCGGGATCCGGGTGCTGGCCTATGGCCCGCACGTGGCGGTGGACGCTCTGCAACAGGCCCGCGAGCGGGGGGCCAGCCGCGTGATGACCCGGGGGGCCTTCGACCGGACGATGGCGGAGGTGATCCGCGACCTGACCAAGGCCACGGGGCCGGGTACGCCCGCCGAGGGGTGATTTGACGCGGGTTTGAGGTCGATGATTGGCCTACGCTTGGCGTAGCCGGTCGGGTGGGCCGGCGCCGTTGTTTCCCGCGTTCGCGGGAGCGGCTTTTCGCAAGGCCACGAGATGCCCCGCGAGGGGCGGGCGTGGGGGGTTTTCTCCCTTCGCGTCCTCAGGGCCGCTTCGCCGACGCGCCACCCCGCGAATGGCCTGGCGGCAACTCCCGCGACGAACAACCGATCGGGCGCTTCAACCGCGAGGGCACACCAGACCCGGGCGGGGCAGGACGCGTGACCGGCATGGGCGAACGTGGGGGGGAAGGATCCGATTCGATGATCGATGAAACTCTGATTGCGTCACTTGGGCTGAACGACGACGCCGCCGCGGCGATGCTGCGCGATGCGTTCGGGACGAAGATCGCGGGCGCGAAGCCCGACGAGTACATGGACTCGCTGCTCAAGGAGCAGATCGCGGACCTGACGCCGGGCAAGCTGATCAAGGGCAAGATCATCGGCTTCGCGGGCGATGACGTGGTGGTCGAGGTGGGGCTCAAGTCCGAGGGGCTGATCCCCAAGGAAGAGTTCGAAGGGACCGAGGTCAAGCCCGGCGACATGGTCGACGTGCTGCTCGAGAACCTCGAGACCGAAGAGGGCGTGGTGCTGCTCTCCAAGCGCAAGGCCGACCGCCAGCTGGCGTGGCAGCGCATCGTCGACACGACCAAGGAAGGCGATGTCGTCGAGGGCATGGTCACCAAGAAGATCAAGGGCGGGCTGCTGGTCGACATCGGCGGCGTGCAGGTCTTCCTGCCCGCGAGCCAGGTGGACATCCGTCGCCCGGGCGAGATCGGCGAGTTCGTGGGGCGCAAGGTCCGGGCCGAGATCCTCAAGGTCGACCTTGAGCGCAAGAACATCGTGATCTCGCGGCGCAAGCTGATCGAGACCGAGCGCGACAGCGCCAAGAAGCGCCTGCTCGAGACGATCAAGGAAGGCGACATCGTCAGCGGCGAGGTCAAGAACATCGCCGACTTCGGCGCGTTCATCGACCTGGGCGGCATCGACGGGCTGCTGCACATCACCGACATGTCCTGGTCGCGCATCAACCACCCCAGCGAGATGCTCAAGCTCGGCCAGAAGGTCGAGGTCAAGGTCCTCAACATCGACCGCGACAAGGAGAAGATCGCGCTGGGCCTCAAGCAGCGCGAGGCCAGCCCCTGGGCCGAGATCGAGAAGAAGTTCCCCGTGCAGTCGCGCGTGCGCGGCACGATCGTCAACATCATGTCCTACGGCGCGTTCGTCCGCCTCGAGGACGGGATCGAGGGCCTGGTCCACATCAGCGAGATGTCGTGGACACGCCGCGTCAACCACCCCTCCGAGATCGTCCAGCCCAACCAGGAGGTCGATGTCGTTGTCCTCGAGATCAACAAGGACAAGCAGGAAATCAGCCTCGGCATGAAGCAGATCGAGGTCAACCCGTGGGAGCTCGTCGGCGAGAAGTACCCCCCGGGCACCATGATCGAGGGCAAGGTCCGCAACCTGGCCAACTACGGCGCGTTCGTCGAGATCGAGCCGGGCATCGACGGGCTGCTGCACATCTCGGACATGTCGTGGACCAAGAAGGTCACGCACCCCAACGAGATCCTCAAGAAGGGCGACAGCGTCAAGTGCGTCGTGCTCGAGGTCGATCGCGACAAACAGCGCATCAGCCTGGGCGTCAAGCAGCTCACCGAGGATCCGTGGCTGTCCGCCATCCCCGAGCACTACAAGCCGGGCATGGTCGTGCGCGGCAAGGTCACCAAGATCACGAACTTCGGCGTGTTCGTGGAACTCGAGGATGACCTCGAAGGCCTGCTCCACATCTCGGAACTGGCCGACCACAAGGTCGAGAACCCCCAGGACGTGGTCAAGGCCGGCGACGAGGTGGACGTCAAGATCCTCCGCGTCGATCGCCCCGATCGCAAGATCGGCCTCTCGCTCAAGCGCGCCCAGTGGGGCGACGCCAGCGGCATGAGCGGCGGCGAAGACACCTCCAACAAGCGCGGCCCCGCACCCACCCGCGGCGGCATGGACGACCACGGCGCCATGGGCACCGACAAGATCCGCTTCTAACACGAAGCGTTTCATCCCTGTTCATCGCAAAGGCCCGGGCATCACGCCCGGGCCTTTTTCATGCGCGGTCAGAGCGAAGGGCTCGCATCCTCTCTTCTCTGCTCTCTTCTGCGCTGCGATGCTCAGTTCCGGGGTCCGGGTGGCACAGGCGTCCCGCCTGTGCATTTCGTGCTTGTCTGCGCTGGGATTGCTTAACCCAACTTCCCCAAAAACCCGGCCAGCCGGTCCATGCCCTTGTTGATCTGGTCTTCGCTGCAGGCGAAGGAGATGCGGGCGTGGTTCTTGCCGCAGCCGCCGAAATCGTCCCCGGGGACGATCGCGATGTGGGCCTCGTCGAGCAGGGCGTCGCACAGGTCGGCGGCGTTGGCGATACGCTTCCCGCCCGGGCTGGTCGTGCCGAAGTAGGCCGAGACATCGGGGAAGGCGTAGAACGCGCCCGTGGCCTTGGCCGTGCGCAGTTTCGGGATCGCGCTCAAACGCGTGTTGATCAGTTCGGCCCGCCTGGCGAAGGCCAGGCGCATCTGCTCGACATCGCCCGCGCACTGCGTCAACGCGGCTCGGATCGCGGGATAGACGAACGACGTGATGTTGGTGGACATCTGCCCCTGTAGCGTGCCCATGGCGCGGGTGAACTTCAGGCCCCATTCGCCGCTGGCGCCGGTGTAGCCGACGCGCCACCCGGTCATGGCGAAGGCCTTGGAGAGCCCGTTGATGGTGATGACGCGTTCGGCGATGGCGGGGACGGAGCCGATCGAGAAGTGGGGGATCCCGCCGTAGGTGATCTTCTCGTAGATCTCGTCGCTGAGGACGACGAGGTTGGGGGCGATGGTGCGGGCGGCCTCGTCGACGACTGCGGCGATGGCGCGGAGTTCATCGGGCGCGTACATCGTGCCGCAGGGGTTCGAGGGGGAGTTGAGGATGAGCAAACGCGCGTTGGGGGTGATGGCGGCTTTGATCTGAGCCGCACTGGCGCGAAAGCCCGACTCGATCGTGGTGGGGACCTCGATGATCCTGCCGCCGGCGAGTTCACAGATCGGGGCGTAACTGACCCAGGCGGGCACGGGGAGGATGACCTCGGGCGCGGGCTGGCCCGGGGCGGGGGGGTCGAGCAGGCAGTGGGCGGCGACGAAAAGGGAGTGCTTGCCCCCCGCCGAGATGGCGATGTGATCGGCGGTGCACCCGGGGATCGCATTTTCCTGGGTGAGTTTGCGGGCGATGGCGGCCCGGGTTTCGGGGTCGCCCAGGGTGGGCATGTACTTTGTCTGGCCGGCCCGGAGGGCGGCGATCGCGGCGTCCTTGGGGGGGGCTGGGGTGTCGAAATCGGGCTCGCCCGCGGCGAAGGAGAGGACGTCGATCCCCTGGTGCTGCATCGCCTTGGCCCGATTCATGAAGGCCACGGTGATCGAGGGCTTGAGCGTGCGGACACGGGCGGCGATGGGGAGGTCCATAGGAACTGGGAGGATAGGAACTTTCAAAGCCTGACGGGTAGGGGAATGGTGGGGAGAGGCGATTTGAGGTTGGCGATTGGGATGAGGTGGAGGGGGATAATGAAGCGGAAAGAGGGGGCGGACTGGACGTTGCCACGGGCGGGTTGCCCGGCTACTGTTGGGCGAACACATTAATGGATGGACCCCTGACAGATGGCTATCACCGCAGAACGTCGTAAGCAGGTTGTTGAGACGGCACGCATCCACGACAAGGACACGGGCTCGCCCGAGGTTCAGGTGTCGATGCTGACGACCCGGATCAACGAGGTTGCCGAGCATCTCCGCACGAACAAGAAGGACCACCACAGCCGTCGCGGGCTGTTGATGATGGTCGGACGCCGCAACCGGCTGCTGCGCTACCTGGCGCGGACAGGGCCTGAGCGGTATCAGGGATTGATTGTTCGATTGGGTCTTCGCAAGTAATGCACGGCCCGGGACCGGGATCGGTTCCGGGCCGCTTTGTTTCTGGGGAGTGGCTCCCTGTCGGAGCGAGCGGCAGTGGGCAGCGTGCAGTCGAACGACTGCGTCCTGCCTTCTGCCCCTCGTCGTTCCTGGCGGGTCAAGCCCGTTGGTAGAACCACAGCGGGCGCGCAATCGCGTGCCGCGGCCCGGCCAAGAACGCCGGCGCAAAAGTAGAGGATAGTGCACGATGGCGACGCTTCTTCCGATCGAAGAGGGCCTGATCCGAGTTTCGCGCGAAGTCGGCGGGCGCACCCTGACCTTTGAAACCGGCGTCGTGGCCAAGCAGGCCGGCGGCGCGGTGATGGCGACCTACGGCGGGAGCGCCGTGCTGGCGACGGTCGTCCGCGCCAAGCCCCGCGATGGGATCGACTTCTTCCCCCTCACGGTCGACTACCGCGAGAAGACCTCGGCCGCGGGCAAGTTCCCCGGCGGCTTCCGCAAGCGTGAGGGCGCGCCCAACGAGAAGGAAATCCTGACGATGCGGATGATCGACCGCCCGATCAGGCCGCTCTTCCCCGATGGGTTCATGGACGAAGTCCAGGTCCAGGTCTTCGTGATGTCGCACGACACCGAGAACGACACGGACGTGCTGGCCGCGACGGCGGCATCGGCCGCGCTCGCGATCTCCGACTGCCCCTTTGAGGGGCCGGTCGCGACGGTCCGCATCGGGCGCATCCACACGGACGCGGGCCCGCAGCTGGTGGTGAACCCCACCGTTTCGCAGATGGACTATTCCGACCTTGACCTGGTCATTGCCGGGCACAAGGACGGGCTGAACATGATTGAGGTCGGGGCGGCGGAGGTCGACGAGCAGGTCGTGCTCGACGCGCTCACCTTCGGCTACGACAACGTGAAGGCGGTTCTTGGGCTGATCGACGAGCTGGTCTCCAAGGCCGGTCGTTCGAAGGTCGCGGGCGAACTCTTCCTGCCCGCCGCGGACGTGGTCGAGAAGGTGCGCTCGGTGATCGAGAAGCCTCTGACCGAAGCGCGACGCATCGTCGGCAAGAAGGCCCGTCAGGAGCAGGTTTCGAAGCTGCGCGACGAGATGCTCGAGGCGCACTTCCCGATCAAGGCCGACGGCAACGTCGCGGCACACCTGGCCAGCGTCAAGGCCCGCAACCACGCCAAGCAGGCGTTCCAGCGCCTCGAAGAGAAGATCACGCGCCGCCTGATCGTCGAGGAGAAGGCCCGGGCCGACGGGCGCAAGCCCACCGAGATCCGCGCCATCCGCGGGTCGACGGGCGTCTTCCAGCGCACGCACGGGTCGTCGCTCTTCCAGCGCGGCGAGACGCAATCGCTCTGCTCGGTCACGCTGGGCACGGGCAAGGACGAGCAGATCATCGACGGGCTGATCCCCGAGTACTCGAAGAAGTTCACGCTGCACTACAACTTCCCGCCCTTCTCGACGGGCGAGGCGAAGCGCATCACGGGTCCGGGGCGGCGCGAGATCGGGCACGGCGCATTGGCCGAGCGCTCGCTCATGGCCATCCTGCCCACGCCCGACGAGTTCCCCTACACGATCCGCGTGGTCTCGGACATCACCGAGTCCAACGGGTCGTCGTCGATGGCGTCGGTCTGCGGCGGGTGCCTGGCGCTGATGGACGCGGGCGTGCCCATCCGTGGCACGTGCGCGGGCATCTCGGTGGGTCGCTTCTCCGATGACAACGACCAGAACGAACTCTTCGTCACCGACATCATCGGTGAAGAGGACTTCTTCGGCGACATGGACTTCAAGGTCGCCGGGACGCGCACGGGCATCACGGGCATCCAGCTCGACCTCAAGGCCCGCGGGCTCACGCTCGCGCAGGTGCGGGTGATCCTCGAGCAGGCACGCGTGGGACGCCTCGAGATCATCGACGTGATGGAGCGCATCCTTCCGGCCCCGCGCCCCGAGATCAGCGCCCTGGCGCCTCGCCTGGTCACGATCATGATCGACCCCGAGCGCATCGGCAAGCTCATCGGGCCCGGCGGCAAGACCATCCGTGCCCTGCAGGACAAGTACGGAGTCACGATCGACGTCGACGACTCGGGCGCGGTCCAGATCGCCAGCGCCAACGCCGAGGGCCTCAACGGCGCCCGCGGCGAGATCGAGGCGCTGTGCGCCGAGATCAAGGTCGGCACGGTCTTCAGCGGCAAGGTCATCAGCATGAAGGACTTTGGTGCCTTTATCGAGCTGGCCCCCGGCACCGACGGCATGTGCCACATCTCGGAGCTGGCCGAGGGGTACGTCAAGAGCGTCACCGACGTGGTGAAGCTGGGCGACATGGTGCGGGTCAAGGTCATCAACGTCGATGACCAGGGTCGCATCAAGCTGTCGCGCAAGGCGTTGATCCTCGAGGAGAAGGCCGCCAAGGGCGGCTGATCGCCGGGGTATCGGGCCTGACAGCACGGGTTATCCACCTGCCGCCGCGTCCTATGACGCGGCGGTATTTCTTTGATTCACAAGCGATTGAGCAGAGTGAGCGAAACTGAGGCAAGGCGTGTTAGGGTATTTGTTGGCTCAGGCGTTGACGCCGGCGTTGCCGGTGGTAGGCTGGGGGCGCAAGGGGTGGTCTGGCAGGGATTCGGCGTGCGGCGCCGGGCGAGCCAGGATTCGTGGCGTTCCGCCGATTCCGGCGGATGCATGCTTGGCGGGTGTGGACGCCGTGCATGTGTCTTGGGGGTTTCGTCATGAGTGAACCGGTGATCCTGCAACGACTCGACGAGATCGAGGGTGTGGTCAAGTGGTTCGACCCGCGCAAGGGCTTTGGGTTCATCATCGGTCCCGAGGGCCAGGACATCTTCGCGCATTACAGCGTGATCCTGGGGGATGGCTTCCGCGTGCTCAAGGATGGCTCGAGCGTGGTCTACGATGCGATCAAGACCGAGAAGGGCTGGAAGGCGACGCGGGTGGTGCGCAATGAGTCGGTCGAGGTGACCGTACCGGAGCGCAAGGGCTACACGCGCACGCCGCGCCGCTAGCGGCGTTCCCTGCTCCCTCGCGCGGAGCCGAGCCTCGGATGCATCCTGCGATCGTGTTTCTGCTGGGTCTGGGCGTCGGGTCGCTGATCGCGGCCTTGGCGGCTCGTGTGCTGGTGCGCCGGCTGTTCGCCAAGACGCGCGCGGCGGAGCGCCGGGCCCGGGCGGCCGAGCGCCTGGCCGAGATCGGCGGGATGACCGGCGGGCTGGCGCACGAGATCAAGAACCCCCTGTCGACGATCGGGCTCAACGCCCAGCTGCTCGGTGAGGCGATCGAGGAACTCCCGCAGGATCGCGCCGTCGACGCCGAAACACGCCACCGACTCACGCGACGCCTCGAATCGCTGCGGCGCGAGGCCGAGCGGCTGCGCGGCATTCTCGCCGACTTCCTGGCGTACGCGGGCGAGATGCGACTGGACATGGCACCCGCCGATGTGAACACCGCCATCGAGGAACTGGCCGATTTCATCTCTCCCCAGGCCGATCGCCTGGGCGTGCGGCTGCGCACCGAGACGGCGGCGGGGGCACGGGCCAGTGTCGATGTGCCGCTGCTCAAGCAGGCGCTGCTGAACCTGCTGCTCAACGCGCTGCAGGCGTTTCCGGCGGCGGCGCTGGGCGGCCCGCGTGAACTGATCGTGCGGACCACCCGCGGGATCGACCCGGACAAGAAACCGATCGTCCGCGTGCACGTGATCGATACGGGGCCCGGGATCGCGCCCGAGATCGTCGAGCGGATCTTCACGCCTTATTTCACGACCAAGTCGGGCGGTTCGGGGCTTGGGCTGGCCACCACGCGCCGGATCGTCGAGGCCCACGCCGGGCGGGTCGAAGTGCACACGCAGATGGGCAAGGGCACCGAGTTCGTCGTCACCCTCCCGGCGTGCGATTGAAGGGCGGCCCTATGCTCGGCCATGAGCGTGTATTCGTGGCGGCTGCTCCGCGCGGGCGAGTTCCGGCTCGACGGCGGATCCATGTTCGGGCTGATCCCGCGCAGCGTCTGGTCGCGTCATGTGCCCACCGATGACCGCGGGCGCATCACGGTGCAGCACAACTGCCTGTTGCTCGAGGGGGGCGGCAGGCTCGCGTTGATCGAGACGGGCACGGGCGACAAGCTCGACGCTAAATCGAAAGAACTCTTCGCGATGCAGGATCGCTCGGTCCTCGATGCCCTGCACGAGGCTGATTGCCGCCCCGAGGACATCCACGGCGTGGTGGTGACGCACCTGCACTTTGATCACGCGGGCGGGCTGACGCGCCTGTGCCGCCCGGGCGAGACGCCCGACTGGACGGGCCCGGCGTCGGGCATGGCGGGGGCGCGTCCCGACCACGGTGTGAAGCGAGCGTTCCCCAGCGCGAAGGTCTATACGCAGCAGCGCGAATGGGACGATGCGTGCGCCAATCGTTCGGTGATGACGCGGACCTACTTCGCCGATCACCTCGAACCGGTGCGCGTGCAGTTGAATCTGGTCGATTCCCCACGGGCGTTTCCGGTGGGGGTGATCCCCGATCGCGAGGCGATGCCGCCGATGCCCGTGTCGCTGCGAGAGTCGGCGCTGGCGGGGCTGCCGGGCGTGAGCGTCTTTCTGACACCCGGGCACACCTGGGGGCAGCAGGCGATCAAGTTCACCGATACCCAGGGGCGGGTGGTGGTTTTCACGCCCGACGTGATGCCGACGGCGGCGCACGTGGGAGCGACGTACAACCTGGCCTATGACGTGGAGCCGTATACCAGCATGGTGACGCGTCGGTGGTTCCTGGCGGAGGCGGCGACGAACGATTGGTTGCTTGTTTTGGACCACGAGCCCGGTAACCCGCTGCGCCGGGTCCGGGCGAACGACAAGGGCTGGTACGACCTGGTGGAGGAGGCCCCGTAAGGGTGCCGCCCAGGGCGTAAAGAACCTAGGATGGGCCGCCGTGACACGCGCGATGGATCAGGATGCCGCTCGATCGGATGTGGAGGGGGCTTCCCCCGGCGCGGGTGGTGACGCGCGCGTGGAGCCGGTACTGGAGGCGGCCGAGCACGAGGCGATGTCCGGCACCCCGGTGCATATGTCGTTCATGGACAAGGTCGAGGCGTTCATCGCGCGGCTGTCGACGCGGAATCATTTCTGGCACCGGGTCTGTTCGCTGATCTGGCTGCCGTATGCGTTCAAGAGCGGCATCCGGATGCGCCGGGTGGATGAGTCGACGTTCGGGGCGGAACTGCCCTTCCGGCGATTCAACCGCAACTGGTACAACGCGATGGCGGGGGCGGCGCTGGCGGCCAACGCCGAAATCGCCGCGGGCATGTATCTCTTCGGCTTCACGGGCGGGGAGTACACGATCGTCTGCAAGGAGCTCAACTATCGATTCTTGCGTCCGTGCTTTGGGCCGGCGTTGTACAAGATCGCCCCCAATGAGGAACTCAAGGGGCTGCTCGCCGCCGGGCGCGAGTTCAACATCACGCTGACAATGGAGATCGTGCAGCAGCCGCTTCTCCCGGCGGCGCTGGCGAAGAAGCGCAAGCAGGACTCGGTGCTGGCGCGACTGGCGGCCAAGGAGCGCACGGTCGGGCGCTCGGTGGCGACCTTCCATCTCACGCCCACGGCACACCACAAGGCCCGGCGCGGACACACCCGGGCCCTGGGCACCGGTTCGGAGTTCGCCCGATGAGGCCCGGTCTTTGTGTGCGGGCGGCCTTGTTCGCGGGGGTGGTGGGGGCGGGGTTGCTCGGCGGTGCGGGGTGCGCAGGGGTCGAAACGGCGGCGCTGAGCGCCGGGCTCGCCGCGGCCGAATCGGGCGTCACCGTGCTGGGGCGAGGCAAGGCTCAGGTGTACGAGGTGGTCAAGGTGGGAGATGCGGTCGAGGCCGTGCGCCGGGTGGCCGCGAGCCTTTCGCTCGAGCCGCGGGGTGAGAGCGCCAACGAGATCCGCTCGCGCCTGACCTATCGCGACGAGCGGGGCGATACGATCGTAGTGACCGTCGAGCGGCGCACCGCGACGTTCTCGCTGCTGCGGGCCGATGTCGGCCTGCTGGGTGACGTGGGCATGTCCAAGACTTTCCTGGTGCACGTGAGCCAGGAGATCCGTCGCATGGGCGCCGAGATGCGCCCGCCTGCCCCCGAGGGAATGTAGCCCGGGGTAATGCACGCGACGTTGCGGGCGGTACACTCCGGGCGCATGCACCAAGAGCCGGCGAAACTGAGAACGGTGCTGGGTTGGGCGGCGTTTCTGGCCTGCTCGTGGACGTGGTGCATCGGCATGTGGCTGCCCGTGATCTTGGCACGCGACTATGGGCCTTGGGCCTTCATGGTCTTTGCACTGCCCAACTGTCTCGGGGCGGCGATGATGGGCGTTCTGCTCAAGTCACCCGGCCGCAGCGAGCGCATCACCGAGTTGCACCCCGGAGCCTGCGTGGCGTTTTCCGGGGTGACGTGCGCGTTCCAGTGGTTCTTCGCCGCGTGGCTGCTGACGCCGGGCACGCCGACTGGATTGCTCGCGCCGCTGGCGGCGGTGCTTTTGGCCGGCGTGTGCTACGCGGGGTTGCGCGGTCGTGGGCGTGTGGGAGTGGTGTCGGGCACGGTCTACGTGGCGTCGCTGGCATTGCTGGCCTTGTGGATGTTCGGCACGGAGGCCGCGAGTCCGGGTCCGTTCGTGCCGGCGTCGATCGACGCCCCGGGGCTGGCTTTGCTCGCGCCGGTGATGATCTTCGGCTTTGCGCTCAGCCCGTATCTTGACCTGACGTTCCATCGGGCGCGCAGGGCCTTGCCGGGCGACGCGGGGAACTCGGCGTTCATCATCGGGTTCATGGTGCTCTTCTGGCTGATGATCTTCGGGACGAGGTTTTATGCCGAGCCGACCAATGCGCTCGCGGCGGGGATAGGTGCGGCGCTCTCGCCCGCGCTGCTGGCCTGGCCGCTGCTGCTGCACGTGGGGATGCAACTGGGGTTCACGATCGCAGCGCACCACACCTCGGTGCGGGTGGGACCGACGGGCGGGCGTGCCGGAGCGGGCGTGCTGCTGTTGAGTGCTCCCCTGGGTGTAGCCGCGGCGGTCGCTGCCCCGCACCTTGAGATCGGCATGTTCACGGGGGCTGAAGTGGTCTACCGCGGCTTCATGGGGTTCTACGGGCTGGTCTTCCCGGCGTACGTATGGCTGTGCGTCATCCCGCGAAGTGGGGCGATCACGCGGCCATCGCCTCGGCACGTGCTGGTCTTTGTGGGGGCTGTGCTGGCCGCGGCTCCGTGCTTTGCGCTGGGATTCCTGAAGGATCGTGAAGAGTTCCTGCCCATCGGGCTGGCCATCGTGCTGCTGGCCCGGCTGCTCATCCCCGCGACGCCAGCCCCTCAACCACTGCGGCTGCTGTCGAACGAACCAGATCCGGCTCATCCGGATCAAGGCTCGCTCGCCTGAGTCGCTCGCGCAGCTCGGGCAGGTCGTGATGCCTCAGCCAGTTTCCCGCGGCGATCAGCGCGTTGCGCTTCATCATCGCGAGGCTCGCACGCTTCATCGGGCTGGCGATCAGTGCCTGTGTACGGCGAGGCGCGTCCCATTCCAGCACCTCGAGCAGATCGAAGGAATCTCTCGCGGAGCGATACGCCGCATGGGGGTCGCCGATGCTCGCTCTCCCCTCGCGCGGAGAGTTGTGGGGGCAGACTTCCTGGCAGATATCGCACCCGTAGAGCCATGTGCCCATGGGTTCGTGCAGGGCGGGCTCGATGGGCGTGCGTCGCTCGATGGTGAGGTACGAGATGCAGCGCGAGCCGTCCACGCGATAGGGCGTGATGGCCTTGGTGGGGCAGGCGTCGATGCAGCGGGTGCACGTGCCGCAGGCATCGGCGACGGGCTGTTGCCCGGGCAACGCGACGAGCGGGAGATTGGTTGCCGCCCCGCCCAGCAGCAGGTAACTGCCCAGGCGCGGGTGGATGATCATCGTGTTCTTGGCCTGCCAGCCCAGACCGGCCAGGGAGGCCAGTTCGCGCTCGAGCACGGGCGCGGTATCGACAAACGAGCGGAAGTCCGCCCCGGGGATCTGGCTCCGCATCGTGTCGGCAAGGCGATGCAGGCGGCGTTTCATCACGGCGTGGTAGTCGCGCCCTCGCGCATAGCGGGCGATGCGTCCCTGGCCGGGCGACAGCGGGGGGTCATCGCACGCACCGCGGGCGGCGTATTGATCGGCCACCATGATGAAGGCGCGGGTGTTGGCCAGATGCCCGCGCGGGTCGAGACGCAGGGGCAGGTCCCTGGCCATGTAGTCCATGTCCGCGCCCATGCCCGAGACGAGCCATTCGCGCAAAATGTGTTCCCATTGCGTGGGCTGGGCGGGGGCGATGCCCACCGCCGCGAATCCGAGCGAGAGCGCCATCGCGCCGATGCGTTGCGACAGTTCGACGGGGTCGTGTGAGTCGAACGCGGGCACGGGGTGCACCCGGGCTCAGGCGTGAGCCGCGTGCGGGGGTTGCGACGCCCGCGCTCCGCTTCCTGCGCCGGACCAGGCAAAGAGCGTGCGGGCCGAGCGGGCGAGGATGTCCTCGCAGGCGGGGGCGGCGGGGAACCAGAGCCGGTCGTATTCGAAGACCACTGCGCCGCGGAAGCCCCGCTCGGCCAGCGCCTCCACGCCGGGGCGGCAATCGATCTCGCCCTCGCCCAGGGCGCAGGGCACGCCTTCGTGCATGTCTTTGACACGGGCAATGACCAGCCGCTCGCCCAGCACGTTGACGCCATCGCGGGGGTTCTCGCCTGCGCTGATCGCAACGGGGATCGAATAGGAGGCCGCCGCCTGCGGGTGATCGATGGCGTCGAGCAGTTCAGCCAGTTGCGAGGCCGTGGAGAATGATCCCGCGTTTTCGACGGCGAGGCGAACCCCGCTGTTGCGGCAGTGATCGGCGACCAGGCGGAGGCGATCGGCGATGCGAGTGATCGCCGACGAGCGTTTCTCAGACCCAATGATCTCGAACCCGAAGACGCGCACGATGGGGCACTCGAGCGCGACACCCAGGCCGACCGCGCTGCGGGCCTCGTCGATACAACGCCGGGAGCGGGCGAGCAGGTGCCCGATGACCGGCGGGCTGCAGGGCTCATCGAAGCGCAGGCCCGTTGCGAGCGATTCGAGCGAGAGCCCGGCGTGGCGCAGCAGGCGGCGGACCTTGGCCGGGTCGGTCAGCGCGGGCTCGCCGGCGATCGCCGTTGAGGCATGGAGAAATGTCCGCAACTCGATGCCGAGGTAGCCCCAGTCGCGGGCCTGCTCGGCGATGCGGTCGAGGGGCCAGTTCGGGCAGGCGACGGTGCTGAAGGAAGGTCTCATCCGCGTGGGTCTCGCTGGGGTGTTTCGGCCGAGGAAGCGCCGAACGGAAGGATCGAATCGCACCATCCTACGTCGCGAGCTGGGGGCGTCAAACCGGGGTGAAACCCGCACAGCCGGCGCAACCAGTCCAGCCCCTCGCATGATTCGAAGGAGAGCCGCGATTGGGTGGCGCGCCGCTGGGCTGAATCGGAGAATCGGTGCATGAGGTGTGGCGGCAGGCGTGGCGGGAGCAGGCCATGGACGCGGGCATCGGACGACTCTGCCGAGCTGCGGGAGGCTGCGGCGTGGTAGTTACGGGGATGGCGATGGGGGGGTGCGTGTTCACCCCGGGCGAGCGTGAGCAGGCTTACGCCGCCCGCGTGCCCATGAGCGAGTCACACGCCGGAGACGGCAGCGAACGCATCGCGGTCTGGCCATTGCTGGTGAACACCAGGGCCGCTCGGGGAAGCCGTGTCGGCCGCATGACCGCCGACGCTGGGGGGATCGGCGGCGAATAGGATCCCCCGCCGCCTGGAACCAGCCCCGTTGTTCTCGGCGGCGAGGAGCCCTCTGGCCATGGCCCACGCAGACACCCCACCCGGCGCGACGCCCCATGGCGAGGCGCAATACCACACGGACCTGCACGGAAAACTCGATTACAACGCGTATCTGCAGATCGACGCGTTGCTCAACTGCCAGAAGCCGCTGTCGTCGCCCGTGCACCACGACGAACTGCTCTTCATCATCCAGCACCAGACGACCGAACTCTGGTTCAAGCTGATCGTGCACGAACTGCGCGAGGCGTTATCCCTGGTGGCCAGGGACAGCCTCGAGGCGAGTTTCAAGATCCTGGCGCGGGTCAAGCACATCCAGGCTCAGTTGCTCAACCAGTGGAGCGTGCTGGCGACGCTCACCCCCAGCGAGTATGTCCAATTCCGCCACGTGCTGGGCCCGGCCAGCGGGCTTCAGTCGCACCAGCACCGCCTTGTCGAGTTCCTGCTCGGGCGCAAGGACGAGAAGATGCTGGCGCTCTTCAAGCACCGCCCCGAGGTGTATGCGTCTCTTGAAGAGGCCCTCAACAACCCCAGCCTCTACGACGCGTTTCTGCGGCACCTGGCGCGGCGCGGCATGCCGATCCCCGCCGAGGTGCTCGATCGCAACCTGCGCACGCCCCACGTCACCAATCCGGGCGTCACGGCGGTGCTGCGCAGCGTGTACGAAGCGCCCGAGGACCACTGGGATGCGTACGAGATGGCCGAGAAACTCGTCGACATCGACGAGCAGTACGCCCTGTGGAAGTACCGGCACATGAAGGTCGTCGAGCGGATCATCGGGTTCAAACGCGGCACGGGGGGCACGGCGGGGGTGGCCTACCTGCGCGATCGCGTGGACGACCGTCTCTTCCCCGAACTCTGGGATGTGCGGACCGAGATCCGCGAAGTTCGACCGCCCGCGTAACGCCCTGTGTCGGAGGCGACGACGGACATGCAGCCCTGTGCCCAGGTCGAATCGCTGAGCATCGTGCTGCCCTGCCGCAACGAGGCGGAGAACGTCGCTCGCGTGGTGCGGGCGGCGCTGCGCGAGGGTTCGCGCGTGTCGCGCCGGGTCGAGGTGATCGTCGTGAACGACGGCAGCACCGACGACACGGGCATGATCGGCGCTGAATTGGCGCGCGAGGATCCACGCGTGCGCGTAGTGACGCACGAGGTGGGGCGGGGCTACGGGGCCGCACTGCGCAGCGGGTTCGACGCCGCCCAGATGGATGTTGTCTTCTGGACCGACGGCGACGGGCAGTTTGATCTTGGCGAACTGGGCTCGCTGCTGGGGCTGCTGAGTTCGTTTGACGCGGCGATCGGATTTCGGCGCAAGCGTCGCGACAACATCGTCCGCCGGCTCAATGGGTTCTGCTGGACGCTGCTGATGCGATGGATGCTGGGGGTGCGCTCGCGCGACGTGGACTGCGCGTTCAAGGTCTTTCCTCGCGCGTTTCTCCAGGGAACCGGACTCGTGTCGAACGGCGCGATGATCTCCGCCGAGGTCCTGGCGCGTGCGTCGCGGGCGGGGTTGCGCATTGGCGAGGTGGGCGTGCGCCACCAGCCCAGGATCGCGGGCACGCCCAGCGGAGGGACCTTGCGCGTCATCGCGAAGGCCTTCGCCGAGTTGCGCACGCTGCGTCGCCTGCTTGCGGCGGGGGCACGCCCGGGGGATGATGCACGCCGTGCATGACAACGCCGAACCATCTCGGGGCCTGGTCGCGGCGACGATCCTCGTGCTGGGGCTGACGCTCGCCGTCTATGCCCCCTCGCTCGCGGGCGATTGGACCGGGTGGGACGACACCGCCTATGTCACCAACAACCCGGCGATGCACGGGCTCGAGGGGCTCAAGCACATCTGGCTTTCAAGCAGCGGCGAGCAGTACTACCCGCTGACGTTCACGCTCTATTGGGCGATCCATGCGATCGCGGGCGAGGCCACGTGGGCCTATCACGCCGCCTCGGTCCTGCTGCACGCCCTCAGCGCCGCACTGGTCCTGCGCCTGGCGCGGGCCTTGGGGATCGGCGGCGTGTGGGGCGCGTCCATCGCGATCCTGTTTGCGTTGCACCCCACGCAGGTCATGAGCGTCGCGTGGATCGCCGAACTCAAGAACACGCTCTCGGGGTTTTTCTGCCTGCTCGCCATGCTCGCGTGGACGCGCTCGCGCGATCCACGCACCGGCGGTCGCGGATGGTATTGGCTCGGCGCAGGGTTGTTCCTGTGCGCACTGCTCAGCAAGACGGCGCTGCTGGGCGTGCCCGCGGCGTGGATCCTGCTCGATCGCTTCTGGTTCCGGTCGTCGTGGAGATCTTCGATCACGAGATCGATCGTGCCGCTGCTCTGCGGGGCCGCGCTCGCGGGCGTCACGATCCTGTTCGAGGAACGATTCGTCGGGAGACAGGCCGTGCCCGTGTCGATCGATGCGGCGTCGCGCCTGCAGATCGCCGGGATCGCGCCGTGGGTCTATTTCGCCAAGTTTGCCTGGCCTGTTGATCTATCGCCGGCCTACCCGCTCTGGAATGTGGGGGCGGCGCGCGGGGTGATGTGGCTTCCCGGGGTGGGGCTCGTGCTCGCGGGGCTGCTCGTGGCCTGGTTCGCCAAGCGATTGGACGGGCGCGTGGTCTGGGGCCTGGGGCATTTCATGGGCGTACTCGGGCCCACGCTGGGGATCATCCCCTACGGCAACCTCGCGCTGACGTATGTCTCCGATCACTTTCTTTATATGGCCAGCCTGGGCCTGAGCGTGGCCCTGGTGGTGCTGATCCGCCCCCGCATGCCCGTGAGCCTGCGCAAACCCGCGATTGCGCTGGGCGTGCTCGTCATGCTGGCGATGGCCGGGGCCTCGCTGGTGCATTCGCGCGTCTTCCGCGACGGCGAGGCGATGTGGACCCGCGGCGTGGCGATCGCCCCCGACAGTTACGTCGCCCATATGGCCCTGGGCGAGAGCTTGCGCGGCAGCGGTAAACTCAGCGGCGCGATCACGCACCTGCGCCATGCCGTCGATCTGCGACCGGATTTGCCCGATGCGTACATCTTTCTTGCCGCGGCGCAGCGACAGATCGGCAGCCCCGCGGGGGCCCGCGAGTCGTACGAACTCGCGCTCAAGGCAGACCCCGACAGCCTCGACGCGCTGGTGGGCCTGGGCGGCCTTCTGCACGAACAGCGCAACGGGCCGCGTGCGCTTGAGGCATTCGAACGGGCGCAACAGGCGTTGGGGCCGCACCCCGAGCCACAGGCCGAAGAGAACGTGCGGATGGGCTTGGGCGAGGTCTATCTGGCCTTTGGACGTGCGCAGGACGCGATGGAGCAGTTCCAACTGGCGACGCGCGTGCGTAAAGACAACGCGCGGGCGTTTCTTGGCCTGGCCACGAGCCTGCGTTCATTGGGGCAGGAGGCCCGTGCCATCGCGGTGCTCGGCGAGGGGCTCGTGGCTTCGCCCGACGACGTGGCGTTGCACAACATGCTCGCGGTGATCCTGCTGACGGCGCGGGATGAATTGCTGGTGAATCCGCGTAAGGCGATTACGCACGCGGCACGGGCGGTGGAACTCACCCGCCGTGCCAGCCCACACGTGCTGCGGACGTTGGCGCAGGCGCATGCGGGCACCGCGGAGTGGTCTCATGCCGCGGCGATTGCGCAGGAGGCCGCCGAGGCCGCGGCGGCGCAAGGGGATCATGCCCTGGCGCAGAGCCTGCGTGACGAGCGCGATTGGTACCTCAGCCAGAAGTGACGTTTGATCAGCGTGTAAGGCTTGCCTACGCCCGGACAGCGCCGGCATGGTGGCGCACACTGGGTTCACCCATATCGGCGGGCCACTCGACGCCGACGACGTCGATCCGCGCGGGGCGGTCTTCCCAGCCATTGAGACGGCGCAGGGTCCGCAGGAGCGTGAGGAGTTTGGCACGTTTGCGTGCGGTGATCGCCGCCTCGGGGGCGATGGGGCGGGCCTCGCCGGGCCTTCGCTTGCGGGCTTTCACCTCGACCAGAACGATGGTCCGCGCGTCGGGGTCTTCGAAGAGCAGGTCGATCTCGCCCCTGCGCAGCCGGACGTTGGCGCCCAGACGCCGGAACCCGCGGGCGGCGAGATAGTCAGCGGCGATGCAATCTCCCAGGCGGCCCAGATCCTTGGTACCCCTCCGGTGAAACGTTCGCCCAAGCCACTCTCGCAGCAGACGGGGCAGGAGTTGGGGGATCGCCGGCACGATGTTCCTCCCCGCTCTGGCGTCAGCGGGCCGAGGGGTAGTAGCGTTCCTCGGCGACGACCAGCAGGCGTGCGACCATCTCCTCGACCGAGGTCATGTTCGCGCGCTCACGTAGGCGGCCGATGTACCGCATGACTTCTTCGCGCACCTGCGCCTCGAACAGATCGTCGGAGATCTTGCGCTGCGCCTCGTATAGGCCGATGCTGGTCTGCTCGATCCGGTCGAGGTGCAGCCACGCCGAGATCGGTCCCAAGGCGATGGGCCCGGCGGTCTGGCCGGGTGCAAGGGTGCGGGCGGCAGTGTTGAGGTCGGCATTGGCGAAGAAGTTTGCCTCCGCCTGCGGTCCCGTGAAACGCACCGAACGCACGCCCCCCTTGGCGCTGTCGTTGCGGTTGAGGGGAAGCGCGGCGAGCGTCGCAAAGGGTTCGCCCGCGCTCAGACGGGTCTGAAACTCCTGGAGATCCTCCGCCGCGGAGTTGGGGATCTGTACCATGCGGAAGACCGCCAGCGGATCGGGGTTCCAGTTGGCCCAGGTGCGGTCGTACTCGAGTTTGATGTCGCGCCAGGTCACGTTGACGCCGCGACGCACCTTGCGCTGCAGTTCAGACCGGATCAGCGCTTGCTGCTCGCGCTGACGCAGATACTGATCCAGCGAGAGCGATTCGGTCTCGGCGACGCGCCGGCGAGCGGCCTCCATGCTCCCGCCCGACTTCGACAGTTCCTCGCGCTGCAGCGATTGCATGAACGCGAAGAAGCCCTGTCGCTGTTCGGGGGCCAGGTTGCCCATCGCCTCGGCGCGCAACAATTCGTCCTCGATCGTGCGGTCGAGTTTGCCGCGGATCTCGGCGGCCGCGGCTTGTCGCCACAGTTCGCGCCCGCGCGGACGTGCGGCGAGTTCTCTCGCCTGTGCGCTGAGCGATGCGCCCAGATCATCCAGAAAAGCCGAGGCGTAGATCGGCTTGCCGTTGATCGAACCCACCGTCGCCTCGACGAGCGATGCACCCTCGACGGGCGCAGCCTCGACTCGAGCCACGGGGGGCGGCCCGGGGATCGCTTTCACATCGAGGATTCCCTCCGACGCGCTGATGGGGCCGGTGACCTCCCCGGGCGGAGGGATCGTGCTGGGGTCTGGTTCGATCGCGGCGTCGGTCGTCAGGAGCGCAAACTCGCTCGGCGCCAGGCGGGCCTTGGATCGTCCGCCGTCGCTCTCGCACCCCGCGAGCACGAGCAAGGCGGCGAGGAACACGCCGGGCGTGCGCACGCCCGCGGTGCGGAGGAAGCGGTGAATCATGGGCGAGCCCTCCGATGGCCCTAGTATCCAGCGGGTCCAACCCGCGGGAGATACCGATGCCAGGCGACGAACAGCCCAAGATTATCATCGACAGCGACTGGAAGTCGCAAGCCCAGGCCGAGAAGGCCCGCCTCGAGGCCGAAGCGGCCAAGAAGCAGGCTCAGGCCAAGCCGGGCGGGACCGGCTCCGACGAACCGGTGACCTTTGAGGAAATCTGCCGCATGCTCGCGGTGCAGGCCTTGACCTTCCTGGGCGAGATCCCCGATCCACGCACGCAGCAGCGGGTCTTTGCCCCCGAACTTTCGAAGCTCTACATCGACATGCTGGGCGTGCTCGAGCAGAAGACCAAGGGCAATCTGAGCAAAGCCGAGGAAGAGTTCCTGACCGGGCTGCTGCAGGACGCTCGCATGGCCTTTGTCGAGGTGAGCAAGGCCGTGGCCAAGGCGGTGCAAGAGGGCAAGATCAAGCCGCAGGGCGACGCACCGGGGATGCCGGGCAAGCCGGGCATGCCCGGGCTTCAGACGCCATAGCCCCGCGGCGTGTCGGCGATGAGTATCATGGCGACACTCGGGCTGATTCATCCCGCGCGGGGCTCGCGCGAGATGACGGAGGGTTCCGCGCGTGTCGCAGCAGACCACGTTCCTTGATCGTCATCATTTCCTGCTCCGGCGTTTGCACTCGCTGAGCGGGATCGTGCCCATCGGGCTTTTTCTCATCGCCCACCTCACCACGAACTCCTCCATCTTGTGGGGCAAGTTGGGGTTGCGGGGTGAGCACCCCGAGTTTTCCTGGTCGCAGGGTGGGGCCGCCTACTTCGCCAAGGAAGTCGTCTGGATCAACGAGCAGGTGCCGCACCTGTTCCTCATCGAACTCACCCTCTGGCTCTCGATCGGCTTTCACGCCGTCCTGGGCACGATCTACGCCCTCACCGGGCGGATGAACACCTCGGCGTATCCGTACGGCGCGAACAAGCGCTACCGCCTGCAGCGGGCCAGCGGGTACATCGGCATCCTCTTCATCTTCTACCACGTCGCCACGCTGCGATGGGGATGGACCTTCCTCATCCCCGGCGGCACCGCGTGGAGCCACAACTTCGCCTCGTCCACCCTCGCTGCCGCCTTGCGGGGCGGGGAAGAGTTCACGGCCATGGGCATGGTCGTCTCGGCCTTCTACTTCATCGGGGTCTCGCTGCTGGTCTTCCACTTCGCCAACGGGTTGTGGACGGCGGCGATCACTTGGGGCCTGACGGTGTCGCGGGCGGCCCAACAGCGGTGGGGGTATGTCTGCGCCGGGCTGGGGGCCGGGCTCATGGCGATGGCCTGGGCTTCGGTCATCGGCTTTGCGATGCACAGCCCCGCCGCCGCGAGAGAGGTTGAAACCAAGATGCATCCCGACGCCGCGGCGATGCCCCAGACGCCATGAGCGGACCAACGGCGCACGAAATGACGAGCACGAGTATCGGGAGCGGATGATGTCGCAGCAGCGGGTGATCGTGGTGGGCGGGGGTTTGGCGGGATTGGCCGCCAGCGCGCGCGTGGCCGAGGGCGGGATGAGCGTCGATCTCTTCTCCCTCGTCCCCGTCAAGCGTTCGCACAGCGTCTGCGCCCAGGGCGGGATCAACGCCTGCAATGAGGTCGCGCGCCAGCAGGGCTACAGCGAGTACGAGCACTTCGACGAAACGATCTACGGCGGGGACTTCCTCGCCGACCAGCACCCCGTGCTCGAGATGGCCAACTGGGCCCCGCGCATCATCGATCTGCTCGACCGCATGGGCGTCCCCTTCAACCGCACCAGCGAGGGGTATCGCGATCTTCGCCTCTTCGGCGGGTCGCTCTTCAAGCGCACGCACTTCGCGGGCGCGACCACCGGCCAGCAGTTGATCTACGCCCTCGACGAGCAGGTGCGCCGCTACGAGTCGGAGGGGAAGGTCACCAAGTATGAGTTCTGGGAGTTCCTCGCCCCGGTGATCGAGAACGGGCGCTGCGTGGGCATCGTCGCCCAGGACATGCGCACCATGCAGATCCGCGCCTTCCGGGCCGACGCCGTCGTCATGGCCACGGGCGGCTGCGGGCTGGTCTTTGGCAAGAGCACCAACTCGATCATCTGCAACGGGGCCGCCGCCGCCCGCTGCTTCCGGCATGGCGCCTGGTATGCCAACCCCGAGATGATCCAGGTCCACCCGACCGCCATCCCCGGGGCCGACAAACTACGGCTCATGTCGGAATCGGCACGCGGCGAGGGCGGGCGCGTCTGGGTGCCCCGCGCCAAGGGCGACACCCGCGACCCCAAAAACATCCCCGAAGCCGAGCGCTGGTACTTCCTCGAAGAGAAATACCCCAAATACGGCAACATCGTCCCGCGTGACATCGCCACCCGCGAGATCTTCGACGTCTGCGTCAACATGGGCCTGGGCGTCAACGGCGAAAAACAGGTCTACCTCGACCTCACGCACAAACCCCGCGACTACCTCGACCGCAAACTCGGCGGCATCCTCGAGATCTATGAGAAGTTTGTCGGCGACGACCCGCGCGACACGCCCATGCGCATCTTCCCGGCGGTGCACTACTCGATGGGCGGGCTGTGGACCACGCACACCAAGGGCAGTTACACCCCCGCCCAGCCCCGCGCCAAGCATGTCTCGGGGGCAACCGCTCCGCTCGATTCCCGCCCGGGGCAGGGCCTTGCGCCCGGCGCGACCAACAACATGATGACTAACATCCGCGGGCTTTATGCCTTTGGCGAGGTCAACTTCGCCTATCACGGGGCCAACCGCCTCGGGGCCAACGCTCTGCTCTCGTGCATCTTCGACGGGCTCTTCTGCGGCGTGTCGGTGCTCAACTACGTGAAGGACGAGGAGCCCGCCAAGGCGCCCGCCGCCGACATGCCCGCCGGGGCCTTCGACGCCAGCGTCGATCGTGAACAGCAGGCGATGAAGCGTCTGCTGGCGACGGTGAGCGGGGCCAAGCCCGACACGCTGACAAACCCGTACGCGATCGGCAAGGAACTGGGCGACGAGATGACGGCGGCGTGCACGGTGGTGCGCACCAAGGCGCGCCTCGAGCAGTGCCGCGTCAAGCTCGCCGAACTCAAGGACCGCTACGCCAAGGCCCGCCTGCCCGACAACGCGGGGTGGGGGAACCAATCACTGGGCTACGCGCGCATGGTGGGCGACATGCTGGCCCTGGCCGACGCGATTTCGCTGGGGGCGCTCGAGCGCCGCGAGAGCCGCGGGGCGCACTATCGATCCGATTACACCGAACGTGACGACGCCAACTTCATGAAGACCTCGCTGGCCAAGCACGCCAATGCCGGCGTGACGCTCGAGTTTGTGCCGATCGACGACACGCTGATCGCGCCCACCGCACGCACGTATGGCAAGACCGATGCCAAGGCCCCCGCGGCCAGTTGAAAGGACTCGCGACGTGGAGAAGACCGCCGCCGCCAACCGCACCGTCCGACTCCGCATCAAGCGATGCGACGGCCCGGGCAAGCCCTCGCGATGGGAAGAGTTCCGCGTGCCCATCGAGCCCGGCTCGAACGTGATCTCGTGTCTGCAGGCCGTCGCCGCCAACCCTGTCACTGTGGAGGGGACTCAGACCACGCCGGTGGTCTGGGATTCGGGCTGCCTCGAAGAGGTCTGCGGGGCGTGCACGATGGTGATCAACGGCAAGGTGCGTCAATCCTGCTCGTGCCTCATCGACGATTACGTGACGGGCAACGACGATGTCATCACGCTCGAGCCCATGTCGCGGTTCCCGGTGGTGCGCGATCTGTGGGTCGACCGCGCGCGCATGTTCCACAACCTCAAGCGCATCAAGGCCTGGGTGCCCTTGGACGGGACCTACAACCTGGGCCCGGGCCCGCGTGAGGACGCCGCCACCGCCGAGCGCCGCTATGTCCTTTCAACCTGCATGACCTGTGGGTGCTGCCTCGAGGCCTGCCCCCAGTTTGATCTCGAGCCCGACCCGGCCACATGGGATACCTCGTTCGTGGGCGCCCAGGTCTTTGGCCAAGCTCAACTCTTCAATGACCACGCCACCAGCCGCCAGCACGCGGGCGAACGCCTTGATGTGCTCATGGGCCCGGGCGGGATCAACGACTGCGGCAACGCGCAAAACTGCGTGCAGGTCTGCCCCAAACACATCCCGTTGACGCAGGCCATCGGCGCCATCGGGCGTGCCGCCACGATCCACGCATTCGTTCGATTCTTCCGAGGTTAGCGGGCGGGCGGAAACGGGGCGTAGCGGTTACGCCGACGCGCGTTGGGGCGGCGTGGGCAGGCGAGCCGTCCGGGATTGCAGCCGCTCCGCGCGCGGGCCGATCGATCGGATCCATGACCCGCCCGAACACTGATCCCGCGCTTTTCGGACCCTCGCCCCATGCCTGGCCTGCGTCGCGATGGCCACGCAGCGTGGCGGGTCGATGCCTGCTGGGTTTGCGAGCCGCGGGGTGGAAAACCGCCGTGAAGGCCTTGGATGTGGCCGGGCTCACCCGGGGCGCCTCGATGGGATCGGACAAGGCGCAGCGCTGGCTCGATGCGGCACGCTGGCCCAGCCGTCCGATTCGCGTCGGGCTAGTACAGCCGGGGCGCTGGGCCGAGTTGCTGGTCGATGCCCCCGGCGCGTGCGGAGTGGAGTGGTTCACGGTCCCCGAGGGGGAGCACCCCGAGTTTGCCTGCCGAGAGCACGCGCTCGACGCGGTGGTCACGCGCACCGCGGGGCGGCTTGAAGTCGTCACGCTCGAACGCCCCGGTCACGACGCGGGCTGGTACGACTGGTCGGTCACGCGCCCGTATTCGTATGTGCAGGTCTTCCCCCTGCGGATCGACTGCGCGCGCATGACGCTGGAAACGCCCGAAAGCGACGAGGACGCGTGTTTGGCGCGCGCCGCGATTGAGGCGGCGGCGGTGCTCGCTCGCAGCCCAGCACGCCTGACGCTGGCCGACCGCCTGGCGGGGCGCAGCCCGGCGACGGGCGTCCGACCCGAGGTCGATCGGTTCGGCCCCTATCGCCAATGCCGCGACGGGGTCGAGCGAGTCATGCAGCGTTTGACGGAACTGCTTTTGTCTCGCGCGGCGAGCCCGCGACCGCTGATGATGGAGCGGGCCTGCGCCCGCGCGGTGGGTGCTTGGCTCACGACGTGGGGGGGCGAGATCAGCGACACGCACCGGCGTCAGCGGCTCGAGGCCATCGCGCGGATCAACGCCGACGAGCCCGACACGATGCTGCGTCTGGCCGCCGCTCGGTTTGCGTGCTTCGACGACGCCGCGGGCCTCGACGCGCTTGTGCGGGCCGATCGAATGCTGCGCCATGCGGAACTGATGCCCGGGGTCGATCAGTTCACGTTCATCCAGGGCGAACTCCAGGTGGGGCAGCCCACGCCCTTGACAATCGGTCGCGTGGCGGCGGGGTTATGCCTGCTGAGCGCCACGATGCCCGTCGAGCGACTGGCCTTCTGCCGCGAAGACCTGGGCGAGGAGATGGAGTTCAGTCGTCTGCTGGTGGGGCGGGACCAGGACCGGGCCTTGCTGCTATCGGTCTTCCGCGAGATCGAACGCGGGCGGCGAGCCGATCGGTACGGCCTGCCCCCGAAGCTGGTCGCCTAGGCAGTATCGCCCGGGTGGGCAGGGTTGCACTCGAAAGCGTGGGTTGACCCGTGCAGGGTCGGATCAACCGCTGACATCGAGTCGGGGCGTGTCCTCGTCGGTGGCGGGCTTGCCGTCGGCGGTGTAACCCGCGTGCTGCTGGCGGTCCTGGTGGGACTCTTCCTGCTCGTTGCCCGCAAGGTTGCGGACGGCCTCGGCGGCTTCGACCGCCGTGGGCTCGACGATGACCTCATCCTCGGCGTGCCGACGCACCGCAGCCCGCTCGCCCGGGCGACGCGCGGCCTGACGGACCGCAGCCCGTTCGGCGACGGGAATCGCGGCGATCGATTGCGCGAGATGCGATCCAACGATCGGCATGTATTCGGTATCGACTCCTGACGCGCAATACCTTCAATCTGCGGGGGAATCCCGGGGGAAATATCGATGGTCTGGTCCGAAGGAAAGAATGGGGCCGTGGGTTATCGGGGGAGCATCGACAGGGGCGTCAGCCCGCGATGATGTTGATGCCGCAGTCGACGTAAATCGTTTCGCCCGTGACCCCGCTGGAGAGGTCGCTGGCGAGGTAGACGCCTGTGCGACCCACGTCCTCGCCCTCGACATTGCGCCGCAGAGGAGCCTTCTGCTCGACCAGGGCCGAGATGGTGTCGGCCCCGCCGACGGCGGAACTGGCCAGGGTGCGCAGGTACCCGCCCGAGATCGCATTGACGCGGATCTTGTCGGGGCCCAGATCGTTGGCGAGGTAGCGTGTGGTGCACTCGAGGGCGGCCTTGGCCACGCCCATGACGTTGTAGCCAGGGAGCACCTTTTCCGCGCCGTAGTAAGACATGCACATGATCGAGCCGCCCCCCGAACGGGCCATGAGGGGACGGGCCCGCTGGGCCAGGGCCAGAAGGGTGTAGGCGGAAATGTCGATGGCCTGGAGGTACTGGGCCCTTGTGGTGTTGATGAACCCGCCGGGGCGCAGAGCCTCGCGGTCGGCGAAGGCGATGGAGTGGACAAGGAAATCCATGCGGTCGAAGGACTCGGCGTAGCGGGCGAAGAGGGCGTCGATCTGGGCGTCGTCCGAGGCGTCCAGCGGGCAGAGCCATGGGGAGGCCACGCCCAGTTCCTGCACGGCCCGGGTGACGCGGTGTGCGTTGCGGTCGCCCGGGAGGTGGGTGAAGGCGCATTGGGCCCCCTGGTCGACCAGGGCCTTGGCGATGTGCGTGGCGTAGGAACGCTCGTTGGCGATGCCGACGATCAGACCGGTCTTGCCGTTGAGTAGACCCATGACGAGGACTCCCTTGGACGGGGAAGGCAGCCCCCCGCCGACAGGGGCCAGTGTAGGGAGCGTGGGCACTAGGATCGTTCCATGCATCACGGGGATAGACCCGACGGTTCGCTTAACACGCTCCCGCTGGGGTCGCTCTATGCCCACCTGGCGCAGTCGGGCCTGGTGCGGCGGTTGCTCGAGTTGGCGCACGAGGAAGACCTGGGCGCACCCGCCCGTGGTTCGGAAGTTCCCGCGGCGTCCGGCGATGTCACGACATGGGCCTGCATCCCGGCGTGGAAGCAAGGCGTCGGGCAGGTCGTAGCGCGCAAGGGCGGGGTGGTGTCGGGGCTGGCGGTGGTGCCCGAGATGATGCGCCTCTTCGCGCCGGGGTGTTCGTTCGAGGCACAGGCCAGCGATGGGGACGAGGTCGGCCACGAAGCGGTGCTGGGCGTTCTGCGAGGGCCGTTGGATGAAATCCTCGAACTCGAGCGCACGCTGCTGAATCTGCTCGGGCGGCTAGGCGGGGTGGCGACGCTGACGCGAACGTACGCGCGTGCGATCCCCGCGGGTTCGAGGGCAAGGCTCTTTGACACGCGCAAGACGACGCCGGGGCTGAGGGTGCTGGAGAAATATGCCGTGCGCTGCGGCGGGGGGTATTGCCATCGCATCGGCCTGCACGACGCGATGCTCATCAAGGACAATCACCTCGCGGGGATCGGTGTGGCGGCGCTGGCGGCGTTTGTGGGCGAGACAGCAACGCGGGCGCGGCGTGAACGGTCGCTGGCCTTTGTCGAGGTCGAGGTCGACACCCTCGAGCAGTTGACGGCCCTGCTGACGCTGCCCGCGGGGGTCATCGACATGGTGCTGCTGGACAACATGAACGCGGGCCAGTTGCGCGAGGCGGTCGCCATGCGCGACAGCGCGGGGTCGGCGATCGAACTCGAATGCTCGGGCGGGGTCACGCTGGCGACGCTGCCCGAACTGGCCGGCACGGGTGTGGACCGGATCAGCGTGGGAGCGTTGACGCACTCGGCTATTTCGCTGGATGTGGCGCTCGACGTGACCGAGGTGGCGGGGTGAAGCCCGATGTGCCCATCTCGCTATGGGCCGACGCGTTGGAGCAGTTGATCCTGGGGTCATCAATTGCGTGCATTGATCGGGTGCGTGTGATGGCGGAGACGACGTCGACGCAGGACGCATGCCGGGCGGCCGCTGCGGGCAAGCCGGGGTTGCTGGTCGTGGCGGATCGGCAGACGGGCGGGCGCGGGAGGCTGGGGCGCGTGTGGACGCACGCGGGCGAACTGGGGATCGCGGCGACCTTTGCGCTGGACGAGACGTTGAGCGCACCCATGCTCGCCATGGCCGGCGGATTGGGGGCGTGTACCGCCGTGCAGCAGTCGACGAGCACTCCTGTGGGGCTGCGCTGGCCCAACGACGTCGTGGAGCGAACGGACGAGGGGAACGGGCGCAAGATCGGCGGCGTGCTGGTGGAGCGGGGCGGGGGCGTGGCGCTGCTGGGCGTGGGGATCAACGTTCGACAAACCGAGGCTGTTTTCCTGCCCGACATCAAGGGCCGCGCGGCGTCGATCGCGATGCTCGGGGGTGAGAGTACGCGTCTTGAGGTGTTGTTCGCGCTGGTGCGGGCGCTCGATCGGGCGCTGCGCATGGGTGTGGAGGGGCTCGCTGCGGCTTGGCGAAAGCAGGATTGCCTGATCGGGCTCGAACGAGAGTTTGAGCATGACGGGCGACGCGTGCGGGGCATTGTGATGGACATCGACCCGCTGGGACGGATTGTGCTCGAAACAAAGCAGGGTCTGGTTTCACTGCCTGCGCTGACGACCTCGCTCGTGCACGGAGTGTGAGGCGAGTGGCGAGAACGATGCCGCAATCAAGACTTCGTGCGCTTAATCAAGGCGGGCGGCGATATCGGCGGCGAGGGCGGCGCCTGCTGCTGGATCGAGTTTGCCCGGCCTCCAATGGATGCCAAGGCCCGAGCCGTCGTCAAAGCGGGGGATGATGTGGAAGTGGACGTGGAGCACGGCTTGGTGCGCGAGTTGGCCGTTGTTTTGAAGGAGGTTGTACGCCGGGGCCTGGGTGGCGGCGAGGACAGCACGGCAGATGCGGGGGAGGGCGAGCCCTATCGCCGCCGCGTCTTCGTCGGGGAGTTGGTCGATGGTGACGGCGGGGGCCTTGGGGATGACGAGGGTGTGCCCGCGCGAGAGGGGGAAGATGTCGAGGAAAGAGAGGACTCGGTCATCCTCGTAGACCTTGTGGCAGGGGATCTCGCCGCTGAGGATTTTCGAAAAGATCGTGAGTGCCATGGGGAATGGTACGGAGAGAGTGGGGGCGTGCGTGGAGCAGGCGGGAGGGTTGGGTTGGGGGCAAGCGCTACCATGGCGTTGTGGAGGTGGATGTGACATCCCCGGGTGCGTCAATTCGCGTGTTGCCGTTGCTGGTGGCGAACCAGATCGCCGCGGGCGAGGTGGTGGAGCGCCCCGCGTCGATCGTGAAGGAACTGGTGGAGAATGCGCTCGACGCAGGGGCGACGCGGATCGCGCTGGACTTGGAAGAGGGGGGGATCGAACTGGTCCGCGTGGGCGACGATGGGGGCGGGATCGAGCCGTCTGAGTTGGCGCTGGCGCTGGCCCCGCACGCGACGAGCAAGATCCGCACGTCGGAGGATCTGGCGAAGGTGGGGACGTTTGGCTTTCGGGGCGAGGCGCTGGCGTCGATTGCCTCGGTGTCGCGTGTGACGATCCGGTCGCGCACCGCGCGGGGCGAAGGGGCGTCGGAGATCGAATGCGAGGGGGATGTGGTGTCGGCCGTGCGCCCCGCGCCCGGTTCGCGCGGGACGATCGTGAGCGTGCGCAACGTGTTCTTCAACACGCCCGCGCGCCGGAAGTTTTTGCGCACGCCTCAGACCGAGCAGACCCGATGCCTCGACACGCTGCGTGATCTTGCGCTCGCGCACGCGAGCGTCGCCTTCACGGCGACGTGCAACGGGCGCGTGGTGATGGACCTGCCCCCGGGGCAGAGCCCCCGGGAGCGGGTGCTGGCGATTCTTGGGAATGAGTTGAAGGACCAGTTGCTCGAGGTGAACCACGAGGCGATGAGCGATGCCCGGGGCCTGACGCTGTGGGGCATGGTGGGTACCCCCAGCGTGGCTCGTGCGACGAACAAGGCGCAGCATGTCTTTGTCAACGGGCGGAGCGTGCGGGACAGGACGATCCAGCACGCGCTGGGCGAGGCCTTCCGCGGGCTGATCGAGCCGGGGCGTCACCCCATGGGCGTGCTGATGATCGAACTCAGCCCCGAGGGGGTGGATGTCAACGTGCACCCGGCCAAGACCGAGGTGCGATTCCGCGATTCGTCGATGGTGCACTCGCTGGTGCTGCGGAGCGTGCGCGAGGCGTTGCAGCGGGCGGACCTGACGCCCAGCGTGTTCCAGGTGCGGCCGCAGTTGGGCGGCGTGGACCGCGCCCTGCCGGGGGCCTTCGCGCACCCTCCTGTCGATGTGCGCGCCGGCGTCGAGCGTTTCGTCGAATATTTCCGCAGGCCCCAGGCCAACACGGCGACGGGGCAGGAGCGGTTGTCGTTCGGGGCGGTGAAAGAGGCGTTGCAGCCTGGCGCGGATTCGCCCGCGGCGGGCGTGGAGCCGACTATGCCGCCCGAAGTGCTGATCCCCGCCCCCGCGCCCCAGTCGCAGGTGCTGCAGGTGCACAAGAGTTATCTCGTCACGCAGGACGAGCAGGGCGTGGTGATCATCGATCAGCATGCGCTGCACGAGCGCGTGATGTTCGAGTATCTGCTGACGCGCGTGAGCGAGGGTGGGCTCGAAGGGCAGCGGCTGCTCACGCCCCTGGTGGTTGAGGTGTCGCCCCTGCAGATGGAGCGGCTCGAGGGGCTCACGCCACTGCTGGAGCGGATCGGTATCACGGCCGAGGCGATGGGACGCGGGGCGATTGGCGTGCATGTCTTCCCGACGTTCTTGTTCGACCGGGGCGTCGAGGCGGGCGAGTTTATGACGGATTTGTTGGACAAGGCGGGGGATGAGGCGTTCATGACGGACGCACGCCGGGGCGGCGAGAACGCCATGCGCGACGTGCTGGACATGATGGCCTGCAAAGCCGCGGTGAAGGCCGGTGACGGGCTCAGCGGCGTGGAACTGGGCGAACTGGTGCGACTGCGGGCCGAGGTGGAGCGGTCGAGCAACTGCCCGCACGGCAGGCCGACGAGCGTGCGCCTGACGATCCGCGAACTCGAAAAACTGTTCGGGCGATCGTGAGCGGGCTGGCGAGGGGCGTGGGTTCTGCAGGAGCGCGGCCCGACTCAGGCGTCTGGTAGACTGTGCGACATGCTCTACGCACTCATTGTTGCGGGTCTTTTCGCGGTTCAACCAGATTCGCCAACCTTGCCTCGTGAGGTGATGGCGCGGATCGACGCCAGGCGGGCGATGGCCTCGGTCGAGCGGCTGGCGGGCTTTGGCACGCGCCACACGCTGTCGGAGACGACGAGCGAGACACGCGGCATCGGGGCGGCGCGGCGATGGCTCAGGGCCGAGTTGGAGGCGTGCGCGGGGGTCGAGGCCTCGCTCGAGGCGTTTGCGGCTCCGCCGATGGCGCGCCTGCCCGACGGGGCCGAAATCGTGAACGTGGTGGGCGTGCTGCGCGGCTCGATGCCCGAGGCCGCCGAGCGGCGCTATTACGTGGTGGGGCATTACGACACCATCAATGGCGATCGCATGGACCCGACGCGCGATGCACCCGGAGCGAATGACGACGCTTCGGGGACGGTCGTGGTGCTCGAGTGCGCCCGCGCGCTGGCGGGCATGAAACTCGACGCGACAATCGTTTTTCTGTGCACCGCGGCGGAGGAGCAGGGGCTGGTCGGGGCGAGGTTCCATGCTGACGCGGCCCGCGGACGCAAGGAACTGATCCTGGGCGTACTGAGCAACGACATCGTGGGGGATCCGTCGGTGGGGTACGTGACGATGCCCGGGCAGGAGGCGATGGCGAGCGACACCTTCGTGCGGGTGTTTTCGGAGGGGGTGCCGCGGAACCCGAGCGCGGCGGAGTTGGCGCGGATCCGCCAGTTGGGGGCGGAGAGCGATTCGCCCAGCCGCCAGTTGGCGCGGTTTGTGTCGTACGTCGCGCAGCGCGAGGCGACGCTACGCCCGCGACTGGTGTTCCGCCAGGATCGTTTTCTGCGGGGCGGGGATCACTCGGCGTTCAATGATGCGGGCTTTGCGGGCGTGCGGTTTACCGTGCCCGCCGAGGACTATTCGAGGCAGCACGTTGATGTGACCGAGCGCGACGGAAAGCCGTACGGCGACGTCGCTTCGTTCGTGAGCGGGTCGTATGTGGCGAGCGTGGCGAAGCTGAACGTGGCGACGCTGGTGCATCTGGCCAACGCGCCCAGGCCGCCTGGCAATCCGCGGATGATCACTGCCCAACTCGAGACGGGCACGACGCTGCGCTGGGAGAAGAGCCCCGAGCCCGACGTAGCGGGGTATGAGGTGGTGTGGCGCGAGACCACCGCCGCCGACTGGCAGGGCGTGATCGACGTGGGGGACGTGACCGAGCACGCGGTGGACGTGAGCAAGGACAACTTTTTCTTTGGCGTGCGGGCGTACGACAAAGAGGGGTATCGCAGCCCGGCGGCCTTTGCGGGGGCGAGCGAGCGATAAGCCGCTCACGGTGAGCCCCTGATAGGCTCCCTGCCATGATGCGAGCCCTCTCGAGCGTGGCGCTGCTGTTCGCCTCGAACGTCTTCATGACGACGGCGTGGTACCTGCACCTGACCAAAAAGGGGCAGTGGCCGATCATCCTGGCGATCGGGATCTCGTGGCTGATCGCGCTGCCTGAGTATTGTCTCCAGGTGCCGGCCAACCGCCTGGGGCACACGGCCTTTGGAGGGCCGTTCAGTGCGCCGCAGCTGAAGGTCTTGCAGGAAGCGATCACGCTGGTGGTCTTCCTGGGATTCACGATGACAGTGCTGAAGGAACGCCCCAGGACCAACGACATGGTGGCCTTTGGGCTGATTCTGCTGGCGGTGGTGGTGTCGGTGTCGGGGGGGCGTGGGAGCCCGACACCCTGAGGCTTGGGCGAGGCGAAGGGCTCGACGTTCGGGGCGGGTGCGCTACCCTTGCGGTGCACGCACATTTCACCCAGGAACGCACCTCATGGCACAGGATTCGGGTCAGTTCGTTCGTCTTGCTCCCAACACCAACCAGTCGCTGGGGATTGCCCAGTACGCCGTGGATTTCATGGGCGACGAACCGGGAAAGAAGGGCGAGCCGGACCTGTCGGTGATCGACCGGACGAACCTCTTCCACACCGATGCGTGCCTGTGCGGCATCTCGGCGCTGGCGTTGGGGACCAACGCACCGGTGCTGCTGCGCGAGGAGGCGATGCAGTACCCCGCGCCGGCCAAGAAGGCCACGGGCGGGGCGCTGCCGTGGGCGAAGAAGAGCGTGCGCACGGGCGCGCAGGTCTTCGGTCACGCGGGTGATGTGCACGCCGAGAAGGCGATCGTCGCCAACAGCGCGGCGGTGCGCGAATGGGACAGCAACGGGACCAACTTCGGGTTCAACCCCACGCTGGGGCACACGGCCGGTGAGTTCGGTCACAACGATTTCTACCCCGTGTGCATCGCCGCGGCGCAGATGCGCGGCATGGACGGGGCCTTTGCCCTGCGCGGGATGATCCTGCTCGACGAGATCCGCGGGCGTTTGGCCGAGGTGTTCAGCCTCAAGAGTTACAAGGTGGACCACGTGGTGCACGGGGCGATCGCCTCGGCGGCGACCTTTGGGGCGATGATGGGCGCCACGCCCGAGCAGATCGAGAGCGCCATCGGCATGGTCGTGGCGCACTACATCCCTTTCCGGGCGATCCGCGCGGGCAAGCAGTTGTCCGACAGCAAGGGGGCATCGGCGGCGATCTCGACCGAGGCCGCGGTGTTGAGTGTGAAGCGGGCGATGGCGGGGTTCCTGGGGCCGCGCGACATCTTCCGCAACCCCGAGGCGATCTTCCGGCTCTTCGAGGGGCCCGGGCAGTATTTCCAGCGCGTCGGGTCGGATTCAAAGATCAACGCCGAGAAGAAGGACGCGAGCCCCTTCGAACTGGTGCTGGCCCGCGCGGGGTCGGACTTCGCGGTGATGGGGATGCACTTTAAGTTGGGGCTCTACGAGCACCAGTCGGCGGGCGCGCTACAGGGGCTGATCAACATCGTCTCGCGCCACCCACAGCTGCTCGACGACCAGACGGGCGACTGCATCTCGAAGATCGTGGTCAAGGCCTACGAGCCGGCCTACGGCATCATCGGCGACCCGGCCAAGCGCGACCCCAAGACCCGCCAGAGCGCCGACCATTCGATGCTCTACCTCGTCTGCACGATGCTGCGCAAGGCGCTCGAACTGCACAGCGCGGGCGTCAAGCGCTCGCTGGGGTGGAAGGACCTCATGCTCGGGCCGCATGATTTCGACGCCAAGGCCCTGCACGACCCGCTCACACGCGAACTCATGGGCAAGATGACCTTTGAGCACGGCGGGGCCGAGTACGACTCGAAGTATCCCGACGGGATCCCCACGTCGATCGTGATCCATGATGACTCGGGCAACCCCTACGACAGCGGGCTCATCATGTATCCGGGTGGGCACGCCCGCAACCATGCGGGCCAGGACAAGATCGATCTGGTTGACGTGCTCAACCACAAGTTCCAGATGCTCGGACGCCTGTGCACCAACGACCCGGGCACGCTGATCAAACGGCTGAGCAGCATCCACGCCAAGTCCGCGCAGGACATGGGCACGCTGCTCGATTTCCCGCTGACGATCAAGGGCAAGTTCGACTAAGACCTGGGACAGATCGGGCGTGGTACCATCGCGGCATGGCGGAACTTTGCAGCCGCCGCGGAGGTGTCATCGTGCGGACTCATTGGTCGATTCGTCTGGTGCTGCTGACGTTGCTGCTTGTGGTTGCCTCGGTTCGGGCCGACGACCTGCTGGTGGCGGCGTACAACGTCGAGTCGGGCGGGGCCGACATCGCCAAGATCAGCGCCCGGGTGGGGGCGATCGACGGGGTCGCGATCTGGGGCTTCTCAGAGGTCGAGCCGGCCTGGGTCGAGGGGCTGGTGCAGGGTGCGGCCCTGACCGAGACCGGGCAGTTTGCGGCGATCCTGGGCACCACGGGGGGGAACGACCGGCTGGCGATCGTGTACGACACGAACCGGCTTGAGTACATCGCGCACCAGGAGCTGGGCTGGATCAACCCGATGAACCGCGTGCGTGCACCGCTGGTGGCGGAGTTGCGCGACAAGGTGTCGGGGCAGCGGTTCTTGTTCACGGTGAATCATCTGTACCGCAGCCGCGCCGATCAGCGGCACGAACAGGCACGGCTGCTCAACGAGTGGGCCTCGAAGCAGACGCTGCCCCTGATCGCGGTGGGGGATTTCAACTTCGACTTTCAGATTGAGGGCGGGGACACCGACGCGAGCAGACGCGATGCGGGGTACGACCTGTTTACGGCGGGCGGGGTCATGGGCTGGGTGCGTCCGGCCACGCTCGCGCGGACGACATGCCCCAATCGTTATGAACCGGCGGTGCTCGACTTTGTCTTTGCGAATACGACCGCGCTGGCCTGGGCGAAGAGTTCGACGATCCTGGTCAGCGAGGAGGACTGTGCGGACGTGGCGGGGATGCCCGATCACTTCCCGGTGCTGGCGTTGTTTGATCTGCCGCGGGTGAGTCAAGAGGCCGCTGCGCCGCCGGAAGCGTCACCGGTTTTATCACCGCCGGTGACTAAGGCGCAGATCCTGGAGCGGATCGGAGCGATCGAGAAGGAGCTGGCCGAGTTGCGCCGGTTGGTGGAGGGGATGTAGCACGGGGGCTTGCCGGCAGTGCGCATGCCTGAGGCGAATGCGCAGGTGAGATGCCTGTGCCACCCGGACTGCAGAGCAGATCAGACTAAGCGGCCAAAGCAGAGTTGAGAAGCGTCACACATGGCGCGAGAGCGGGTGGAATGTCGTCGACTTTCGTTCGTTCGTGCGGCGAGCGGTACGGATGAAGTGATCAGCACTCGCCGGTGAGCCAACGCTCGAAGAACGTGGCGACGTCGGCGTCGTCGGGGGTGCCGCCCGAGGCGTTGACATCAGCCTGTGGCGAACCGGCATTCCACGCGGTGAAGAACTCATTGACGTCGGCGTCATCGGGGGTGCCACCCGAGCAGTTGAAGTCGCCCACGCAGATACGCAGGTATGCGCCGTAGATGGATTCGCCGCACACGTTGAACGCTCGGCATGCGTAGGGCCCGTCGTCAAAGTAGGAGAGATTGCTGAGATTCAGCGTGGGTGTGGTGGCGCCGCTGACGATCGAGCCGTGCTCGCCGACACCGTCGACAAGCGGCACGCCCTCGCGGTACCACTGATACGAGAGATTGGTGCCGGTGGCGCTGATCGTGAAGGCCGCCGCACCGCCGAAACACGAGTTCACGTCCGGTGGCGGGCTTGGGATGTTGGCGGGAATGCAGACCTCGAACTGGCGCATCATTTCATGGTCTTCATGCTCGAGCATGTGGCAGTGATAGGGGAAGCGCCCGGTGAAGCCATCGAAGCGGGCGATGACGCGGGTGATCTGGTTGGGCGGGCACTGCACGGTGTCCTTCCATCCCAGCTCGTTCGCGGGCGGGGTGATGCGAGAGCCCGTCGGCACGACCTCGCCACCGATCACCGTGAAGTTCTGGCGGTCGAGCACCTGGAAGGAGACCAGGTGCATGTGCATGGGGTGCGTGACGCCCGAGCGATTGACCCACGACCAGACCTCGGTGGTTCCGAAGATCGGGAACTCGGTGATGTCGTCCCACATCATGCCGTTGATCATCCACATGTCGTGCCCGCAGCCGGGATCAAACTCCTTGGCGAGAGAGAATGAACGGTGCTGGACGGCCTGCGCTTCTGGGATGCGAGGAACGGGGACGAGCGCGGCGGGCAGCGCGGCGGTATGCCCCTGCATGCTCTGGACGTTGAAGCGCATGACGTTGGGGACGACGCCGACCCCCGCAGTGCCGGGGTATGGCGCCGGGGCCTGGTTGACGAGGATGATCTGTACGCCGGGTCCGTAGATGCCAAAGTCCATGACGACGTCGGCGCGTTCACCAGGTTGGATGGTGAGCGAGTTCATGGCGACGGGCGCGGGAAGGAGACCTGTGTCACTGCCGATCTGCCAGAAGGTGTGTCCGTTGGAGAGGAGCAACTGGAGGGTGCGGGAGTTGCAGCCATTAAGGATGCGGAAGCGGTACTTGCCGCGCTTGACGTTGAGGAATGGCGTGACCTTGCCGTTGACGAGGATGGAGTCGCCGAAGAAGTGCTCGTGCCACATCTCGTGGTAGCGAAGCGAGCCATCGGGGTTGAAGGAGCGATCCTGGATGGCGAGGGGGATTTCGTATTCGCCGCGCGGGATATTGAGGGCGTCCTCCTGGGCGTCGCGCAGCAAGTAGAAGCCGGCGAGCCCCATGTAGACGTTGAGGCGCGTGATGCCCAGGGCATGGTCGTGGTACCAGAGGGTGGAGGCGGGCTGGTTGTTGGGGTAGACGTAGAGAGGGGCGCTCTGGCCGGGCGGGTAGGCATCGTCGGGCTGGCCGTCGCTGGCCGAGGAGACGTGCCCGCCGTGGAGGTGGACGGTGGTGCGCGGGACGCTGCCGAACATGTTGGGCCCATGGAGGCAGAGATCGACGGGGAGGTAGTGGGTGGTGCGGAGTTCGCCCAGCGGCGTGCGGAGGTTGTTGCGCCAGGTGACTGTGACGGGGCGGCCCTGGCGGGCTTCGATGGTCTTGGCGGGGAAGGTGCCGTCATAACCCCAGACGGTGGTGGGGGGCAGGTCGCGGTGGAGTTGCTGGGTGAACTCGGTCATCGAGATGTCGTAGTGGGCGGTGCCGCCGGGGAAACCGGTGACGGGCTGCATGATGCCCGGGATAGGGAGTGCGTCGACGAAGGGGGTGAGAACGACGGGGCAGTTGGCGGTCCCGCAGGAGGTCCCATTGCCGCGGTAGGTGCCCCCCTGCGAGGTGCACTGGGTCTGAGTGACGCTGACGCATGAGCCATTCGTGAGGCAGCAGGCACCGATATTGGTGACGCCGCAGGGCGAGGGAGAGCAGGGGACGCCGCTGCCCTGCCAGGTGCCTCCGAGGGTGGTGCACTGAGCCTGGGTGACGACGCTGCAGGAAGTGCCAACGCAGCAGGCGCCGGTGGGTGCGCCCGCGGGGGTGAAGGTCACGGTGAGCCTGGGGCGTCGGGAAGCCGTGCTGGATTCGCGGCTGTCAAAGCGTTTGGCGCTGGCGTCGCCGAACTCGGGGGCTCGGACGATCCAGCCGTGGTTCATGGAGGGCATATCGAGGAACATTTGGGTGTCGGCCACGAGGGATGCCGAGGACCAGGTAAAGGTGTTGCCCTGAGCACCGACGTTGGTCGTGGCGGAGGGAGTGGTGACGAAGTCGCCGCCCGGTGTTGTCCACTCGGCGCCTCCGGCGAATCGGTGGGTCCAGGTGGCATCCCCGCTGGTGGCCGGTCCGCCGCCGCCACCTTGGCCTGGCGCGATGGAGGTTCCTTCGCCCCATGAGGCATTGAGCCGATGCAGCGTGACGGGGACGCTGCCTGCACGAGTTCGCGAGAGGTAGAGGTTGAGCGAGACGCCGGTGATGGTCGAGCCGGGGGGGATGGCGCTGAGATCGAAGCGGAGGAGTGCGCGGCGGACATTCCCGACGCCGTTGGTCCCCGCAAAGATCCCGTCGCCCAGGGCATCGCTGAGCTGGCCGGATTCGGAGTACATGCTGTTATCGGCGCTGGCAGTGAGCGTGACGGTGTCGGCGCGGGCAGCGTTGAAAAACGCGGCGCCAATCAAGGCCATGCAGGCCGTCCAGAAGCGTGTCTGAGTCACTGGTGTCGCTCCAATCCGGCCGCACTTTGGGCGCGGGCGGGCGTGTATTCCCCACCAAAGAGTACGCAAAACTGGTGGGAAACCCACCAAAGTGGGCGGGGAAGCGGGGGAAACGCGGGGTAGTCCCGGCTGTCATGTCGGGCATGAGGCCGCGCAGGTGGAACGGGCGTGATCGGACGCGTGGCGTGATCCCCATAAGAGGGCCGCGGGCCGGGGTGCTGACGCCGCGCTTGAACGGTGCGCATGGCGTGCATCGCGCATGCCTCATAGGCGGAAGGTGCCGGGGCGATCTTCCCCCAAGAGGGTCAACGCCCACGCCTACGTCGACGATGAATGCTGCGTCTGTTCGAGCGAGCGGTCGCGCACCACGCGGCACGCACGCCTCGAACCGATACGTCGGGCCTTGGGGGCGTGGAGGAGACGCCCCGGGGCCCTGCGAGGCAGTGGTGACGCGCGGCGGAGAGGCGTCCTCTTCGCAAGTTTGATGTGTGCTCTTTGCAAGGAGTCAGTAGCATGCGGAATCGGATTCGTAAGGGTTTTACGCTCGTTGAAATCCTCATCGTCGTGGTGATCCTGGGTATCCTGGCGGCGATCGTCGTCCCCCAGTTCACCAGCGCGACGCAGGATGCGCAGGTGGGCAACATCCGTGCCCAGCTCAAGAGCCTGCAGAACCAGGTTGAGCTCTTCAAGGCACGCTCCACGGACGGGCAGTATCCCGATCTCGTGGGCGCGGGTTGGGACGTCATGATCGACCCGAACGGCGATGGCGACATCACCGACGGGTACATCAAGGAAGCTCCCCGCAACCCCTTCAACAACTCGTCCACGGTGGCTGCGGCTGCTGCCGCAGGCAACGGCTGGCACTACACCCGCGCGACGGGTGAATTGGGCGCCTGCTATTTCGACGAGTCCACGAGCGAGCTGACCCCGGGTACCCCCTGAGTGTCATCACGCTGTGTGGCTGATCTGATCATTGTCCCGCCGAGGCTGAAGAGCCCCGGCGGGGCGTTTCACGGGAGACGATGCGGGAACCTCAGGGGATTGATGATGCGACACCGGGCCGCGTTCACGCTTGTCGAGATCCTGATCGTGGTGGTGATCCTCGGGATCCTCGCCGCCATCGTCGTGCCTCAGTTCGCCAGCGCGACCAATGATGCATCGCAGGTCGCGGCGAAGGACCAGTTGACGAAACTACGCAGAGCCCTTGCGGCGTATTACGTCCGCAATGGCGGCGTCTATCCCGATGTGCAGGCGGGCGACGGCACCTGGGGTGCGCTCGTAAGCACCACGGGTGGCTTCATGCGGGAAGCTCCGATCAACAGCTGGGTGCCCGCCGGGGTCAGCCGCCAGGTGGTGTTCGGCACGACGGCAGATTCGGGTTACCAGACCTCGCACGGGTGGATCTACAACCCGCTGACGGGCGAGGTGTGGGCCGGCGGGTTCGATGTCTCGGATAACCCGTACCCGCGCCCCTGAGTTTGGCGGACTTGCGAGGGTCTGTTGATCGCACCGGGTTCGGCGGCCGATCGTGAGGAGGCCCACTCACCGGGCCAAGGAAGGACAACCGATGGAACCCTCGCGAACGACGACGGACTCTACCCGCCCGCGGCTGTACACCAACGTGGCGCTCACGCTGATCGCTGGCCTGCTGGCGATCAATACGTTCGGTGCCCGTGATGGCAATCTGCTCAGCCGGGCCAACGCCCAGGTTGCCGATCAGCCCGAGGACGACAGCGGGCGCGTCAGCGCGGCGGATCAGCGCAAGCAGATCATCGCTGAGCTGAAATCACTGAGTCTTCGCCTTGATCGCATGGATGCGATGCTGCAGCGAGGGTTGAGCGTGAAGGTCACGGAGATGCCGCAGATCGTCATTCCGACGGAGCGCAAGTAGCGCGTGGTGGAGGGAGGATGGCGTTGAGGGGAAATCATGCATCGAGAGGCTACACGCTTGTCGAGCTGCTGATCGTGATCGTCATCATGGGGATCGCGGGCGCTCTGGTCGTGCCATCCTTCTCGCAGACGGGTGTGCTGCGCGTGCAGAGCGCGGTGCGGATGATCGTTTCTGACATCACCAGCGCCCAGTCCGACGCCGTCGCGTTTCAGCGCGGCATGGGCATCATCTTCTACGACGAACCGACAGGCCCGCGCTATGTATTGGCCGAAGTCAGCGGGAATCGTCTCGATCCCGATCTCGACCGCGTGCTCGAACGCCGCCTGACGGGGAGCGAGTTTGGCGAGTGCGTGTTCAGCGCCATCGGTTTTGCGAGCAACCAGGTGGTCTTTGACGGCCTGGGCGGGCCCGTCGATTCACCCGGCAGTGCCACACCCGCGGGCACCGGGTTCATCGAAGTTCGCGGATCGGGCCTGACCTACCGGATCAGCGTCGAGGCCTATACCGGGCGTGTCACCGTCGCCGACGTGACGCCCAGCGGCGAAGAGGGTGGCGAGAGCGGTTCATGATTCAGGGAGAGCGCCGGTGAGCAAGAAATCCAGCACATCACGCAGGACGGTCATCGTGGCGGCCATTGGGGGCGCGGTGGCGATGCTCCTCTGGCTGAAACTGCGCGTGGTGACCGACGTGCCGCGCAGCGCTTACGCCGACCCCGACAAGGCGGCGCAGCAACCCGCGGAAACGCCGCGCTGACCCTCGCGGCTACATTACGAGCTTGAGCGCCCAGGTGCGTGAGGCGACGATGGCGTCCTGCGTCTTCGCGATGTTGGTCCCACCACCCTGGGCGGCGTCGGGGCGTCCGCCCCCCTTGCCGCCGATGACGCCGCACGCCTCGCGTACCCAGTCGCCGGCCTTGAGACCCTTGGCGACGAGCCACTCGGGCACGCTGGCGTTGACACTTACTTTGGCCGCGCTCTCGTCGACGCCGAAGAGGAGCACCGCCGCACGCGGGCAGACATCACGGATGGCCTGAACCGCCGCCTGGAGCGATTGCTTGTCGTCGGCCAGCGCCAGCGAAGCCACGATCACCATGTCATTGGCGATGAGGGCGTGATCGGCCAGCACCCGCGCCTGGCGGACAGCCTCGTCGCGCTGCTGGGCGGCGATCGCCTTGGCGGCACCCTTGAGCCGCTCCTGCAGCTGGACGATCTTGGCACGCAATCGGACACGCCGGGCCGAGGGCATGACCCGCTGCTCGAGTTCCTGCGCCAGCGAGGGGACAAGATTGATGAGATCGGCGTCGCTCATGCCGGCGGCGGCGCGGATGGACTCGTCCATCGCGTCGGCATTGGCGATGGCCTCTGAGGCGTCGGTCCCCGTGACCCCCGCGATGCGGCGCACGCCCTTGGCAACGGCCTCTTCGCTGATCAGGGCGAAGGCGCCCAGGGTGGCGGTGGTGGTGGCGTGGGTCCCGCCGCAGAACTCGACCGACAGCTCGGTCCACGCGGGATTCGCGGGATTGTCGATGAGTTCGGCGATGGGCTCGCCGATGGCGACGACGCGGACGGGGTCAGGATACTGCTCGCCAAAGACCGCGCGAACGCCCGCGATCGTCCTGGCCTTGGCCAGGCTGGCGGGCTCGGCGTAGACGGTCAGGTCCTGGCGGATCTGTGAGCGGACGATCTCTTCGATCTTCTCGAGTTCATCCGCGGTTACGGGCTGGGTGTGGGCGAAGTCGAAGCGGAGGCGCTCGGGCGCGACGAGAGAGCCCTTCTGCTCGACGTGATTCCCCAGCACGCGGCGCAGCGCGAAGTTGGCCAGGTGGGTCGCGGTGTGGTTCGAGGCGGTGCGTGCGCGCCGGCGTTTGTCGACTTCCATCGAGACGCTGTCGCCCACGCGGATCTCGCCGTGGGTCACGTGCCCCAGGTGCAGGATGTACTCGCCAAAGGCCTGAACGGATTCAACGACAAACTCGCCCCCCTCGTGCCTGTCGCGCGAGTTGGAGCGGGCCTCGGTGGTGACATGGACCTTGCCCGTGTCGGCCTGCTGCCCGCCCGCCTCGGCGTAGAACGAGGTCCGGTCGACGATCAACCCGATCGTGCGGCGGGACTGTACGACGCTGGCCCGCGCGTGGTCGTCGAACGTGTCACCATTCCAGATCGCCTTGACGTGAGCGCGAACATCGCGTGCGTCATGCTTGCCCGTGTCGTCGGTGGCTTCGACGTGCAGGCGGCGAAGGCGGGCAATCTCATCGGCCCCGAGCGTGATCGAGCGGGCCTCGCTCTTGGCGTCGACCGCGCGGGAACGCTCCTTGGCCTTCTCCATGCAGGTTTCGAAGGCATCGGTATTGACGGTCAGCCCGCGTTCCTGGGCCATCTGAACCGTCAGATCGATGGGGAAGCCGAAGGTGTCGTAGAGCTTGAAGGCGTCCTCGCCGCTGATCACGCCGCGGGCGGCCACCTCGTCGAAGAGCTTGATCCCGCGGTCGAGCGTGCGACCGAATGATTCTTCTTCTTCAAGGATCACCCCGGCGACGCGGGTCGGGTCTTTGCGCAGTTCGGGGAAGGTCTCGCCGAAGCGATCAACCACGGTGGGGACGAGCTGAGCGAAGAAGCCAGTGCGTGCCCCCAGCACCTGACGCCCATAACGGACGGCCCGGCGCAGGATGCGCCGCAGGACATAGCCGCGCCCCACGTTGGAGGGAAGCGCCCCGTCGGTGATGGCGAAGGTGAGCGTGCGGATGTGGTCGGCGATGACGCGATAGGCGGTATCGACGTTGCCCACGTCGGCGGCGCCGAGCTTGCCCATGTAAGGGTGAGCGCCGGTGAGCTGCTCGATGTGGGCGAAGATGGGCGCGAAGACGTCGGTGTCATAGTTCGAACGGACGTTCTGCAGGATCGAAACCAGGCGTTCGAGGCCCATGCCCGTGTCGACGTGGCGCGCCGGGAGCGGCCGGAGCGTGCCACCCTCCTCGCGGTTGTACTGGATGAAGACGTTGTTCCAGATCTCGATGAGATCGCTGTCGCCGGCGTTGACAAGTTCGGGGACAAACTTGCCACGGGCCTTGGGACCTATGCGGTCGAAGTGGATCTCGGTGCAGGGCCCGCAGGGGCCCGTGTCGCCCATCTCCCAGAAGTTGTCCTTCATGTTGCCGGGAAGGACCCGCTCGGGCGGGAGGAACCTGAGCCAGAGTTCGCGCGTCTCGTGGTCGGGCTCGAGCCCGGTCGCCGGGTTGCCCTCGAAGTAGGTGGCGTACAGCCGATCCTCGGGGAGTTTGTAAACCTTCGTCAGCAGCTCCCACGACCACTCGACAGCTTCCTTCTTGAAGTAGTCGCCGAAGGACCAGTTCCCCAGCATCTCGAAGAAGGTGTGGTGGTAGGTATCGCGCCCCACATCGTCGAGGTCATTGTGTTTGCCGCCGGCGCGGATGCACTTCTGGCTGTTGACGGCCCTCTTGAGTCTGCCCAGGTCGCTGGCCGGGTCGGCCTGCCCAAGAAAGATGGGCTTGAACTGGTTCATGCCCGCATTGGTGAAGAGAAGGGTGGGATCTTCGAGCGGCACACAGGGTGACGAGGGCACGAACGTGTGCGCCTTCGACTTGGCGAAGAACTCGATGAAGGTCTTGCGGACGTGGTCGGCAGTCCATTGCATGGGGGATTCCTGTGGCGGCTCGCGGTCGGGGTAGGTTATGGCCCTCCTTGCCCCATGTCCGTGGGCGAGCCTGAAGACAGTGGAGGGGTCGTCTGGAGGGCCGGCGAGTTGGGATCGACCATGTCTTGTGGTGATTGAAAACGGTCCGGCGGGGCGTTTTTCGCTACCATCCACCCGATGCGCCACTTTGATCTCTGTGTGATTGGTTCGGGCCCCGGGGGGCAGAAGGCCGCGATCCAGGCGGCCAAGCTTGGCAAGTCCGTCTGCGTGGTGGAAGCCGCCGAGGTCGTGGGGGGGGCGGCGATCAACACCGGCACCATCCCATCCAAGGCTCTTCGCGAGGCGATCCTGAACCTGGGCGGGTGTCACTCGGTCGCGCCGCGATCGGCGGACTTCGCCGCCGCCGCCCGCGAGGCAACCTTGTCGGGCCTCTGGCAGAGTTGCCAGGACGTGATCAAGGCCGAGATCGAGCTGGTGCGGGGGCATTTCGCGGGCAATGACATCACGCTCATCACCGGGCGTGGGCAGTTCCGCGATGCCAATACAATCGACGTCATCGGCAAGCATGCGACCGAGAGCGTGCAGGCTGATCACATCTGCATCGCCGTGGGAACCCGACCTGCGCGCCCGGCCGCGATCGAGTTCGGGACTGACGACATCATCACCTCGGACGAACTGCTGGGCCTGCGTCACCTTCCCTACTCGATGATCGTGGTCGGGGGCGGCGTGATCGGGACCGAGTACGCCTCGATGCTGGCGGCCCTTGGCGTCAAGGTCACGCTGGTGGAGGGGCGCAGCCGCCTGCTGGATTTCATCGACGCCGAGATCTGCGAGGCCCTGCAGTACCACCTGCGACAAGCGGGAGTCACGCTGCGTCTTGGCGAGAAAGTCGTCAGCATCAAACGGACCGAGGCTCCCCCGGGGGCACGCTCGGTGGACAAGGTGCTGGTCGAGGCCACGCTCGAGAGCGGCAAGCAACTGCGCGCCGATTGCCTGCTGTATGCCATCGGGCGCCAGGGCGCAACCGACGGGCTCAACCTCGAGGCGGCGGGCCTACGGGCCGACGAGCGCGGACGTGTCAAGGTCAACGAGTTTTTCCAGACAAGCGTCCCGCATATCTACGCCGTGGGCGATGTGATCGGCTTCCCCGCGCTCGCCTCGACGAGCATGGAGCAGGGACGCCTGGCCGCCTGCGCGATGTTCGGCAAGCGCAAGGAGAGCGCGGCTGAACTGATCCCCTACGGCATCTATTCAATCCCCGAGATCTCGACGGTGGGGTGGACCGAGGAACGCCTGACCGCCGAGGGGATCCCCTACGAGTCGGGCGTGGCCCAGTACAAGGAGATCGCACGCGGGCAACTGCTGGGCGATGAGATCGGCATGCTCAAACTACTGATCCACCAGGAGAGCCACGCGATCCTGGGGGCGCACGTCATCGGCACTGGGGCGACCGAACTCATCCACATCGGGCAGTGCGCCATCGCCTTCAAGGCGACGGTCGAGTACTTCATCGACGCGGTATTTAACTACCCCACGCTGGCCGAGTGCTACAAGGTCGCCGCGCTGAACGGGCTGAATAAGTTGAGGCATACCTAGGAGACAATCAACGATGTCGCTTGCGGAGATGTCCTTCCATGATGTTGAACCGTACCTCCTGCTCGGTGTACTGATCTCCATCTTCGCTTTTCTCGGCTTCATGATCAAACTCGAGCAGTGGAAGCGCGAACGTCAGGCGGCGAAGGATCAGCCTCGTTGGGACCGGATTACGGAGGCCGAGGACGAGTTGCGTGTGCTTCGCAAACGCAAACTCGAACTCCAGATCGCGATCCTCGCGGCCCGGCTTGACCGGCTCCGCAACCGGGGCTCATAGACACCTAGGCTTCCCCGTGGCCCGCAAACCCGCCCCCAAGAAGGTCAAGGCCGACGAGCCCCGTGCCGCGGCGCTTCCCGTCGACGCCCCCATCCCGCTGGCCCGCGTGATCGGCCAGGCCCACGCGCTGCGCGTACTCACGTCGGCCCTGGCCTCGGACCGCCTGCACCACGCGTGGGTCTTTCACGGGCCCATGGGCGTGGGGAAAATGACCACGGCCCTGGCCTTCACCGCCCTGTTGATCGATCCCTCCTCGGCCCCCGGGCTCGACGGCTCGATCGCCCCCGATCCCGAGAGCCCCGTGCAGCGCCTGCTGGCGGCGGGCACGCACCCCGACCTCCATGTCGTCCGCAAGGAACTCGCCCGCTTTAGCGCGGATGCCGACGTGCAGAAGCGCAAACAGCGGGTGATCCCCGTCGACGTGATCCGCGAGTTTCTGATCGAGCCGGCGGCGAAGACCGCCATGGCCGCCCCGGGCGCGCGCGCCACCAAGGTCTTCATTGTGGACGAAGCCGAATTGATGGCCGACGCGGCCCAGAATGCTCTGCTCAAGACGCTCGAAGAGCCGCCCCCGGGCACGCTGGTGATCCTGGTGACATCGCGCCCGGACCGGCTGCTGCCGACGATCCGCAGCCGCAGCCAGATGGTGGGATTCTCTCCGCTGTCAGAGGCTGAGATGCGTGCATGGATTCGCGGGCGCGGGCTCGAGGCCGAAGGGGAGCGGGCGCGGTGGCTGCTCGAGTTCGCGTGCGGGTCGCCGGGCGTATACGAGGCCGCCGATGTGTCAGCGTTGCACGATTGGGCGTTGCGCTTGGAGCCGCTCCTGGCGGCGGGGGATGCGGGGCGGTACTCGCCCGAACTGGGCCCTGCGATGCACGACCTCGTGGAGGGATGGGCCGAGGCGTATGTGAAGGAGCGACCTCAGGCGAGCAAGGAGGCGGCGAATCACGCCGGGGCCGCATGGCTCTTTCGCCTGCTGGCCGAGCGCGAACGTCGCGGGATGCGTGCTGGGCGTGGGGGCGGGCGCGCGGAGCGAAATGCCCGCGCGATCGATGCCATTCGGCGCGCCGAGACGGAGCTCGAAGCGAACGTCAACGCGTTGTTCGTGATGGATCACCTGGCGGCGGAACTCGCCGCGTGCGAGGCGAGTTAGCCCTGCAGGCTGAAGGGGCCCTTGCGCTCGGCGGGCGCTGGGGCGATGCCCCGCTCCTTCGAGAGTTGGCCCATGAGCATGACCCAGGTCTCGCGCTCATACTCGAGCAGTTCGAGAACGCGATCGAGTTTCTTGACGTCGCGCTCGAAACCGGCATCGACGATCTCGCGGTACATGAAGGCGTAGAGCGCCTTGGCGTTGGTCGCCAGTTCGGGGTCGATGTCCTCGCGGATCGTCGTGAGCAGTTCGAAGACGATGTTTCGGCACTGCGAGATGCCCAGGAATGCGGCCTCGTGCTTGTTCACGGCCATGGCCTCGCGCCCCTGCCGCCCGAACTTGATGGCCCCCTCGAGCAGCATCAGCCGCAGCTCCTCCGGGTTGGCCGAGAGGACCTTCATCTTGAGGTATTCGTTGGCGGAACGGGTCTGGGAGGTGGCCTGGCTCATGGCGTGGTGGAGTATCGGTCCTTGCGGCGGACGACTTGAGTGATCAGCGACGGATCAGCCCGCCCAGCGAGCCCAGGGCGCTCTGCTGGCTCTGCATGCGTTGGATTGCGACTTCCATGGCGGCGAACTTGCGTTCGAGCACCTCGCGCCGCCGATCGAGGCTCTCGGTGATCGTGGTGATGCGCGTGTTCTGCAGGCGGATCTGCTCGTCGATCCCCCGTCCGCGGCGAGTGAGCACGCCGTCGGTTGAATCGATGTAACGCGTGGCGAGCTGCTCGAAGCGGCCCATCATGCCCAGGGTGCTGAAGGACGAGCCCGAGCGAGGGTTGCGGACGCGCACGCCCGGCTCAAGCTCGATGAAGGTGTCGTCGGCCTGGACGCGGGCGGAGAAGAGGGCCTCGACCGCCGCCGGGTCCTGGGCCATCGCCGTGCGAAACTGGTCCTGGTTGAACTCGATGCGGCCGCCCTGACCGATGCGGACGCCCACGTCGGACAGACGCTGATAGCGCCCCGAGACCCCCGTGGGCGTGGACTGGAGCATGGTGTAGAGGGCCTGCTTGAGTTCGAGGGCGGTGGAATCGCCCAGCAGAGGACCGCCGCGCTGCGCCGCAGCGTCGTATCGGGTGTTGGAGTTGATGCGCTCGATGGCGGTGTTGAGTGTGCTGACGAAGGCGCCGATCGCCGTCTCGATGGCCTGGGTGTCGGAGGAGACGGTGACGCTGACGGGCGAGTCGCTGGCGGAGAGGAGGTCGAGTCGCATGCCCGGCACCGCGCCGTCGATCGAGTTGTTCGACCCGCCCAGCACGATGCCGCGAGCGGCGTCGGTCGAGCCGTAGAACGCGCGGGAATCGCGCCCCACATCGAGCGTGTTCCAGGAAAGATCGAACGACCCCGAATCGACCAGGAAACGACCGCCTGCGCCCGTCTGCCGGCTCGTCAGGCTCAGACGGAAGGGTGTGGCGCCGTTGCCATCACGGACGATCGAGGCTGTCGCCCCGGCCCGCCCGTCGTTGATCTTGGTGACCACCTGCTGGAGCGTGTCGCCTGCGTTGAAGGTGATGGTGCGCTCGAAGGAGCCGTTGATGGTGTTGCTCGCGCCGATGCCCGTGGCCTCGCCGCGGAGATTGAGCGACTGGGCCACCGTGCCCGAGACGTCCTCGACCTTGATCTTGACGGGACCGGCGGGAGAAGAAGAGGTGTTCTCGACGATCTCGATCCCGTCGCCGTTGGTGTTGATCCGGGCGATCAGCAGCAGGCCCGAGGAGTTGATCTGGTCGATGATGTCGCCCAGGTTTTTCTGGTTTGTGCCCACGGTGAACGAGGCGACCGCGCCTGTGGCGTCGGTCAGTCGCACCGTGCCCGTGCCGATCCCTCGCCCGGCATTGAGCCCCGCCAGCGATGTGGCGCGGCTCATGTAACGCCGCTGCAGATTGCCCGATTCCTTCACCGCGGCCGCAACGCCCGAAACCCCTGTCGAGATCTTCAGTGATTCGGCGCTGTTGCTGCCGCTAGTGCCGGTGATGATTAGATTGCTGGTGGTCAGGCCCGTGTTGTCGGTGACGCGGATGCCCGTGCCGTTGGTGTCGAGGGAGAGGCTGATGCGCGGCTGGTTGTTGGCGCCAGTGCCCGATGCGGTCTGGATCTGGGCGAAGATATCGGTCAGCGAGGCGGTGCGATCGATGGTCACGCTGAAGGCGTGCCCGTCGCGAGCGGTAAAGTTGAGCACACCGTCGCCTGAGATTCCCCCGGCCCCGTTGAGCCCGCGGGCCAGTGTGGTGTTGAGCCCCGCCAGGATGCGTCGACCCGGGATGGCGTTGCCCACCTGGGTGGCCGTCAGCCCAAGGTCCGCCGCGGTGGAGCCCGACCCCTCGATCACGCTGAGGGTCTGCAGCCCGGAACTGTCGGTGATGAGCAGGCGTCCGTTGGTCGCGTCGATCGAGGCGGTGATGTCGGAGACGCTGGCGGAGAGGGCGGCGTTGATCCGCGTGAGCACGTCGTTCACGGTTGAGGCGGCGGCCTGGGTGACTGCACCCGAATCGTCGCGCACCTCGCCGAGGTACACATTGACATTGGTCGTCATGGTCGAGCCGTCGACGACCTGGATCGTGAAGTTCGAGGGCGATGTGCCCGCGATGCTCTTGATCGAAACGCCTGCGCCATCGTTGAGCGAGGCCAGCGACGTGTTCGCGTTGAGCCGATAGATCACGCTCCCGGTGATGGAACCCGTGCCCGACCCGGCAATGCCCAGGCTCGTCGCCGTGGTGTAGCCCGAGGCATCAGCGATGGTGAGCGCCCCGCCCGCGTTGTCGCGTACGACCAGGCGACCGCCAGAGACGCTCGCGGTGACCTGCGATGTGCCGTTGCTGTTGATGGCCTGGATCACCTCGCCGATAGTGGTGGTGCGCGAGAGATCGACCGTCGTATTGCGGTTGCCCGAGTCGGTGATGATGATCCGGCCGCGCTGGGCCCCCTGACCGTCGTTGAGGTCGGCCAGGGCCACATCGCGGTCCAGGCGCGCCTGGGCCGATTCGAACGTCAGGCTGGTGATGCCAAGCCCGGTCTGGTCCGAGTTGGCGAACCCGCGGCTCATCTGCTGCTGGGTCGAGACCAGGCGATCGACGATGAACGAATAGGTGCCCGGCGGGGCGGTGTTCGATGCGGTCGCCGTCATCACGCTCGTGTTCGATGACACCGCGCGGCGTGCCTGGAACGTCGTATTGACACGGAAGGCCTGGGCGGCCGAGCGCATCGCCGACATGCGCGTATTGATGTCGAGATATGCGGTCTGCTGAAGCTGCAGTTGCGCGATGCGGGCCTGGGCCGCTTGACGCGGGCGGGCCTCGAGCGCCATCAACTGGTCGATCAGCGACCGTGAATCGACGCCGCTGAAGATGCCAACGCCCGTGGAAATCCCTGACATGCTCGTACCCCCTTTCCCGCGGCGGCCTTGCCCGACGCCGCGTGTCGGCGCCCCGGCAAATACCTCCACGTTCCCTAGAGATCGGCTCTTGAGAAACCGACCCTCCACACTCAACCCCCGATCGGGGTCAACAGGCCAAGGTTTTCCACGCGAGCGGCATGCCTCGCGTCGAACCCGCTTCCTGCCGATAACGTTGTGACAGAATCTCTATGATGACCCGGTATTTTGAACGGTAAATGTTCGGTATAGGCAGGAGCTTTGCCACGTGTATCAAGCGCCCCCACGAATCGCACGGGTCTTTGTATTGCTGGTATCCGACGTGGTGCTGGTCTCGGCGCTGGTCTTGGCCGCCGCCTCGCTGCTGGCCACCGTCCGCCCGACATGGATGCTTTTCGGGTTTGAGGTGGTCACGGTGCTGGCGAGCCTTTTGGGCATTCAGGCGGGTCGTGGGCGCTTCCGTGAGGGGCCAGGGCTGGCGCTGGCAAGCATCGGCGGGACGATTGCGGTGGCGTCGTTCCTGGGCTGGGTGAGCATCCGGGGCGAGTTGCCTCTCAAGAACTCATCGATATCGATGAACGGCTGGCTGGCCGGGCGGGTAGCCGCGGGTGCACTGCTGGCGCTTGTCGGGGCCGTGTGTGTGCTTGTGCGTGACCGTCGGTCGTGGGGATACCTGGTGCGGGCGGCGATTGCCGCACTGCCTCTGGGGGTGCTGGGGGCGGCGGCGGTGCTGTATCGGGGGCGCCTGGTAGACCTGATCTCGGGGCTGCCGGGTATCCTGGGCGTAGTGACCTGGGCGGTCCTTGGCGTGGTGTGCGCGGTGGCGTTATGCGCGGCAGCGCACTGCACGATCCGCGCGTTCGAATGCGGCCGCACCCAAGGCTGAGCCTGCCTGTCGTGGACCGACGCGTCAGACCGAGGCGGGATGCCAGATCGTCTTGAACTCGATGAAGGGCTCGATCCACCAGGGTGAGTGGCAGGCGGCGGCGTCGGTCCAAGGCGTCTGGGCGTGGACCTTGACGCGCTTGAGATTCTCCGCGATTCCCTTTTCGACCAGGACGCGTTCATCGGTGCTCACGCCCGCGGCGTGGATCGCGTCGATGTCGCGGTGTGATGCGACAAAGCCCAGCAACTCGCCCCGCATGCCCGTCAGGATGTTGACCACCCCCGCGGGCACATCGCTGGTGGCGCAGACCTCGCCCAGCACGGCGGCGGGGATCGGGTTGGTGCCGCCCGAGAGAACCACGACCGCGTTGCCCGCGCACAGCGGGGGTGCGAGCAGCGATATCAGCCCCAGCAGCGAAGGGGAATCAGGAGCGATGCACGCGACCACACCCGTGGGCTCGGTGATGGTGAAGTTGTAGAAGGGCCCCGCGACGGGGTTGTTGCATCCGAGCACCTGCGCGTACTTGTCGGCCCAGCCTGCGAAACAGACCAGCCGATCGATCGACAGCGAGACCTCATCCTGCGGCGTGAGCGAGGCGGTGGCTTGGCGTCCCTTGCCCTTGGCGCTGCGAGCGGGCGCGAGCGAGGCGATGGCCTGGGCCAGTTCGTCGCGCTTGCCCTCGAGCATCTCGGCCATGCGATAGAGCACCTGCCCGCGGTTGTAGGGCGTGGCGCCGGCCCAGCCGGGCTGGGCGCGTCGCGCGGCTTCAACGCCTTCGCGCAGGTCCTTGCGTGAGGCCAGCGAAAGGTGCGCGATGGGCTCGCCCGCGGCGCTGTTCAGGGGCCATGAACGCCCCGACTCGGTGCGCGGAAACTTGCCGTCGATGAACAGTTTGTAGGTCTTGAGCACGTCGAGTCGGTCGGGCATGACGGTTTCCTGTGCGGGCTTAGAAGTCGACGTACGCGCGAAGGCCGTGCAGCCCTCCCTCGCGTCCGAAGCCGGATTCCTTGTACCCGCCAAAGGGGCTGGCGGGGTCGAACTTGTTGTAGGTGTTGCACCAGACCACGCCCGCCTTGAGCTTGCGGGCGATGTCGAAGATCTTGCCCCCCTTGTCGGTCCAGACGCCCGCGGCCAAGCCGTAGGGTGTGTTGTTCGCGCGGGCGACGGCCTCGTCGGGCGTGCGGAAACTCAGCACGCTGAGCACCGGCCCGAAGATCTCCTCGCGGGCGATGGTGTGGCTGGGCTGCACGCCGGTGAAGAACGAGGGGCGGCACCAGAAGCCCTTGGCGGGGAGCGGAGCGGTGCCGCACTCGTGCAGCGTCGCACCCTCGTCCGCGCCCAGGCGCAAGTAGTTTCGGATGGTGTCGAGTTGGGCTCGGCTGTTGACGGCGCCCACGTCGGTATTCTTGTCGAGCGGGTCGCCTACGCGCAGCGTGCTCAGGCGTCGGCGCAGACGCGAGGTCACATCGTCGAGGATCGATTCCTGCACGAAGAGGCGAGAACCGGCGCAGCAGACTTCGCCCTGGTTGAAGTAGATACCCGCGATGATTCCTTCAATGGCCTGGTCGAGGCTCGCGTCCTCGAAGATGATGTGCGGGCTCTTGCCGCCCAGTTCGAGCGTGAGACGCTTGCCGCTGCCCGCGGTGGCGGCGGCGATCTTCTTGCCCACTTCGGTCGAGCCCGTGAAGGCGACTTTGTGCACGCCCGGGTGCGAGGCCAGCGTGGCCCCGGTGCGTCCGTCGCCCGTGATGACATTGACCACGCCCGGCGGGAAGTCGCACTCTTCGATGATCTCGGCCAGGCGCAGCGCGGTGAGGGGTGTGGTCTCGGCGGGCTTGAGGACGACGCAGTTGCCGCAGGCCAGCGCCGGCGCGAGTTTCCACGCCGCCATGAGCAGCGGAAAGTTCCACGGGATGATCTGCCCGCAGACGCCGACGGGGCGCGGCGTGCGTCCGGGGAAGGCGTAAGCGAGTTTGTCGGCCCAGCCCGCGTGATAGAAGAAGTGTGCGGCGACGAGCGGGATATCGACGTCGCGCGATTCCTTGATCGGCTTGCCTGAGTCCATCGTCTCGAGCACCGAGAGTTCGCGGGCCCGTTCCTGGATCCGGCGCGCCAGGCGGAAGAGATACTTCGCCCGCTCGCCCGGCGCGAGCGCGGCCCATTTGGGCTGGGCGGCACCGGCGGCGGCCACGGCCTTGTCGACGTCGCCGCCCGTGGCCTGTGAAATCTCGCACAGGGTCTGCTCGGTTGCTGGGTTGAGGGTTGGAAATGTCTCACCCGTGGCGCGGGTCCACACGCCGTTGATGAAGTGCGTGTACCGCGGCTTGATCTGGACCTTGACCGATTCGGGCGCGGGGGCATAGGTCCAGCCCGAGGCGAACTCGGCGGCGGGAGGTGACGCGATCGTGGTGGTGCCGTTGGCGGGCTTGGCCATGAGATTCTCCGAAGGGCAGTCTATGCCGCGGGGGCTTGCGGCCCCGGGGCGGCGCATTCAGGGCAGGGGGTGGCAGGGGTGATGCCATCGCGGGAATACCCGCAACGGACGCAGCGATTGTGCTCGATGGCCCGGTGCAAACGTCGACGAGTCAGCATGGACATTACCCAGGTGAGGACGAGCCAATAGATCACGAGGTTGAGTGCAAGGCCGACCCAGGAGGGACGGATGGGAAGCCGTCGCGGATCACCCGTGCCAAGGAGACCCTGCAGCGGTAGGCCTGCGGACCAGGCCTGTGCCAGGGCATTGCCCTCAGGCGGCACCGGGTACACGGTCCACGCAAGGGCCGGGAAGGGCCAGCCGACACTGACGAGGATCCGGGTGCGGTTGGGCGCGGTGGAATCGCTCATGCCCAGCGTCGAGCCCATCCACAGGCTTTCGCTGATCAGATCATGGCGGAGGCCCGGCCCGGTGCGTACCAGCCAGGTGCGCGGGGTCCAGTCAGCGGGGATATGGAATCGGCCCGCGGGCCAGTCGCCGCCGGACGGAGCGGGCTGAAAACTGCTCGAGGTGAGCGGGGCGAAAAGCGCCGCGGCCCAGGCGAGCGCGATCGTGAGGCCGAGCGAGAGGAGTGCGCGCGCGAGTATGCCGCGGGTGGTGGCGTGCATGAGCGTGCCGATCAGGCCTCGGAGAAGTCGTACCCGGCTTGGTAGCGCCCGGTTTTGAGCCAGGCGATCTGGCGCAGGATGTCGTTGCAGAGCGTGCTCGCGCCAAAGCGGAAATAGTGGGGCGTGAGCCACGGGTTGCCGGCGACATGCTCAAATCCCGGCACGTCGAGGTTCATGGTTTCCTTGACCATGACGAGGTAATGGAGCGCCTGCTTGGCGGTGCGGATGCCCCCCGCGGGCTTCATGCCCACAAGACGCCCGGTCTCGAGGTACCAATCGCGGATGGCCTCGAGCATGACAAGGGTGACGGGCATGGTGGCGGCGGGCTGCACCTTGCCCGTGCTGGTCTTGATGAAGTCGGGCGTGCCGGGGGCATCGATGCCCGCCTCGGCGTCGACCTCGGCCATGGCGCGGATGGCGATGTCGCTGGCCCGGCGCACGTTGTCGAGCGTTTCGAGTTCGCCCGTCTCGAGGATGACCTTGAGATGAGCAAAGACGCCGTCGGGCCGACGGCAGGCCCGCTTCACCTCGCGGATCTCCTGCGCGATCTCGTCGTAGCGGCCTGCGAGGAAGGCCCCGCGGTTGATGACCATGTCGATTTCGTCGGCCCCATCACCCACGGCTTTGCGCACGTCGTCGAGGCGCACCGACAGCGGGTACTGCCCGCTGGGAAAGCCCGTGGCCACGCTGGCGATGTTGACCCCCGTGCCCGCGAGGATCTCGCGGCAGGCGGCGACGAGCGCGGGATAGACGCAGATCGCCGCCACGCTGGGCAGACGCTCGCCCAGCATTGCCTCATCGCGTTCGAAGGGGTGCAGACCCTTGCGGCAGAGGGCGCGGGCCTTCTCGGGCGAGTCCTTGCCCTCGAGCGTCGTCAGGTCGAGCATCGAGAGGGCCAGGCGCAGGCCGGCGAGTTTGGCGCTGGATTTGATCGAACGCTTGGTGAACGATGCGGCCCGTTCCTGGGCCATCACCGCGTCGACTGTGGGGCTGCGGAGCATCGGGACAAGTCTAGGAGGAGACGGGCGATGCGGGTGTTGCACGCACGCGGGCGAGGAGTTTTCGTACGGCGTTGCCGCAGGTTTCGAGCGTGGCCGGATCGGTCCACAACCCATGGTGCCCAGCTTCGGGAAGACACAGAATTGTGGCATCGGGTGCGGCGTGGGCGATGTCTCTGGCGTCTGCGACGGGGCTGACGTTGTCCTGCTCGCCATGGATGACCAGCAACGGGCAGCTGAGATGTTTCGCGAGCGCGGCGCGATCAAACCCGTCAAAGTTTGCCCCTTTGCCCGAGAGCCACCGTACCAGCCAGAGCGCCGGGCGCAAGTTGGGCCGATGGGGGATCCCCATGAGCGTGAGGACGTTGTGGGCCGGAGTATGGGCGAGGCGGTAGGGAGACTCGGCGATGACGGCGTGAATGCGCTCTGGCGCGCGCACCGCCGCGGCGATCGCGACCCCCGCCCCCAGCGACCAGCCGAAAAGCACGAGCGGGCGTTGGTCGGCGACGTGCGAGATCAGGTCGAGCAGGTGGTCGGTTTCGCCAAGGCCTAGCGAACAGCGGCCCGGGGAATCACCATGCCCGGGCATGTCCCACATCACGAGGCGTGAACAGCATGGAAGGAGGCCCGGAGCGCGGGTGAGCGAGCCGATTCGTGAATCTCCCCAGCCGTGGCACATCACGACCACCGGGCCCGTAGGGTCGTCGCCGGGCATGTCCCAGACGTGGAGGGGGCCGGCGGACGAGGGAAATGTCCAGGCTTCAAAGGCTCGCTGCCCGCCAGGGGTGAGAGGAGAGGCGGGGAGTTGGGAAGGATCGCCCGGCCTGCCGCGGGCCAGGGCCGAGGCGTAGGTGCGACGCGGGGGCGAAGTGAGCGCCCGGTATGTGTAGACGATCAGCGCCCCCCACGCGGCGATCAGGCCGAGCAAGAGCAAGAGGAGGAGGCGCAGGGCGTCGTCGAGCATGCCGGGGCGAGCGTAGCGGCGTGTGGGCGCGCGTGCCGTGGGGTGCGAACCGGTGGGTCAGGGAGCGATCAGGTTGCGGATGTCGTTGAAGGTGACGACGAGGAACATCACGCCAATGAGCGCGAGGCCCGCGAGCGTGGCGGCGTTCTGCAGGCTTACAGGGACGGGGCGCCCGCGGACTTGCTCGTAGAGGATGAAGAGGAACTGCCCGCCGTCGACGATGGGCAGGGGCAGGAAGTTGATGACGGCGAGGTTGACGCTGATGAGGCCCATGAAAAAGAGGAGCCAGATAAAGCCTTTGCCGGCGACGAGCGTGCCCAGGTGCGCGATGCCGACGGGGCCCTTGAGGTGCTCGACTTTGACGGTGCCCTGAAAGAGCCGGAGGAACGTGACGTACGTCATGAGCATGACGCGGCGTGTTTCTGAGATCCCCATCGAGAGCGCGTGCATCGGGCCGTCGGCCTTGAGCAGGATTTGCTCGGGCTCGAAGAGGCCCGGACCCAGGCGACTGGACCAGCCCAGGGCGTGGAGCTGCGCGACGCTGGCGGGCGCGAGCGTCCACTCCTGCGTCCGATCGGCTTCACCCTCGCGCGACAGGGTCAGCGTGAGGGTGGCGGGGGTGTTGGTCTGACGGGCGGCGGCGGTTGCGGCGCGCAGGGCCGCACGCAGGTGCGTGAATGTTTCAACCGACGTGTCGTTGACGCGGGTGACCCGCCACCCCGCAAGGTTGTCCAACGACGCGGCAGGTGGGGGAGTGCGCGTACCCCCCGAGGTGATAATCTCGGCGGGCGGAGCCGCGAGTAGCGCGGCGTCGGCGGCGGTGTCGCCCACGGTGAAGCCGATTCGCCCATCGGACCCCACGCTCACCGAAGGGAGTTCAATGGTTTCGGGACCCGCGTCGGGCGTTGGGCGGGCGACGACGACGCGCAGCGTCTTACCCGCGGCGGCTTTGATCGCGGCCATCCCCTCGACGATGTTCGGAAACGGTGTCTCGCCGATGCGAAGAAAAACATCCCCCGCGACAAGCCCCTGAGCCTGTGCCCGCTCGGAGGCCTCACGCACGCTCATCACGGGGGTCAGGCCCAGCAGGTGCTCGATCGTGGCGCGAGTGTTGGGGCCCGATTCGACGGCGTCGATCTGCAGTTGCGCGATGGGCGTGATATTCACTGTGGTGGTGCGGGCATCGTCCCCCGTGAACGTGAGGGGGATGGGGGTGCCGTCGCTGGCGTTGAGCGCGTCGAGATAATCCGAAGCGCTCTGGATGTTCGCGTGCGCGCCAGCGCGGCTCAGCCGCATTCCGGGTTCGACGCCCACAAGGCCGATGGCACCCAGTTGCGTGGCGATCGCCTCGCGCTCGGCGAGCTTGCGCGAGGTGACGACGCGGGCGGTCCGCGCCGGCTCGACGCCGATCTCGAGCAGGCCCGTGAATCGGCTCTCTTCGGGGATGATGCTGAAGTTGAGCGGGCCGGGGACGCCCGGACGATCGACACTGACCCGCAGAGGCGTGCCGCGTTGACCCATGGCGGTGGCCAGAATGAGATCGTTGAATGAGTTTGGCGTGCGTCCGTTGATCGACGTGATGACGTCGCCGGGAGCCAGGCCCGGGGGCTGCGCGGTGTCGTCGCACGCCGCGAATGCCGCGGGTGATCCCGGCGCGACCCATCCGATCTTCGCCGGCTCGGTTCGAAGCCCAATCAGGAAGACCAGCACGAAGAGGGCGGCGGCGGAGATGATGTTGAAGATCACCCCCGCGGAGATCACCACCATCCGCTTCCACGGGACGCACGATTGATACCCGTCGGGCGCGTCGGAGACGGCCTCAGGGCGGATGTCGTCCTGACCGAGCATCTTGACGTAGCCGCCGAAGGGGAGCAGGTTGAACCGGTACTCGGTGGGGCTCACGCGGGAGAGCATGGAGCGGGCCTGCTCGCGGCGACCGCCGGCATCGCCGAGGGCGGCGTTCTGCATCGCGAGGATCTCGGGCTCGCTCGAACCCGTGCGCCACCCCAGCCCTTTGCGGAAGGAGAATAGGGCCGGCCCAAAGCCGACGGCGAAGGCCAGGACCCGGATTCCAGCCCAGCGGGCGGCGAGGAAGTGCCCCAGTTCGTGGATCACGATGATCAGCCCAAAGCCGACAACCACGAGCAGAAGATCAAAGGCGGTGCTGAGCATGGGGGGTCTCGAGTGATCCTAGTTTAGAGATCGTCGCGCTGGAGCAGGATCAGGTGAATCGGTCAGCGCATAGGGGCGGCTGTGAGGCGTGGGCGAAAAAAAGCCCGGGGCGGTGTGCCCCGGGCCTGATTCAGACGTGTCGGACGGCGTTGCTTAGTACTTGACCGAGCAGCCGTAGCCCTTGGTTGAGCTGGTGGAGACGGGCTTGCCGGCGAGGATTTCGTCCAGCGCCTTGGCCACGTAGTTGACCTTGCCGGGCTTGTCGGCGCCGGCGTCGTCGTCGATCGCGCCGAAGTAGGCGACGCGGCCGTCCTTGCCGATGACGACCATCTCGGGGGTGCGCTTGGCGCCGTAGGCGCGGCCGGTGTCGCCATTCTCATCGAGGAGGATGGGGTAGGGGATTTCCCAGTCGGCCTTGGCCTTGACGTTGCGGTCCTTGCCCGCGCCCTGCTTGCCCTTGGCGCCGCTGTTGATGGCGAAGAAGACCACGCCCTTGTCGCCATAGTTCTTGGCCAGGTCATTGAAGGTCTTGCTCGCGCCGTAGTGCTTCACCACGAAGGGGCAGTCGGGGTTGAACCACTGGATGACGACGATCTTGCCTTCCTGCGTGGCGCTGGAGAGGTTGTGTTCCTTGCCGTCGGTATCGACCAGCGTGAAGTTGGGCGCGGCGTCGCCGGGAGCCACGCCGCCCTTCTTGGCGGCGTCCTTGCCCTTGTCGGCGTCCTTGCCCTTGTCCTTGGCGGGTTGATCCATGTCATGCCCCTTGTGCTCGCCCTTGCCGTCGTCGTGGCCCTTCTGCTTGCCCTTTTCGTTCTCGTGCCCCTTCTGCTTGGTAGGGGCGTCTTGGGCGAGGACGGGGGACGACGTCAGCGCCAGGGCGCTGATGCCGATGATGGTCGAGAGTGCGAGATGTGAGAAAAGCGTTTTCATGCAGGACCTCCAGGTGCCTCCGTCGGTCATGCGGGTCGTCGCCGGGCACAAGCCGGGCGTCGGTTCCCGCGGTGTTCATTCCGCCTTGCGCGGCGGCAGATCGATCTGATACCACTCGGGCTTGGTAGCGCCCTTGTTCAACACTTCGATGATTCCCTGCACGCGGGCGCCCGCGGATTCGAGCGGCACCGTGAGCGATGCGCCCTTGGATTCGGCGGTTCGCACCGGATCTACCAGTGGCGTGCACTCGGGGCCGGGGAAGAACGCCAGACGTGCGGCATCGGGCGATGTGATCTCGAGTCGATCCGCGACGACCTTGACCTTCACGCGGTGCTTGGCAGCGTCGAACGGGATCGGCAGCCGTGCCCTCGCCGCGGTGAATCGGTCGGTGTTGGCTGGAGTCGCAGGGCCATCGGCAGGCGTTCGGACCGTGGCGGTCAGACTCGTGGCGCCCTTTTCCGGGATGCAGGCCTCCTGGCAGACGAGCCAGGAACTCTCGACTCGGATCGTGACGGACGAACCGGGAGATGCCGTGGCCGGGACCAGTATGGGAACGATGATCGTTGCTGAATCTTCATAGACATGATCGAGGATGTCACCGGGCGCGACGTAGCGCTTGGGAGCGGGCCAGAGGGGCGTGCCGGCGGTGAACCCTTCGGGAAGGGTGATGTCGAGGCTGGGCGGGAAGCCCGTGTCGTTGAGGCCATCCCAGTAGATGTGCCACCCCTTCTCGATCTCGAAGTGGACACCCAGATGGGCGGTCTGGCCTGGCTGGAGTTGGGTGGAGTCGAGAAAGACCGACAACTTCGTGTGCGGCTCTTCCTGCCGGGGTGAACACGAGGGGAGCATGGTCAAGGCAAGGATGCTCAGGGCGGTGTGGATCATGCGTGCTGGATTGGCGACATACGGGCCTGAACATGCCCCGACCATCGCCCGGGTATGCTATGCGCATGCTGAACCACAGGTTTTTCAGTGCGGCGGGCCTCGTGACGGCGGGTGCCATGCTGCTGGGCGGTTGCACGGGCAAGACCACCGACCGGGATATCAAGGCGTTGACGGGCGGAGACGTTCAGAAGCTGCGGGCCGCCGCACTTCAGAGCCCCAGCAAGCGTGTCGTGATCTTCATCGATCCTCGCTCGCGTGATGAATATGCCGCGGGACGCATCCCCGGGGCGAGGAGCCTGAGCCTGCCCGAGGTGCCCCTCAAGGCCCCAAGGAACCCGGATATCTCGTCGTACGGGACTATCTTGGTTTATGGCAACAATCCCGCCAGCGCGGTGGCCAAGGGGATGACCAAGCGACTCATGGCCAACGGGTATGAAGGGGTGCGGTACTTCCCGGGCGGCTTGGAAGAATGGCGACGCTTGGGGGGCGAGATCGAAGCCGACGCACCGGCCCCGGATTCCCAGCCGCCCAAGAACTAGGCCGGCGACACGTGATCCACGCAGAGGCTCACCACGAGAACGCGTGACGTCTCCACGCAAAGAGCGAAAAAAAGGCCCGGGTCGCAGGACCCGGGCCTTGTCGCATCAAGGATGGTGCGAGGATCAGGGGATGAGCGGGAGGGGCGTCTCGAACCCGAAGGCCACGCCGCTGGTTGCCCAGCCGCCGCCCAGCACGAGGTCGTAGTGGGTCATCGTGGCGATGACGGGGACGTTGGATGAGGTATCGACCGCGAACCAGTTGAGAGTGGTGGGACGATCGAGGATCTCGCGGCGCTCGTGGAGCCTGAACTCGGCGTAGCCGCGGGCGGGAATGTTGATGGTGACCGTGCGGTTGCGGAGGGGGTCGGTGTTGGTGGGGTCTTCGACACCATCGAGGAAGACCAGGCGGATATCGACGCTGGCGTTGACCGCCGTGGGGTTGTGGAAGTAGAGGGTCTCGAAGTAGAGGGTGCCGGCCTTGGTCGTGTCGAGGAAGGCGTCGCCGAAGTAGAAGCGACGGGCGGCCTCGGTCGCGGGGGTCGTGGCATCGCCATCGCCCAGCTGAATCTGGAAGCTCTGGGCGGAGACGGCGACATCGGAGGTGTAGGTGAAGCCCACGGGCTGGCCCGAGACGATGCCCAGCGTGGTGCCGCTGAGGACCAGCTGCGAGCGTGGTGCAACGGAGAGGACGCGGGTGGTCTGGGGCAGGCCCGAACGGACGAACGTGCCCTGGAGGTTGATGGTGGCGGGGGTGTCGGTGGCGTTGAAGAAGGCCAGTTCCGATGTGATGCCCGTCCCGCTGGAGAGGTTGGTGATCACGCCGCGCTTGGCGCCAGCGTCGGGATCGCCCATCGCGGCGTAGCCGGCATCGCGACCGGTGTCGTAGTGGCTCTGAGACGCGACCACGCCCATGAAGGCGGCCTGGTCGGAAGAGTTGGTCGCGCGGGCGGTGAGGACGACGCTGAAGGTCCCGATCGGGAACTCGGCGATGTCGTTGATGGCGAACCCGCCACGGCGGAGCGCACCAAAGTCGCGGGTCAGCGAGACGGCGGTGCCGCCCGTCTGATACGCGGTCAGCGTGACAGTGACGCCGAAGTTGTTGGGGTTATAGAAGACGACGAAGTCGCGGATGTTGCCCGGATCGCGCTCGACGCGGGCGAAGTGCCAGGTGCTGCTGAGGCGTTCGGTGAAGCTGTCGCCGATGCTGGTGCCAAAGTCGTAGTGGGCCAGGGTCGCGCCCAGCGGGAGGCTGGACTCGACGATGATCGAGTAGGGGACGTCGGCGACGACGCCCGGCGAGCGATAGAAGGTGGCATCGTTGATGGTCAGGCCGTCGCGGGCATTGGCGCGGACTGTGCCGTTGGCGATGACGGTCTCGAGCTGGCCGAACTCGTAGCGGAGAATGACCGAGTACTGCGCGTCGACCGGGTTGGGGTTGATGATTGAGACAAACTCGCGGATCGAGTTGCTGGTGTAGCCCTCGGGGAAATACAGGCGCTGCGTGACGGGCAGGGTGTTAACGCGGATCGTGTAGGCCCCGACTGAATCACCCAAGCCATCGACGATGACCCAGTACTGGGTGTTCGCGGCCGCGGTGAACGAAACGTTGGCGATCGCCCCGGGGAGCCCGTCGGCGTCAAAGGCGACCGTTGAGCCGGGGTCTTCGTTCGCTGCGGAGAGGATCCGCAGCGAGGCCCGCAGCAATGAGCCATTGGGAGCGACGAGCTGCACGAAGGTGCGGCCAGCGGCGGTGGTGGTGAAGGTGAAGAGATCGCGATCGTTGACGACGTTGATCGAATCATTGCGCGACCCGTCGCCCGTGCGCGAATCGAGCGTGAGGACGGTGGGGGCGTTGAAGTCGATCGCCGCCGGATCATCAACCGGGGGCGGGGTGATGGGCGCGGGGCCCGTGACGTTGATGTTGTACTCGCCCTCGGCGTCGCCGCTGCCCAGGGCCTCGACGAGGATCCAGTATTGGGCGTTGACGCTGGCGCCGGTGATGGTGAAGGTGACGGGCTGGCCCTGGGCCGAGGCGTCGATCGTGGCGATCAGGGCGCCGCCGGCTGAGGCGAAGACCGTGATGCGCGGGGCGAGCGTGCCCAGCCCGGTGGCGAAGGGCGTGACGGTGATGGTCTGATCGCCCGCGTTGAGCACGCGGAAGGTGAAGAGGTCGGTGTCGATGTTGGGGCGGATGACGGGGTTGCTCGGGTCGCCGCCGGCGTTGCCGCCCAGCTGCCCGATGCCCGTCGCGGGGTTGATGGCGATGTTGCCCGCCAGCGACCACTCGCCGATGTTGGCGTAGTCGTCGATCGGGGGCGTGGTGACGGCCAAGGTGTAGGTGCCGGTGGTGGTGGTGTTGGTGTTGGGCGTGCCTCGATCGACGGCGAGGTAGTAGCGCGTCCCGCGGGTCACGGTGAAGGTGATGCTCGTGGAGGTCGCGAGCAGCGTGTCGTCGGCGGTGCTGGTGGCCAGGACATTGGCGCTGGCGTCGAGCGCGCTGAGCTTGACGCGGAGCGTGCCCATCGAGCCGCGTGCGAGCACGATGGTCGCCGAGCCCGACGCGGGGGCGGTGAAGAAGAAGAGGTCGGTATCGGTGGCGAGCTCGAGGTTGCCCGACGAGTTGCCAAGGCCCGTGGTCGTGTCGAGCAGGACCTCGCTGGCGAAGGAGAACTCGCCCGTGTCGTAGATGGCGTCGGCGTTGGTGTCGGCGTCGGGGTGATCGTCGGTCGCGGGGAAGGTGATGGTGAGGTCGTAGTTGCCAAAGTGCGTCTGCGGATTGGACCCGCTGACCACGACGTAGTAGTAGGGGTACTCGCGCGCCGGATCGGCCAGCGGCGGATCGAGGCGGCGGTTGGGCGTGACCGAGAAGGTCGAGCGGGCATCGGTCGTGCCCGCGTTGATGTTGTCATTGAGCCCGATACGCATCATGACCGGGCGGCCGCTGAGGTCTTCGCTGACCTCGTAGACCGTAATCGTCGGGTCCATCGTGGCTTCGAGCCCGCGGGCCGTCAGGGTCATCAGCAGGAACTGATCGGTGCGGAAGCGGAAGATGTCGGTATCGCCGGCGGAGTTCAGCCGCCCGGTGATCGTGCCCGTGCCCAGGAAGTCGCGGATGGGCAGATCGCCCGCGAAGGGCAGCTTGTGCGCCTCGGGCTGATCGTCGGCCACGTTCAGGCCGTTGATGTCGATGCGGTAGTCGCCCTCGGTGTTGCCCGCGCCAAAGACACGCAGGAAGATCCGCTGGCCCGCGGTGTAGGCCCGCGTGAAGCCGACGACGTTGTTGCCCAGGGGCAGGCCGTCGCCCAGCAGCTGGCCGGTCTCGTCGAAGATCTGCAGCTGCGGACGCAGGCCCGCGGGGCTGCCCAGCGGGGTGACGGTGATGGTGCCCGTGCCGTTGGCGGGCGCGATGAACATGAAGACGTCGAGGTCGACGAGGTGATTGGGGGTGTTGTTGATGTTGCCCAGGATCGAGCCGATGCCGTTGGTGCTCGGCTCGGCCGGGTCGTCGCCGATGGGGATGACCGTGGCCAGCGGGGCGTTGGGGTCGGACGTGTCCGGGTGGTCGTCGACGATTTCCTGCCCGTTGTCGATGTCGGTGATCGGGTTGGGCATCTGGTTGACGAAGAGCTGGTACACGCCCGTCGCGTAGCGCCAGTCGATCTCGCGATCGATGTTGGCGGTGCGGTCGGCGGCGAGCTGCGGCTTGCCGACCTTCCACTTCTGCCCGCTCTCGACCTGGATGAAATAGTTGTTGCCCGCCACCACGTGGAAGACCACGCGCGGGTCGCGCCGCATGAACGTGCCGGCATTCGTGCCCACGGGCACGGTCTGGAAGTCGCCCACGATCGCGGTGTTGGTGTCGCCGTAGCCGATCTGCTCGAAGTCGTTGCGGAAGATGCGGACCACCGAGTCGAGGTGGCTCGAATAGGTCTTCGTATCGGGACGGAAGGCCGCCACGCCGGTGATCAGATCGGTGATCTGCTCGGCGAAGGAGTTGCCGACATTGGTGGTGGAAAGACGGATCTCGACGGTGCCGGTGAACTCGGCACGGAACGTCCACAGGTCGGTGTCGTCGATGTCGCTGATCACGCCGATGTCACGCACCTGCTGGATGCGTGAGGGCGTCTTGGGGGCGATCTTCTGGTTGCGCAGCTCGTTGCCGTGCAGCGGCTGCGTGTTGGCCGCGACGAAGTTCGTCCCGTCGCCGTTGGCCAGCGTGGTGTTGATGCGGATGGCGGCGTTGAAGCGGCCCTCCTCGGGCTCTTCGCGGACGGTCGCGTTGACATCGTCGCGGATGCCGTCGTTGTTGAGATCGATCGGGTTGGCGTCGACCGTGACCGAAACGGTGTAGCGCCCCGTGCCCGTGCCCGAGACTTCGATGTAATAGACCTCGCCGGCCCAGAGCTTGATGCCCGCCAGATCACCGGCCCCGGGGGGTGGGGTGAGGGAGGGATCGAGCATGCCCGAAGGATCGGGGAAGGGCGGCGCGATCGTCTCGCTGCCGGGGCGATCAAAGCCGTAGAGCATGCCCTGCGGATCGCCCTGGGCCACGACGCGGAAGTTCGAATCAAAGACGCGGACGCGCGAGTTGATGAACGATCCTTCGGAGGGGCTCACCGTGATCGCCAGGCGTGTCGCCGGGCGGTCGTGCCGGTCCCATTCGAGGGGGTTGCCGTCGTCGAACGCGGTCAACGCAAAGACGCTGGACGGCGGCACGGCGGTCGGGTCGGCGTTGTCAACGCCGTTCGCCATGCGACTCCAGACGAAGGCGTCGGCGGTCGCGCCGCGGATGGCGGAGTACTGGACGACGCGGCTGGCGTTGACCACCGCCAGGCCGTTGTTGGTCTGGGCGAAGTCACCGCCCACGTAGAGCACTTCCTGGGGGATCTGAGCCGAGGGGCGCAGGTTGGTGGCGATGCCCGGCTCCTGCTCATCGATGAGCGTGGTCAGCGAGCGGACGGGGGCGTCAAAGCCGGCCGTATCCGAGAACCAGCCCCAGGCGGTGCCGTCGGAGCCGACGATGTTGTCGAGGCCGGCGAAGGTGAACTCGCCACCGACGATGAGGAAGCGGAAGTCGACGTTGGGTGCGCCGTTGAGTTCGGGCGGGTTGAAGGTGGTGAGGGCGTGGATGACAGCGCCCGCCGCGTTGAAGCCCAGGTCGTCCCAGCCCAGGAACGGCGCATAATCCTGAGCCGTGTCGTCTGTTTCACCTTGAATGAAGCCCCAGGCAACGAGGCTGGTGACCGCGATGCCGCCGGCGTTGGTGAAATCGCCGCCGATGATCAGGACGGGTTCCGGATCTTCGAGGGGACCGGTGCCGTCAGGATCGGGAGGATCGAAGACGGTCAGCGCATGGACGGGACCGTTGATGTTGAAGTTGGTGGGTTCGGTGCCACCGAAGCCGGCACCGGGTGGCGTGCCCGGGTCGCCGGGCATGGGATTGATGCGGCCCGAGGCCAAGTTGCGGACGTCGTCGCCGGTCCACAGCGCGATGTTGCCCGCGGCGAGGCCGTCGACGTTCGTGAAACTGCCGCCGATGATGAGCGAGTTGGGAATGTCGGGCGTGTTGGCGACGTAGAACAGTTCAGGCGTCGGCGGGATGGTTGTTCCATCCGCCGCGGTCCACTGGCGTTCATCGCTCGGATCGGGCGGGTCGTAGTTGGTCAACGCCAGAACCGGGCCGTCGGTACCGCCGCCGATGGGCAGCCAGCCGTTGACGACATCGAAGGTGGCGATGTTGTTTGCCGCGGCACCGCCGGCGTCGCCGAAGTCCCCGCCGACCACGAGGTAGGGGACGGGTGTTGCGCCGATGAGCGGGCGTGTGATATCGATCTGCTGCGACGGGTCGTTGGGGTCTTCCATCTGCGCATCGGGCAGATAGGAAGCGAGCGCGTGGACGGGGCCGTCCACATCGCCCAACGAACCCCAGCCCCACTGGCCGGTCTGGAAGTTCTGGAACCAGACGGCGAGGTTGCGGAAGGTCTGCGGGCCCAGCGGGCTGGGGACGATGAGATCAAAGTCGCCGCCGACGATGAGCCAGCGCCGGTTCATGCCCGCGGGCGGGGACGCGGGGGTGCCCGGGTCGTAGTTGAGCAGGGCGTAGATCTCGGGGACATCGGTGCCGGGGGTGGTGGGGTTGTCGTTGAAGCCGTAGGTGACGTTGTTGGCCGCGTCGAAGAACTGCGCGCCGGTGTACCAGTAGTCGTTCGCGTCCCACGTGGTGAGGTTGCGCGAGCCGACGGGGAAGACGGTGTTGGGGTCGGCGGTGTCGAAGCGCCCGCCGATGAAGAGCGAGGTGCCCAGGTCGTCATTGTCGCCTGCGTAATCGCTCAGCATGTCGCGCGGGGCGGTGAACTGGAAGATGTCGGTATCGCCGGTGCTGTGGATGCGCCCCTGGGCGGTGCCGTTGGTGCGCAGCCCGCGATCGCGGACGATGTTCCGATTACCGTCGAGGGTGGGGAAGGGGGCGTTAAAGACGATGCCCGTGGCCTGCTCGAGCAGGCGGCGTTGCGCGATGTCGGAGAGGCCAGCCAGATCGTTGGTGGAGAGGTGGTCGTCGAGCGGGACGGCGGGCTGGAAGGTGTGGTTGGCCTCGATCCAGAGCTGGAACTGGACCTGGCTGTTAATCTCAAACCCGTCGAGGATGACGTAATACTCGCGCCCGCCGATGAGCGACATCTCGATCTGCGCGCTGGCGCCGGCAAAGTTGTCGTTGAAGGCGAGCAGGTTGCCGTTCGAATCGAACAGGCGAAGCGCGGGGTCGGCCACAGGTGCCAGGCCCGTGGGGATGCCGGTGATGATCGTGAGGCCCGAGCCCTGCGCGATGAAGCGGAACATCGCTGTCTGGAAGGAGGGGTTGGGAACGTTGGGCGTGGGGGGCGTGGTGGGTGCGCCGAAGCCAACGAACGCGCCGCCGGGCACGCCGCCGCGGCGTGTGATGGGGTTCATCGCCTGCGGGAGCTGCTCGGCGGACCCGTCGAGCACGAGGAAGTACGAGCCGGTGCCGACGGCTTCACGTCCGGGGTTGATCTCGTCCGAACGCACGCGGATGTAGACGGTCTCGCCGGGAGTCGTCTTGAGCGTGGTGAAGGCGTCATTGAGGCGTCCCGCATCGCTGTCCGAGGCCACGAGCGAGACGGCCCCGCTGGTGCCCGAGGCGCGGTAGACCTCGACGCGCGAGTCGAGACGGATGGCGAGGTTGGCCTGCGTCACGATCGCGTTGATCGAGGCCAAGCTGTTGAAGTTCGCCTGGTTGGGCACGGTGTAGGCGTAGATGTGGTCCTGCTGGAGGCGGGTCAGCGATCCCAAGACCGGGCGCAGGGGCGGCACGGGGACACCCGGGGGCGGGCTTCCCTGCTCGCGGGCGATGCCCGTGTCGGTGGCCATCTCGAACCCGAGATTCTGCGCGTTGATCTGCAGGCGGTACGACAGGGCGGTGCTGCCCGTCGAGCCGTCGTTGCTGACGATGACGAAGTAGTTCACGCCGCTCTGGGCGATGAACCCGGCCCAGCCGTCGGTCGCCAGGCCCGTGGTGAGCGTGCCGTTGTTGGTGCCCGTGACGACGGGGTTGACGAGGTCGTTCTCGCTGAAGACCTGCACGCGCGTGTTGAGCGTGCTGGCGGGGGTGATCGAGCGGGTGTCGGCGAGCACACTGACGAACCCGTTGGCGGGGGCCTGGAAGCGGTAGTAATCGTTGTTGCTGCTGGGGACCGTCGGCGTGATGGTGCCGTCGGCGAAGCCCTGGTTCTGGCCGTCGAGCGTGATGACGACGGCCGAGCTGAAGTCGCCGTCAAGCAGCTTGCGTTCTTCGAGTTGCTCGAAGCCGAGGCACTCGGGGCCGACCCGCCCGCCGCGCAGACCGAGCGCACGCCCCACGAACTCACGCAGCAGTCCCGCACTGGCGGTCCGCGTGTCGCGCGCAAGGGTGTGATTCACAGAGGCCCGAGCGAACAGAGAACGCATGTTCCATCTGCTCATCGCAAACTCCTTCGAGACCAGATCTTCCACAAACAAAAGTAACGCCCGACCTCGCCCGTCCAAGACCACCGGCTTCAGCCGGGGGCTGGGCCGCGTTCCGTGCTTTGCGCGGACGCGACATCGACCGCAGGCGTCTCTGAGGCGGCCGTTCCGTCCGGCTCCGGCGAACCTGAACCATTATGGCTCAGAGTTCGCCTCGCGGTCGGATCCGGCGCAGCACCCGGCCGCGCCGATGCGTCCCAGTCACCCCAGCCTAACGGATCACCCGACCCAGCGTCAAGTCAGCGAGGCCAAGTGGATGCGTATACAGGCGGGCCGGTATTTGCCCGGGTCCGAGGGCGATAGGCACGCTCGGGTCCATTCGCGGGGAGAGGCGGACAGTTCCGCCCATTCAGACCCCGAATGCTCAGGCCGACGCCGCCGGGGCGATCGTCCGGCGGATCCCCGCCAGGGCCAGGATCTCGCCCGGGTCATAGACCGGCAGGGGGGAGTTCTCGGCCGTGACCACCAGCGGAGCCTCACTGCATCCCAGGATGATCCCCTCGCAGCCCCGCTCGGCGAGTCGTGTCAGGACCTCGAACATGAACCGCTTGGAGTCGGGGCGGATGTGCCCGTAGATCAACTCGCCGTAAATGATGCGATCGAGGGCATCGGCCTCGTCGGGCTCCGGGGGCAGGACCCGGATGCCGCGCAGCCCGAGCGGAGTCTGGTAGGTCGAAGAGTGCATGACCAGCTTGGTCCCGATCAGCCCAACCATTTTCCGCTGATCGGTGGCGACGGCCTGGGCGACCAGATCGGTCGTGGCCAGCCAGGGGATCGGGCTGCCGACCTCGGCGAGCTGGATCGCATGCTGGACGGCGTTGTCGGGGGTCAGGCAGAACTCGGCGCCGCATCGGGCCAGCAACTCGGCCGAGCGGCGCAGCAGTCGTCCGACCGTGTGCCAGTCGTCAAAGCGGATGGCATCGATGTACTGCTGAAGGGGCTCGTTGTGCACGCTGACGCGAGGCTGCTCGCCCTCGGGCAGCAGCTTCGAGGCGTGGCGTGTGAGCTGGCGATAGAAGAGGGCCGCACCCTCCGGGCTGACGCCGACGATCCCGATGTGGTGCATGTGGGCACTCCCCGCGGCCGGGCACGCTGCCGGTCCGGCTGTCTATCGTCCATTATGGGCGAAGGTTCGTCAATCCGCTTCGAAGAGATGCACGCGGATCCTTTTGACGTGCTGGGGCTTGCCCCGACCTTCGACATTGAGCCCGGGCTGATTCGATCGACATACCTGGAAGAAATGGCTCGGATCCACCCCGATCTGGCCCGGGGTGACGACGAGGCCGCCCGGCGTGCCGCCCGACTGAATCAGGCCCGCGAGGTGCTGGACAATCCCGAGACCCGAGCCGGGGCGCTGCTGCGACGCCTGGGCGGTGCGGAGAAGGACGCGGATAAATCGCTCCCTCCGGGCTTTCTCATGGACATGATGCAGACCCGCGAGGCGATCGAGGAGAGCGTCCCGGAGGAACGGCCGCGCTGGCACGCGTGGGCCGCCAAGGAGCGGGAGGGGTATATCGCCCGACTGTCACGACATTTCAAGGCGGCGATGCCCGATCCTTCACCCGAGCACCTGGGAGAGATCCGACGCGAACTCAACGCGTGGCGTTACATTGAGCGCCTGATCGAACAGGTTGACCCGGGCCGTGAGGACGCGAGCGGACGGGCGCAGGACTAACGCACGCATGCCCGCGCTCGAGCTCATGTTCAGCCTGTTGATGCTCCCGATGCTGGTCGGCTCGGCGTTCTGCTCGGCCACCGAGACGGCGTTGTTCAGTCTTCGCCAGGAAGACAGGCTCCGCATGCGCAAGATCGCGCCCGAGGCGGCGGGCGCGGTGGCGACGCTTCTGGTCCAGCCCAGGCCTCTGCTGGTCATGATCCTCGTGGGCAACACCGCCATGAACGCGGCGTATTTCACGCTCGCATCGGTGGTGACCACGCTGCTGTCGGGGTTGTGGGCGGCGGGCTTTGCGGTGGGGAGCGTGCTGCTGCTGATCGCCCTGGGCGAGATCGTGCCCAAGACGCTGGCCACGGGTCATCGCGTGCTGTATTGCACACTCTTTGCGCGACCGCTGCTGACGGTGTATCGCATCGCCGCCCCAGTGCGTTACGTGGCGGGCGATCTGATCGTGACGCCGCTGTCGAGGCTTTTCCGCCCGGCCGGGGCCGCCGAGCACACGCCTCTGACGGTCGAGGAACTCTCGTCGCTGCTGGCCATGGGGGCCAAGCAGGGCGTGCTCGAAAGCGACGAGCAGCGACTCCTGGGCGAGGTGGTGAGCCTGCACACCCTGCGTGTGCGCGATGTGATGACGCCGCGCATGCGCCTGGCGTGGATCGGCTCGGGCGCGACCGTCGCCGATCTGCTGGCCCTTTGCCAGCGCACGGGGCACACCAAGTTTCCGGTGCGGGCCGACGAGAACGAAGGCCCTCCCACGGGATTCATCAACGCGCAGCGCCTCCTGCCCGCGCTCAACCGCGACCCCGAGGTCGTGCGATCGCAGCACCTGGGGCGATGGATCGAGCCCCCACGGTTCGTCCCTGAGCGGGCCAGATTGGATCAGCTGCTCGAGCATTTTCGCACGACGCGTTCGGACATCTCGCTGTGCGTGAGCGAATCGGGCGATGTGACAGGCCTGGTCGGGATGGAAGATCTGGTCGACGAGTTGATCGCGGGTGGCAACGACACAGGGGACGAAGGCGGGGCGATGGTGCGCACCATTGCCCCGGGGCAGTGGGAAGTGTCCGGGGCGATGAACGTGCACGATTGGAGCGAGATCTTTGGTTCGCTGGGTCGACGCGACGGGCAGGCCCGCGTCAGCACGGTGGGGGGGATCATCATCGCGGCGCTGGGGCGACTGCCACGACCGGGCGACGAGGTGGAGCGGGCGGGCATGCGGCTGCGCGTGCTGTCGATGTCCGGGCGGAGCGTGGGGCGTGTGGGCGTCACGCTGATCAAGAGCGTTGAGCCCGGCGCGGCGGGGGAGGTGGGCGCGTGACCACCATGGAACTCGCCATTTGGTGGACGCTGATGCTCGTCGCGCTCACGGCGAGCTCGTGCTTCAGCGGGGTCGAGGTCGGTTGCTACACGCTCAACCGCGTGCGGCTTGACCTTCGCGCGGGGCGGACGTCGCGCCCCGATCGAGCGGCCCGTGTGCTCAAACGCGAGCTCGAGCAGCCCGACCGGCTCTTGGCTGCGCTGCTGATCGGGAACAACATCGTCAACTATGTGGGCGCGTTGGCGATGACCACGCTGCTCGAGTCGGGCGGGCGCACCCCCGGAGAGGTCGCGGTGATCACGACGCTCGTGCTCACGCCGGTGCTCTTTGTCTTTGGCGAGGCGCTGCCCAAGGAACTCTTCCGGGTCGAGGCCGACTCGCTGACCTACCGCTTCGCGCGCGTGCTGTCGGGCATGCGGATCGTACTGACGCTGACGGGCGTGCTGCCGCTGGCGCGGATGATGTCGCGGGCGATCGAGGTGGCGGCGGGGCTGAAGGCCGAGCACATCAGCGACGCGCGTCAGCGGGTCGCCGCGCTGCTGAAGGAGGGGGCCGGACAGGGAGAACTGTCGGAGGCACAGGTGTCACTGGTGGACCGGGCGCTGGTCTTTGGGCGCGTGCGGGTGTCGGACGAGATGGTGCGCTGGGCCAAGGTGCGCAGCGTGCCCCTGGAGTGCTCGCGCGTGCAGGCGATGCGGGCGATCGGGTCCGTTTCTCACGCCCGGATCCCGGTGGTGAACAAGGCGGGGGTGGTCGTGGGGGTGCTGCACCAGGCCGATCTGCACACGCGCCCCGACCAGAGCGTGGCGCAGTTGATGACCCCGCCCGTGCGTGTGAAGGCGCAGACTCCCGCGCGCGACGCGCTGCTGGCCATCCGCCGCGCGCGTACGGGCGTGGCGATCGTCGAAGACGCGAGCGGCCGCCCCGTGGGCCTGGTCACGATCAAGGACCTGATTGAGCCGCTGACGGGCGAGATCGCCGACCTGTAATCGCTTTTCCTGCCCCTTGGTCCTTAGCCCAGCGGGTTGAGGAAGAGCCCCGTCGCCAGCTTGGGGAAGAAGAACGTGCTCTTCTGGGGCATCAACTCGCCCGCGCGGCTGACCTCGCGCACCGCGCTCAGCGGCGTGGGGCGCACGATCACCGCGAGCTGGGCGAAGTTGGCCCCGCCTCCCGCGCCCGTCTCGGCCCCCTTGCCGATCTCTTCCACCTCGTGGATCGTGTGCGGGAAGGCCCACTTGACCGGATTGCCCGCGTTGAGCGAGGGCTGGCAGATCTGTTCGACGACGACGTACTGAATGATCGCCACGTCGAGTTCGCGCCAGGCGCGGGGCTTGCCCGGGAAGCGGGCCGCCAGCGGGTCGGCGCTGGTGGGCGTCGCGATGAAACTCTGGCCCGAGGCAAAGTCGTAGAACCCCAGCACGTTGGAGGTCGCACCGCTCGCGGCCGTCGCCTTGGCCATGGCCGTCTCGATCGCACCAAGGCCGCCCGGGGCCGGCTGCAGGTTGAAGTGCGGCGTGCACGCGGCCTTGAGCGCGTCGAGCGAATAGTTCTTCATGCCGCCCAGCACGCGGTGCGTGGGCCAGATCACCAGCCCCGGGTCGCGCATGCCGATGAGCACCATCATGCAGCGGCGCGCGGGGTGATCGGCGGGTACGGTCCCCGCGGCTTCGAGCATCTTGAGATAGTTGAGGCCCGTGGTGTAGCGATGGTGCCCGTCGGCGATGAAGACATCCTCGCCCGCGAGCGCATCGCCATAGGCCTTGATGACCGCCGGGTCGGTGATCGTCCATGCCTCGTGCAGCACGCCGTCGCCCATGTCGGCGGTCATGTCGGGATTGGATTTGGCCATCACGCTCTGGACGAGGTTGGTGGCCAGGCTGCGTTCATCGGCGTGCAGTCCGAAGATGGGAGAGAGCTGGGTCGCCGTCGCCTTCATGAGGGCGAAGCGATCTTCTTTGGGACCCGAAAAGGTCTCTTCGTGGGGGAGGATGCCGCCGCCATCGCGCGGGCCGAAGGGAACGGTGTCGACGCAGCAGGCCATGCCGTTGCGCTGGAAGGTCTTGTCTCCTGTACGAAAGGTCTGGCGATAGGCGAACATCGCGGGGGTTGAGCGCCGGGTGAGGGTCGCGTCGCTCAGCCACTTCTTCAGGGTGCTCGCCGCCCCGGCGTAGGCCTCGGGCGGGCCGAGTTCCTTCGCGGGCGTGTGGGGCAGATCGATGGCGACGATGTTGGCGCTGTTGCGCGCCTGCAGGCGTGCCTTGGCGGCGGCATCAAGCACGTCGTAGGGGGGCGCGACGTGAGTGCTCAGGTCGCCCGCGCGGAACTGGATCGCGTTGAAGGGGTATACGTGTGGCATGGCCAAGTGTAGAAGGCGAGGGTGGGGCGGCGGCGCATACGCTTGGGCATGATCAGGGCACTGGTGATCCGGTCGGCGGGGACCAACTGCGACGCCGAACTCTGCCGCGGCTTTGCCGGGGCGGGCGCGAGCGTCCGCCTCGAACACCTCGACGCGCTCGTGCGCGACCCCTCACGCGTGCACGAGTTTGACCTGATTGGCTTCCCCGGCGGGTTTTCCTATGGGGACGACGTCGCCTCGGGACGGATCTTCGCCATGAAGGCCCGCGAACGCCTCTACCCCGTCCTGCGGTCGGCGGTCCTTCGGGGCTGCCCGATCATCGGAGTCTGCAACGGATTTCAGGTACTGGTGCAGATCGGGCTGTTGCCCGGGCCCAATGCGGGCGAAGACTGGCCCGAGGAATATCCCCCCGCGCAGGTCTGTTCGCTCACCGACAACAAAGACGCGAGGTTCTGCGACCGCTGGGTCGGCGTGAAGTATGAGCCCCAGAGCCGCTGCGTTTGGACGCGCGGCCTGGCCGAGGCGTGCGACGCCATCGCCCCCGGCGGCGATGCGTCGATGCTCCCCGTCGCGCACGGCGAGGGACGCTTCGTCACCGCCTCGCCGAGCGTGCTCAAAGCCATTGAAGTGGGTGGACAAGTGGCGCTGCGTTACACCGACAACTACAACGGGTCAGAGGGGGCGGTCGCCGGGATCTGCGACGCCACGGGGCGGGTCTTCGGGCTCATGCCGCACCCGGATCGGTTCCTGGATTGGCACCGCCACCCGTACTGGACGCGGCTTGAGGCCGGCGTTCGGGGCGGCGAAACGCCCGGGGCGATGATGTTCCGCAACGCGGTTGAAGCCGTTGCGGGCGTCACGCGGTAGACAGCCACATGGGGAAAGCGGTTCTTCCACCGGGCTTGTCGCGTGGGGTGCTCGAAGCGGCTCCTGCGGTCGGGCAATGTGCACGCTGCAACTACGACCTGACGGGCCTGCGCGTCGGCGGACGCTGCCCCGAGTGCGGAGCGACGATTGCGAAACGCCGCGGCGAGGGGACGCTCGGACAGGCCCCTGATTCGTATCTGGCCCCGCTCGCGTACTCGGCATGGGGCGCCTTTGCGGGGTATACCAGCCTGTGGATCGCGTTTCTTGGCTTGTTGATCTACGAACTGGCCGCCGGGCTGGCTTCGCCCTGGCTTGTGGTAGTGGCGGCGATCCCAGCGGCGATTCTGATCGCTGGGGCATGGGGCGTGACGCGGCCGAGAGTTTTCGGTGTGGCGACCGTTGGACAAGATCCTGTCCGCGAATGGCGCTGGCTGCGATGGACGGTGCGGATCGGGACAACGCTGGCCCTGCTCGCGCTCTGGAATGCGTACCTCTGGCTACGCATGCAGACGGCACCGATCCCTACGTATCACACGTTGGCATGGTCCTGGCTTTTTATTTTGGGCAGCGGCGTGGGGGTGCTTGCGCTGTTCTTTTATGTGTCATTGCTTGCGGCGTGGAGCGAGGACGACGGGCTTACCGGGCGATGCCGGGCGCTGCCCTGGATTCTGATTGTCTCTCTGTTGCCGTTTGCCGGGGCGATGCTCTATACAGCCAACGCCGGACGAGGATTCGCGTCATTCATCGTGGCTCGCATCGCGTGGATGTTGGTCATCGCGGCGTGGGCGTACGGCTCGCTCGTGCTCTATCAGTTCGCGATGCTCGTGGTCTGGGCCCGGCGCAATGCCGAGACCGCGGTCGACAGCGAGTTGCGAAAGCACGAGCGGATTCTCGAACGAATCCGTGACGGTCAAGCCAAACCCGAGCCGTTGCCCCCAAAGGCGGCTCGCGCTCCCGCGCCTCACACGCCGCAGGGCAACTACTTTCAGGGGGGCGGCGGCGGCGAGACGTACGGGGTCGCGGAACCCGGGGCCGACGGCACTACCATTCCCCCGCGGTGAACTCGAAGAAGCCCAAGGTCTTGGTGGCGATGTCGGGCGGGGTGGACTCGTCGGTGGCCGCTGCGCTTTTACTCGAGCAGGGCTACGAGGTCATCGGCTGCTTCATGCGCCTGGGCTCGCCGGGCGAGGCGATCGACGCGCCGGTGCTCGACGCGGCGTGCGACGCGGGCGCCAAGCCCCTGCGGATCGGCAAGCAGGGGTGCTGCTCGATCAATGACGCCGCCGATGCGAGGCAGGTCGCGGCGTCGCTGGGCATCCCGCTCTACGTCTGCAACTTCAAGAAGGACTTTGGGCGGATCATCGATTATTTTGTGGACGAATACGCCCAGGGCCGCACGCCCAACCCCTGCGTGCGCTGCAACGACTGGCTCAAGTTCGGCAAGCTGCACGACTACGCGAAGCAACTGGGCGCGTCGTTCGTTGCCAGCGGGCATTACGCCCGTGTCGAACTCATCGACGGCAGGCCCAGACTGCTGCGCGGCGTCGATGAGGACCGGGATCAGTCGTATGTGCTCTTTGGCGTGCCACCCGAGCACCTCGAGACGATGCTGCTGCCCGTGGGCGGGATCCGCAAGCCGCACCTGCGACAGATGGCGCGCGAGCGCGGGTTGATCGTGAGCGACAAGCCTGATTCGCAGGAGATCTGTTTCGTCCCCGACAACGACTATGCGGGGCTGGTGGAACGGACCGGGCGCGGCAGCGGCGCGGGGCGGATCGTCGACCCCACCGGCAAGGTCGTGGGCGAGCACGCCGGGCAGCACCATTTCACCATCGGCCAGCGCCGGGGGCTCGAACTTGCGCTGGGTTATCGCATCTATGTCACCGGGCGCGATGCGGCGACCAACACCGTGTCGGTGGGCCCGCGCGAGATGCTGCTCCGCAGCGGGTGCGTCGCGGGCGAGGCCAACTGGCTCGCGAAGCCACTGGGCACGGAATGGACGCCCTGCATGGCCCAGTATCGGTACAACTCAGACGCCGTACCGGCGCGAGTGCGGGGCCTGGAGGATTCACCCGGGCCGACGACCTCGGGGCGCTGCGGTCGGTTCGAGGTGCTGTTCGACGAGCCCCAGGAAGCCGTCGCACCCGGGCAGGCGGTCGTGCTGTACGAGATCGTCGCGCCCGACGTGGTGATCGGTGGCGGGTGGATCGAGAGCGCACAACCCGCGATGGCCTGACTCGGTGGCGTCGTGGTGCCGCATGAAGCGCCCAGACGTGCGCGTCAAATACGCAGGCCGTCGGTCGCGCCGTCATAGTTGCCCGCGAACCAGTCGACGGTCTTGCGAAGCCCCGCGCTCAGGGGCGTGTCGCACGCGAGCCCCAGGCCCTTGAGTCGCTTCACATCGAAGATCTTGATCATCTGTCCGTTGGGCTTGCTCGTGTCCCAGGTGATCCGGCCTTGGTAGCCCGTGGCGGCCTTGATCTGTTCGGCGAGTTCGCGGATAGGCGTGGTCGTTCCGCTCGAGATGTTCACCGGCTCGCTCGAGTCGTAGTGCTCGATAAAGTGGGGGATCAGCGCGGCGACATCGCGCGCATAGACGAAATCTCGCACCGGCTCGCCCGTGCCCCACATCACCACCTCGGGCAGGTTCTTCAGGCGGGCCTCGTAGTAGCGACGGATCATCGCGGGGACGACATGGCTCTCTGATTCGCGGAAGTTGTCGTACTCGCCGTACATGTTGCCCGGGATCAGCACGACCGAGTTGAACCCGTGCTGGGTGCGGTAGGACTCGCTGGCGACGATGCCCATCTTCTTCGCGCTGGAATACCCGGCGGATTCGGGCTGCGGATACCCCGACCACATCTGAGATTCATCGATCGGCGATGTCGCCTTGGCGGGATAGGAACACCCGCCCATGGTGTAGACGAGTTTGGACACGCCACCGCGGGCCGCGGCCTCGAACACCGTCGCCGTCAGCATGGTGTTGCGATAGTAGAAATCCGCGGGGAACTTGCGGTTGGCGCCGATCCCGCCCGAATAGGCGGCGAGGTGGACAAGCACGCGCGGGCGCAGTTCGGCGATCATCCGCCGCGCCTGTGTGGGGTCCATGAGGTCATAGTCGCGCGAGCTCAGACCGCGGACGTTGTCTTCGCCGTAGCGCTGCGACAGAATCGGCACGAGGTGCCTGCCCAGGAATCCGGTTGCGCCGGTGACCACGATCTCGATTGACACGTGCGAGGTCCTCCTTTTGGAATCGTAGGATCACACGTGCGGTCAGTCGGGCTTTATCGACGAGTCGAGCAGAGGCTCGAGCACGCCCAGGAACTGTTCGAGCGTCGAGACTCGCCCCGTCAGCCCCTGCCCGACCTGTGCAAAGGCCGTGTGCCCGCTGCTGACGATCGGCGCCGAGACATCGTCGAAGAGACAGCGGAGCGATCGTTCCCAACGGGCCCGCGTCGTGGCCTTGCTCATGCCCGCCCGCATGCTCTTGATCTCGGCGTCGAGCACGGGTGTCCGCAGCAGCGACTTGTGAACCATCCGTCCCAGGAACGCATCCTCCGGGCTCCACTCGCACGGGATAGAGGCATGATCGGATGTGCGGGTCAGCTCAAGGCGCAGCCCCGCCGTCTCGGCACCGAAAAGCATCAGCATGGACCGCACGGCGTGAAGCGCCCGCATGCTGGCCTCGGCCTGCAACCGGCGCGTCTCCGGGGAAGTCAACAGCTGACGGATCCGACGCGCCATGGCGGGCGGGTTGTCGCACGACAGCGGGGCGGCGTCTTCGGGCGGGAGATGCCAGAAAGCCGAGGCATTGCCCACCACCGGCTTGCCCGTTGCCAAGAGCGGTGTCGCAAGCCGCACCGCGCGTGGGCTGCACGAGGCGCCCTCATCGAAGGGCACCACCAACACCCTGGCGGCGCTCGACAAGGGCCAGTGGGTGTTGAGTGCGCCCGCCATGAATACCAGCGGGTGCTTGTACTGCCCGTCCTTCGCTGGCCCAACGAGCGTCAGATTGATGCCCGAGGGCGCCAGGTGCTTGAGGAATACCTCACGGTAGAAGAGATCAAGCCCGCGCATGGAGGGGTTTGAGCCATCGGTGAAGGCGACCACATCGAGCGATTGCGTCTGTTCGAGTCGCTGCACCTGTTCGAGCGACTGCGCGGCCCAGGCACGGTCGATATCAACATCCACGCGGCTGGAGCCGCACGCGCTGAGCACCTCGGCCAGCGTCTGGCACCCCGCAAAAGCCTCGGGAGAGGCCGGCGGCGTGAAATCGGCGGGCTCCATCGCCCGAAGGCACAGCGCGCCCAGGGCTTGGGTCGCGCTGGTAAAGCTGTTCCAGTAGCGAAGCGGTTGGAAGACGCTCTGGCCTGTTGCGAGGATCGGTGCGTCGCGTCGAACCAGCAGGGCCTCGGCGAGCTGCATCCACAAGCGTCGCCCGTGCTCCGTAGCGGCCAGGGCCTCGAAACGAGCCATGAGCGCGACGGGAACAGCCTGGCGGCGAAGCAGGAAACGGATCACCTCGTTGCAGCACTTGATCGAATCGGACCATTCCACCGATTCGTGCGGAACGATGGCCGGTGGCCTGGGCAACGGCAGGGCGCGATCCCCCAGCGCGGCCACAAGCGAGGCACGGCGACTGGCATCGTGCGAGGCGAAATCGCGCATCGCACGGCTTGCCGTGAGGGACGCCGCCACCGCCTGGCTTCGTGCCGCGGGAGAGCGGATCAGTTCGAGTGCGCGTCGGGCAAACTCCTCCGCGTCGTCGCACGGGGCGATGTGTGCGGCATCCGCGCCGATGCCGCGCAGCGCCAGGCTTGTCGTGACCACGGGCTTACCCATACCCAGGGCCTGCATGGTCTTCATGTTGAAACCCGCGCCCTCGGTGATGGGCAGCACCACAACCTTGGCCGCGGCGTAGAGCGGTCGGAGTGTGCCGACCTTGCCGGTCCAGTACACCCGGGGATGCTTGAAGTCGTCGCGCTGGGTGGCGATGGTGCCGCCGATGACGAGGTTCACCCCGCGCGGGGCAAGGTGAGGGACAAAGACCTGGTGAAAGAACCAGTCGAGCGCGAGGCGGTTGGGCGTGTGGTGTGCCCCCACGAAGAGCAGGTCGATCCCACCCTCCTTGATGAGGCGGTTGAACTGATCAAGGCTGCGCGTTCGCCACGCCGACTCGATATCCACGTCGTCGAGTTCGCTCCCGCATGAACTGAGTAGTTCAGCCACGTCGACGGGCCCGGCCAGGTCGCGGGGCGCCAGGGGAAGGTCGTAACTGACCGGACGCGCGGTCAGCGCGTTGATCCCCGGTGCGATCTCCTGGGCTCGGCGCGTCTCGGCCTCGTTGACAAAGACGACTGAGTGCATCCGCTCGTACAGCGAAAACTCCCGAGCCAGCTCGTTCAAGTCAACGGGTTGCTTGCGGGCGATCGCGTACTGGAAGGCCTGGATGTCATGGGCCTCGCAGACCACGGGAATGTCGGGAACACCCAGCTTCCAGACCGCGGGCATGTTCTGCGCGTAGTTGACATAGATGCAACCGGGGCGGTGCACGCCGATGAAGCGGCGCAGGCTGGCGGGCATACTCAGCGTCGAGCGCCGTTGCAGGTCGTCGACCAGGCCGACAGACTCACGCTCGACCGCCACGCCGTACGAGGCGACCCAGCAATAGCCCACGCCAAGTCCATCGGTCGCGGTGTTGCAGCGGTCGATCCACTCGCGCATCGAGAACTCACCGTCGGGCTGATCGATATGGTGGTGAATCAGCGCCAGCACGCCCACGCGATAGCCGCTGCGCTGCAGGAAACGCAGTTGCGACAGGTTGGTCTCGCCCGCGCCGATCTTGTAGTAGAGCGATTCGCCGTCGAGGATCATCAGCACCAGAGGACGCTGGTCGGGTGACGCGCTGCGACCCGCGTTGGCCGTATCGACCAGCCCCCGCACCAGACGCGAGGGTGAATGGTGCTCACGCCACGCAGAGGCGGCCTTGCGCGCGGCGTGGGTGAGTTCGCCGAGTCGAGAAGTCGCCTCGCGGCATGCGCGAACGAAATCCGCTTCGCCTTCATACACCACCCCAGCCCCCTCGGGCAGCGCGTTGGCCATCGACGTCCCCGCGGGAATGACCACCGGCTTGCCCGCGGCCAAGGCCTCGGTGAAGATGCCCGAACTCCGCCGGGCATAGCAGGCCTGGTCATACGGGATCAGCACGACGTCGCTCTCGCAGAGCAGTTCGTAATAGCGATCGGGCGAAAGGGGCTCGAGGTGCAGCGTGACCACATCGCTGGGAAGGGCCATCAGTTGATTGCGGGCCGCACGGGGCTTGGGCTCGCCATCAGGCGAGTTGAAGTTGGACTGCGCCACGATTTTCGCGCGAGTGTCTGAGTCGTCGCCCAGCATCAGCGACCGAGCCAGCGCGGGGAGCAGGTGATACCCCTTCTCGGTGCGTGCATCACCCAGATACAGCAGCCGCGTGGTGGGATCATCGGGCGGACCCTTGGCGTCGACACGTTCACGCGCCGCATCGATCAACCCGTGGCGGAATGGGATCGGCAGCGTGCGAAACTCGACCCCTGTTTCCTTGGTATACGACGCGGTCAGCTCATCGGTGTCCGTGTAGAACGCGATGCCCCGCGGAGAGACACCAAGGTCACGCAAGCGGCCAATCGAGCGAATGAAGGCCTGGTAGGCATGCGGATTGCCGCGCACTTCATCAACGTCGCGGCGCAACAGCAGATGGAAGAAAGGAAGATGCTCGGCGGGCTCGTTCAGGAAGAACTGGATCAGCTCCTCGGCCTCGAGAAAGCCCACCGAGTGAATGAAGACATGGTCCTGTGGGCCCGCGTCGAAATGTCGCAGCGCCGCGTCAAGCTCGCTGTGGAAGTGGTACGGCGCGGGGCTGGCTGCGGGGTCGATCGTGCCCACGGGCTGCGGACGACGCAAGTTGTGCCAGGCATAGGTGAAGATCGGGAAGATCGGAAAGTCGGCCTCTTCGACGGGCGTGTAGCGCTGATTGACAATGAGCACGGGATCGAGCCCCTGCTCACGGGCCGCCTGCGCGATCGAGAAGTTGTACTCGGCGTGGTGTCCGCCCAGCGTGATCAGCCCTTGGTCGATGAGAAAAAGTCGTGCTGCCGCCATAGCGGAGAATCTCCTCACGAGAGCGAGGGCAGCCCGGCGGCCACCTTCGCGAATGCAGAGTCCCAGTTCAGTTCGGTGTGCGCCGCGTGCCTGCAGTTCTGCACCATCTGTGCGTAGCGCGGCGTGCCCAGCAGGTCCCACGCCTCATAGAGGGCATCGCGGAAGGCGCTGTAACTCCAGTCACGCATCACGATGCCGCAGTCATACCGATCGACAATCGAGCGGCACTGAGGGTGGGGGGTGACGATCGGCGGCACGCCGTCGGCGATCGCCTCGAAAAACTTGTTGGGACAGGCGTAGCGCAGGTGCTCGGAGGTATCGGCCCATGTGATGAGCGAGTAGCTGTAATGCCGGCGAAGCAGCGCCAGCTCACGCCCGGGCACATACCCGCGATAGCAGACCTGCCCCTCGCCTGCGAGGAACTGGGCGCGAAGGTCGTGCTTGTCGGGGCCCTCGATCAACCCATACATGTCGATGGGGATCGAGGCGATCTCGGGGCGCAGGTAATACTCGGCGAGGGTCATGCCGCGTTGGATGGTGCCGCTGACGAGCAACCGTCCGTTTCGCTCGCTCGCGGGCACGGGCTCGCGGTCGGGGGTTCGGGGATTGACGGCGTTGACCATGATCGCCACGCGCGGGCCGTGCATCCGGGCTCGTTCGACGTCGAGCCGGGCGCGGTTCTCCTCGGGCGAGATGATGAGATCGATCATCTCCGACGCCGCACGGTTGGTGTCGAGCATGAATCGCTGCCACGCGCCGCCCCCCTCGTAGTACGAGAGCGACTCGAGCATGTAATAGATGACCAGCCTCGGCCGGTACCGCAACTTGAAGAGAACCGGCAGCGTCAGCGATGACGACACGACCACGACGTCCGGGCGGCGTTCGTTCAGTTCGCGGGCGCAGTGCACCAGGTACTCGATCGTGCCCGAACGCACATAGTGCGACACGCTCGTATGCACGCGTTTGAGCTCAAAGCTCCACGCGTTCATCGCCAACGGCGGGCGCTCCGACTGGTCCGGCTCGAGCATGAACCCTCGTGCCGGTGCATAGTGCTCGCTCAATGACTCAAGTAGGCGGGGCACCTGTGGGCTTCCATACCCGATGCTCACGTCCGACACGGCCGCGACGAGGGGGGTTCTCATGCCACACCCCCCGCGCTGGCATGCGTACGGGATTCGGGCGTCGGCGCGATCGTCGCGTTCGGCTTGTCCTCATGTGGTGCTCGTCGCGGTGAGCGCAGGGCTTCGACAAGCCTCGCGGGCGTGTGCAATGCGCGCCACTGATCCGCAAACGCCCGAGCTGTTGCTCGATAGTGCTCGATTTGCTCGACGATCTCACGCAGACCCTCGGCCATGGCCTGGTCATCGTCGTAGATGACCCCCGCGCCAAACCGGGGCAGGGGCGTGGCCGAGGACAAGAATGTCAGCCGCACCGACGACAAGATTCCCATGGTGTCGGTGAATGCGGGCGAGAAGCCCAGCGTGATGTCGCGTGTGCCCGGGGCGAGCCTGATCAGTCTCGAGTGCCGCCCCGCGTGCTCGGCGCTGATGAGGCGTTCCTGACGCTTGTGCCGGGCACCACCCGCGGGCTGCGACACGCGAATGCCCACAAAGTCGCGGGCCTGATCCATGCGGCAGACAAACGCGACATGCACGTGGCTGGCCCTCGGCGGAACCATCACCTTCACGCAGCGATCGCGCGACCCGCTCAGCACCAGCCGCCCATCGTGCATCGGGTTGGCCCCGCGTCCGCCCTCGATGAACCAGCCCAGGTCTTCTCCCTCGAGCGTGTGCACGATTGGCGTCGAGGCCAGGATCCGGGCATGGGCCGCGTGCGTGGGCCCCTCGAGCTGGATCGCCATCCACGAGCCCGCGGGCACGAGCGTGGGAATCCCCGCGGCGGCGGCTTCGGTAAAGATACCCGAACTCCGCGCCGAATAGTTGTCGCGGTGGTAGGGGATCAGCGCGATGTCCGCGCTCGTCACGTGCGCTCGATAGTCGCCCCCCGACAATGCCTTCCGCACCAGCGTGACTTGCTCGCGCGGTCTTTCCTCGAGCTCGCCCAGCGCAATGCGTGCCCCCGGCTCGCCCGGCTCGCTGTTGTAATACGCCTGCGCCACCAGGCGCACGCGCCCGGTCGAGAACAGGTCCGCCTGCAGATCACGCACCAGCCCGGGCAGCAGGTGAAACCCCTTCTCCTCGCGTGCGTCGCCCGCATAGACCGCATGGAGCGGCCCGCCCCTGCGCCCCCGCGGCGAGTGATACCCCTCGTCCACCGGGATCGGCAGCGTTTCGAACGACATCGCGCCCAGGCGGTTCCACTGCGCGGTGAGTTCGTCTGTGTCGGTGTAGCAGCGCAGGTCGCACCCCGATGCCGCATCGCTCAACTCGCGGAACATGTTGCGTACCGGGCGCAGCCATTCATCCTGCGACGGGTAATCCGCGGGGCGTCCGGCGTAGAGATTCCGGCGGAACAGCAGACGCCACGAGGCCGCCGCGCCGACACCGCCCGGAGCCATCACCCCGGCCAGGCCCGACATCTCGAGTTCGCTGATCGTCGGGATGAAGATGATGTCGCCACGTGACGGGCGAATGCGCCGGAGCAGCCGTGCGGTGTCCTGGCCAAAGGCCCGCCGCTTGAGCCGTGTGCGAAGCGCCTTGATGATCCCCGCGCGCTTGCGATACGCCAGAACGAAGGGAAAGAAGGGGAGCAGCAGCAGTTTCAGGACACCTCGCACGAGCTTGACGCTGTACGCGCGAAGGGCCGCGGGGAACAGCCCCAAGAGCAGCCGCCAACCCTTGAGGATCACCAGCGCGAGGATCGCGGGGATCGCCAGCATCGCCAGGCTCACCGGGCCCAGTCCCGAGGGACCAAGCCGCGAGAGCAGCGATGCCCCCTCCCGCCGCGACTGCCATAGATACCCCACGGGGGAGTAGTAGAGGCGCACCTTGGTCTTGTGCCACCACAAACGCCCGCGTGAGGCGGGGCGGAAGAACCACCGCCGTTTCAGGGGTTGTTGCCAGAAGCCGTACCGATAGTCCCGGTGCACCGCCCAGGGGTCCGCCGCATCGCGCTCATAGGACCGGTGAGTCGCCAGGACGGGCTCATAGCCGGCGGCGCTGGCCGCACGGAGCACCCGATCCGCGTATTCATGATGATGCCCACCGACGTCGGTAATCGACTGATCGATGAGGACGAACTTCGCCATACGTGTGCGCTCACCCCTCATGGCCCAGGCGAGGTTGGCGCCGGGCTCTAGGTGCATTATCGCCCCTACCCGTCTCCATTGCGAATCCGGAAGTTAGGTCCGGTACGTGTACGGGTCGCTAGCTTCCCAGTCGGACCGGCTCGGTCTGCGCCTGGACCCCCGCGAGATAGCGGGCGATGACCTCGGCGGGGTCGCCATCGTCGACCACGCGTCCGTTCTCAACATGGATGACGCGGTTGCACATCTGCTTGATCAGCTCGAGCTGGTGGCTCACGATCACCACGATGTGCGAGGCGTCGATCAGGCTTTCCATGCGGGCCCTGGCCCGGCGGACAAACTCGGCGTCGCCCGCGGCGAAAATCTCGTCGATCAGCAGGATCTCTGGGTTCAGGTCGCTCGCGGTCGAGAAGGCCAGGCGGAGCATCATCCCCGAACTGTAATACTTGATGGGCACCTTGCGAAAGCCCTGCAGGCCGGCAAAGTCGAAGATGCGCTCGATCTTGGCTCGCATCTCGCGTCGGCTGTAGCCCATGAGCGCGCCGTTGAGGTAGATGTTCTCCTCGCCCGAGAGTTCGGCGACCATCCCCGCGCCAAGCTCAATCAGCGGCGCGATCTGTCCGCGAACCTTGATCGTCCCCGTGGTGGGGCGATAGATCCCGCAGATCATCTTGAGCAGCGTGCTCTTGCCCGCCCCGTTGGGCCCCACGACGCCCAGACGGCACCCGTGCTCGATGGTCAGCCCCAGCCCGCGGTAGAGCCAGCGGTAGCTATCTTCCTTGAAGGTCTGGCCGCTGAGCTTGCGAAAGACCGTCTGCTTGAGGCTGGGCAGCGAGTCGCCGAAGCTGCGGAAGCGCAGGCCCACGTCGGCGAACTCGATGCGGGCATCCCGATCGGCGCCTTGACCCCGGATGTAGCCCGCCAGATCAGAGGCGGAAGATGAACTCATGCTCGTGTCTCTTGTAGATGGAATACCCCAGAAGCAGCATGCCCACCGCCGCGCACGGAGCGACGACCCACGCCTCGGTTGCGGGCCAGCGGTGGTAATAGATCCCGCAGTGGAAGAACTCGAAGATCCAGCGCAGCGGGTTGGCGTACATCAGCAGCGTCAGCGAGCGCGACCCGGCCACGGCCTCGACGGGGTAGAAGATCGGCGTCGCAAAGTACATCGCCTGCAGCGCCACCGAGATGATGTGCTCCATGTCGCGGAAGAACGTGGTCAAGGTCATCAACGCCAGCGACGCCCCCAGCGTAAAGACCCACAGCAGCACCAGCCCCAGCGGGACCAGCACCAGGTGCACCGACAACTGCGCTCCCACGTGCTCCGTCCCGAACACGCCAAAGCCCAGCATGATCACGAACATCGCCACGAACGCGAAGAGCATGTGCGTAGCGGCGGTGGCGATCTCCGACACCGGGAAGAGCATCAGGTTCACGTTGATCTTGCGGATCAACCCCTGCTGACGGATCAGCGACACCGATGCGTTGCCCACCGACGCCTGAAAAAACTGCCACGGCAGCAACCCCGCGAACAGGAAGACGCTGAAACGGTCCATGGGGTACTTGAGCAGGCGGCTGAACACCACGCTCAGCACCGTCAGCATCAGCAGCGGGTGCAGCAGCGTCCACAGCAGCCCGAGCATGCTGTTCTGATAGCGCACCCGCAGCACCGAGGTCACGAACTGTTCGATCACATACCGCCCGAAAGACAACTCCCGGGCGTCATCGCGCAGCATCCGCCACAGGCGCACCGGCGACAGTCGCTTCAGCAGCGGCTCATCGAGCGACCCATGAAACTCGCGCGAGAGGATCGGCGGTCGCCATGGGCCGGGGTCTGTTCCTGACGCGGCCGTTCCCGCCGACATCCTCTGTTCTCCTCTCCGATAACCAGGCGAGAAACCAAACCCCAAACATCGCCCTGTGATCCCTGCGTGATGGAAGCAGGCATCCGAGTAGGCTAGCCATTGCTCACCGAAGCGGCAAGCCCAGCCAAACTCACGCATCCCGCGATGCGCCTTGTTCCTACACTAGAAGCCCATGTCGAACTCCATCAAAGCCGCGATCGCCGATGACTTCCGGCACGCCTCGATGATCCTCAGCGCCTTCTGCGCCGACCCCGAGAATCTCGCCCGCATCGAGAAACTCGCGCGACACCTCGCCGACATGTTCCGTACCGGGGGCAAGGTCATGGCCTGCGGCAATGGGGGCTCGGCCTGCGACGCCCTCCACTTCGCCGAAGAGTTCACCGGTCGCTACCGCCACAACCGCCCCGCCCTGGGCGCCATCGCATGCGGCGATGCGGGTCACATTACCTGCACCGCCAATGACTTTGGCTATGAATCCGTCTTTTCCCGTTGGGTCGATGGCCTGGGGCGACCGGGCGATTGCCTCGTTGTCCTTTCCACCAGCGGCAACAGCGAGAACATCGCACGGGCCATCGAGTCCGCCGCCCGGCGCGACATGACCACAGTCGCCCTCCTGGGCAAGGGTGGAGGCCGCCTGAAGGGCATGGCCGACTACGAGTGGATCGTTCCGGGCTTTGACGATCCCGCAACCAATGCCCCGGCCCAGATCTACGCCGACCGTATCCAGGAGATTCACATGCTCCTGCTCCACACGCTCATCAACGCGGTCGAACGCTGCCTCTTCCCGGGCGGGATCAACGCCGAAGGCGGTCTGGCCGAGGTCAAGGGCACGGCCCCCGTGCGTTCGTAACGCATGCAGCGAGCGGACATCGTCATCATCGGTGCCGGGATCGTCGGGCTGGCCACGGCATTCCAGATTGCACGCGCTCGCCCCGCCCTGAGACTGGTCATACTTGAAAAGGAATCGACGCTCGCCAGTCATCAGACGGGACGCAACTCGGGCGTCATCCACTCGGGCATCTATTACAAGCCCGGCTCGATGAAGGCCGCCACCTGCCGGCGCGGCAAAGTCCTGCTCGAAGCATTCTGCCGCGAGCACGATGTCCCCTTCGAGACCTGCGGCAAGGTCATCGTCGCCGTGGATGACCGTGAGATTCCCGCGCTCGCCCGCATCCACGAGCGTGGTCTCTCCAACGGCGTGCGCTGCGAGGTCATCGACGCCCAGAGATTGCACGAACTCGAGCCGAGCGTCGCGGGCGTGCGGGCGATCCATGTCCCTGAGTCTGGAATCGTCGATTACGTGCGCATGTGCGAACGGCTCGCCCATCAGATCCGCCAGGGCGGGGGCGAAGTGCGCCTGGGCGCCATGGTCGTCGGGTTTGACCGGTGTCCATCAACCACGGTGGTGCGCACGACTACGGGCGATGTCGAAACACGTCTTGTCATCAACTGCGCGGGACTGCATTGCGATCGCATCGCCTCCCGAGAGGGAGCCCGTCCCGCGGCCAAGATCGTTCCATTCCGTGGCGAGTACTTCGAACTGGTCCCTGGCGCTGAAGCGCTGTGCCGGAACCTGATCTATCCCGTGCCCGATCCGAGTTTCCCCTTCCTTGGCGTGCACTTCACGCGCATGGTGCGGGGCGGAGTGGAGTGCGGTCCCAACGCCGTGCTTGCATTTGCGCGCGAGGGATACACCCTGGGCACCCTCGATCCCGGCGACCTGCTCGAAACGCTGACCTACGCGGGCTTCTGGCGCATGGCCCGGAAACATTGGCGCACCGGGATGGGCGAGATGTGGCGGTCGATCAGCAAGGCCGCCTTTGTGCGCGCCCTGCAGCGGCTGATCCCAGCCATCAAAGAGTCGCATCTGGTTCCCGCCCCCGCTGGCGTGCGGGCCCAGTCGCTCCTGCCCGACGGCTCGATGGTCGACGACTTCCTGATCGAAGAGACCGATCAGGCCGTGCACGTGCTCAACGCCCCATCGCCCGCCGCCACGGCGAGCCTGGCCATCGGCGAGCATGTCGCGGGCCGTGCCCTGATCAGGGTGGGGTAGCGGTCCGAAAACCCGCGACCTTGCGTTACATGCGGCCCACCAATCCCAGCCGAACACGGTTCATCAATCTGAATCTCAATCGCCGGGGCGACAGGGTCGATGGGTCTGCTCGGAGGTCAACGATGACAACGCCCACCCCACACACTCCGCTGCGCAGCTCGCTCGCCGGCGATCCGGACATGGCCGAACTGGTGGACATGTTCCTGGAAGAACTCCCCCAGCGACTGACAGTGCTGACCACGGCGGTGGATACCGGCGACATCGAGACGCTGCGCCGCCTCGCGCATCAGCTCAAGGGGGCGGCGGGGGGGTATGGGTTCGATCCCATCGGTAAGGCCGCCGGCTCGCTCGAAGCCTTGCTCAAGGCCAGCGGCGACGCATCACAAAGCCAGTTGAGCAGCATGGCCGGGTCGATCGCTGACCTCAAAACCCTCTGCGAGCGGGCGCTACTCGGGCGTACGCACTGACCTTGATTCACCTCAGCGAAGCGAACGGGCCACGCCAAGGTATGACCCAGCACACCCCACAACTCGCCGAGGTTCACCCCCGCGTGCTCGTCATCGACGACTCGGAGGATGTGCATCGCCTGCTGCGCGTGCGACTGAAGAATGAAGAGTTGATCCTCGACGCCTCGCTCGACGGGCCCGCGGGCCTGGCCGCGGCAAAGGACAACCCCCCCGCATTGATTCTGCTCGATCTCGACATGCCCGGCATGCACGGCTTCGAGGTGCTCCGTCGCCTGAAGGAAGACGCGAAGACGCAGGCCATCCCGGTTATCGTGCTCTCGGGCAACTGCAGTTCCGAGGACAAGGTCGCCGCGTTCGATCTCGGCGCGGTCGATTACGTCGGCAAGCCCTTCGAGTTCACCGAACTGCGCGTGAGGGTGCGCTCGGCGCTGCGTCTGCAACGACTGATGCAGATGCTCTCGCAGCGGGCCCAGATCGACGGGCTGACAGGGCTGTGGAACCGGGCCTTCTTCGACCAGCGCTGGCTGGAGGAATATGCCCGTTGCGTCAGGCACGGGCACGCGCTCTCTGTCGCGCTCTTCGATATCGATCACTTCAAGGCCGTCAACGACACCTTCGGGCACCCCGCCGGAGATGAAGTGCTCCAGGGTGTGGCCAGGATTCTCCGCCAGGAGTGCCGCCAGACCGATCTGGCCTGCCGCTTCGGCGGGGAGGAGTTCGTACTGGTGCTGCCCGACACCGATTCCGAGGAGGCCGCGCGCCTCGCCGAGCGTGTGCGTCACGCCGTCGAAGAGGCGATCTGGCCTCGCCACCCCACACACCGCGTCACCATCTCGATCGGTATTGCGGGGGCGTCGGGGTCGACCAAGGTGAGCGAAGCCGAATGGGTCGAGGCGGCCGATCGCAATCTCTACGCGGCCAAACGCTCGGGGCGCAACCGCGTCATCGCCACCGATGTCACGCTGGGCATCACCACGCTGACGCGCAAGTCCGCCTAGGTCAGAACGGGATCATCACTCCGGCGTAGAGCATCAGCCCGTCGCGCGAGGGGTTGTTGTCGTCCCCGGTGATCCGTGCGTTCGAGATGTGATGCCAGCGCACCCCAGCCTGCAGCCGAGTGCCCGCATCGGTGATCTGACGCGTGACACCCAGGCCAACGCGCGGCGTGAAGTTCAACGATGTGCCGTCATTGGGCACGTCGTCGGTCGAGAAGAGCAGCCCGATCCCGCCGTCCACATAGGCCGACCATTTCTCCGCATTGTGGAAGTGCCAACGGAAGATCATCGTGGCGTTGATCGCCTGCGCATCATTCCCATCCAGCGCGATGTTCCACAGCGCTCCTTCGATCGCCCACTCCCAGTCCTGCGCGATGAACGTGCTGAACGCGGCGTGGACATTCACATCGAGGGCGTCGTGCAGATCCTTGCCTGCGCCGGCCCCAATCGTCCACCAGCGCGTTCCTTCCGTGCCAAATCGCACCATGGCGGGTCTGCTCTCGAGTGTTGCACTCGGCGCGGGCGCGGTCTCGGCGGGGGGCTGCACGTTCAGGTCAACGCGGGCGGGGGCGGGGTGTGCATCGACGCTCGCCACCAGGCAAACAAGCAGGGTGCTGATCATGGGGCATAGCCTATCCGGCCGTCGCCCCTTTGGCATGCGGCGGGGATCACTCCCATGAATCAAGAACGCCTGGAACGCCTCGAGGAAAACCTGACCTTCGTCGAGCGGTCGACCGAAGAGAGCCTCGCGCAGATCGTCGATCTCGATCGTCGCCTGCGGGCGCTCGTCGAGCGAGTGGCCCGGATCGAAGGCCGTCTCACCTCGCTGGCGAACCCATACGAAACGCCCGGCGATGCGAGCGACGACACCAACGCCGATGCTCCCCATACGCCTCATGAACCCGGCGTGTAACTAGATCTCTCCCTCGGTCTCGTCCTCGGGCTCGGGGAGTTCATCGGGGATCTCAGCCGCGGGCGCGTCGCCGAAGATCGCGCTGCCCACGCGGACAAGATTGGCCCCCTCCGAGATCGCCACCTCGTAATCGCCCGACATGCCCATCGAGAGCAGGTTGAACCGGGGCGAATCCGTCAGCCCCAGTTTGCGCATCTCCTCGAACAACTCGCGGCAGCGCACGAAGGTCGGGCGGGCGTCCTCGGGGTTGTCGCTCTCGGGGGCCATGGTCATCAGCCCGCGCAGGCGGATGTTGACCATCGTGTCGATCTGCTCGGCGAGCGGGATCGCCGCCGGCAGCGGGCACCCGAACTTGGTCGCCTCGCCCGAGCAGTTGACCTGCAGCAGGATCTCGATCACGCAGTCGCGCTTGAGCGCGATGGCCTGGAGTTCTTCCGCGAGGCGCAACGAATCGACGCTGTGCACCAGACGCACATACTCGACGATCTTGCGCGCCTTGTTCCGCTGCAGATGCCCGATCATGTGCCAGCGCACGCCCGCCGAGCCGGTGGCCGCGTTCATCGGCTTGACATCGACCACCCGCTCGTCGCCAAACAACATGGGCCCGCCGCCGGGCGAACCTCCGCGCCGTGTGTTCGCGTGCAGGCGCTGACGGGCCAGCAGTTCCTCGACCATCGCCGCCCGGTGCAGCAGTTGCTGCACCTTGTTCTCGCCAAAGTCCTTGTGGCCCATGCGGATCAGCGTGCGGATCTGCTCGGGGTCGGCGTTCTTTGTCACCGCGATCAGGATGACGTCATTGGGCGTGCGACCGCTCTTGATGGCGGCCTGCTCCACCCGGCGGCAGACGTCCGCGTACCGGGCCTCCAGCGAGTCGCCTTGTGTCCGTTGCGACGTCATGCTCGTCATCCGTGCCCCGTTCCTCCGGGCATCCTCCCGGTGTTCCTCCAGCATATCCCAAACGCCGCCCCGCGGCCTTGCACCCCCGCCCGGGCTTACGATCGCCCATGCGAAACCCGAGCCTGACCCCCAGCCCCACCCCACCCGGCGTGGGCAGCCCCGCCCACGACTTTGCCCTGCTCACCCAGGACAAGGGCGAATGGCGTCTCTCCGAGCAGGTCCGCAAGGGCGATGTCGTCCTCTGCTTCTTCCCCTTCGCGTTCACCGGCACCTGCTCGGTCGAGATGAAGTGCATCAGCAGCGAGATCGCCGCGTGGCAGGCCAAGGGGGCCCAGGTCGTGGGCATCTCGTGCGATTCGCACCACGCCAACAAGGCCTGGGCCCAGCGCGAGGGGTACACCCACGTCATCCTCTCCGACCTGCACCGCGAAGTTTGCAAGGCCTACGGGTTCTACTGGGCCGACCTGAATGTCGCCAGCCGCGGCACGGTCGTCATCGCCAAAGACCCGCAGGGCCAGGGCAAGATCAAGTTCGTCCAGGCCCGCCCGCCGGGTGAGGCGATGAACTGGGAGCAGGTCGCGGCGCAGATCTGATCTCTGTGACACCGACGCTTTGCGCCAGCCCGTGTCGCTATCCTGCGCACGATGAAGAACCCATTGATGGCGCCATGTGTATTGGTGATCCGTGACGGCTGGGGGCTCAACCCCAACCCCGCGCACGACGCCTTCAACGCCGTGCGGCGCGCCCGCACCCCCGTCGCCGACGCCCTGATGCGAGACTGGCCTTGGACGCTGATCAAGACCAGCGGCGAGGACGTGGGCCTCCCCCCCGACACCATGGGCAACAGCGAGGTCGGGCACCAGAACATCGGGGCCGGGCGCGTGGTGCCGCAGGAATCGCTGGTGATGACCCGGGCCTGCCGCGACGGGCTCGAGACCAACCCCGCGATCGCCGGCGCGGTCAAGGCCGCCCACGAGCGCAGCGCGAGCGTCCACCTGATGGGGATCAACTCGGATGCGGGCGTGCACGGGCTGCTCGAGCACCTCGAGGCGATCCTGCGCGCGTGCAAAGCCCTGGGCGCCGAGCGGGTCTTTATCCATCTCTTCACCGACGGGCGCGACACGGGCCCCTTCACCGGCGCGGCGTTCGCCGCCCAGGTGCAGGGGTATTGCGACGCCATCGGCCTGGGACGCATCGCCTCGGTGATGGGCCGTTATTACGCGATGGACCGCGATTTCCGCTGGGAACGCGTGCGCCAGGCCTACGACTGCCTGACCGGGCGGGGTGAATTCCCGGCCGCGCCCGACGCCGCCGCCGCCATCAACCATTACTACGAGCACCCCTCGGGCCCCACGCTCAAGGGGGACGAGTTTGTCACGCCCACGGCGTTGGGCACACCCGCGCAGGTCGCCGCATCGCGCATCAAGGCCGGCGACAGCGTGATCTTCTACAACTACCGGGGCGATCGCCCGCGCGAACTCTCCGCCGCATTCCTCTTTCCCGATGAACGCTGGGCGGACGTGAAGCCCTCGCCCGATTCGGGCACGCGCGGGTTCGACCGAGGCCCGCGCCCCGATGTTCACTTTGTCACGATGACCAGTTACTGGGAGGAACTCGCGCCGTACGTCCGCGTGGCGTTCCCCAAGCCGCCGCGCATGATCAACATCGCGGGCGAGTTCATCGCCTCGCAGGGCCTGCGCCAGTTCCGCTGCGCCGAGACCGAGAAGTACCCGCACGTCACCTTCTTCTTTAACGATTACCGCGACGACCCATTCCCGCACGAGCGGCGCGAGATCGTGCAGAGCCCGCGCGTCGCCACCTACGACCTCGCCCCCGAGATGTCGGCCCTTGGCGTGCGCGACGCGGTGCTCGCCCGCCTGAGCGCGGGAGACTGCGAGGACTTCATCGTCGTCAACTTCGCCAACGCCGACATGGTGGGTCACACCGGCTCGCTCGACGCCGCCGTCAAGGCCTGTGAAGTCGTCGACGCCTGCGTGGGCGAGATCGTCAAGGCCACGCTCGCGCGCCACGGCTCGCTGCTGGTCTTCGCCGACCACGGCAACGCCGAGCAGATGTTCGACCCCGACACGAGCGCCCCCCACACCGCCCACACCGTCTACGACGTGCCCCTCGTCGCGGTGGGGGAGTGCGTACGGGGCAGAACCCTCCGCGGCGACAACGACTCGGCGGGCTGGTTCGACCCGGCCAAGCGCGCGCAGCGCGGGCGGCTGGCCGACGTCGTTCCCACCGCGCTGGCCATGATGGGCCTGGCCCAGCCCAGCGAGATGACGGGGCGATCTCTGCTGATCTGAACAGCGTGGCGGTGAACGACGTTACTTGTGCGCCGTGATGTACGCGATGAACGAGGCGCAGTCCTCGCCCTTGGTCGATGGGCGGAAGATCCCGTTCCCCTCGCCCTTGGCCGTGTCCCCTTCCCAGTGCACGACCGATTCCTTGAAGCCCGCCTCGGCGAGCAACTCGCGCACCTCGGGGATCGTCCACAGCCGCCAGTCATACTCGAAGGCGTTGCGGATCTTCGTCCCGTCGCGGAACTCGAAATGAATGCGGCAGAGATACGCCGCGCTGATCGGGTCGTACGACACCTGGTCCCACACGTAGGTGAAGCCCTTGCACCGGCGGCGTTCTTCCTGCGCGGTGAAGGACTCATACCCTCCGTAGATGTCGAGGAAGAAGATGCCGTCTTTCGCCAGCGACGCGCGGACTGTCTTGAAGTAGGCCAGCAGCGTGGCACGCGTCTTGAAGACCCAGTAACTGAAGTTGAACGCGAGCACCGCGTCAAAGCCCTTGTCCGCTCCCTTGCCCGGGCTCGCGACGTTGCGCCGCAGCAGCGTCACGCGCGAGCGGGCCGCCTCGGGCAGCGCGTCAACCGAGTGTTCCTTGGCCCACGCCAGGATCGGGGCGTCCAGGTCCAGCCCCACGGCGGTGTTGTCGCGGTGGCTCCGCACGAACTCGCACGCCACCTTGGCCGACGCGCAAAAATCTTCACGCACTCTTCGCGCCGGGCGTTGGCGGACCTTGCGGAACCACCCATTGACAAAGGCGATCTCCGCCTCGGGGCACTGGACCGCGGCTTCGTACAGCAGGCGAGGGTCGGCGCTGCGTGCCGTCAGGGCCGGCTTGGCCTTGCGGGGCTTCGATCGGGAGGAAGTACGGGCACGGGTGCGTATGCGCTTGGGCATGGGGCGGATTATGGCCCCTTCCCGACGCGCTGTCACGCCGCCACCGAAGGGGCCCAGTTGCAATCTGCCCGTCATTCCGCGCTCGCCGCGTGCCGATAGACGCGAACGGGGTACGCCCGTCTATAGTGCGGCCCTTCGAGTCATCAGTGTCCGAGAACTGCGCCAACGGCGCGGGGGCAACGCGTCCCCCATGTGGAGATGAGTCATGCGACTGACGATGGTCGGAACCGGATATGTCGGCCTGGTGACGGGCGTCTGCTTCTCCAACACGGGCAACCAGGTGACCTGCCTGGATGTTGACCCCGCGAAGATCGAGAAACTCAAGCAGGGCGTCTGCCCCATCTATGAGCCGGGTCTCACCGAGCTGATGGAGCGCAACACGACCGCCGGGCGCCTGCACTTCACGCTCGACAAGGCCTCGGCCTATCGCGACGCCGACATGATCTTCATCTGCGTGGGCACGCCCAGCGATGAGCGCGGGCACACCGACCTCAAGTACATCAACGCCGCCGCCGACGACATCGCCGACGTCCTCAAGAGCCTTGGCCCCAAGCAGAAACCCAAGGTGATTGTGATGAAGTCGACCGTGCCGGTGGGAACGACGTTCGCCGTGCGCAACCGCATCCGCGAGCGAGTGGGCCCGGACATCCCCTTCCGTGTCTCGGACAACCCCGAGTTCCTCAAGGAAGGCGATGCCATCAACGACTTCAACAAGCCCGACCGCGTGGTCGTGGGCGTCGAGGACGAGATGACCGGCGAGCTCTTCCGCCAGCTCTACGACCCCTTTGTCCGCAACGGGCACCCCATCTACCTGATGGACGTCCTGTCCGCCGAGATGGTCAAGTACGCCTCGAACAACTTCCTCGCCACCAAGATCTCGTTCATCAATGAGATGGCCAACCTGTGCGAGGCCTATGGCGCCGACATCAGCCGCGTCCGTGAGGGCATGTGTTCGGACAAGCGCATCGGCAACCAGTTCCTCTACCCCGGGCTGGGCTACGGCGGGTCCTGCTTCCCCAAGGACACCCTCGCCTGCATCATGATGGGCGATAAGGCCGGCATCGAGGCCATACTTTCCAAGAGCGTGCACAGCGTCAACCAGAAGCAGCGCGACCGCTTCTTCGACAAGATCGTCGCCCACTTCGGCGGCAAGACCGGCGTGGGCGGCGGGGCCGCGGGCCTGCAGGGCAAGAAGATCGCCTTCTGGGGCATCGCCTTCAAGCCCCGCACCGACGACATCCGCGAAGCGCCGGCCCTCACCCTCATCCGCAAGGCCGCCGGCTATGGCGCGACGTGCGTGGGCTTCGACCCTGTCGCCGCCGACAACGCAAGGGCCGAGCTTGGCCCGACGGCGACGATCGTGAACGACATGTACGAGGCGGTGAAGGATGCCGACGCGCTCGTCATCTCGACCGACTGGGACGAGTTCAAGAGCCCCGACTTCGCCAAGCTGGCCTCGCTGATGAAGGCTAAGCTGATTTTCGACGGCCGCAACCTCTACCGCCCCTCGGTCCTGCGCGAGGCCGGCTTCACTTACTACAGCGTGGGCCGTGCCCCCGTGAAGGCCTGAGCCGACCCGTCGGTCGTCGCCCGTGACTCACTCTGGGCGTCGCCCGGAGTATTCCCATCGTGACGCAGAAACAGCGTCTGCGTGGGGTAGGCGAACTCGACGTTCATCGAGGCCAGCCCGCGCGCGATCGCCAGGTTGATGGCCTGCTGCGCGTCCATGTACGCGTTGTACTCCGCGCTGGCCACGAAATAGACCACCTCGAAGTCGAGCGAGAAGGCCCCGAAGCGGAAGAAGTGGCAGCGGTCCAGGCGCGTCCCGGGCACCTTGGCGATCGCCGCGCGCACCATCGGGGTGATCGCCTCGAGTTGCTCGGGCGTGGTCTGGTAGGTCACGCCGAACTGAAAGACGATGCGTCGTTCCTGCATGCGCTTGAAGTTGCGGATGCGGGCCGTGAGCAGGTCGTTGTTGGAAAAGACCAGTTGCTCGCCCGACAGGCTGCGCACCCGCGTCGTCTTGATCCCGATCCGCTCGATCGTGCCCAGTTCCGTCCCCACGACGATGAAATCGCCCACCACGAAGGGCTTGTCCAGCGTGATCGAGAGCGAGGCAAAGAGGTCCGACAGGACATTCTGCAGCGCAAGGGCGACGGCGATGCCACCGATGCCCAGCCCCGCCACCAGGGCCGTCACGTCCACGCCCATGTTGTCTAGGGCCAGCAACAGCACGCCCGCGTAGAGCACAAAGAGTGAGATCCAGCGCAGCGTGCTCGAGACCCCCTGCACCGCCGGGTCCGGCTGCCCGTCGGAGAGGCGATGCTTATCGAGGTACCGCCGGATCAACCAGTCGGCCAGCACCCGCCCCCACACCAAACCCTGGATCGCGAGCAGCCCGACCCCAACCCGCCACGTCCAGACCTGAGCCTTGGCGGGCAGATCGAGCACGCCAAGCATGGCAAAGATGCCCAGCGACAGGCTGCCCAGTGTCGTCCACGTGCGCGCCAGCCCGGTCATCAGGCTGTGGTACTCGGCATCGAGCGGAGGCGCTGGGCGTCGCTTGGGCCCACCCAGCACGCGCCGGGCGATCGTGAGGGTCGCCATGGGCACGATCGCAACACCGATCGCTACCCCCCACATGGTCAGGGAGTTTCCGAGTACCTGGATATCGGTCATGGTGCATTCTCCCACTCCCGGCCTACCGGGTCACCCCGGCGAGAAAAACGTTTTTCGGGCGATAGATCGAGACGCAAGGCGCAGTTCGTTGGGCTCGAGGGCCCGCGGGGGCTATATTGGGATATCCATGTCTGGATTGGATTCGGTCCAAGGACGGAGTGCCCGCATTGCTCACAACGATCATCGAGCCCTTCCGCATCAAGGTGGTCGAGCCCATCCGCATGACCACGCCCGCCCAGCGCGAGGCGATCCTGTGCGGGGCCGGGTTCAATCCCTTCCTGATCGCGGCGTCTGATGTCGTGATCGATCTGCTGACCGACTCGGGCACCGGGGCGATGAGCAGCGAGCAGTGGGCGGGGGTGATGCGGGCCGATGAGTCCTACGCCGGCGCGACGTCGTTCTTCCGCTTTCGCGACGCGCTGCGGGGGATCACGGGCTTCGAGCACGTGCTGCCGACGCACCAGGGGCGGGCGAGCGAGCGCATCCTCTTTGAACTGGTGGGGGGCGAGGGGCTGATCGTCCCGAGCAACGCCCACTTCGACACCACCCGGGCCAACGTCGAGCACAGCGGGGCGCAGGCGATCGACCTGCGCCTGCCTGAAGCGAGCGACCCCTCCAATCCGCATCCCTTCAAGGGGAACATGGACATCGCGGCCCTGGAGGCGCTGATCGCATCGCACGGTCGCGCGCGCTTCCCGCTGGTCATGTGCACCGTGACCAACAACAGCGGCGGGGGCCAGCCTGTCAGCCTCGAGAACCTGCGGGCGATCCGGGCGGTGTGCGACCGGCACAACCTGCCCTTCTTCATCGATGCCTGCCGCTTTGCAGAGAACGCCTGCTTCATCAAGAAGCGAGAGCCCGGGCAATCGCACCGCCCGGTGCGCGAGATCGCGCGGGAGATGTTCGACCTGGCCGACGGGGCCACCATCTCGGCCAAGAAGGACGGGATGGTCAACATCGGGGGCGTGCTGCTCATCCGCGACGCCGCCCTCTTCCGCAGGGCCTGCAACCTGCTGATCCTGACCGAGGGGTACGTGACGTACGGCGGGCTGGCGGGGCGCGACCTGGAGGCCATGGCCCAGGGCTTTGAGGAGGTGCTCGACGAGGACTACCTCGCCTATCGCCTGCGCAGCACCGAGTACCTGGGCGAGCGTCTGCGGGCGCACGGCATCGCCATCGTCGAGCCCCCGGGCGGGCACGCGATCTACATCGACGCCAGGAGCCTCTGCCCGCACATCCCGGCGGCGCAGTTCCCCGGGCAGGCGGTGGTGTGCGCGCTGTATCGCGTGGGGGGGATCCGCGCGTGCGAGATCGGCAGCGTGATGTTCGGGGGCGAGGGTCGCACACCCCCGCCGATGGAACTGGTGCGCCTGGCGATCCCGCGCCGGGTCTATACGCAGAGCCACATCGATTATGTCGCCGAGGCCGCGGGCGAGGTGTTCAGGCAGAGGCATTCGCTGCGGGGTCTGCGGATCGTCGAGGCGCCGCCGGTGCTGCGCCACTTCAGCGCACGCTTCGAGGAGATCGAGGCGTAGGGGAGGTGTCCATGTTCGGGCGGCGTGCCAGTTCGGGCGGGCGCATCGGGTTGCCGGTGCTGACGCCGCGACGCCCCGGGCTGGCCCGGCCCGAGGCGCGCCGGTCGCGCATCGCCCGCTGGCGGATGGCGGCGCTGATCGTGGTGCACCTGCTGATGATCGGGCACGTGCTGCACTGGTGGTGGACGGGGAGCAGCGTGGGGCGGTTTGTCCTCTCCGACTCGATGAAGACGCTGGAACTGGGGGAGATCAACCCGGGCTTCCTGCTCTTCGCGGCGGCCCTGCTCGCCACCGCGCTGCTGGGGCGGTTCATGTGCGGGTGGATCTGCCACATGGGGGCGATGCAGGACCTGTGTGCGTGGATTCTGCGCAAACTCCACCTGCGCCCGCACCTGTTCCGCTCGCGCCTGCTCGGCTATGTGCCCCTCGCGATGGCGCTGTACATGTTCGTCTGGCCCACGCTCAAGCGCGAGGCGGTCGCGCCGCTGCTCGAGAAGGGGTGGCCGGGCATCTCGGCGACGCTGGGCGTGCAGCCCTTCCCCGGCTTCTCGCCCGACCTGACGACCGACGCGATGTGGGACGGGCTCCCCTCGCTGGTGCTGGCGATTCCCTTCATCCTGGTGTGCGCCTTTGCGACCGTCTATTTCCTGGGCGCCCGCGGGTTGTGCCGCTATGGCTGCCCCTACGGCGGGTTCCTGCTCCCCGCCGAGCAGGCCTCGATCGGACGCGTCGCGGTCGACCCCGACGCCTGCGACCAGTGCGGGCTGTGCACGTCGACCTGCACCGCGGGCGTGCGCGTGCACGACGAGGTCCGCCAGTACGGCTCGGTGCTCGACCGCAACTGTGTCCGCTCGCTCGATTGCATCAGCATCTGCCCGAAGAAGGCCCTGACCTTCACCTTCGCCAAACCGGCGATGCTGGCGCGCCCCTCGACCCGGGGCGGCTCCGCCCGCGTCTACGACCTGACGTGGGGCGAAGAGTTCCTGGCCATCGGCGTCTTCAGTGCGGTCTTCTTCGTGATGCGAGGGCTCTACGAATCGATCCCGCTGCTGATGGCCGCCCCGATGGGTGTACTGGCGGCGTATCTCGCGTGGAAGGCGTTGCGCCTGGCGCGTGAGCCCAACGTGCGGATCAGCACCTTCGTGCTCCGACGCCAGGGATCGATCACCCGCGCCGGGTGTGTCTACCTCGCGTGCGTGGCGCTGGTCACGCTGGCGTGGGCGCACGCGGCGGTGGTGCGCGGGGCGATCGTGGTGGGGGGCCTCTACGACGAGCGCGTTACCACGCCCTACGCCCAGGCCCTCGCGCGCCAGGGCATCAGCGAAGAAACGCGGACCGACGCCGCCCGCGCCCTGTGGTGGTACACATTGGCGGCGCCGATCGGCGAGGGGGGCATCGCGCTGGCGCCCACGCCCTCCCTGGGCATCCGCGTGCCGTGGCTCGACCTGGTGCTGGGGCGGCATGACGCGGCGGTGGAGCGGTTGCAGAGCGACCTCGCCGCCGGCCGCGCGGGCGATTCCACCGCGGTGCAGTTATTCCAGTTGCTGGGGGCGATGGGGCGTGCGCTCGAGGGGGCGACGATCCTGGAGCATCTCCTGCAAGACCACCCGCGCTGGGCCGAATCGCGCGATGCGCTGGCGACCTATTTCGCCACGAGCGGGCGTGCGGGCGAAGCCGAGGCGCTGTACCGGACGGCGCTCGCGACGCGCGATACCGATGTGAAGGCCCGGGCCGGGTTGGGGCGCCTGCTGCTGGGCATCGGACGCATCGACGAGGGCGAACGCGAACTCGCCCGGGCATCGGCCCAGGCCCCGCGCGAGGCGGGCATCCGGCGCGATCACGCCATCGCCATCTTCATGGGCGGACGCGTGGACGAGGCGGTCGCGGAGCTCAAAGCCGCGGCCAAGGCCCGCCCGGTGCGACGGGCAGATCTCTTTCACCTCGCGGGCCAGATGCTCCGCCAGGTCGGACGCGTGCGCGAGGCCGAGGCGATCGAAACGAATTCGGGCGATTAGGCCGCACGCTTCTGTCAGAAGCCCGCCGTGTCGTCGCGCGCCGTGGTGTCGACCGTGACATGCAGCCCGACCGTCAGGGAGGGCTTTCTGTTCCTTGCAAGCCAGGAAAGCCCTCGCTC
>JABWBB010000073.1 GCA_013360675.1 Phycisphaerales bacterium | reverse complement strand
TTGCTCAGCGATTCCGAATCTTCCTTCAACTCCTCCAGCGCAACCCTGAGGTCGTCCATGTGCTGGAAGCGGCGTTCGGGATCCTTGCGCAGGCAGCGGTGGACGATTTTTGTGAGATCGGGTGGTGTCTCTGCGGGCAGTGGCGCCGGCTCCGCGGTCAGGACGGCCGAGAGCACCGACATCGACGACGTGCCCTGAAACGGCCGGTTGCCCGTCAGCATTTCGTAGAGCACGGCGCCAAACGAAAAAATGTCCGTCCGGGCGTCGAGGGCGTGGCCCTGAGCCTGCTCGGGCGACATGTAGGCCGCGGTGCCGACCACCTTGCCTTCCTCGGTGTGCGCCGCAATCGTCGCGGTGGTGGCATTGCTCGATGGGCCCGGCTCGACGAGTTTGGCCAGCCCGAAGTCGAGCAGCTTCACGCCCCCGTGGTCGTCGACCATCACGTTGGCGGGTTTCAAGTCGCGGTGCACGATGCCGGCGGCGTGCGCGCGGGCGAGGGCGCCGGCGATTTGCAGGGCCAGCTTGAGGGCTTCGTTCAGGCGCAGGCCCTTGCGCGGGATGAGTCGATCGAGCGTCCGGCCGGCCACGTATTCCATCGCGATGAAGTCGATGCCGCGGTCCGCCGCGATGTCGTAGATGGTGACGATATTGGCGTGATTCAAGGCGGAGGCCGCCTTCGCCTCCTGGATGAACCGCGCCTTGCGCGACGGGTCGGCCACCTTTTCCGGCGGCAGCACCTTCAAGGCGACCCAGCGGTCGAGGTGCGTGTCGCGGGCCTGATAGACGACACCCATGCCGCCTTCGCCGAGCTTCTCCGTGATTTCGTAGTGGAGGAGTTTTTCGCCGATCATGGGCACGGATCGAGGCCCTCGACCCCGAGCGTCTCCAACATACCATTACGATTTGCCGCCATGAGAGGCGCCGATCCGAAGGCCCATGGCCAACCCACGCCAGCCGCCGGAACGGCGGGGCTAAGTTAGGGCAGAACGGCCCCCGAAGGGAACTGAATTCTCTGGTTCGGGCCGATGGAGCCCAGGACGAGCACGGGTGCGCCCAAACGCGGCCGGGTGTCGGTGCGCCACCGGTCCGACGGAAAGGTTGACCGCCCCACGGTTCCCGCCGGAGACCGGCAAACGGGAGTTGGCGACGGCGGCCCCCCAGCTAAGGCTCGGGCCCGCATGAGCGTCCCCGCAGCCATGAACTCCGCCCCCGCCAACCGCGCCCTCGCCCGGCTGCGCGCCGGGGAACTGGTCAAACTGTACGTGACCGGCAACTTCGCGTCGCCGCGGCATGTCGACTTCATCTGCCGCACCGGCCAGTTCGATGCGCTGTGGTTCGACCTGGAGCACTTCGATCTGCCCACCCAGGAAGTGGCGGTGCTCAACCTGGTGGCGCGGGCGTTTCCCATCACGACCATCGCCCGCTTCAAGGCGGCCGACTACCAGACGGTGATGCGCATTCTGGAGACCGGCGTCGGCGGGATCATGTGCTCGATGGTCAACAGCGCCGCCGAGGCCCGGCAGATCGTGCAGTGGGCGAAGTTCAACAATCCCGCGCCGACGGCCGGCGAGGTGACCGGCATCCGCGGCTGGAACGGTGGCAACATCGACGCGGCCTACGCCACCCTGCCGGCCCTGGATTATATCCGGCAGCAGAATACGCAGACGATGATCATCTGCCAGATCGAGACCGCGGCGGCGGTGGCGGCGGCGGCTGGTAATCCACCCGTCCGTTCACTCTGATTCAAAGCCGCGGGTCCCCAAGGGCCCGCGGTTTTCTTTTTGCCACCACCCCAAGCCCCTTTTTCCCTTCACTTCCACCCCACCCCCGTGGTACGTTTGATCCTGAATCACCGCTGACCCCCGGAGCCCCCATGCGCCTCATCACCCTGACCGCTGTTGCCCTGACCGGCTTGACCGCCGCACTCCCCGCGGCTCACGCCGACGATGTCGCCATCGTCAACCTGACGGGCGTCCAGATCCGCCATAATCGCAACGAGTTCCGCTCCTCTGCTCCCGACACCGTTGACCCGGGCCCGCGCTACTACATCCGCTTCGCCGACAACACCATGGCGCACGGCGTGGGCGGCGTGCTGGGGCTGCTCTTCCCCAACCCCACCCCTCTGGCGCAGATCATGGAGACTCTCTCGCCCGGGTCGAGCGCCGCGCTCAACTCCGTCGCCGACAACCCCTCCGAGACCCACCCCTTCACCAGCGACCCCATCACGCAGTCGGGGTCGTCCGTCTTCTTCGGCGTGACATTCACCTTCGCGCTGACGATCACCACCGGCATCGCCGCCGACGACACCGCATATTTCAACCTGACCAATGTCACGCTGACCAGCTCGAGCATCTTCCTCCCGCCCGGATATCTGCTCTTTGATTCGGGCTCGGTCTCGGTGACGCGTGTCTGCCCCGCCGACTTCAACGCCTCGGGCGGCGCCCCCGACGATGCCGACGTTGCCGAGTTTTTCACGGCGTGGTCGAGCGGCGACCCCAGCGCCGATTTCAACCTCTCGGGCGGAACGCCCGACGACGCCGATGTCGCCGCGTTCTTCCATCGCTGGTCGTTGGGCTGCTGATCATCACACGCGGTCACGAATAGCCCGCTCACCGCGCTTCGGTGCGCGCGGTCAGTTCCAGCCGCCCGTCGCGCGGCACGACCTTCAGCAGTCGCACACGCCGCGCGTCATCCACGCCGATGATCGCCTCGTGCACCACCGGGCGACGCCCCAGGAAGATGTCGAACATCTCCCGGGTTTCGGGGAGTTCGAGCACCGCGCGCGGGAGCAGCCCGCCCCCCTCCTGGGCCCGTTCGAGCACCCATGAGGCGGGCACGGGCAGCCGCCCGACTCGCACCCACGTCGCGGGCATCCACAGCGAGCCGTCCGCGCGGATCTCGGGCACCACCTCGGCGCTGAGCACCTGGTCTCGCCCGCGGACGCGGACGCGCATGCCCACCTTGACGGCCTCGTCGGCAAACTCGATCTGCACCTCGGAGATCTCGCCGGGCCACGCCACGCCGCGCTCCTGGTTGGCCAGCCACTTGGGCAGGCGCGTCGCCACCCAGGCGTTGGCGTCCGACGCGTGCAGCGAAACCGCCCACGGCTTGCTCCGCCAGGCGTGGGGCGAATCCGGGTCCGGCTCGCGCACGGCGGAGAACTGCCGCACCACGCCGTTCTCGAGCGATTCGCCCAGCTCGCGCGTGCGCGGGTCGTCGGACGACACGCTGCGCCACCAGATCGGCACGCCCCGCGTCAGCATGAGCCCCATCAGCACGAGCGTGATCGTGACGCTCAGCACGAGACCGGCCACGATGAACCATCGCCGACGCACCCGCCGTGACCGGAGTTTCAGGAATGATCGCGCCCGCACGCACGGATTGTCAGGCGCGGCGCACCCCCAAGCCAACACGAAATAAAAAAACGCCCGGCACGGGGCCGGGCGCTGGGGAAAGCGGCTGGATGCAAGCGGGTTTAGCGCTTGCTGAACTGGAAGCGACGGCGGGCGCCGGCCTGGCCGTACTTCTTACGCTCGACCTCGCGCGAATCGCGGGTGAGGAGGCCCGCGTCACGCAGGCGGGCTTCGAGGGCCGGGTCGTAATCGCACAGAGCGCGGGCGACGCCGAGGCAGATGGCCTGGGCCTGGCCCATGAATCCGCCGCCGTGGACCTTCGCGATGACCTGGAACTTGCCCAAGGTGTCGGTCAGCTTGAGGGGAAGGGTGACGTCGTTGCGGTCGCGCTCTTCGCAGAAGAAGACGTCGGCGGGCTTGGTCTTGCCGTTGGGGGCCTCGATCGTGATCGTGGCCTTGTCGCCCGACGCGGGCTTCATGCGCACACGGGCGACGGCGGTCTTGCGACGCCCCGTGCCCCACCACCAGCCGTGCTTATCAGCGGGCTTGGCCGTGCGGACGGGCTTGACCGAAGGCTCGGGGGTGACGATGCCCGCCAGGGGGCTGCCACTCAGGATGGAATCAGAAGCCATTGCGTTACCTCGTCATGGGCCCGTTCAAGGCCCGGGGTGTGTTCAGCGTGCGACGGTGAGGGTCTCGGGCTTGTGCTGGGCGAACTCGTGCTCGGCCCCCGCGCTCACGCGCAGGTTCTTGAGCATCACCCGGGCCAGCCGGTTCTTGGGGAGCATGCGCCGCACCGCGTCGCGGATCAGCACATCGGGGCGACGGTCACGCGTCTGCCCCAGGGTCTCGGTCTTGCGGCCGCCGGGATACTGCGTGTACCACTGGCGGACCCGCTGCTCGGCCTTGCGACCGGTCAGTTCCACCTTCGACGCGTTGATCACGATCACCGGATCGCCGCAGTCGATGTGGGGGGTGTATTCGGGGCGGTGCTTGCCCATCAGGACAATCGCCACCTGGGCGGCGAGGCGGCCCAGCGGCACACCCTCGGCATCGACAACTCGCCAGGTCTTGCTGGTCTCACCCGGCTTGTACATGAACGTCTGACGGCGGGACATGATCGGCCTCCCCGGTGGTTGGCCGTTGCGCGGCCGACACCGAAGTCGTTCGCCGCCTACCGGGCGGGGCGGGCCGAGGCGACGTGTTCCACACGCCGAATCGGCAGATTTCTAGAACCGTTACACCCCGGAGCCTCCGTGGCCCCAAGGCGATATCGAGTGAGAAATGTAGGCGCACCACCCGCCCGGTCAAGACCCCATGCCCAACCCCCCCCGTGACTACCCACGACCTCCCCGACTTGCCCCCACCCGCCCTTCCAACCGATGATCATGGCCACATGCCCGACCACATCCAACCCTACCAATGGCTTGACGCACCCGCGACCCCGGCGACGCCGACGCTGGTTTCCTCTCCGCCCGACCCGGGGCGGCCGATCTGGGCCGTGCTGTCGTGGATTCTGGGTGGGGTCTTCCTGCTGGCGATCATCCTGATCAACCAGCTCCCCGAGTCCGAGGGGGCCAAGCCGGTGCCGGTCGCCGAGATCGCCGCCCCGACCATCGCCGACCCCTTCACCCTGACGACCAAGATGATGGTCAAACTCGGGCGGGGGGGGATGACGATCGACGCGGCGTCAATGCGACAGATCGCAAGCCAGGTCGAGATGGCCGCCCACACCCCGCTCGACAAGGTCCGCGGCGCGATGGCGCTGGCCGAACTGCGCGAACCCGAAGACGGCCTACGAATGCTCGACCGCATCGCGGCCAAGGACATCGACAGCGACGCCCTGGCCGGGGATATCGCACTCGTGCGCACGCTCCTGGACGATGGGCCAGCGGCCCTCGATGAGGCGAGCGTCGAACGTTTGATCGAGCACCACGGCTGGTTCGCGCGCCTGGCCATGACCCGGGGCAAGGGCGCCGACGACCCTGAGCGCCGCCAACTGCTCGCGGGGGGCGCGTTGGTCGTGGGCGTGGCGGGGTTGGTGCTGGTGCTGGTCGTGATCGGCGTGCTGGGGGGGCTGGGATGCGCGATCACGGCGATCGTGTTGGCGATGCAGGGGAAGTTGAAGCGCAGGTTCCTGCCGCCCGCGCCGGGCGGGAGCGTCTACCTCGAGATGGCGGGCGTGCTGATCGCATGCTTCCTGGCGATGAAACTGGTCCTGCCGCTAATCTTGCACCTGGCGGGGGTGACGGAGGCGCAGCCGGCGATCACGGTGTCGCTGGGGGTGCAGTGGTCGCTGGTGCTGGTGCTCCTCTGGCCGCTGGTGCGCGGGGTGGGCATGACACGCTGGCGGATGGATCTGGGGCTGCACGCCGGGCGGGGGTTCTTCACCGAGGTGGGCGCGGGGGTGTTCATGTATCTGGCAGGTTTGCCGCTGCTGGGGCTGGCGGTGGGGCTGAGCCTGGTGCTGATGCTGCTCAAGCAGGTGGTGTCTCAGGCGTTGTTCGGAGAAGACGCCGCGCCCCCGACCAACCCGCTGCTGGACCTGCTGACGAGCGCGAGCCCTGGGCAGATCGCGTTGTTCGCGTCGCTGGCGATCGTGTGGGCGCCGCTGGTGGAAGAGACGGTCTTCCGCGGGGCGTTGTACCGGCACCTGCGTTCGCGGGTGGGGGTCGCATCGGCGGTGGGGCTGAGCGCGCTGGTCTTCGGGCTGATGCACGGGTACGAGCTTCTGATGCTCGGGCCGGTGATCTCGCTGGGGATCGTCTTCGCCCTGATGCGGGAGTGGCGGTCAAGCCTGATCCCGTCGATCACGGCGCACGCCCTGCACAACGCCACGGTGACGCTGGTGCTGATTATGCTGCTGAGCGCGGTGCGGGACTGATCGGTCGGGCAGGTCCGAGGTGGATGCGGGGCCGCTCCGACGCCGCGGGCGGCGCGTTCATATCCTGACGCCCTATGCAGTGCAGCCTGAAGTGGCTCAACCGCTATCTGGAGCCGGGCAACGTCGGACCCGACGAGGCCGAAGCGGTCCTCATGGGCCTGGGGTTCCCCATCGAGAGCCGCACCGAGCAGGGCGGCGACTGGCTGCTCGACGTCGAGGTAACGAGCAACCGGGGCGACTGCCTGTCGCATCTGGGGCTGGCCCGCGAGGTGGCGGCCAAGACGGGTCGCAAACTCCGCAGCCCGCTGCTGGGCCTGAACGAGCCCGCCGCCCGCCCCCCCGCGGGCTTCACGCTCGAGAACAAGGCCCCCGACGCCTGCCCGCGATTCACCGCGCGGGTGATCCGCGGCGTCAAAGTCGGCCCGAGCCCCGCGTGGCTGCGCGAGGCGCTCGAGGCCACCGGGCAGCGGTCGATCTCGAACGTGGTCGACGTGACGAACTTTCTCTGCCACGAGACGGGCAACCCCTGCCACGTCTTTGACCTGGCGAAACTGGGCGGGGCGTCGCTGGTGGTGCGCGTCGCGCACAAGGGTGAAACCCTGACGACGCTCGACGGCAAGGCCCGCACGCTCGCGGGCGACGAGATCGTCGTCGCCGACGCCACCCGGGCCCAGAGCCTGGCGGGCGTGATCGGCGGCGCGGACTCCGAGGTCGGCCCGGGCACGACCGACATCGTGCTCGAGGTGGCGACGTGGGACCCGGTGGCGGTGCGGCGCGCGTCGCGACGACACCAGGTGCGCACCGACGCTTCGCACCGTTTCGAGCGCCTGGTCGATGCGGGAACGCTGGCCACCGCGTCGGCGCGGGCGGCGGCCATGATCGTCGAGGTCGCGGGCGG
>JABWBB010000034.1 GCA_013360675.1 Phycisphaerales bacterium | reverse complement strand
GGGCGGCGTGGGCGCCCGCAGCAGCGAGCCCGCGTCGGCGTTGTCCAGGAACCCGGCCTTGAGCCACGATTCATTGCTCGTGTTCTCGAGCAGCCGGCGCACGAGGTACGCCATCCCCGGGATCATCTCGCCCACGGGCACGTACTCGCGCACGCGCAGGTCCATCTCCGCCGCCGCGTGCTTGAGCGCGTCGGCCATCCCGTGCAGCATCTGCAACTCGATCGCATTGCGTGGCAGGCCGCGCCGCTCGAGCGACGTGAGCACCGCCGCGATCGAGCGCACGTTGTGGCTCCCCAAGGCGAGTTTCACGCCCACGGGCTTGGCGCCCCCGGTCGCCACGTCCCCACGCCCGCGCTGCGCCTCGCCCACCGGGCAGGCGTCGAGCAGCACGTCGGCCATCTGCTCGTAGCAGCGATCCGACAGATACTTCTGCGGCCATACCGGGCATGGCCACCCGTGCATCTCGGCCTTGATCGTCTCGGCGTCCCAATACGCCCCCTTGACCAGGCGCACCGTGACGAGCTTGCCCCTGCGCACCGCCCATTCGCACAGGCGCTGGGCGTCGCGCGGGCCCGACTGCAGATACGCCTGCATCGCCAGCCCCGCCTGGAAATCCACCTTCTCGACGCAGCGCTGGAACAACTCGATCGTGAAGTCCTTGAGCGCGTGGTGCTCCATGTCGAAGTTGACGAAAACACCCCGGTCGCGGGCCGTCTCGAGGATCGGCAGCATCCGCTTCATCAGGTCGTTCAGCGCCCCCTCGGGGTCGATGGGGTCACAGCGGGCCGACAATGCGGACACCTTGATCGAGACATTCGTCCGCGGGATCGCCCCCAGGTGGTCGGTCTCCAGACGCGCATTGGGTTTCCACCCCGCCACCGTGCCCGGCAGGTTCTCCACCAGGTCGAGGTACTTGCGGGCGTACATGTCCGCCTCGTCGTCGCTCACGCAGGTCTCGCCCAGCAGGTCGACGCTGAAGCCGATCCCCTCCTGCCACAACTTCGCCAGCGCGGGCAGCGCCGACGCCGCGTCTGTCCCCGCGATGAACTTCGACGCCATCGACGTGATCTGCTTCGAGATCGTCCCCGCCGCCGGGCCCTTGAGCAGCTTGCCCGCCGTCATCGCCGCGGCGATGGGCCCGGGCACGCTCACGCCCGGCTGCGACAGGTAGTCCTCGAGGTGATCCAAGATCGCCTCGGGGGTCTTGAGCATCGGGAAGGCATCGACGAAGCGGAACATCTGCACCTTGAACTCGTGGTCCTTCATGGACCATTCCATCAGCGCGTCGCTGTAGAACTTCGCCGACAGAAGCGATGCCTTGTGCCCCCGCGCCCGCTTGAGAAAGTCGCTGCCGATCTCGAAGATCCGCGTCTCCCGCGCCGAATCCGGTGCGGCGAGATCAACCGCCGGCTCGGCGGGAATCGCGGGGGCGGGGGCTTTCGAACGGCGCGAAAAAAGGGCCATGGGTCGTTCCGGGGGGCGTGCGTCCTCGATCGTAGGGTGCCATCTTTCACCCGCCCGCACCCCATCCATGCTCGCCCGGCGACTACCCTTGCATCGACCCATGCCCACGACCGCCCTGACGATCGGGAACTTCGACGCCGTGCACATCGGGCACGCCGCCCTGATTGCGCGGTCCCGCGAACTGGCCGGGCCATCGGGGCGGGTTGTCGCGCTGGTCTTTGACCCCCACCCCCTCACCCGTCTGCGCCCCGAGGCAGCCCCCCCCCGCCTCTCCACCTTCGACCAGCGCAGCGCCCGCCTGCACGCCCTGGGCGCCGACACCATCGAACGCCTCGACCCCGACTGCGGCGTCCTCTCCCTCTCGCCCGAGCAGTTCGTCGCCAACCTCGTCGAAAAATACACCCCCGCCGCCATCGTCGAGGGTGAGGACTTCCACTTCGGCAAGGCCAGGGCCGGCAACGTGCGCACGCTGGCGGCCCTGGGGCGCGTGCATGACTTCGCCTGCGACGTCGTCCCCCCCGTCGAGGTCGCCCTGACCGATGCGACGATCGTCCGCGCCAGCAGTTCGATCGTCCGGTGGCTGGTGGCCCACGCCCGTGTGCGCGACGCCGCCCTGGTCTTGGGCCGCCCCTACGAAGTTGAGGGGGTCGTCATCCGCGGCGATCGGCGCGGGCGGCTCATCGGCTGTCCCACCGCCAACCTCCACACCGAGCAACTCCTCCCCGCCGACGGCGTCTACGCGGGCGTCGCCACACTTCCCGACGGGCGCACCCTGCCCGCCGCGATCAATGTCGGCACGCGCCCCACGTTCGATGGCGTTGGGCGTCGCCTCGAAGCCCACCTCCTCCACGCCCCCGCCAAGGCCGAGTGCGTCGAGGGCTTGCCCGAGTATGGCTGGAGGCTGCGCGTCGAGATCACCCGCTTTGTGCGCGACGACCTGCGTTTCGACAGCGTCGAGGACCTCTGCGCCCAGATGCGGCGCGACCTGGCCCGCTGCGCCACGACACCATAACCCGGCGGCCGCACGCCCCTACCCTCCCCCCGACTCACGCTGACCAACACGGAGCCGCACCCTCGTGACCCAAACCTGGACCACCAGTTCGTCGATTCCCCAGATGACCCAGTTTCTGCGCACGCGCAGCAAGGTGGTCGTGCTGACCCACGCCAAGCCCGACGGGGATGCGGTGGGTTCGTCGACGGCGGTCGTCCGGGCGCTGAACCTCGCCGCCGGGCGCGAGGTCGCCACCGCTTGGCACGCGGGCCCCATGCCGCCGTGGTATGGCCCGATGATGGGCGATACCCCCGGGCTGGTTCTGCCGCGTGAGGGCCCCCCCGCCGATGCCGAGGCCGACGCCATCGTCGTCGTCGACACGGGGAGTTGGCCCCAGCTCGAGCACGTCCGCTCGTGGCTTTCATGGCAGCGCGAGCAGACGCTCGTCCTCGATCACCACGTCCACGGCGACGCGGACGTGGGCGATCAACGCATCATCGATACCTCCGCGGCTTCGGCGGCGCAGGTCGTCGCCCCCCTGTGCGTCTCGCTGCTTGGGGTCAAGGACGTTGCCTCGCTCCCCCAGCCCATCGCCGACGCCCTCTATCTGGGCGTCGCGAGCGACACGGGGTGGTTCCGGCACAGCAACGTCTCGCCCGCGGTCTTTGACTTCGCCGCCGCCCTGCTCCGCGCCGGGGCGAGGCACGTCCCGCTGCACCAGTTGACCGAGCAGCAGGAGGGCGAATCGCGCCTGCGCCTCATGGCCCGTGCGCTCGAATCGCTCCGCCTGCTCGAGGGGGGCACGCTGGCGGTCATGTCCCTCACGCTCGAAGACTTCGCCCAGACCAACGCCCAGCCGGGCGAGAGCGGCGGGTTTGTCGACCTCGCCATGCAGATCGCCAAGGTCCGCGTCAGCGCGGTGCTCACCGAGGTCGAATCGCGCGAGGGCGGACGCCTCACCAAGATCAGCCTGCGCAGCAAGGAGGGCGACAACGCCGTCGACGTCAACCGCCTCACCCGCGCCCTGGGCGGCGGCGGGCACGTGCGGGCGGCGGGGGCGCGCGTCGCCATGACCCTGGCCCAGACCCGCGACGAGATCGCCCGCCTCGTGCGCGAGCAGGAGCCCAAGTAGCGTGGAGCCCATCGACCCGCGACGACTCAAGCGCGACCGACCCGGCGGCACCAAGCCCCCGCGCCGCGAGGGGGGCGGCCATGCACGCCCCGAGCGTTCGTCCTCGCGCCCGCCGTTGACGGTCTTTGTCACCACGCTGTGGGAATACCCGAGCCAGCACTACGACGCGTTCGTGGACGAGCGGGGCCAGGTGGTGGCGTCGAAGCACGCGGGGCGCGACGCCCGGCGTGCCATGCAGGGCGACAAGGCGTATGAAGGGGCGACCCCCTCATGGGTCATCTGGCAGTGCCTGCGCCGCTGGACCAGGCCGGGCGACCGCGTGCTCGACCCCATGTGCGGGAGCGGCACCACGCTCGACGTCTGCGAAGACCTTGGACGCGTCGGGCTTGGGTTTGATCTCGGCCCCACGCGCGAGACCATCACCCGCGCCGATGCGCGTTCGCTCCCCGTGCCCAGCGGCTCGATCGACCTGGTCTTCATCGACCCGCCTTATTCCACTCATGTGGACTACACAGGCGACGAGGCCTGCATCGGGCGCCTGACCGCCGGCGGCGAAGACGACGGGGCCGCCTATTACGAAGCCATGCAACGCGTCATCGACCAGGCCACACGCGTACTGCGCCCGGGCGGGCACCTGTGCGTCTATGTGAGCGATTCGTTCAAGAAGAAGCGCGGCAAGCCGGGCGGGCGCTTCATGCCCATCGGCCTGCAACTCTTCGCGATGATGACGCAGGACCTTGAGGGCGTCGAGATCATCGCGGTGGCACGGAAGAACGAGAAACTCGAGCGGGGCAACTGGCGCAAGGCCGCCGAGGAGGGCAACTTCTTCCTGCGCGGGTTCAACTACCTGCTGGTGGCGATGAAGCCCGTGGTTCAGCGCGGCGTGGGACGATAAAAAACGTCGACCGCCTGGACGTGTGACAATTTGACGATGGATGATTCAGCCGACCCGTCGAGGGGGTCGCCGGGTCGTCGCGCCCGATCACGCGGCCGTAGGCATCATACACGACCTGCGTCAGCACCCGCGCCGAGGCATTGACCCCGCGAGATCGCCCCACTTTCAATTAGGGGGCGATCACGTCGCCGCTGGCGTCTTGCAGCGGCCAGGTCGCGCGGCGGTTCGTGTCGTACTGCACCAGCAGTTCGTCAACGCCGCGAACGAAATCTTGGAGTAGCCGACGTTTCCAAGACCCGACTGACCGCGGACGGTCAGATCGGCGCACGGTCGGAAGGGGAAACCGCGCGGGCTACGCGCCACTGTTCATTGGCGGTTCCACTCGTGCACCCGCCGCGTGATCGTTTTCATGTCGATTGAGCCCCTCGGTGCGATTCGTTTCTATTGAGCAGGGACTCGAACATACAGCGCCATGTAGCCGTGTCCCTCGAAGCCGATTCGCCGGTAGACGGGCTCGCCCATTTGGGATGATTGAAGCAGGCCCTGCTCGAACCCTTCCGACCACGCGTGGCGGAGCGGCTCGGCGGTCAGATGCGCGGCGAGGCCCTTGCCGCGCTGTGAGGGCCTTGTCGCCACCGCGTAAATGCCCGGGATCCCGTTCAGGATCGCGCACATGGAAACCGCGGCGAGCGAACCGCCCGGCTGTTCGCGCGATTCGATCGCGTAATAGCGGGCATTGAGGCCTGCGCGTTGAGCCGCGGAGGGAGCGAACATCGCCGCCAGTTCGTGCGGAAGGGCATAGCCCTCGGCGAAGGCGTCGGCGAATCTGCGGTCATCCGCGGGCGAGAGACGTACCAACTGAAAGTCGGGCGGGATCGGCGTGGTGCGGAGGGTCGATCTCGACACCGACATGAGGCACATCGACTCGGCGCGGAAGAAGCTGTGCGATGTCAGGACGCGAGCTTGATCTTCGATGTCGCCCCCGACCAGCACAACCGCCGATGGGAAGGCCGGGGACAGGAGCGGCCGGATGAACTCGATCAACGCCGCGGCCGAGATCGTGGCGTCGATCGTCGCGATGTTGCCGAGCGGGTGGAGGAGTCGGGTCACACGGAGCACCGTGCCAGGGGCGTCTGGTGCGGTTGCGGGAATCATGGCCGCGAAGAAGTCATGAAGATGCCTCTGGACGAGCGGGGTCATCGGGTGGTTTCGATCTGGCTGCGGGATTTCGGCACGGTTTTCGGCGTGGCTCAAGGCGGAACTCCTCTCACGATGTCGAATCAGTGTACAGAGCCACGCGCGCCGCGAGGTGCGGGGCGATGCGGATCGGTGACGTCGCGGGGGACATGCAGCGGCAAGCGGAATAGGAGGGCCCACCACGTCGCCCCGAGCGTCGTGCAGCGGCCGGGTATTAAGACGCTTGCGAATTCAAGCGTCGATCGCTCTGGCTTACCGCCGCACGAACCAGTACGACACGCCCTCGGTCATCAGCCCCTTGGAATACATGTACTTCACGGGGAAGTAGGTGTCCCAGTTGCGGCTTTCCATGGCGTAGATGGCGACGAGATAACTCTCGCCCATGAACTGCGTGTCGCAGTGAGGGGGGTACTCGAGCGGAGCGTGGATGTCGTGGAAGTGGCAGAAGACGCCGCTCTTGAGGCGGGGCATGATGCGCAGGAACTGGAAGGGCAGGTCGGTGCCGTGCAGCAGGAAGTGGCTGCCGTCGTTGAAGAGGAAGTCGCCTGGCTCGAGGATGTCGAAGTAATCCTCGGGCATGTGGATGACGGATTTGCGGATGATCTCGTCGGCGACCTTGGAGATTTCCTCGCGCGGGGCGGGGTCGATGCAGGTGATCTTGGTATCGAGGCGGCCGTCGGTGATGGCCTGGCGTGCGAAGCGGGTGGAGTTGCCGCTGCCGATCTCGATGATGCGCTTGGGCTTGAGGTGGCGGACCATCGAGTAGAGCACGTTGGCGTCGGTGCGCCCGAAATAGGCGTTTTGCCAATAGGGGGTGAACTCGTCGACCTTGTGCTCGGGGATGGACGGCGGGTCGAAGTAGGCCGAGAGTTGCTCGAGGCGCTGCTTGAAGGTCGGCAGCGACTGGGTCAGGAACTCATCGAAGCGATGATAGGGCGTGCGGTCCTTCTCGGCGGGCACAACGTCGTGGTGGTCGATGGGAACCACCAGCGCGGGGCGATAGCCCCACAGGATCGTGCGGAACGGGCCGGCGAAGAAGGGGATGAAGGACTGGGCGCCGTTGTAGTCGGACAGGCGCATGACTTTTCCGTCTTGGACTTCCGCGAGCATTCCGTTTCCCTCGAGAGGCTTCGAGACTTCGTCGCTGGGTTCTGCGGCGCTGGCGAGATCGGCGGCATCGGCGGCCCCGCCCGCCACGCTGGCCCGCATGCGGGCGTCGATGCGCCGGAGCAGGTCCTTCGAGTGGGCCTGCATCTTGGACTCGATGAGCGAGATCGCCGAATCGAGCCCCGCGCTGTCGTTGCGCCCGACGCGCGACAGGATGTCCTGGACCGTTGCCGCCAGCTTGCGGTCGAGCTCGTCGTTGAGCCCCTTGGCCAGTTCATGGGTGCGGTGGTCGACATGCTGCTCGATCGTGTTGACGATGGCGCGCGTGCCCACGGCGTTTTGCACGCGGCGAGAGAACCAGTTTTTCAGCCCCGATATAGCCATTCTTGGCTCCTCCAGCAGTGGGTCCATCGTAGCACGGAGGCTCAGGCCCCCACGGGGGCCGCGGCCTTGGGCTCGGCGATCTGCCCCTGCCCGGCGGGGGCCAGGTGGCGGGCCAGACGCGCCGCGAGCGCGACCATCGTGAACGTGGGCGGCGCGTGCCCGCAGGTCGGGAAGACCGAGCACCCCGCGACATACAGGTTGCGAACGCCAAACACACGGCAATCGGTGTCCACCACGCCCTGCGTCGGGTCTGAGGCCATGCGCGTCGTGCCGATGTAATGGAACCCCCCGTGCAGCACGCGGGGCCAGGACGGATCCATGACCGGCTCGGCCAGGCGGTCTTCGGCGAGCCCGTGGGCCTCGAAGGGCTGACCGAGGATTTCGCATGTGCGCTTGATCGAATCGCGGTCGAGTTCGTTGATGCGCCAATCGAGCGCAGGGCGGCGGTTGCCCAGGGCGTCGAGTTCTTCGAGCAGCCCCACGCGAGATTCCGGGTCGGGCGACTGTTCGGCAGCGAATCGCAGGATGAAATAGCAGTCTTCCCGGGGGTTTCCGCCACGCAGCATGTGCATCGCACGCAGGAGCTCGTCGGTGCGCCCGAAGAACGCGGAGAGTTTCTGGTGGGCGTCGTCCTCGAGCAGCCCTTCGCCACGCGAGGCGACGAACTGCTGGAACTCGCGCCAGCAGGCGGTGGGATCGGTGCGGTTGAAACTCGAGAGCAGGCCGGCGGCGTTGAGGAGTTTGTGCTCGCGCTGCACCTGGGGCGAGAGACCGATCTTGGCGAAGGCATAGTCACGCAGGGCTTCGCGCCGACGATAAATGTCGGTGACCGAGATTCGGCTCCAGTCCAGCACCATCGCGGGCGGGAGTTTGGGATCGTTCAACATCAGGAACGGGCAGTCGACCGTCGGATGGGCCTGCAGGAACCGCCCCACCAGGTCGTGCTGGTTGCCGATGCCGCATTCGTGCTGAGAGTCCGCACGGAGCAGAATACTCGGGTTCTCAACGCCCCCCGCGGCCAGGACGAATCGCTGCGCTTCGACGCGGATCGTCTTCGTTTCGCCGACCTTGCAGACGAGGTGATCGACCCCACGAAGGTCATGCGTCAGCCGCACATCACTCAGCGTTGCGCAGGTGAGCACGCGCACACGACCGCAAAGGCGGAGCGTCAGGGCGTGCTGATAAAAGTCGACCGCGCCCATGCGATTGAGCGGGTACTGCACCTGGTCCCACGGGTAGAGCCCCTGGGCATCGGTCTGGCGGGCGTCCCAGACGACCGACGCTCCCGGTACTGTCCGCAGATCGCAGATATCCAGCGCGCGGTCGAAGTGCGGGAGCATGTCTTCGTAACGGATGGGCCAGCCGCTGTGCGGCACCCAATCGCGCTTCTCAAAGTCGATCGGATCCAGCGGACGACAATGCCCGCCCCACAACCAGCCCGAACCCCCCACTCGTCGATTGCACAGGTGAGGCTCGACATCGCGGATGCCCACCTCCTGCCAGCGAGCGACGTCCTCGGCCATCGCATCGGGGGTTTCGTAGCTGCCGCATTCGATCAGGAGCACGCTCAGCCCCGAGTCCATCAGCTCGATCGCCAGCGTGATGCCGGCGATCCCGGCGCCGACGATGGCGATATCGGCCTTGAGCGTGGCGTTGTGATCCAGAGTACGAGCGTCGATGTGCATCGCGAGAGTCCTTGGTCAGTGCCGCGAGGGCGGCTTGGCATTGAAGGTCAACGTGTGTTGGCGGAAAGAGCCCCCACGCGGGGTTCGAGCAGGCGATCGGCTTTGTCGCCGCGCAGGTGCGAGGCCAGGCGTGCGGCCAGGGCCACGAGGGTGAATGTGGGCGGGGCGTGCCCGCTGGTGGGGAAGATCGAGCATCCGGTGATGTACAGGTTGTCGACGCCAAAGACCTTGGCGTTGGCATCAACAACGCCCGTCGAGGCATCGTGGCCCATCCGCGTCGTGCCGATGTAGTGAAACCCGCCGTGCATCCGTCCGGGCCAGGCCGGGTCGAGAATCGGGTCGCGCAGATCATCCTCGGCCAGGCCACGCACCTCGAAGGCGAGGCCGAGCACCTCGGCGGTGCGCTTGGCCGAGCGACGGTCGAGGTCGGTCAGCCGCCAGTCGATGGCCGGGCGGCGATTGCCCAGCGCGTCCACATCGTCGGTCAGCGTGACTCGGCTTTCGGGGTTGGGGGCCTGCTCGCAGGCGATCTGCATGTTGAAGAAGTAATCAACCTGCGACTGGCGTGTCCGCATGTTGTGCAGGGCCCGCAGGAGATGCGGCATGCGCACCCCAAACTGGCGCAGCGCCTTCTCGGCCCCGTCGTTATCCAACCCGGCGCCATAATCCGTCAGAAACTTGGCGAGGTCGTCCCACACCTTGGTCGCGTCGGCGTTATGGAAACCCGCGAGCGCGGCGGCGCTGTTGAGCAACCGATGCTCGCGCTGGGTCTTCTCGGCCAGCGCGAGTTTGGCAAACGCGTAGCCGCGAAGCGCCTCGCGCCGAGCGGAGATGTTGCCGATGAGCGCGCGCTTCCAGTCGATCTGCAAGGCCGTCGGGATCGAAAAATCACTCAAGAACCGGAACGGACACTCGACCGTCGGATGGGCCTGCAGGAATCGCCCGACGAGCCCCCGCTCGTTGCCGATCCCTTCGCGGATCTGCGCGTTTGCGCGGAGCAGGATCGACGGATTCTCGACGCCCCCCGAGGCCAGCACAACGCGAGCGGCATGGACTCGAACCTTCGACCCGCTCGGGGTCGAGCACACGAGGTGATCGACCGCCGACAAATCGGCGCGAAGGCGGATGTCGCTGACCGTTGCGCTGGTCAGGAAGGTCACGCCGGGCAACAGCCGCATCGCCGCGGCCCGCTGCGAGAACTCGATCGCGCCAAACCGATTCAGCGGGAAGCAGACCTCAGGCCAGTCCGTTGTGCCCATGTCGGGAACTTCGCGGGCGTCCCACGCCAGGTGTTCCCCCGCCATGGCTCTCAGTTCCAACAGGTCGAGCGTGCGATCAAAGAACGGGGCCATCTGCGCGTAGCTCACGGGCCAACCGCTGTGGGGCACCCAGTCTCGCTTCTCAAAGTCGATCGGATCGAGCGGCCGGGCGTGCGATCCCCAGTACCAGGTCGAACCGCCCACGCGCCGGTTGCACTGGTGCTTCTCGGTGTCGCGGATGCCCAGTTCGACCCAGCGGGCGACATCCTCGGCGTAGGGCTCTGGCCGGTCGAAGGTACCGCATTCGATCAGGAGGATCGTCAGCCCTCGCCCCATGAGTTCCTGGGCCACGGTGATCCCCGCCGGGCCCGCGCCCACGATGGCCACGTCGGCCTCAAGTGTGGCCTGATCCAATAGTTGACGTGCGTCGACGTGCATCGAACCTCCACGGCGTGCCGACGCCCCGAGGGTTGGCGCCGAACGATTCATTTGTGCCACGCACAACAGATCCGGCGACCCGATCCCACACGACCCGCCGACCCGATGCACGATCTAGACGTTGGCATACTGGCTATTGCGGAGAATAGTGTAGCCTTTGAGCAGTTCCTGGATGCCAAGGGAGAGCGAGTGCGCCGGGCGGAAGCCCGTGCGCTCGATCTTCTCATTGGAAACGATGTAATCCCGCTTGTCGGGGTCTTCGCCGATCGGGGCTTCGAGATAGACAAAGCCGGGCACAAACTCGCGGATGCGCTCGCAGAGTTCGATCTTGGAGAGGTTCGCGTCCGAGAGGCCCACGTTGTACGCCTCGTTCTTCATGGTGTCGAAGTTGGCGATCGCGTGGAGGAACGCGCGGGCCACATCACGCACGTGGATGAAGTTCCGCTTCATGTGACCCTCGAAGATCACCAGCGCCTTGTCCATCGCCGCGCGATACACAAAATCGTTGACCAGAAGGTCCAACCGCATCCGGGGCGACATTCCAAAGACTGTTGCCAGGCGGAAAGTCACCGACTCGCCCGCCTCCAGCACGGCCCGCTCGGCATCCACCTTGGTGGTGCCATAGAGCGAGATGGGACGCAGCGGGGTCTCCTCGGTGCAGAACTTGCCCTTCTCGCCTACGCCGTACCCGCTGTTGGTGGTGGGAAAAATCACGCGCTGTGATTTGGACCTGAGCTTGAGAAGGGCCCGCACCGCGTCAAGATTGATACTCGTGGCTGCGGTGGCATCGAGCTTGCACGCCGGGGCCCCGACGATCGCCGCCAGCGGGATCAGGATGTCCCGGTCGGCGATGGCCTTGCGCAGTACGTCTACGTCGCGGCAGTCCCCTCGCACCACCGAAAACGCCGGGTTGGCACAGCACTCGGCCAGTGAGTTCTGACGGAAGGCGAAGGAATCGAGCACGCGGACATCAAAGCCCTCGCTCAGCAGCGCGGGCACGAGAACCGAGCCGAGGTACCCCGCGCCGCCCGTCACCAGAACCTTGCTTGCCATCGCTCGTCACGCTCCTCGCACAACTCAAGCCCACGCCGCCGGTTGCATCGGGCAACCCGCACGGGTGTCACTCGCCCATGGTACCCCGGAACGGGCTCTGCTGCTGGCCTCAACCATCAGGTTCCGCTAGGATGCCATGCTTGACGGCGCAAGGCCCGGCGATGACCCGCGGGGCCAGGGGAGCGTGCCGGGGGACCTGACGGGCCACGACGGGCCGTCGCCTCTTGCACGGCGTCGCGAGGGAAGGAACCCGGCGATGATCTTCATCCTTGGCGGCAGGGGCTTCGTAGGGTCGGCGTTCGCCCGCCACTGCCATGCCCAGGGCCGCGATTGCACGATCATCGATCGCGACAACTACGCCTCGCTCGTCGGCCAGTCATGCGACATCTTCGTCAACGCCAATGGCAACTCGAGCAAGCCCCTCGCCCAGAAGGAGCCTCTCCGCGAGTTTGACGCCTCGGTCCGCAGCGTCCGCTCAAGCCTGGTCGACTTCCGCTTCAATACCTATATCCATCTCTCATCCTGCGATGTCTACGCCGACTGCACCTCGCCCGAGACCACCCGCGAGGACCAGGCCCTCGATGTGTCGAGGCAGAGCCCCTACGGGTTTCACAAGTTTCTGGCCGAGCAGTGCGTGAGGCACGCCGCCCCGCGATGGATCATCCTGCGGATGGGCGGGTTCGTCGGTCCCGGGCTGCGCAAGAACGCAATCTACGACATCCTGCACGGGCCCAAGCTATGGCTACACCCCGACAGCGAACTGCAGTACATGCCCACCGACTCGCTCGCCGCCGCCGCCCTGGGTCTGGCCGCGGCCGGGCACGTCAATGAGGTCTTCAACACATGCGGGCGGGGCCTGGTGAAACTCGCCGATGTCATGCGTTGGGCCGGGCGCGAGGTGCCGATTGACGCCGCGGCCAAGCGTGTGCGATACGAGGTCGGCATCGCCAAGATTGAGCAAGTCATGCCCATGCCCCCCACCGACGCGAGCGTGCGCGCGTTCGTCGAATCTTCTCTCCAGGTGGGCGCACGATGATGGACGGCTCGATGTGCCAGCCCGGCGACGCCAATCCACCAGACTCGATCTGGGGTGTCATCCTCGCCGGCGGGCGGGGCACGCGCATCCGGGATCTCTACCCCGATATTCCCAAGCCCATGATCCCATGCCTGGGCACCCCATTCCTCGGGTGGGTGCTGCGTTATCTACGGGCGCAGGGCGTGAGCCACAGCGTCGTCTCGCTCGGGCACCTCGCCCAGGTTGCCACGCGCTGGCTCGAAACGAACGAGAACACCCTGTCGACCCGCGTGGTCGTCGAGCACGAACCCCTGGGCACGGGCGGGGGCATCCGCCTGGCCTGGGAACAGGTCCCCGACCCACGCGCGAGCATCCTCGCGACCAACGGCGATTCGCTCGTGCTGGCCGATCTCGCCGGGGCGTTCGAGGCCATGCGCCGCCCCGAGATCGACGCGGTTATCGTCGGCGTGCGCGTGCCCGACGCCGCCCGATTTGGTTCGCTCGATGTGGGCGACGACGCCCTGCTCAAGGGCTTCATCGAGAAGCGCCCCGGGCGAGGGCTCATCAACGCGGGGATCTATCTCCTCAAAGCGCGCGTGCGCGACGATCTGGGCCCCAGCGGCAGCGTGAGGAGCATGGAAAAGGACGTCTTCCCCGCGATGCTCGCCCGCCAGCGTCGCATCCATGTGCACCCGACCGACGCGCCGTTCATCGACATCGGGACTCCAGAGAGCGTCACGCAGGCCGAGGCGTTCCTTCGCGCCCACGCCGACGCCTTTGCACCCGCGGGCATATGTCTCACACCGCACGGAGACCATTCGTGATCATCACGCAGACCCCCTTCCGAGTCAGTTTCCTCGGCGGCGGCACCGACTACCCCGAGCATTTCCGCACGCACGGCGGGGCCGTGCTTGGCACCGCCATCAGCCGCTGCGCCTACCAGACCGTGATGCGTTTCGAGAGCAGCCTCTTTGATTACTCGATCCGCCTGGGGTATCGCCAGGTCGAATGCGTGCGCACGCTCGACGAGATCCAGCACCGGGCCTTCCAGGCTTGCCTTCGCAAACTCGAACTCACGCATGACATCGAGGTGAACTACGCCGCGGAACTCCCGGGGTTCACGGGCCTGGGCACGAGTTCGTCGTTTGTGGTGGGCCTGCTCAACGCGCTCCACTCGTTCAAGGGGCGCTACGTCGCGCCGATGGATTTGTGCCGCCAGGCCATCGAGATCGAACGCGATGTGCTGGGCGAGGCGGTGGGTTGCCAGGATCAGGCATGGGCGGCGATGGGCGGCATGGGCCTGATCGAGTTCAAGCCCAACGACGACATCGTCGTCACACGCGTGCCCATGAGCACCCAGCGCCGCGCCGAGATCGAGTCGCACCTGCTGATGGTCTTCACAGGGATCACCCGGCGCGCGGCAGACCTCGCCTCCAAGCAGATCAAGAAGGCCAGCGAGAACAAGGACCGCTACCTGCGCATGCGCACGCAGGTCGATGAGGGCTACGCGGTCCTCACCGGGAACGCCAGCCTCGAGAAACTTGGCTCGCTCCTCCACGAGGGTTGGCTCCTCAAGCAGTCGCTCGACGAATCCATCTCCAACGGCAAGATCGGCTCGATCTACAAGGCCGGCACCGAGGCGGGCGCCTGGGGCGGCAAACTGCTCGGCGCGGGCGGGGGGGGCTTTGTCCTCTTCGTCGTACCACCCGAGCGACGCGAGCGCGTCCGTGCCGCACTCAAGGATTATCAGGAGATCCCCTTCGGTATCGACGCCCCGGGGAGCCGTGTCATCCATGCCTCCTAGCGGCACCTCACCCGACCGCCCCATCGACACCGTCTTTCTCGACCGCGACGGCGTCATCAACCAGCGCATCCCGGGTGACTACATCAAACGCTGGGAGGAGTTTGTCTTCCTGCCCGGCGTGGTCGAGGCACTGCACGACCTGCGTCGTGCCGGCCTTCGCAGCGTCGTCATCACCAACCAGCGCGGCATCGCCCGCGGGCTTTACACCGACAAGGATCTGCACCTCGTCCACCAGCGCATGCAAGCCCACCTCGACGCGTACGACGCCCGGGTCGATGCGATCTATTACTGTCCCGACCTCGATGGCCCGCGGCGCAAACCCGCCCCCGGGATGCTCTTTGATGCGCAGCGCGATCACCCCGCGATCGATTTCGCCCGCGCGGTGCTGATAGGCGATTCGGCCTCGGACCTGCAGGCCGCCGCCAGCGTGGGGTGCCGGGGCATCCTCGTCGGTTCGGGCGAGCACCTGACCGAGCAACTCGACGCGCTGCGAACACTGGGCCTGACGCCTTCGCACATCGCCCGCGATCTGCCCGATGCGCTGCGATCGTGGGCCCCGCTCGCCCAGTCGCTGGAGAGCCTGTCGCGATGAGCGCCGACCTGCACATCGTTTCTCTGGCGGCGGTCACGTGGGACTTCCCGCTGGTGGGCCGCACGCGCATGCTCACCGAGGCCTGGCTCGATTTGGGTCAACCCACGACCTTTGTGCAATCTCCCTCGCTGCGCACCGCGTCGCAGCGACTGCGATGGGGCGCGTCGAGCGCAGCCCCCCCTGTGGTGCGCCCCTGGCCCACTTTCCCGTCGGCGATCTGGACAAGCCTTTCGTTCGAGCAACTCGACGCCTCGGCCCGCGCACAGGCGAAGCGACTACGCCGCCTGCTCTCGGCTCGCCTCGATTGGACACGGAGCGTCGCGCTGGTGGTCAGCCCGGTCTGGACACCCTGGCTCGACGAACTGCCCTTTGCGCGGGTGGTGTATGACTGCATCGATGATCTTGGCGTGCACGTGCCCCGCCCGGAACTGACCGCCCATTACCGTCGCTGGGAGGATCAACTGGTCCGGCGTTGCGACGCCGCGGTCGTCACCGCCGACGAATTGGGGTCATTGCTGAATCAACGTCGAGCGGGGCTGCCGATCACGACGATCCGCAACGGCGTGGGCACGGATCGTTTCCGGGCCGCCCTGCAGCGCCCGCGCCCGGCCGATGTTGCCAAGGACCGCCCGGTGATCGGCTTTGTCGGCGCGCTCTACGCCTGGATCGACTGGTCGCTGGTCGAAGCCGCTGCCCGGGCGATGCCCGACTGCACCTTTGTCATGGTCGGCCCGTGGGATGCCCAGGCACCCATCGAACGCATCAAGGCACTGGGCAATGTGACCTTTCTTGGGGCGCGGCCCTATGACGACGTACCCGATTATGTCGCCGCGTTCGATGTCTGCTGGGTGCCCTTCGACCAGAGCCGCGTCTCGACCCTGGCCAATCCGGTGAAGATCTACGAATACCTCGCGCTGGGCAAGCCGGTGGTGACGACACCCGTGGCCGATACGTCGAGTTTCGACGGGCTGGCCCTGTTAGGGCGCACCCACGCCGAGGTCATCGCCCGCCTGCGTCAATCCCTGCAGCACCAGTCGCACGCCGAAGACGACCGCGTGTCATTCGCCAGAGCCAATGATTGGCGCGTGCGCGCGCAAGACTACATACACTTCGCGCAAGCCCTGCTCGAGCCCGCGGCGTGCCCAACCTCGCCCGCTCGACCCGGGGCGGAGGCACTGCATGCGGCACGTTCTGGTAGTGGCGGGAACCCGGCCTGAGGTCGTCAAACTGGCTCCCGTCGTGCGCGAACTCCGCGCCAGACCCAGAGACTTTCGCGTCACCTTCTGCTCCACCGGCCAGCATCGCGAGATGCTCGACGCCACGCTCGACGCCTTCGATCTGCGGGCCGATCTCGACCTTGGCCTGATGCAAGCCGCCCAGCACCCCTCCGATTTGGCCGGGCGATTGATGATCGCCTTGGGCGGGGTGCTGTCCGAACACAAACCCGACGTTGTCGTGGTGCAGGGTGATACGACGACCGTCATGGCCTCCTCGATCGCCGCGACCCTGCACAAGGTTCGAGTGGCCCACGTCGAGGCGGGCCTGCGCACCGGCGATATAACCTCGCCCTTCCCCGAAGAGATCAACCGGCGCGTGGCCGGTGCCGTGGCCGACATCCACTTCGCCCCGACCGCCGCCGCCCGCAGCGCCCTGCTCAGCGAGGGAGTTTGCCCCGAGGCGATCGTGGTGACTGGCAACACCGTGATCGACGCCCTGCACTGGATGGCCCAGCGCGTGAAGAGCACCCCCCTCCCCGAGCCCCTCGCGGGCGACGGACGACTGGTCCTGGTCACGGCGCATCGGCGCGAGAGTTTCGGCGAGCCTTTCCGCGAGATGTGCCTGGCGATGAAAGAGATCGCCGACCGCTTCCCCGACGTTCGCCTTGTCTATCCCGTGCACCTGAACCCCAGCGTGCAGCAGCCCGTGCGCGAGATCCTTTCGGACTGCCCGCGCGTGCACCTGGTCGAGCCGCTCGACTATGCCCACTTCGTGCAACTGATGACCCGCGCGTACCTGATCCTCACCGATTCGGGGGGGATCCAGGAAGAGGCCCCCGCGCTGGGCAAGCCCACCCTGGTCATGCGCGACAAGACCGAACGCCCCGAGGCTGTCGCGGCTGGTGTCGTACGCCTCGTCGGCTCCTCGCGTCAGAAGATCGTGGACGAGGCCTCCCGCCTGCTTTCCGACCCCGCCGCCTACAAGGGCATGGCCCGCGTCGTGGAGGTCTACGGCGACGGGTTCGCCTCGCGACGCATCGCCGAAGTCCTCGCCGACCACCCCGAGCGCACGCCAGAGTTCCTCCCGCCCGTGCTCTGATATTCTGACGCTCGGGCAACGCCCTTGGGCCTACGGTCTTTCGGGAGGGCCGCATGCGACAACCACGAGCCATATGGCTCGTCCGTGAGAATCTACTCTCCGACCCTGGCGGGGATACCACGCAGATCCTCGAAACCAAGGCCGCCCTTGAACGCCTTGGCTGCGCCGTACGCCTGGAGAGCAGCCCCGAATTCGACGCGAGCGGCTGCGACCTGGTCCACCTCTTCCACCTCGATCGCCTCTGGGAGCACATGCCCGTCGTGCGGCGGCTGTTTCGCTTTGGCCTGCCCGCCGTGCTGAGCACCATTTATTGGCCTGGGGATGAGTTCGACGCCCGGGGACGCTTGGGCCTGCAGGGGTTCCTTTCGCGCACGTTCGGCCCGCGGGTCTACCCCACGCTCCGCCTGTTGCAACGCCAGGCGCTGCACAGCCTGCGGCATGCGAGCCTGCGCGGGTGGGGCCCGAGCATCTTCAACTTTGAGACCGCCGTGCAACTCCTGCTCGGCAGCGTCCGCGTCATCCTGCCCAACAGCAACGCCGAACTCGACCAGATCCGCGGACGATTTGGGGCGATTCCCCCGGCGGTGGTTGTTCCCAACGCGGCGGACACGAAGATCTACAACCCCCCCGCGCCCGATTCGCCCAACGAACGCGCCGGGGTCCTCTGCGTGGGACGCATCGAACCCCGCAAGAACCAACTCGCCCTGATCCGCGCCCTGGCCGGCACGGGCGTCCCGTTGACGCTGGTGGGCAAGGCCGGGCGGTTCAGCGCCGAGTATCACCGCCAGTGCCTCGCCGCCGCGGGGCCCAGCGTCACGGTGCTCGACCATCGCAGCCCGCGCGAACTGCGCGACCTCTATCACCGCTCCTGCGTCCATGCGTGCGTCAGTTGGTACGAAACCCCGGGCCTGGCGAGCCTCGAGGCCGGGTGCTGCGGGTGCGCCCTGGTCACCACGCCCGGCGGGTGCACGCACGAATATTTTGGTGACGCGGCCCATATGTGCGACCCCGCCGATACTTCCTCCATCCGCGACGCGGTCATGCGGGCTCTTCGGTCATCACCCGAGCCCGCGCTGGCGCTGCGTCTCTCGCAGCGTTTTACCTGGGACCAGGCCGCCCTCGCCACGCTCCGCGGCTATCGCGTTGCGCTCGGGCTCGAATCGCCCGCGGATCAGTGTTCAACGATCACCAATACCCCTCGGATCTAGCCCCAGTTCACTCGACCGCGCCGCACCCTCCACCGCCTGGCGTTTCGATCGTGAACCGATCCCCCGCGCCCAAGTCAATCATCGCGACCCCGGGCACATCGATCACATTGCCATCAGCGCGAGTCACGCGCTGACACCCGGGCATCCCTTCGCCACCGCCGCTCAATCCATACGGCCCTGTCTTGCGATGCTGCGAGAGAACGGCGAGCGATACGGGTTCGAGGAATAAATACGAGCGCACGACCCCATCCCCACCCCGCCAACGCCCCGCGCCGCCCGAGCCATGCCGCAGGCCAAACCGCTCGATGCGCACGGGGTATCGATGCTCGATGATTTCAGGGTCGGTGATGCGTGTGTTGGTCATGTGCGTGTGCACGCCGTGGGCCCCGTCGAAGCCAGGCCCGGCCCCCGATCCGCCGCAGATCGTCTCGTAGAAACTGAAGCGATCGTTGCCGAAGATGACGTTGTTCATCGTTCCCTGCGAACAGGCAACGACGCCAAAGGCCTTGAGCAACGCATCGACCACGCGCTGACTGGTTTCGACATTTCCCGCGGCGACCGCGGGGCATGCCTCGGGATCCGCCTCGAACGCCGGGTTGAGCATCCCCGCGGGGATCCGAAGCGTAATGGGCGTCATCAAACCCTCGCTGAGCGGCAGATCTTCGTTGACGAGCAGTCGGAGCACGTACAACACGGCACTGCGGATCACCCCCGCCGGAGCATTCATGTTGTTCGGATGCACGCCCGACGTGCCGGCAAAGTCGATCACGCCCGCCCCATCACGGATGGTCACATTCACGCAGATCCGCGCGCCATCATCCATCTCTTCGACGGCCGCATGCTCGTATGCCCCCATCGCGCCGAGTGTCAGCCGCATCGCCGCCTCGCAATGGGTGTGCACCTGACGCAGCCGGTCCCCGAGCACATCCGCACCTTCAACATGTGCATACTCGGCCAGGAGGTTCGCACCCAGCACGTTGGCCGCGACCTGCGCCCGCAGATCGGCCATGTTCACCTCGACGTCACGGCTCGGGTACGTCGCCCCACGCAGCACGCCCTCGATCGCCGCCGTATGCATCACGCCGTTCTGCACCACGTGCATCGGGGGAATCACCACGCCTTCGTCGGACAACCGCGTGGCCAGAGGCGGCAGCGAACCAGGCACGAGCCCTCCAATCTCGGCGTGGTGCGCCCGGTTCGCCACATACCCCACACGCCGCTCGCCAAGGAAGACGGGCGTGATCAGCGTGATGTCGGGCAGATGCGAGCCGCCAAACGCGGGGTGATTGGTCACGACGGTATCGCCCGGGCGCATCGGCATCACCCGGGCGACCGATCGGACGCATTCGCCCAGCGCGCCAAGATGAACCGGTATGTGCGGCGCGTTGACCACGAGTTGGCCTTCCGAATCAAGCAGCGCGCATGAGTAATCGAGGCGTTCCTTCACGTTCGTCGAGCGAGCCGTGCGCTCGAGCATCCGTCCCATCTCCGCGACGATCGCCCCGATGCGACCGAGGAAAACCGCATCCTTGACAGCCTCGGGTTGTTCCGCACGCCGCACGCCGATTGCCCCGGCGCGCCGCATCACGATCGCCCCCGCCGAATCGATCTTGTACGACCAACCCGGGTGCACGAATGTCGTGGCGTGAGACTCGATGATCAGCGCCGGGCCGTCGCGGCATTCGCCCGCGGGGATCGACGCTCGCTCTCGCAGTGGCACGTCGATCTGCTCTCCATCGAACCACAATCGGCTGGTCGATTCGAGACCACCACTGGCCACGCGATGTTCTGCGGTCGGCTGTGGTGTTACTCCCGCGGGGCCGCGCACGACGACCATCAGGCTCTCGACCTCGGGCATCGAGCACTGCGGGTCATAGCCATAGGCCTTGACGAACGACGCGGCAAAGACAGCACAGGCCTGCTCCAGGCCCTCGAGCGCTTCACGCTCGAGCGTCAATGACGCCTCCTGCCCTGGTATCCGCATGCTCAGCAGTCGCACCGTGCTGACCTTCTGTGCATCGACGCCGTCCGATGCCAGTTCAGTCGTGCAACTCCGCACCATCGCATCTAACTCGGCGTCGAGCGTGGGCCACAGTTCGTCAAGCCTACGCAGCACCTGCCGCTGTGCTTCACGCTGCATGCATGCGCCGGCCACGCCCACGGCGCTGAGCAGCCCGGCATCGGCGGGCACAATGACATCACCCATGTCGAGAATCTCGGCGATGGCGCACGCGTGCTGCCCCCCTGCTCCGCCAAAGGCCACCAGCGCGTGGTCCGACGCGTGATAGCCGCGTGCGATCGACACCTCGCGGATGGCCTGCGCCATGCGGGTATTGGCGATCTCGACCAGGCCCGCGAGCATCGCCCGCATGTCCGGCGCACGCCCGGTGTGCCGCTCAACCATCGAGCACAACTCGTCCGCGCGTGCCCAGGCCGCCTCGAAGATCACCGGAATCCCCAGGCGATCCGCGGGCAGCCTTCCCAGCAGCAGGTTGCAATCGGTGATCGTCAGCGGCCCGCCCGCGCCATAGCACGCCGGGCCCGGGTTCGCCCCCGCGCTCGCCGGCCCCACCCGCAGCGTCCCATGCCCCTGATCATCGAACCAGCAGATCGAGCCGCCTCCCGCCGCGACCGTCGCAACGCCCACCGCCGGGGCCACGATGGTCGCGTCGCCCACGCGGTGCTCGCGTTCGAGGTGGGCATCGTCGGCGCACCGGGCCACATCGGTGCTGGTGCCGCCCATGTCGAAGGACAGCACCCGAGAAAACCCGCTCCGTTTCCCCGCGGCCCACGCCCCCGACACCCCACCCGCAGGCCCGCTCAGCAGCGAGTCCTTGGCGTGAAACGCATCCGACCGCACCAGCCCGCCCGCGCTGCTCATCACGTGCAAACCCTCGTGACATGCCCGCGACGCCCGGCTCGCATACTCCGCCACCAGCGGCGTGAGATAGGCATCCACCACGCTGGTCTGCGCCCGCGCCAGGAGGCGGATCGTCGGCGCCACCCGCGACGAGCGCGTGACATGCCCAAAGCCGCACGCACGAAGCACACGCTCGGCCGCGGCTTCGTGGGCATCATTCCGCCACGCGTGCATCAGCACGATACACGCCGACTCGCACCCGTGCGCACGCGCTGCGAACGCATCGCGCCGCAGTTGCCCCTCGTCGAGCGGGGCCAGTTCATTCCCCTGCGCGTCGAGCCGTCCCCGCACGCCAATTACTTTCGTATGCAACGGCGCAGGCCTCTCGATTCGAAGGCGAAAGAGGTGCGGCCGCTGCTGGGTGCCGATCTCGAGCAGATCCTCAAAGCCTTCGGTGACAAACAGCGCCACCCTCGCCCCGCGCCGCTCGAGCAAGGCATTGGTCCCGCGCGTCGTCGCCAGCCGCATCGCGATCGTGGGCAGCGGCTTGGCAAAGCCCGTGCCCGTCAGCACGCGGGCGGCGAGCAGCACCGCGTCCTCGTCCACCCCCACTTCGACAAGAGCCCCAGCCGCGGCGCTGGCCCCATCGGCCCGCAGCCGCCGCCCCTGGTCCCAAAGCTCGTCGTGAGTGACTACGCCGACGCACTGCCCATCAATCCACAGCCGAGCCCCGACACAAAAACCCGCGGGCACGCTCCATCGCTCGCGGATGCTCACCCACGCATCGTCGGTTGAAACCACGATGCCGCGCAGTACGCCACTGCTGAGCACCTTGGCCCTGACGCAGCGTCCCTCAGGCGAGGTGCCCACCGCGTCGGTGAACGTCCCCCCCGCATCCACGCTGATCTGCCACGCGCCCTCACGCCCCGCGTCAGGCCGCCCGGGAGTCACGCGTCGGTCCCGCCGCTCGGTGTTCCCAGTTCGCCCAGTTCACGCTCGAACCCGCCAGACAGGATCGGGAAGCGGCACCACGTGCGAGGGTCCAGGTTCTTGTCGTCCACATGGAACGCTGGGGCGAAGCGTTCGCGCTTCCACTGGTTGCGGCACCAGAGCCGGAAGAAACGCACCACCCACGCCTGCATCTGCTCGCGCGAATGCTGCGGAAACTTGGGCGCCACCACTTCCAGCACCTCCGCCGGCACATGCTTGCCCCCGATCGCCGCGTCCTCGATCTCGTCGAGCACGTCGTAGGGCATCAGATCATCCTCGGCCCGCTGCGCCCGATCGGGCGGGCGCAGTTCGGGCGTGGGCGACTGCCGCGTGACGCTCGCCAGGGCGGCGATCGGGCCGATGCCCTCGGGCCCGGTCGTCTCCATCCACTTGAGCCAGCGGCGCAGGAAGGCCTTGTCGATTCCCGCGATGGGGCTCAGCCCGCCGCAGGTGTCGCCGTCCATCGTCGTATAGCCCACCGCGGCTTCGGAACGATCGCTCGTCACCAGCAGCAGCAGCCCGCGTACGTTGGCCAGCAACCATGCCGAGGGCGCCCGCGTCCGCGCCTGGATGTTCTGCAGGGCCAGATCGTCGCGTGACCAGTCGAGCGCACGCCCCTCGGCGGCCTCGCCCAGACGCACATACGCCTCGACGAGCGGCTGCACGTCAAACTCGACATGCCGCGCCCCCACCGCCCCCGCCACATCGCGCGAGGCCTGGCGCGATTCATCGCTGCTGTTCGCCGTGGATTGGTAGACCGTCGTGAGCAACTCGTGCGTCAGGGCGGCTTCATCCGTGCCCTTGAGTTCGCAGTGCGACAGTCGCTTCTTGAACTCCTCCACGCCCAGCGAGCGGCAGACCAGCCGCACCATCAGCCCCACCAGCACCACCACCGCGCTCGAGTCCGCCCCGCCGCTGAGCGACACCACGAACCCGCGAGAGCGACTCTTGCGCAGGTAATCGAACAGCGCCAGCGCGATCGCCCGGGTGAACTCTTCTTCCTTGAGCAGCGTCGAACCCTCCCAGGGCTCGCCGCCCGGGCGGCCTGGAACGCCGCGGACCTCGACCAGCGCGAAGGGCACGCGCACGCTCGCGGTGTTTTCCTGCGTGCTGGGCGAGAAGCTCGCGCTGCGCATCCTGGCCATGCGCGTGGCGTCAACATCGACCGTCGCGGCGGTGACGCACACCTCGCGGTGCGAGAACCGCGGGCCCTGCGCGATCAGATCGCCCCCCGAGGCGATCAGCACGCCCCCGTCATAGATCGTCCGCCCCGCCTCGTTGCCCAGCAAGTTGCTGTAGACATAGGTCACGCCAAAGGCCCGCGACCCCTCCAGCACGAAACGCTTGCGCACGTCGAGTTTGCCAAAGGCGAAGTGGCTCGCGCTGGGGTTGAGGATCACATCCGCCCCGTGCTGGGATAACCCCGCGCCCGGTCGCGACGACGCCCACGCGTCCTCGCAGATCTCAAACCCAACGCCGATGCCGTTCAGATCGAACGAGAGATCCCCGATCGCGAACCGCTCGCCGTCGAGGTCGATCTCCGCCCGTTGTCCCTCGGGCCAGGCCTTGAACCAGCGCGGCTCATAATGCAGCCCCTCGCCCGCGAGGTGCCGCTTGGCCACGAAACCCTGGATCCGCCCGTCCACAGCGAAGGCCACGCAGTTGAACAGGCCGCTGCGGAACATGACGGGCAGCCCCAGCGAGACGGCGATGCCCTTGGTCGAGGGCAGGATCTCGCGCAGCACCCGGCGCGCCATCCGGCGCACCCCCGACGAATGGAACATGTCCTCGCACCCATACCCGCTGATGCACAGTTCGGGCAGGCAGAGCAGCGATGCCCCCAGCGCCCGGGCCTGCTCGATTGCGGACAGGATCGTGCGCGCGTTGTTGTCCCAGTCGAGCGGAGTCTGGTTGAGGGCCGCACCCGCGACCGTGATACAGCGCATGCACCCTCGCTTGCCCCGCCCATCAACGGCGAGCGCAAAATCATACGCGTCCGCCCGTGCTAACCCCGCGCCGCCTTCGCCCCCGCAGGAGTCTTCGCGGTCGACGCCTCTTCGGGGATCAGGACCAGCGCGCTCAGCGGCGGGAGCGTCAACTCCGCCGACCACGCCCGACCATGACAGGGCGTCGGCGTCGCCTGGGCCCGCCCCAGGTTCCCCACGCCGCTCCCGCCATATTCGCTCGCGTCGGTGTTCAAGATCTCACGCCACACACCGCCCCCGGGCAGACCCACGCGGCAGGCATGCCGCACCACCGGTGTGTAATTGAAGACCGCCACGGCCGATCGCTTCCAGCCGCGGCTGAACCGCACAAAGGCCATCACGCTCTGGTCCGCGTCGTCGGGGCTGATCCACTCAAAGCCCGCCGGCTCGCAGTCCATCTCGTGCAGCGCCGCCTCGTCGCGATAGATCTCGTTGAGCCGTTTCACCAGCCGCTCGACCCCCGCGTGCAGCGGCTGCTCGAGCAGGTGCCAGTCGAGGCCTACCTCCTGATACCACTCGTTCCACTGGGCGATCTCGCAGCCCATGAACAGCAGTTTCTTGCCCGGCTGCATCCACTGGTTCGCCAGTAACAGGCGCAGGTTCGCGAACTTCTGCCACTCGTCCCCCGCCATCTTGCGGATCAGCGAGCCCTTCCCGTGCACCACCTCGTCGTGCGACAGCGGCAGCACGTAGTTCTCGGCGAACTGGTACATCGAGCGGAACGTCAGTTGCCGGTGGTGATGCTTGCGATGCACCGGGTCCAGCGCCAGATACTCGAGCGTGTCGTGCATCCACCCCATGTCCCACTTGAACCCAAAGCCCAGCCCCCCCACGTGCGTCGGGCGCGTGACCAGCGGCCACGCCGTGCTCTCCTCCGCGATCGTGTGCGCGTCGGGATAACTCTTATAGACCTCGGCGTTGAGCGCCCGCAGAAACTCCACCGCCTCGAGGTTTTCGCGCCCGCCGAACGCGTTGGGGATCCACTCTCCGGGCTTGCGCGCATAATCGAGGTAGATCATGCTCGCCACCGCGTCGACCCGCAACGCGTCGGCGTGGTAGGTCTCGAGCCAGTGCATCGCGTTCGAGATAAGGAAACTCCGCACCTCGTGCCGCCCATAGTTGAAGATGCAGCTCGTCCACTCGGGGTGGAAGCCCTGGCGCGGATCCTCGTGCTCGAAGAGGTGCGTCCCGTCGAAATAGACCAGACCGTGCTCATCCGAAGGGAAATGCGAGGGCACCCAATCCAGGATCACCCCGATCCCCGCCTGATGCAAACAATCCACCAGCCCCATGAACTCCTGCGGCGTGCCGAACCGGCTCGATGGCGCGAAGAACCCCGTCGTCTGGTATCCCCACGACCGATACAGCGGGTGCTCCATCACCGGCAGAAACTCGACGTGCGTGAACCCCAGGCGCGTCACGTGCTCGGCCAGCCGCGGCCCGATCTCGCGGTACAGCGGCCACTCCCCCTCACGCCCCGCCTCGCGGAACCACGAGCCCAGGTGCACCTCGTAGATCGACCAGGGTTTGTCCAGCCGCTGTCGCCCACCGCGCTCTTTCATCCACGCCTGATCGTTCCACGCATACTCAAGCTCGCGCACGATCGAGGCGGTGTTCGGCGCAGATTCGTGCATGAACCCCACCGGGTCGGCCTTGGCCACCTCGTAGCCGCCCGCGCCCTTGATGAAATACTTGTACAGCACTCCCTCGCCCAGGCCCGGGATGAACCCGCCCCAGACGCCCGAGCCCCCCACCCGGCTCAGCAGGTGACGCCCACGCTCCCACGCGTTGAAGTCTCCAATCACGCTCACGCCCGAGGCATTGGGGGCCCAGACTGCAAAGTGAACCCCCTCGACCCCGTCCTGCTTGTGCGGACGGGCTCCCAGGTGCCGGTGGATGCGGTAGTGCGTGCCCTGGTGAAAGAGGTAAAGGTCGTCGGGCGAGATCACGCCGCGCGACTCGACAACCCCTCCGTTAGCCCCTCGGGCGGGTGTTCCCATGCCACAATGTAACGGCGTCACACCCCCGAGTCCCGTGTGACGGGCAGAATCGGATAGAGTCTTTTCATGGCCCCGCGACGCCCCACACCCGCGCACGCGCACCGCTGGAGCAACACCGTGGGCGTCAAGCCCGGCTCGGCCGCACGAAAGGCCGTCTCGACGCTCGTCGATCAACATGCACCCAAGATCCACGGACTGGCGCTTCGCTACTGCGGCAACCCCGCCGACGCTGACGAGATTGTTCAGGACACCTTCCTCCAGGCCTTCCGCAAGTGGGATCAGTTCCGGGGCGATGCCGACCCGGCGACTTGGCTCTACACCATTGCGGTCCGCGCGTGCAAGAAACGCAAGCGCCGGCGTGCCGGCGAGCCCGCACGCCTCGGCTCGCTCGAATCCCTCGCTCCCTTCCGGGGCGACACCATTTCGCGCATCGGGTCGAACCCCGAGACCCCACTTACGGCGAACATCCGCCACGAGGGCGAGGAGGCCCTGCGCGAGGCCATCGCCCGTCTCCCCGCCCCGTTCCGTCTCGCGGTGGTGCTGCGCGACATGCTCGACCTCTCGACCGAGCAAGCCGCCGGGGTGCTGGGCATCAAGCCCCAGACCGTCAAGACACGCGTGCACCGCGCCCGCCTGATGCTCCGAGATGCCCTCACCCGCACGCTTCCGCAGCGCAAGGCCCCGGCCCCGCTCTACGACCGGCGGGTCTGCCTCGACCTGCTCCGCGCCAAACTCGACTCGATGGACGAGAACCGCGATTTTCCCGTCAGCGATGAGATCATCTGCGACCGCTGCAAGGGAGTCTTCAAAGAACTCGACCTGACGCGCGGCACCTGCGCCGCCCTGGTCGAAGGCGAGATCCCCGCCGCGCTGCGCGGCAAGATCCTCGCCCTCGCCTCCGAATCGTGATGCACCAGCGTCACGACCCCTTGCGCAACCCCAGCAACGCCGCACGCAGCATCGCCGCCTCGTCCGCCTGCGTGGGCAGCACTGCGCCGACCACACGCTCGCGGGCCCGGGCCAGTTCCGCGCCCGGCAGGCCGATGCTCCGCATATCCGCCAGCAACGCATCGAGCCGCTGCACGAAGGCCAGAGCCTCTCGCTCCTGCGCATTCGCGCTCAGATACTCCCGCAGCGACGTTTCGCCCGCGTCGGCCAGGGTTCGGTAGCGCCCCACCGCGCCCGTCAAGGCCGCGGCGATCTCGCCCGTCCGGTCCTGCGTCGCCGTGCCGAACACCTCGTCATACCGCGCCACCAGACGCTGCACCGCGTGCACGTCCAGTCGCGTCGCGGCCATCGATGACGCCCGCCCGCCCGCCGAGCGCGGCAGGTCGGCGTACATGTAACGACCCAGGTGCGCCGCCACGGCTTCCTCACGCGTCACCCCGCGGGCCTCGACCCCCAGCCGCGCCAGCAGCCGAAGATCAAACACCTCAGGGATCACCCGATCCGTGAACCGCGGCGGAGGCGGCAACTCCGAGACATCGCCCACCAATCCCGACGGCACTGTCGGCGGCGTCACGCTCGGCGGCTCCACCGGCGGCGGGGGCGGGGGCGGTGGAGGCGGCGGAGGGGGAGGCGGAGGGGGAGGAGGGGGAGGCGGAGGTGGTGGTGGCGGCGGCACGCTGCCCCCGGCCCAGCCGCTGCCGGCGGAGACCGTCCTGACCGTCGGCGAGTACGACCGCCTGCCGGGTTGCAACCTCGTGATCACGGGGATCGTCGGCGGCACCGGCGCCAACGGGAACATCCTCCCGGGCGACGTCATCGGGGTGAAGTTCACCGCGAAGGCGAACGACGGGACCGACCTCTACGTCCCGAACATGACGAACGGCCAGATCTACGTGTCCGGCCCGACGAACAACTACAACCGCGTCATCGTCCCGCAGACGAACGTCGTCGCGAACGCGTTCTACCTCGGCGGCGGCGAGTGGGGCTACTACCTGCCCGCGTTCCCGTCGGTCTATGCCGCGCCCCTCAACGACACGACGTCCTTCGGCGCGATCGACGGCGAGCTGACCGGCCAGGCGCTGCTCGACGGCACCTACACGATCGGCCTGCAGCTGGTCGCGAACTACGAGTTCGACAACACGAGCTTCCGCGACGCCGGGGCCGCGACCCACAACTTCCTGTACGGCGGCGCGACGACGGTCACCCCGCGCGCGGTGGTCGCCGACGCCAACTGCAACGTCTGCCACACGACGGTCCGCGCCCACGGCGGCTCGCGCGTCGACGTCGACCTCTGCCTGCTCTGCCACACGTCGGGCGCCGAGGACCGCAACAACGCCTCATTCGCCGGCGGCACGCCGGGCGTCTCGGTCGACTTCCGCGTGATGATCCACAAGATCCACAACGGCAAGCACCTCCCGTCGGTGAACGGCCTGACGACCGACAACGCCGGCGCCCGCGTCTACGGCGCGAGCATCCCGCTGCAGTACGTCGGCTTCAACAACTCGATCATCGACCTCTCCGAGGCCGCCTTCCCGGTCTTCCCGGCGTTCAACATCCAGATGCCGCGTGACGCGGGCTACGCCGCCCTCTCGTCCACGAACCAGGGCAAGGAGAACCTCGTCCGCACGGGCGTCGTCTCCTGCGAGAAGTGCCACGGCGACCCGGACGGCACGGGCCCCGAGACCGCGCCGGCCCAGGGCAACCTGTGGAAGTCGCAGCCCGCCCGCCACTCGTGCGGCTCCTGCCACGACGACGTGGACTGGACGAAGCCCTACACGGCGAACCTGCAGACCATGGGCGCCAACAAGGGCAACGAGACGTGCGCGCTGTCCGGCTGCCACGACGCGAGCGGCACCCCGCTGTCCGTCGAGGACGCGCACCGGCACCCGATCCTGAACCCGGCGCAGGCCCCGGAGATCGCGGTCAACGTGTCCGAGGTGAAGGAAGCCGGCACCCACAACTCCGACAACACCGTGGACCCGGGCGAGAAGATCCAGGTCAAGTTCCGCATCCAGTACGTGAACGGCCCGAACGCGGGGCTCGACGTCCCGCTGACGGCGTTCCACACGCCTCCGTCGGGCGCCTCCGCCGGCAGCTTCACGATGATCATCGCGGGCCCGACCAGCAACTACAACCTGGTCGTCAACTCGGGCGTCCCGATGAACTCGAACCCGGCCAGCGCGCACCCCGCGTGGGCGTCGCCGGTCGGCGGCGTGTACACGATGCTGGTGCCCGAGCAGATCCTGCTCGAGAAGGTCGGCGTCGGCACCGTCGGCCTCGACACGTTCAACACCGCGCGCGGCGCGCTCGCCACGAACCTGACGACGCTGTACCGCCGGTCCGCGGCGGGCGGCACGCCGGGCAGCACGACGGCGACGGTCGCGGCGCAGAAGCGCCAGAACTACTTCGACGTCGCGAGCATCGCGAACTTCGCGAACCCGGACTACGTCGTGATCGACGACGGCCTGCCCACCGAGGAGTACGCCCAGGTGGCGGTCGGCGAGGGCAACCGCCTGTGGATCAAGCAGCAGCTCCGGTTCGCCCACGCGGCCGGCGCCACGATCCAGGAGATCACGCTGACGTCCGTCTCGGCCTCGGGCAACTGGGCCGTGTCCGGCGGCAACATCGCCGAGTCGAGCGACCAGTTCGTCGCCGGCCAGATCGCGATCGCGACCTACTGGGCCGACTTCGTGATGCCCACCGAGTTCCCCGCGCCCCTCAACGACACGCCGGACATCGGCGAGTCGTCCGGCGAGTGGAAGAACAAGGCGATCGTGGACGGCACGTACACGCTCGACTGCTACGCCCGCGTGAACAACCCCGTGGTGCTCTACGGCGAGACCCAGTCGTACCCGTCCACGTCGGACGCGGGCGCGGTCGACTTCCTCGTCGGCAACGCCTCCACGCTGGCGCCGTACGAGGTCATCTCCGACCAGTCGAACTGCTACACCTGCCACAACGACATGTGGTTCCACGGCGGCGGCCGCCGCGGCTTCAAGACCTGCATCATGTGCCACGGCGACTCCACCGCCGAGGACGCGGGCCGGTTCAAGACCAACACGGCGAACTACGTGGACACGGTCGGCGTCTCGATCGGCTTCCGCGAGATGCTGCACAAGATCCACATGGGCGAGGAGCTGACCAACGGCGCGACGTACGAGGTCCTCGGCAACGGCACCCCGCCGAGCCGGAACATGTACGACGCGGTGGTCTTCCCGGCCTGGCCGGGCGCCGTCCGCCAGTGCGATCGCTGCCACGGCAACGACGCCTGGCACGCCCCGCAGAACCGCACGCACCCGGCGGTCGGGTCCGTCCCGGCCCGCGTCTGGGGCTTCGTCTGCGGCTCCTGCCACGACTCG
>JABWBB010000072.1 GCA_013360675.1 Phycisphaerales bacterium | reverse complement strand
CGCGAGACGGCGTCGCGGGTGGCGGCGGGGGCCGCGGCCCGGTGCCTGCTGCGCGAGTTTGGGATCGAGCCCTTCGCCTTTGTGCGGAGCGTGCTCGACGCGCACGCCGATGTGCAGGTGACGCCCGACAACTGGCGCTCGCTCGCCGCCGCACGTGATGCGTCAGAGACGGCGTGCCCCGACGCGGGCGTGACGCAGCGCCAGAAAGACCTGATCCGCCAGGCGAAGATCGACAAGGACACGCTGGGCGGCTTGATCGAGTGCCATATCTTCGGGTGCCCGCCCGGGCTTGGCTCGTGCATGGATTGGCGCGACAAACTCGACGCACGCCTGGCCTATGCGGTGATGGGCGTGCAAGCGATCAAGAGCGTGGAGATTGGTCTTGGGCGCGAGGCGGCCACTCGCCCGGGCAGCCGCGTGCACGATCCCATCCGCTTCGACATCGCGACGAAAGAGACGCCCACGCTGGGGTTCGAGCGTGACACGAACAACGCCGGGGGCACCGAAGGAGGCATGACCAACGGGCAGCCCGTGGTGGTGCGTGCCGCGATGAAGCCCATCAGCACGCTGCTCCGCGGCATGCCCAGCATCGATCTCAACACGCACGCGGCGGAGCAGAGCCAGTACGAACGCAGCGACATCTGCGCGATCGCCGCCGCCAGCGTGGTGGTCGAGAACGTCGTGGCCTTCGAGATCGCGCGGGCCCTGTGCGACAAGTTCCCGGGCGACACGCTGATGGAGATGCGGGCGGCGTTTGAGGCATATTTGCGGTTTGCGCGTCAACTGCCGCTCGATCCGCCCGCGATGACGCTGGCGTGAGCGACGCGACTCAAGCGATGTGACACGACCCAATTGGGGTGCCACGAACCAATCTGGGTGCCACGACCCGCGGGCGGTCCGCCGCCCGCGCGTCGTGCTTTCGGCGATGCAAGACCCCACGCGACGCGCCAAGCCGCGTCGTGTGGTGGCACTCGATCGTGAGCGCACCGCAGGCGGCTGGCGTGTTTGAGCGCGTTTTACTTCAGATCCACGGCTCGCGTTGCGCGGTGCGTCTGCCCCGTCACGGCGTCGCGCAGTTCGGCCTGGATAACCAGCGTGCCTCCCGCGGGAGTGCCCGCATCGAGCGTCAGGGGCGCTTCGATGGTGTAATGCGTGCCGCCCATCCCCGAGCGATACGCCTCACGCAGCGCCCGGGGCGTCAGCGTCACACGCGAAAGTTCACGCCCCTCGCCCGCCTCGCCCGCGCGCGGGAGCAGGCGGGCCGTGATCGACAACTCACCGGCGACCGGCACGAATCGGCGTTGGCCATCGAGCGGCTCGACATAGACCACCAGCCCCGTGGGCGCCGCTCGCCCGCCGGGCGTGAAGCCCGAGAAACGCCCGATCTCGATCGACGCGCAGCGCGGCAGGGCATCGACCACTTCGAGCGGCAGCGGCCCACCCCGCGCGGCCTCGTTCAGTTTCGCCTTCAGTTCGTCGCGCTCGGCGCGAAGTGCGGCGGTCTCGTCGGTCAATCGACGATTCTCGCGACGTAGGCGGTCGAACTCATCGCCGGCCTTGCCCGAGCCGCCTAGCGTGCACCCACTCAGCGCGGCGAAAAGGACCAGCACCCCGCCGGCGCGGGCGATGGTTCGGATTACAGAATGAACGAGCGCGATGTCCGTCACGCGATGACCCTGAGCGGAGCGCGGCGAGGGCGGCATGCCCGGCGCGTCCGCGTCATCCTATGGGCGTGACTCAGGCGTCATCGGGCTGGGGCGAGCGGGTGTGCGCGGGCATCCGCTGGAGGACGGCGTCCACCAGGCGATACTCGAGCATCTCCTTGTCGTCGAGCCACTTGTTCCGGTCGCAGTCCTTGGCGATGCGGTCGATCGTCTGGCCCGTGGCGTCGGCGTAGACCTGGTAGATCCGGTCGCGGATGCGCAGCATCTCGCGGGCCTCGATCTCGATGTCGGTCGCCTGGCCTTCCATCACGCCCGAGAGCAGCGGCTGGTGCATCAGGTTGCGGGAGTTGGGCAGCGTGAAACGCTTGCCGGGCGTGCCCGAGACGGCGATGAGCGAGCCCATCGACGCGGCCTGCCCGATCACGTACGTCGCCACGTCGCACTGGATGAACTTCATCGTGTCGATGATGCCCAGACCCGAGGTGACGCTCCCTCCGGGGCTGTTGACATACATGTGGATGTCGTTCTTGGGGTCGTCGTTGGCCAGGAAGAGCAGCTGCGCCACGACCAGGTTGGCGATCTCGTCGTTGATCGGGCCGCCGACGAAGATGATCCGGTCCTTGAGCAGGCGCGAGTAGATGTCGTACGAGCGCTCGCCCTTGGCCGACTTCTCGATGACGATGGGAACCAGGTAACCGGACATGGTGTGGAGAGGTGCGGATTCGATCCGGCGTTGCGTGCCTCGTCTGCCGCCCCTCGTTCTCCTTGGTGGTGCGTTCTCGCCCGCCCCGCGGGGCGGGGGCCAGTTCCTCTCTTAGCGAACCCCGGGGATGACGTTCTTGGCTTCCATGGGCGGCTCGGTCAGCACCTCGTCGGCCAAGCCATACTTGACGGCTTCGTCGGCGGTGAAGTACTTGTCGCGCTCGCTGTCGCGCTGCACGGTCTCGACGTTCTGCCCCGTGCACTGGGCGATGATGCGGGTCAGCTCCGCCTTGGCGCGGATGATCTGCTCGGCCTGGATGCGGATGTCCTCGGCCTGACCCGTCACCCCGCCAAAGGGCTGGTGGATCATCACCTTGGCGTGGGGCAGCATGTAGCGCTTGCCCTTGCTGCCCGAGGCCAGCAGCAGGGCGGCCCCGCTGTAGGCCCGTCCCAGGCAGAAGGTCGCCACCGGGCTGGAGAGGAATCGCATCGTGTCGTAGAGGGCCAGCGTGTCGTCGACCGCGCCCCCGGGCGAGTTGATGTAGAGGTTGATCTCCGCCCCGCGCTTCTGGTTCTCGAGGTAGAGCATCTGCATCATCACCCGGGCGGCCGAGGCCTGGTTGATCTCCCCGATCATGAAGACGACGCGATTCTCCAGAAGGAGTTCGTCGATCGTCATCTCGCGGGTGCGCTGATAGGTGATCTGGGCTGCGGGCATGGGTCCTTCCTTAGCCGCGGGTCTCTCGATTGCCCCCGGCTTGCCGCGGGAGCTCACACACGCCACTGTATTCCCCCCCATGGGGGTGACGGCGCGGGTGTGCGTTACCCATCGGCCCTTCGAACCCCATGCGTTCAGGGGAAATGGTCCCAGGCCCACGCTTTGCTCGGTGCGCCCACAGGCACTAGCATCTCCCTACGCCACTCTTACGGATCCCCACGCGTGCCCACGGCCGTCATCAGCGACATCCATGCCAACGCCGCCGCCCTTCGCGCGGTTCTTGCCGAGATCGACCGGCGGGGCGTGAGCACCATCATTTCCCTGGGGGACATCGTCGGCTACGGGCCCGACCCCCTCGAGTGTGTCGATCTCGTGCGTGAACGCTGCGCCTGGTCACTGCTGGGCAATCATGACTACGGCGTGCTCTACGAACCCACCAACTTCAACGCCAGCGCCGAATCGAGCGCCTACTGGACCCGCGCCCAGTTTGACGCCGAGCCCGACCAGGCCAAGCGGGCCGCACGCTACGAGTTCCTCAACCGCCTTCGCGTGCGGGTCGTCGACAAGGTGGGCGAGAACGGCGCGGCGATTCCCCTGCTGGCGGTGCACGGGTCGCCCCGACGCCCGATCAACGAATACATCTTCCCCCAGGATGCGATCGAGAACCCCGACAAGATCGGGTCGATCTTCGAACGCGTCAAGGGGCTCTGCGTCGTGGGGCATACGCACGTCCCGGGCGTGTTCACCGATGAGCCGGATTTCTACCCGCCGGGCGAACTGGGGCCCAACGGGTACAAGTTCCAGCCCGACGAAAAAGCGGTCATCAACGTCGGCAGCGTCGGCCAGCCGCGCGATTATGACCCACGCGCCAGTTTCGTCATCCTGCACGACGACCACGCCGAGTTTGTGCGGATCGAGTACGACGTCGATGCGACGGCCAAGAAGATCAAGGCCATCCCCGACCTTCACGACTATCTCGGCGAACGCCTGTACAAGGGGCAATAGCCCCCCGGTTGGCCATTCCCATGGCTATCGTTCGGGCCACCCATGCCCCGCCCGAAGAACACCCTCGCCCGCGTCCTGGTCCCGCTCGCTGTCGCCCTGATCGGCGTCGGCGCGGTAGTCGCCGTCTTTAAAGGCTCCGGCGCCAAACCCACCCCGACTCCCGCCCCGTCCCCCGGGCAGACCCCGGCGCCCGAGGTGGCGACGCAGCCACCGGCCACGACGCCTACCCCTGCCCAGCCCGTGACCCCCCCGGACGCCGCGCCCCGGGCCGACGTCGTGCCGGAGCAGCCCCCTGTTCAGGGGGTGAACCTCGGCAAGCTCGAATCACTGGTCTGGGGTGATGAGCCCGAGACCCGCGCGTTCCGCGGGATCGGCGCGCTCACGCCCGGTGGGCCTGAGAAGGTTCGGATCGAGTTCTCGCTGACGGGCGCCGGCATCCGGTCGCTCACGTTGGCCGATCACTTTGTCAGTGTTCTGGGCGAGACCAACTACGAGATCCAGAGCGAGCGGTCGGTCCCCGTCGAAGGGGGCGGCCCGCCCCCGGGCATCACGCCCTTTGGCCTGCTCGGGCTCGAAGTGACGCCCGCGGGCGGCACGGCCCAGTTCGTTCCTCTCGCGGGAAATGCGGCTCGCCCCGTCTGGCGCGAGGTGGCCCCCGGCAGTTTCGAGGCCTTTGTGGTCGGGGGTGAGGGGCGTCGCGTGCTGCGGGTCGAACGCGCGTATGTCCTGGCCGACAACCGGTATTCGTTCACGCTCCGCCAGCGCGTGGTCAACCTGACCGACACCCCGCTGAGTGTGCGCCTGTATGAGCTGGGCCCGATCGATCTCGAGGAAGAGCACGGGACCTACGGCGGAGAAAAACGCAAGGTCCGCTTTGGCTATCTCCTTCCGCCCAATCTCGACCCCACCCAGCGCAACGTCGCCTCGACCGAGTTTGAAACCACGCGGGCCGATGCCCTGGGCGAACGCGGTCCCAACGGCTATCTGCCCCCCGCGAGTTCATTCACCACATTGAACCCCGGCGTGCGCGCCCCACTCTGGCCCACCGAGCGGTCGATCACCGAGCGATACCAACTGGCGTGGACGGGCGTCACCAACCGGTACTACGGCGTGGCGGTCTACCCGGTGGTGCATGAGCAGCAGCCGCTGACGCTGACGAATGTGGGGCTGGTCAGCCGCGTGGTGCTGCAGGGGCCGGTCGATGCACACATGGCACTGCGCCTGGACGGGGCCAGGGTGGACATCGCCCCCGGCGCGACGGCGGACCTGTCGCACACGGTCTACGCCGGTCCGCTCGACAAGCGCGTGATCCGTGCCGACGCGGGCGCGAGCGTGATGGGCCTGACCGGGCTGGTGGTGCACAACTTCGGGGGGATGTGCGGGTTTTGCACGTTTGATTCGGTGACGTCGCTGCTGCTGGGCCTGCTGCACGCCCTGCACGACTACCTGTTCTTTGACTGGGCGGTGGCGATCGTCTTCCTCGTGGTGATCGTGCGGACGTGTCTGCACCCGGTGACCAAGTGGTCGCAGATCCGCCTGGCGCGCTTCGGCAAGCAGATGAGCGCGATTGCTCCCAAGCAGAAGGAGCTGCAGGAGAAGTTCAAGGACGATCCCAAGAAGATGCAGGCGGAGACGGCCCGACTCTGGCGCGAGGAAGGCATCAGCCCCACGGGCATGCTCGGGTGCATCCCGGCGTTTCTGCAGATGCCCATCTGGATTGCGCTCTACGCCACGCTCTTCTTCGCGGTTGAGTTGCGCCACGAGGCGGGGTTCTACGGCTTGTTCCAGTCGATCCAGCCCAAGGCCTCGCCCTTCTGGCAGTTCCTGGGCGATCTGGCCGAGCCGGACCGGTTCATCTACTTTGGCAAGACGTTCGAGGTCCCGCTGCTGAGCGCGATGATCGGGCCGGTGTCGTCGGTGAACGTGCTGCCGCTGCTGCTGGGGGTGGTCTTCTTCATCCAGCAGAAGTATCTGACGCCGCCCACCGCCGCCACGCTGACACCCGAGCAGGAGATGCAGCAGAAGATGGTGAAGTGGATGATGGTGGGGATGTTCCCGCTGTTCATGTACAACGCGCCGTCGGGGCTGGCGATCTACTTCATCTGCAACTCGACGCTGGCGATCATCGAGAGCAAGTGGATCCGTTCGCACATGGACAGCAAGGGGCTGCTCGACCTCGACAAGATGCGGGCCGAGCGGGCGGGCAAGGCCGCCAACAAGGTGTCGTGGGCGCAGCGCATTCAAGCCATGGCCGAACAGCGTCAGCGACAGGCGGGTCAGGCCAAGAAGCCCAAGCGTTGAGCCGCCCGGTGGAGTGATCCATGATCGCCGGCGACACGATCGTCGCGTGCGCCTCGCCCCCGGGGCGATCGTTCTGCGCGCTGATCCGCGTCAGCGGCCCGGGGGTCGGGGCCATCGTTGATGCGTGGCTGGACCCGCCCCAAGGTCTGGCGTGCGCGAATGCCCGGTTCCGCCTGACAACCTCGCTGCACCTGCCCGTGGTGGCGCTGCGCTATCACGCCCCGCGCTCGTACACGGGCGAGGATGCGCTCGAGATCCTGCTGCCGGGCAACCCGGCGCTGGTCGAACGCGTGCTGGCGCGCCTGTGCGAAGCCGACGGCGTGCGCCTCGCGAACCCGGGCGAGTTCAGCGCGCGGGCGTATCTGAACGCGAAGCTGAGCGCACGCCAGGCCGAGGGTGTGGCGGCGATGATCGCGGCGGAATCGGGCGAGGAACTGGCAGCCGCGGCGGAGTTGATGTCGGGCGCGCGGGGCACGCGATACGACGCGCTGCGCGAGGAAATCGCCGCGTGCCTGGCGCTGGTCGAGGCGGGGATCGACTTCACAGACCAGGAGGACGTGGTCGCGATCGAGCCCGCGGCGCTGCGTTCGCGCCTGGCCCAGATGCGCAGACTCGTGCTCGACCTGCTCGGCTGCGAAGGCACGCCCGCGCACGAGACCCCGCGCGTCGCGCTCGTGGGTGCGCCCAACGCGGGCAAATCAACGCTGTTCAACGCGCTGCTCGGGCGTCGGCGCAGCGTGATCTCGCCCGTGGCGGGGACCACCCGCGACGCGATCGAAGAGCCGCTGGACCTCTCGCGCGAATGCCCGGGCGCGGGGCGCGTGACGCTGGCCGACCTTCCCGGGCTGGACGAAGCCTCGAGCGGCCCGGTGC
>JABWBB010000033.1 GCA_013360675.1 Phycisphaerales bacterium | reverse complement strand
CCGCAGAGCCGGGCTCCGCTGCGCTGCGCCCGGCTCTGCGGCGGGGGAAGATGGTCCTAAACTAACACTGTCGGTGGTATCAACCGTGGGGGCAGGTCAGGTTGTCGCCCTCGGTGCTGGCGGCGAGCTTGAGACCGATCTCGGTGATGTAATCGCGCAGGTCCTGGCGGGCCACCTCGCCGCCCATCTCCTTGACGAGATCGGGGGCGGCCTCCTGCCCCATGGCGATTTCCTGCTGGGTGCTGAGGGCGTTGAACTGGCTGCGTCCTGTGGCGGGGTTGGTCGAGCAGGCGAGGATCGCGAGCGAGAGGGTGAGTGCGCCAAGGCCAAGGAGCGTGCGGGTGCGCATGGTGGTGGTTCCTTCGAGGGCGATGAGGGCGTACCGAGCCGCGGAGTGCGGCGTGGGACACCCTATTATGCCTCATGCCTTTGACGCAGGAGAACGCGGAGCGTTCCGCCCCGGCTTGGACCGACGCCGACCTCGCCGCCGACGTGCACGCCGCCCCCGATAAACCGGGCAAGGTGCGGGCGATGTTCGCGGCGATTGCGCGGTCCTACGACCTGAACAACCGGCTGCATTCGTTCGGGCGCGACCAGGCCTGGCGACGCCGGGCCGTCCGCGAAGCGGGCGTGCGCCTGGGCGATCGCGTGCTCGATGTGGCGTGCGGCACGGGCGACCTGACGCACCTGTTCGCGCGGACTCAGGCCGCGGGTGTGGTGGGCCTCGATTTCACGCGGGAGATGCTTGATGTGGCCGTGCGCAAGCGCGCGGGGTTGCGCGCCGATGTGGCGGCCAAGGTCGATTATGTCGAAGGGGATGCGACGAAACTGCCCTTTCCCGACGCGAGTTTCGACGTGGTGTCGATCGCGTTTGGGCTGCGCAACGTCGGCGAGCCGCGCCAGGCCCTGGCCGAGTTCGCCCGCGTGCTGCGCAAGGGCGGGCGGCTGATCGTGCTCGAGTTCGATCGCCCCAGCGTGCCCGTCTTCGCCTGGCTCAACGACCTGTACTGCGGCTGGCTGATGCCCCGGACAGCAACGCTGATCAGCGGGGACCGGAGCGGCGCGTACAAGTACCTTCCCCGATCCGTGGGAGCCTTCATGTCGCGGCGCGAGTTGCTCGAGGCAATGCGCGAGGCCGGGTTTACCCAGGCGACGGCCCGCGGGCTGACGATGGGGATCTGCGCGTGTTATCGGGGCGAACGCGCGTGATCGGACGTTCCCTGTAATCGGTGGCAGGGCGGCAGGATCTGCGCGTCCTTATCGGACACTTCTGCGCGGGTCCGAAAGCCTCGTGTGGACCCATCGAAAATCGGGGCGAAGGAGGGGGCTCACCGATGGAGGGCCCACTTGCGTGCCGTGGCGTTCGCCGCGGATAGTTCGGTGGCGGGAGCCGCCGAGGGAAACCCTGATGAGGCGTGCACGTGGCGTGGAATCGCCGACGTTCAGCGTCACGAAGAGAAAGACGGAGCGTGATTCCATGTCGCAAGAGGCCCAACTGGAACGGATGTTCGAGGCGTTGATCAACGGGGACCGCCCCAAGGCCAGGATGATCGTCGCGGAAACGCGCAAGAAGTGCGGGACGACCGAGTCCCTGATCGGCGAGTTCTTCTGGCCCTGCCACGAGATGATCGAGCGGCTGCACCGGTCTGATCAACTGACCCCGATGGCCTATCACCTGGCGACGCGCCTGCTGCGGTCGCTGGTCGATCAGGCCGCCAGCTCGCTGACCTGCAACGCCCGCAATGGCAAGACGGTCTTCGCGGCGTGCGGGCCCAGCCAGAGCGAAGAACTCGCCGCCCAGATGGCGGTCGACATGCTCGAGGCGATCGGGTTCGACGTGACCTTCGCGGGCGGGGGCGCTCCGGCCGACGAGATCCTCGCCCAGACCCACGAGCGTCGCCCAACCTTCCTGGTGCTCTTCTCGTCGGCGGCGTCGGACCTGCCCGAGATCCGGCGGGTCATCGATTCGCTGCGAGAGATCGGCGCCTGCCCCAACACCAAGGTGGTTGTGGGCGGGGGTGTCTTCAACCGGGCCGACGGGCTGGCGGAAGAGATCGGCGCGGACCTCTCGGCGGCCTGCCCGCTCGAACTGGTCGAGCTGCTCACCGACCCCGAGCCGGTCATCAACCCCATCGCCGAAACACGGACGGCGGCCGCGGCCAAGCGCAAGCGCAAGGCGGCATAGCCATACACGACACGAACGGTTTCCCTCGCGGGGTGGGCGAAGGCCCGCCCCGCGTTTTTTATTGGGCGGTCGTCAAGGAAACACGCAACTGGTGGCCCGGGGGTTCCAGTAGACTTCTACGGGGATCTTGAGGTGTGGAGGCGACCATGTGCGCCGCGTTAAGCCGAGGGCTGGAGCAGAAGTTGATCCGCGAGGCGGCGGCGGGTGATCGCGACGCCGCCGGGGCGCTGGTGAAGGCGTATCAGCACGGGCTGTTCGCCTACATGGTGCGGATGACGGGCCGCCCGGATGTGGCCGAGGACGTGGTGCAGGAAGCCTTTGTGCGCGCGTTGACGAACCTCGACCGCTTCGACACGCGTTTTCGCTTTTCGACCTGGCTGTTCACCATCGCGCGCCGGCTGTACCTGAACTACTGCGAGCGTCGCAAGCCGGTGAGCGATTCGTCGGCGTGTCAGCAGTCCGCCCAGCCAGCCCCGGGCCCGGCGAGCATCGCCGAGCAGGGTGATACGACGGCGAGTCAACGCGACGAGATCAACAGTGCGCTCCAGTCGCTTCCCAGCGTGCAGCGGCAGATCGTCGTGCTCTTCCACCAGCAGGATTGGGCGATCTGGCAGATCGCCGAACACCTTGATCTGCCCGAGGGGACGGTCAAGAGCCATCTGCATCGCGGGCGGCTGAAGCTGCGCCTGGCGCTGACGACGCTCCGTGAAGAACGAGCGGCGGAGGCCGAGCGTCGGCGGGCCGCCATGAAGCAGGAGGCGTGGTCATGACCTCCTTCCATGATTCGCCGGCGAGGGGGCGGCCCGCATCGCCCGACGCGCGTCTGGCGGCGGCGGAGCGCGCGGCCAACGAGGTGCTCGACGCCCGGGCCGCGGGCGCATCGCTGGCAGCACGCGAAATGCTGCGCAACGCGGCGGCGAAGGACCCGCTGGTGCTCGAGGTGATGCGCGAACTCGAGGAGACGCTGCACCTGGTGCGCGAACCCATGCGGGGAACCGATGTCTCGCGCGAGGTGCTGGACCGCGTGCACTCCACCCGACCATTCCTGGCGAAGCGGGCCAGGCGGAAGGTCTCGGCCGCCCGCCTGGTGCTGGCCTGCTCGGTGCTCGCGGGGCTGAGCACGATCGTGGTGCTGCAGCGGCTGGAGCCGGGCGCGTCGACAGGGCCAGTGACGGCGGCGCTCGACGCGTCGCGTGATGATGCGGTGCATTCGCTGCGTTCGCTCGCCTCGGCGTTCGACCGTCTGGCGGACAGCGTCGAGCACGCGACCGCCTCGTCGGCTCCCTCGCCCGCGCCGCCCGTGCGGCGCTCGCTTGCGCTGGGCGATACGACGCGGTACGAAGGGGCGGTGGTGCACGAAGTTTCGACCCCGCACGAGTATCCGGGCGTGCGACCCTTCGGGCCGGGGCCCGGGCTCTTCCGGGAGTTGCCCTCGGGCCTGGCGATCATGCCGGGGATCGCGCAGCCGGTGGTGCTCGTCGGGCCGCCCTCGCTGCTGCTGGGTCAGCGGCCCACGGCGATGTTCCGTCCCGCGCCGCCGCTGCTGAGCGCCGCGGATCTGCGACTCCTCGAGCAGGATGACGAGCGCAAGCAAACGCCTCAGCCGCCGGGGTCTGGGCGCTGAGGCGTTGGCCATGGTGGCGTGAACTATTGATCAGCGACGACGACGGCGAAGACCCGCGAGGGCGGCGAGCGCGAGCGGTGCCGCGGCCCCAGGGGAGGGGATGATCTCCGCGCCGATGTTGACGTTGTCGATGCCCCACGATTCGTCGTTGAGGCCCTGCAGCCCGCTGTCGTGCCAGGTGATCTGGAAGGACTGGCCGGGGAGCACGTCGAATGTGAGTCGGATATCGCGGTAGATCGAGTCTTTGAAGTCGCTGCGGAACCCGAGGAGCGCCGGCCCGACGTTGGGAGCCCGCATGGTCTGGGTGCGTCCCGTGACGTTCGAGATGGTTTCGTTCATCAGGAGCGCGCCGTTGGCCGTGACTTTGAAGAAGTCGGGGCCGACGACGGTGGAGTTGTCCGAGGACATGAGGTTGTTGCCGTCCCATGAATCGATGGCGTAGAGGTCGAAGGCGAGGTGGATGCGGTAATAGGTGGGATAACCGCCGCCGCCTGAACCGCCACCGGATCCACCGCCCGAACCACCGCCCGAGCCGCCGCCGGGGGGCGGGGTGGAGTTGCTGCGGGGCTCGGGGAGCCCGGCAAGGGTGAGCGTGGTGGAGGCGTTGGAGTAGCGGCCGTTGAACTTGGTGAAGGTGGTGCCGCCGTTGGTGAGGGCGATGGACGAGCCCCACTCGGGCATGGGGGCGGTGCCCTCGAAGTTCTGCGAGTAGACGGGGATGAGTTGGGCGTGGGCGAGGCCCGCGGTGACGAGAAGGGCGGCGACGCTGAGGGTACGAATCTTGGACATGGTTCTCTCCCGGCTCTTCCGTGTGTGCCAGGCTCCGCCCTGGGTGGATGCGGGGCTCCGTCCCGCATGCGAAGGCCTGGTGGACGCAGGGATCGCGCGGGCGAGGGGGTGAACCCTGCCTTGCACACGCGAGTCTTGTCCGATCAGGCTTCCGATCGCCGCGTCGTTGGCGGCTGATGGAGTCTGCCACGCAACCGTGCGGTTCCCCACGAAAACGTGTGCCGCGGCGCGTGCGAGGGTGGGGGTGGAGGGCGTGTGCGGGGTGCGCGGGGGCCGGGCGAAGGTGGGCGTGCGCGGCGCGCTATAGTGTGGCCTGATTCGAGGGCTTTGCCCTCACCACACCCCCAGCAGAGGCCTGAGTTCGAGCCCTTGGCTCCAGGGGTGTGGGCCTGATTCTCGGACCAAGAACGCCAGCAGTGGACCCCATGAGCAGCACGCAGATGACGACCGCACCCGACACCGCCACGCGCAACACCACCATCCGAAACGTGGCGATCATCGCCCACGTCGACCATGGCAAGACCACGCTGGTCGACAACCTGCTCAAGCAGTCCGGGAACTTCCGGGCCGGCGAACTCGAGAAACTCGAGGGGGGCCAGCACGGGCTGATCATGGACAGCAACCCGCTCGAGCGCGAGCGCGGGATCACGATCCTGTCCAAGAACTGTGCCGTGGCCTATCACGGGCTGGACGGCAAGACCTATCGCATCAACATCCTGGACACGCCCGGGCACGCCGACTTTGGCGGTGAGGTAGAGCGGGTGCTGCGGATGGCCGACGGGTGCTGCCTTCTGGTGGACGCCTCGGAGGGCGTGATGCCCCAGACCAAGTTTGTGCTGGGCAAGGCGCTCGAGGCGGGGCTCAAGCCGGTGGTGATCGTGAACAAGGTCGATCGCCCCGACGAGCGGGTGCAGGCGGTCGTGAACGAGGTCTTTGACCTGCTGGTCGATCTCGGCGCCGAAGAACACGCGCTGGACTTCCCGGTGATCTATGCCTCGGGCAAGAACGGGTGGGCGACGCGCCAGTGGCCCCTGCCCGAGAATCGCCCCGCGGACCTGCGCGACGTCTTCGAGGCGATCGTGCGGGAGGTGCCCGGCCCGCTGGCGGACCTCGAGAAGCCACTGCAGGTGCTGGTGACGAACATCGACTACAACGAGTACGTGGGGCGGATCGGGATCGGTCGCGTGGTGAACGGGACGATCCACTCGGGCCAGGGCGTGTGCGTGATCAAGCGCGACGGCAAGCAGGTGCTCACGAAGGTGCAGCAGCTGCTGCACTTTGTGGGTCTGCGCCGGGCCGAGGTCGACTCGGTCGAGGCGGGTGACCTGTGCGCGGTGGTGGGGCTCGAGAGCATCGACATCGGCGACACGATCGCCGACCCCGAGAGCCCCGAGCAGCTCCCGCCCGTGACGGTCGACGAGCCGACAATGACGATGCTCTTCCGCATCAACGATTCACCCTTCGCGGGGCAGGAGGGCGAGTACGTCACCAGCCGCCAGATCCGCGAGCGGTTGTACGCTGAACTGCAGCGCAACCCGTCGATGCGGGTGAATCCGGGGCGGACGAGCGACGAGTTCATGGTGTCGGGGCGCGGCGTGCTGTCGCTGGGCATCCTCATCGAGACCATGCGCCGCGAGGGCTACGAACTGAGCGTCGGCAAGCCCGAGGTGATCGTGCGCGAGATCGACGGCGTGCCATGCGAGCCCGTCGAGGAACTCGTGGTCGATTGCCCGAGCGACGCCATCGGCGGGGTCATGGAACTCGTGGGCGGGCGCAAGGGCGAACTCAAGAAGATGGAGCCCCGCGGCGACAACGCCTCGCACCTGGTCTTCGAGATCCCCTCGCGCAGCCTGATCGGTCTGCGCGGGCGCGTGCTGACCGCGACCCAGGGACAGGCCGTCATGCACCACTCGTTCACGCGATTCCAGCCGGTGGCGGGCGAGATCCCGCATCGCCTGCAGGGCGTGCTGATCTCGCTTGAGACGGGGCAGGTCACGACCTATGCCCTGAAGGAACTGGCCGAGCGCGGCGTGATGTTCGTGACGCCGGGCGACAAGGTCTATTCGGGCATGATCGTGGGCGAGCACAACCGCGACAACGACCTGACCGTCAACGCCACGCGCCTCAAGCACCTCGACAACATGCGCGCGGCGAGCAAGGAAGCGACGGTCGTCCTCAAGGCCCCGCGCAAACTCTCGCTCGAGCAGGCCCTCGAATACATCGAGAACGACGAGCTCGTCGAACTCACGCCCAAGACCATCCGGCTTCGCAAGAAGCTGCTGGATGAATCGATGCGCCGCCGGGCCGAGCGCCAGGCCAAGGACACGATCGACTAAACCCCACGCGGGCGGGCGAAACGCGATATACCACGGGGCATGAACGACCCCGCCGGATCGACCTCTGCCGTGGCGACGACGCCCTTGCGCCCGGACCTGCCGCGGCGGGTGGGGTTCCTGGGCGCGCTGGGCGTGATGGCCGGGATCATGATCGGCAGCGGGATCTTCCGCACGCCGACGGTGATCGCGCAATACACCGACGCATGGTGGTGGGTGATGCTGGCGTGGATCGGGGGCGGGCTGCTCTCGCTCGCCGGGGCGCTCACTTATGCCGAACTGGCGGTGAAGTATCCGCGCTCGGGGGGGATCTATGTCTTCCTGCGCGAGGCCTATGGGCGGGCGACGGCGTTCACGTTCGGATGGACATACCTGCTGATCAGCAAGCCGCTGGCGGCGGCGGGCATCGCGATCATCTTCGCCGAGCATCTCAACACGCTGGCGGGCACGACGATCGACCCGCGCCTGACCACCACGCTGGTGCTCGCGGGGCTGACGTGGGTCAATGTAGTCGGTGTGCGCCAGGGGGCGGGGCTGGCGACCGCGCTGACCGCGCTCAAGATGGGCGCGCTGCTGGTCATCGCGCTGGTGGGGGCGGCGATGATCCCCGGGCTCCAGCGCGAGGCGGGAACCGTCACCCTCGTGAAGGACCTTTCGCCCTGGATGGCGATCGCGCCGGTGATGACGGCGGTCATGTGGACCTACGACGGGTGGAGCGATGTTGGGGCCATCGCGGGCGAGGTGCGCGAGCCCACGCGCACGCTGCCGCGGGTGTATGTCGCGGGGACGCTGGGCGTCACGCTGCTCTACCTGGGCGTGAACGGGGTGTATGTGGGGGCGATCCCGCTGGGCGAGATGCGCCAGATGAGCACCGTTGCGCCCGAGGTGATGGGGCTGCTGCTGGGCCAGTGGGGCGCGCTGGGGGTGACGCTGCTGGTGCTCGTCTCGACGCTGGGCTCGACGCACGGGTCGATCCTGACGGGGGCGCGCGTGAGTTTCGCGCAGGCCCGCGACGGCCTGCTGTTCGCGTTCCTGGCGAAGATCCATCCGCGCTACGAGACGCCCGCGGCGAGCCTGTGGGTGCAGTTGTGCCTCTCGACCATCGCCGTCTGGAGCCTGGGCACGTTCGAGCGCCTCGCGGGCGGATTCGTCTTCACGATGTGGATCTTTTATGGACTGGCCGCGCTGGCGTTGTTCATCCTGAGGCGGCGGGCGCCGGGTGAGCGGGCGTTTGCGTGCCCGGGGTATCCGTTCGTGCCGGGGGTGTTTGTGCTGGCGGCGCTGGCGATGACGCTGCTGTCGATCGTGGAATCGCCGCGTGACACGCTGGTGTGGCTGGGCGTGCTGGGGGCGGGGTTCCCGGTCTATTGGGTGTGGCGGCGGGTATCGGGGTAGTGATTGTGAATTTCGTGGTCGGGGGGCTGGTCTGGTGGCTCCTGCTGGGGCTGGGTGTGTTGGGGATCCGCAAAGTGGTCCGGGCGTCGGCCCGCAAGGCGGCCATTGAACCCGCCCCGCGCCTGGAATGAGGTTCGAAACACCCTGACGCACGCCAAACGCGAGGGGAGCGGCACTTGTCCCGGCGATTCGTGCGGCTACCATCCAGACCCTTATCTGAGGACGGTGCACGCATGTATGCCATTATCGAAGAATCCGGGAGTCAGCGCAAGGTCACCCAGGGCGAGGAGATCCTCGTCGATCTGCTGGAAGACGGCCTGCTGAAGCCCGGCGCCGCGGTCACGTTCGACAAGATCCTCGTCGTGGGCGAGGTTGGCGGCAGCGCCAAACTCGGCCAGCCCTACGTCGCCGGCGCGACCGTCACGGGCGAGGTCGTCGAGCCGATCCTCAAGGACGACAAGATCACGATCTGGAAGTTCCGCCCGAAGAAGGCGTGGCAGCGCAAGCAGGGCCACCGCCAGCGGTACACCAAGGTCCGCGTCACCGCGATCAAGGGCTAAGACCCCACGCAAGGCATTGAACCCCCGCAGCCCGGCGCCGTCGCCGGGCTGTTATTGTTCGCGCACGTGACCATGAGCACGCTGACACTTCCGTGGGTGATCGCCGCGTCGATTTCATTCGTGTGCGCCCTGGCATGGGTGATCTGCTGGCGTCGGGGTGATCCGGCGCGGGGGCGTCGGCGCTGTCCTTCCTGCTGGTACGAGTTCGGGCCGATGCGTGTGCTTCGCTGCCCCGAATGCGGGCGTGAGGTGCGCCGCGAGGAGGACCTTGGCCGCACGCGTCGACGCGGCTGGTGGTTGGTGTTGGCGCTGGTCTGCCTGGCCTTTCCGGTCGTGCTCCTGAGCGGGCCGCTCCTGACGCGGGCGTACTACGCCCTGATGCCGCGCTGGAAGACCGTGGAGCGGCACGTTCAGGGCGAAACGGTCGTGCTGCTGCAGCAGGTGCGCAATCCTCAGGACTTTGGCGAGCGCGTGGTCATCCGCGGCTCTGGCGGCGAGCCCGTCGTGGTCGAGGATTTCAAAGTCAATCTCGGTGATGGCGTCCCGACCCCCGGCCGCGCCCGCCTTGGCGTCTTCATGGACATCACGGGCGAGGGTGTGACCGATCTCCTGGTCAGCGGCTTTTCGGGCGGAGCGCACTGCTGCCTCACGTATCATGTCGTATCACTGTCGGCGTCGCCCGTGCTGCTGGCCACCATCGAGGCGCACGACGGGGGGCAGTTCGTCTTTGCCGACGATGGCGTCGCCGAGTTCCGCGGCATCGACTGGCATTACGCCTATTGGCGGTCGAGTTTCGTCGACTCACCCCGCCCCGAGATCGTCCTGCGATGGGACGGGTCGCGTTACGCGCTGCACCTTTCCGGCATGCTGAAAGACGCCCCCGCCGAGGCCGAACTCGCCGCGGAGGCGTCCCGCGTACGCGATGCGTTCTCGCGCATGGAAGGAACCGAACCCGTGCCGCCGGCGCTGGGGGCGTGGATGCTCGACCTGATGTACACGGGGCACGAGGCGCTGGCCTGGCGGTTTCTCGACATGGCCTGGCCCGACGGCGTGGAGGGCAAGGACCTCTACGCCGCCGAGTTGCGCCACCAGATGGCCGGGAGCGCGTACTGGCGCGAGTTCAAGAACCTGACACAGGATCGGCCTTGACCGGCCGGATCGGCATGAATGCCCCGCGTCCCGTACGCTAGCGGCTTACAGGCATGGGGCTGCTCAATCCAACCCAGGCGCTCCCGATGCGGCGATGGCTGCCGTGGTCCTTGCTCCCGCTTGGGGCGGGGGCGGCGGTGGCTGCTCGCGTGGGGTTCGAGCCACCGATCCTGCCCGTGGGCGTGCTGCTGCTGGTTCAGGTGGGAATGCTGCTGGCCTATGGCGTTGCGTTGCCCTTCGTGTTTCGATCGCCTGATGCGGCGCGACGGCTTGGGTGGTGGGGGGCGTGGCGACGCGCGGTGACGTCGATCGGGCGCAAGATTGAGGACGCGCAACCGCCCACCGCGGCGGACGGCGTGCTGCTGGTCGTGCTGCCGCTCGTCGGGCTTGGCTTGTGGGGCACGCGCTGGTCGGATGTGGGTGTGCTGCTGCTCGATGCGGCGGCGTTGGCGGCGGCGCTGCTGGCCCTGGGGCGCGGCGCGGGCGAGGTGCTGCGCAGGACCAACGCGCCCGGCTTGCTCTTGCCGCTCACGTTTCTGTTCATCATTGCGCTGGGCACGATGCTGCTCAAGTTGCCCGTCTGCCACCCGCACACCGCGCTGACGTGGACCGATGCGCTCTTCACCTCGACCTCGGCGGTGTGCGTGACGGGGCTGACGGTGCGATCGACGGCGGCGGACTTCTCGCCCGCGGGGCAGGCGGTCATCGCCGGGTTGATCCAGACGGGCGGTCTTGGCATCGTGCTCTTTGGCGCGATGTACGCATGGCTGCTGAGCGGGCGATTGTCGCTGCGCGAGCGTGTAAGCGTGCGCGACGCGCTCGAGCACCGCTCGCTCGCGGATGTGCGCAAGTTCATCGCCACGGTTCTGCTGAGCGTGCTGGTGATCGAACTGATCGGGGCTGCGGCGCTGTACGCCCTGTGGCCCGTGCAGGAGGGGGAGACTTCCGGACAACGGGTGGGGCACGCGGTCTTTCACGCGATCAGCGCCTTCTGCAACGCCGGGTTTGATCTGACGGGGAGCAGCCTGACGGGCCTTCGCACGCACGCCACCACGCAGGTGGTCATGGCGCTGCTGGTCGTGACGGGGGGCCTGGGATTCCCGCTGCTGATGGACCTGGGGAACTGGTGCCGCGTGCGGCTGATGGGTGGCGTGCGCCGCGGGCTCTCGCTGCACTCGAAGATCACGCTGCTGACGACGTTGGGCGTGCACGCCATCGGCGCGTGCGCGATCTTCGGAGCGCAGGCGGGCATGGAGGACTCGGGCGCGGGGCTGTTGACGCACGCCGCCGACGCCAACTTCATGGCCATCTCGTCGCGGACGGCGGGGTTCAACAGCGTGGCGATGACCTCGCTCGCGCCCGCGTCGATCGTGATGATCGCCGCCCTGATGTTCGTCGGCGGGTCGCCCGGCTCGACGGCGGGCGGGACCAAGACCACGACGCTGGGCGTGCTGGTGCTGAGCGTGGTGGCGACGATCCGCGGGCGGGCCGAGACCGAGGCCTTTGGGCGGGCGATCCCCGAGGCGCTGGTGCGCCGGGCGGGCGCGGTCGCCGTCTGCATGATCGCCCTGGTGCTGGGGGCGTCGGTGGTGCTGTGCGCCAGCGAGCAGGCCGACCCCGCCGTCCTGGTCTTTGAATCAATCAGCGCCGCGACCACCACGGGCCTGAGCCTGGGCGTCACGCCCACGCTCTCGGACCCGGGCAAACTGATCGTCGCGGCGACGATGTTCCTCGGGCGCGTGGGGCCCCTGGCGCTGCTGGGCGTGCTGGTGGTGCGCAAGGCCCCGTCGCGCCGGTATCTCTATCCGCGCGAAGATCTGACGCTGGGTTGATGAGAGGAGTGCGAACGATGCCCGGACCTGTGCTTGTCGTCGGCCTTGGAACCTTCGGGCGACGCTTCGCCGCCCGCCTGACCGAGCGCGGCGTCGATGTGATGGCGATCGACCGCCGGCGCGATCTCGTCGAGGAAGTGCGCGAAGACGTCGCCCACGCCGTCGCCCTCGATTCGACCGACGAAGAGGCCCTCGCGGCGAACATCCCCGAGGGGACGCGGGCGGCGATGGTCGCCATCGGCGACGATTTCGAGGCGATCGTGCTGACGACGGTGCTGCTTAAGCAACTCAAGGTGCCGCTGGTGATCGCCCGTGCGCCCACCACGCTCGCGGCGCGGATCCTGCGCCGGGTGGGGGCCGACGAGACGCTCAACCCTGAGGAGGAGTCCGCCGACCGATGGGCCAACCGGATCGCCGCCCCCAAGTTCCTCAATCAGATCGAGTTTCACGAGGGGTACAGCCTGGTCGAGGCGCCCGTGCCCGAGGACTGGGTGGGCAAGAACCTGATCGAACTGCGCCTGCGCGAAAAGTTTTTGGTGCACGTCGTGGCGATCCGGCGCCCGAGGCCCGAGTCGGATCTGCCGCCGCGCATCGAGATGCCCCGCCCCGACCAGCCCCTGCAGGCCAAGGACGTGCTGATCCTCATGGGCAAGGACGACGACCTGGGCAAGATCCCGGGGTTGTAGAGACAATCGGTGCGGTCGCGTGCCACCACACGGCGCGTCTTCTCCGGGTGCCACCACCCGACGCGTCCTCGCGGCGCGTGGTGTCTGACTCGCCGGCGTGCGTCAACGTTCACACGACGCACGACGCGCGGGCGGCGGACCACCCGCGGGTCGTGGCACCCAGAGACGAGCATGCCCTTCACGGGCAGCCCGGCCGGCGGCAAATGCCCATGCGCGTGCGTTCGTCAGCCAATGCGCCTCCGCTCACACCCGGGCCGCATGCCCAGGTCATCGTCCGGGGGCACCTGGATCAGCCAGCCCGTAGAGTAGAGGGGGGCGTGAGCCTCCTATCCTCATTTCCCCGCGGCGAAGGGGCCCCCGATGGGCCGCCACGCGACCCGGGCACAACTCGTTTTCAGCACTCATTCTCACGGAGATTCCCCGATGGCCAGCGCGATCACGATGCAGTCCGGCAAACTCAATGTCCCCGATCAGCCCGTCATCCCCTTCATCGAGGGCGACGGCACCGGGCCGGACATCTGGCGCGCCAGTGTGCGGGTCTTCGACGCCGCGGTGCAGAAGGCCTACGGCGGCAAGCGCAAGATCGACTGGCGCGAAGTCCTCGCGGGCGAGAAGGCCTTCAACCAGACGGGCAACTGGCTGCCCGACGCCACGCTCGACGCCTTCCGCGCCTATCTCGTGGGCATCAAGGGCCCGCTGACGACACCCGTCGGCGGCGGCATCCGCTCGCTCAACGTCGCGCTGCGTCAGATGCTCGACCTGTACGTCTGCCTGCGCCCCGTGCGTTGGTTCAAGGGCGTGCCCAGCCCGGTGAAGCGCCCGCAGGACTGCGACATGGTGATCTTCCGCGAGAACACCGAAGACATCTACGCGGGCATCGAATACGCCGCCGGCACGCCCGAGGCGGCCAAGGTGCTGGCGTTCTGGGAGAAGGAGTTCCCCAAGGAGTTCAAGAAGATCCGCTTCGGGTCCAAGGCCGCGGGGGATGATTGGCAGAAGGCCCTCGAGGGGATCGGCGCGCCCAAGCGCGACAACCCGCTGATGGTCGGCGTGGGCATCAAGCCCGTGTCGTACCTGGGCACCGAGCGCCTGGTTCACTCGGCGATCGCCTTCGCCCTGAAGGAAAAACGCCGCAACGTGACGCTGGTCCACAAGGGGAACATCATGAAGTTCACCGAAGGGGCCTTCAAGGACTGGGGCTACAAGGTCGCGGTCGACTTCTTCCGCGGGCAGGTCGTCACCGAGCGCGAGAGCTGGATCCTGGGCAACGCCGAGGCCAACCCGGGCCTCAGCCCCGAGGCCAACGCCAAGATGATCGACCCGGGCTACGACATGATGACCGCCGAGCAGAAGGCCAAGATCGTCAAAGAAGTCGAGGGCGTCTTCGCGTCGATCGGTAAGACCCACGGCGACGGCAAGTGGAAGAAGATGCTGTTGGTTCGCGATTCGATCGCGGACATCACCCTGCAGCAGGTCCTCACCCGCCCCAAGGACTTCGACGTCATCGCCTGCATGAACCTCAACGGCGATTACCTGAGCGACGCGCTCGCCGCCCAGATCGGCGGCATCGGCATCGCTCCCGGCGCGAACATCAACTATGTCACCGGGCACGCGATCTTTGAGGCGACCCACGGCACCGCGCCCAAGTACGCCAACCTCGACCAGGTGAACCCCGGCTCGGTCGTGCTCAGCGGCGAGATGATGCTGCGCTACATGGGCTGGGGCGAAGCGGCGGACCTCATCATCAAGGGCATGGACGGGGCGATCAGCGCCAAGACCGTGACCTACGACTTCGAGCGCCTGATGAAGGCCGAGGGCGACGCGAGCGTGAAGAAGGTCAAGTGCAGCGAGTTCGCCGACGCGGTGATCAAGCACATGGGGTAAGTCGTCGAGAGCCAACCTTCGAGCATGGACCAGGACCTCGGCACTACGCCGAGGTCCTTTTATTGACGGCCTGCATTTCAAGACCACGATCGCTCTTCATCGTATCGTCCGATAATACCGCGAACCGTTCTTAACTACCTGGTCCGCAAAAACTTGCGGTTGTCGTTTGAGAACTGTATACAAAGCGCGCTACGGTCACGCCGCTGTTGTATACACGCCGGGTGTGCCCCACGGGTGGGTTCGCCGCGGCGGGTTCGAGGGAGTGATCATGAATAACGGATTTGTTCGCGCGATCAAGGTCATGAGCGTGGCTGGCATTGTGGCGGCGGGCGGCGCGGCGAACGCGCAGGCCTGGGACCCCATCGCCTTCGGGCCGCTCGGCAACCTGCCCAGCGGCGCGTCCTACTGGACCAGCGTGATCGATATCTCCGGCGACGGGATGTCGTACGTCGGCGCGACCAACCTGGGCCAGGGCGTGCTGGTGACCCCGAGCACCAACTACCTGCTGACGATTCCCTCGGGCTCGTCGCCCTTCGGCATGTCGCGCAACGGGCAGGTCGTGGTGGGGGGGACGACGACGACCCCGCAGCACTGGTCGATCGCGAACGCCGTGGGCAGCACGATCCCCGCGGTCAATATCCCGCTGCCATCGGGCGTGTCGGGCGTTGGCCCGGCTTATGGCACTAACGCCAACGGGACGGCGTTCGGCCTGCCCAGCCCGACCGCCGCGATGACCGCCTCGTACCACCGTCGGGCGACAACCTCGTTCCTGGCGATCAACCCGGCAGGGTCCGCGGGGGCGTACCGCGGCATTGCCGCCGACGTGCCCGTGATGGTGGTGCTGGGCACCTTCCCCGGCAATCCGACCAACGCCTACCGCTGGAACTATGAGAACAACACGGTCTCGGCGCTCAACATGCCCGCGGGCGCGAGCAGCATCGAGGCTGGTGCGGTCGGCGCGTCGATGTCGGGCGACGCCTCGCGCGTGGGCGGGACGGCGACGATCGGGGGGATTACGCAGCCCTACTGGTGGGACGCCGCGGGGAACCCCCACGCCGTGCCGTTGCTCCCGGGCGCGATCTTCGGGCAACTGACGGCGATGAACTATGCGGGCACGCTGGGCGGGGGCTCGATGTGGATCTCGGGCCAGGGGAACCGGGCGATGCTGCACTCGCTGAACGGGGGCGAGGTCTTCAACCTGCACACCATCTACAGCCAGGCGGGGCTGCTCCCCGCGGGCTGGACGCTCGTCTCCACTAGGCACATCTCCGATGACGGGTCGCGGATCTACTGCCTCGCGACGGCGCCCGACGGCACCAATCGCATGGTGCTGCTGACGGGCAACCACCTCCCCACGCCAGGGTCGCTCGCGCTGCTGGGGATTGGCGGGCTGGTGGCGATGCGCCGGCGTCGCTGATCACACTGCCGGAAAAGGCTTTCGATCTCGGCCCGGGTCGGCGCTTGGAGGAGGCGCCGGCCCGGGTCTTTTTCTTGCAAGGCCGCGGCTCGGCGCGGGCGTTGAGAAGGACAAGCCAGCAGGGGTTCAGAGATCGACCTTGTGCCAGCGACCCTTCTCGTGGATGGACGCGGGATCTTCAAAGAAGGCCTTGAAGAGATCGATCGTCCGCTGGACCGTGAGCGGGTCGACGCACGCGTAGTGATCGCCGTTGTCCTCGCGATATTCGACGACGAGGCCATCGATGCCCACGGCGGCCTGAATGTAATGCTGTTCCTTGAGCCCGAGGATCACGTGGCCATCCCCGCCTTCCATGCCGCGGAGAATGGGCTCGATCATCGCCCAATCATCGGCCTTGCGTCCGCCGGAGGAGGGGCGGCATTGCAGCCCATCCCAATCGAGCCTGAAGCCGGGCGACTTTTCCTCACGTCCGAAGAGCCTAGAGAGAAATGAGGCCATGCGATGAGCCTAGCCGAAATGCCTAGGCCAGGTTGAGTTGCCGGCAGTGCACTCGGGCAAGCAGCAGAAGCGACGCGATCGCCCCGACGAGGCACAACGCGATGTCCTTCTGGGTGTCCCACACGTCGCCTTGTGTCGCGAGGAAGTCGGTCGAGCCGCTGGAATCGATCTCGGCGACGAGCCACTCGATGATCTCGTACACGCCGCTGATGGCGACGCAAACGCTCACCACCAGGTAAAAAAGCCACCCGCCGGGCTTGAGGGGGGTGCAGCGCAGCAGCACCTCGCGCGCGACGATCGCGGGGATGAACCCCTGGGCCAGATGCCCGAGGCGGTCGTAGTGGTTGCGCGAGAGGTCGAACGTATCGCGGGCCCAGTTGCCGAGGGGAACCTCGGCGTAGGTGTAGTGCCCCCCGATGATGAGGATCGCCGCGTGGATCGCGATGAGGATGTATGCCAGGTTGGTGAGCGGGAAGCGTTTCCAGGTCGCCGCCAGCAGGATGATCGCGACGACGGCGGGGGCCACCTCGAGCGCCCAGACCAGGGTGTCATTGGGGCGATAGGCCGACCACCCCAGGAGAACCAGCACGCCCGCGAGCAGCGACACCACCAGGCGTGGACTTGGGCGGGGTTGAATCATGCGGGCATGGTACAGGCTGGCGGCGGGGGGCCTAGGCTTTGCGGACAACTCGCTCCGCAGTCGCGTCGGCGTGTAGGCCGTCGTGATTGGGGGCTGTTCGAGAAGTACGGGAGATTCGCATGGCTCGCTTGTTCAAGGCGGTTCTGGCGTCGGTCGTGGTGGCTTCGGTTCTGGGAGGGTGCGCGACCGCCAAGTGCGCGGATTGCGACGGCGTCGCGTGCGCCGAGCCCAAGGGCACCACCGACACCGTCAACGCCATGTGCGTCGTCAACCCCAAGGACGCGGTGAACCCGGCCATCCCCGCGGCGATGTGGAAGGGCCAGAAAGTCGGCTTCTGCTGCAAGGGCTGCGTCCCCAAGTGGGAGAAGATGACCGACGCGCAGAAGGACGCCGCCGTCGCCAAGTCGGTGAAGACCGCCAAGTAAGCATCGGGCCGCCCAGGGCGGCCGCCAGAACCCCGCGGGCATCGGCCCGGACGCACACCGTCCGTGTCGATTCCCGCGTTCTTGCGCGCGGCAGCAAGCATCAGGCGCCCGCGGGCCGTGCGCGATGCGACTCAGACACCACGCCAGGCCGCGGCAAGTGGTGGCAACCGGAGCCGGAGCGGGCGCGGTGCGGGGCATGCAGCCCGAGCGTGAGCGAGGGCTTTCTTGGAATGCGAACGTAAGCGAAGAGGGCCCTCCCTGACGGTCGGGCTGCATGTCTGGAGCATGCTCTTTTCTGGGTGCCACGAAGAGCGGGCGGTCTGCCGCCCGCGCGTCGCGCGAGGCATGAACCAAAGTGCAAGATGCCGAGACAGACACTACGGTTCGCGAGGACGCGTCGGGTGGTGGCACCCGGAGAAGAGCGGAACTCAGACACCACGCCAAGCCGCGGCGAGTGGTGGCACCCGGATCAGATAACCCGTCACGCTGGGTCACGATTCCCGTCGTAATCTCGGCGTGCGCGGGGCAGCCCGTATCACACGCCCCGGGTGGGCGAAGCCGTGCCCATGCGCTTGCGAACGGCGGCGAGCCCGCTCAGCAGCACGGCCCCGGCGCCGATGATCGGGTTGAGCACCGCCAGCCACGTGGGCTCGCGTCCCTGCTCCATGATCTGCGTCATGGTCAGGCCCGGCTCGCGCGGATCGGCGGGGTAGGGCTTCTGGATCGTGACCATGCACATCGCCATGCCCAGCACGAAGACGATGGCGGCCAGCGCGATCACGGGCCCGCGTCCACGTCCGATCCTGGCACACAGACATCCGCCGATCAGACCGGCGAGCACGGTGATCGAAGGGGCGGCGATCGAGAAGAACAGATTGCCCTTCCAACTCCCCGGCTCGAGCAGGCGATCCGGGCCCAGGCCCAGCCACAATCCCGCGAACACGCCGATGATGAGCGCGGACATCGCGATATACGTGATGACGACGGCGAGAATGGATCGGACCATGACGAGGAGCCCCCAAGGGACGTCGCCGGACCCGCGACCGACGCGGGTGCAGCCGCCCTGTTGCGCAGCCTACACAACTCAGATCGGATGTCCGCGTGGTCACCCACGCGAATTCATGACACGAATAGTGAGCGCGTCGTAAACCACCCCCAATGAGCGGCTTTCGAGCGATGTGTTTCAGCGCCGTGGCGGGTTTACGCGTCGGGATCGATGCCCGCCTCGACAAGCAGCGCTCGCCAGCCGATCGCCGCGGGCGCGCCGCGCTCGGTGAAGCGGCCACCCTCGGCGCATCGGATGAGGGTGATGACGTCGGCGGTGCTGAAGGGCCAGGTAAGCCCGCCGTGACCGGGGCCCTTGATGCGAGCGGCCTTGCGGATCATGTCGAAGGTCTTGGACGAGATCTCGCCCGCGTCGAGCAACGCCTGCTTGGTGAAGTAGGCCTGCCCATCGTCGGGGGCTTCTCGCCGAAAGCCGCGACGTCTCACGAGGCCTTGCCTTTGGAGCCCACGGCCGCCGCGAGTGCCCCCGGATTCTCATAGGCCAGCCCGAAGGGGGTCTGGTTGAAGGTGTCGAGGGCGCACTGTTCCTGACGCACAAAGCCCCGGGCGGGCAGTTTGCCCAGACGGTGCAGATCGACCATCGCGCACACGCCGGCGGCGGTGGTCAGCTCAATGGCGGGCCAGACGCGCCCGAAGAGTTCGGTCGAGTGGATTGTGCGCTTGAAGTTGATCTGCTCGCGACGCCCCTGACGCGTCCCGATGCAGCTCACGAAGACCACGACCACGTCCTGCTCGGTGCGGGGGGCGGCGTGCTCGAGCATCTCGACGCACAAGGCCCGATCGAAGACGCGCCCCGAGGGCGTGGGCTGGGCGTGCTCGGCCCCGAGACGCATGTCCTGCAGCAGGAACTTCATCAGGCCACAATGCCCGGGGTAGCGGATCGTCTTGTACGCGATCATCGAGGTGGGCGTGGTGCGCTTCTGCTCGATGAGCGATTCGATCAGCGTGCCCACGCCGCCCGAGGTGTAGAAGGCCTCGTAATCCACGCCCTCGAAGGCGAAGTTCTCGACCCCCTCGAGCGCGGGCACGGTTGTCGCGCGCCCGTCGAGCATCACGTTGCACGGCTCGCAGTATTCATTCACCACGCCCGCGGCGGACCAGGTCACGTTGTACTTGAGCGCGTTGGTCGAATACTGCGGGAGCGCGCCCACGCGCAGGATCAGTTCGTCGATCGTGTCGAAGCGCTTGGCCACGTCCTGGGCCGCGATGGCGATGTAGCCGGGCGCCAGCCCGCACTGGGGCACCAGCGCGACCTTCGCATTCTGGGCGATCTCGCGGACCCGCTCGGTCGTTTCGACGTCTTCGGTCACGTCGAAGTAGTGCACGCCCAGATCGTTGGCCGCGTCGGCGATGCCCGCGACGAAGTTGAAGGGGAGCATGCAGATGACGGCGTACTTGCCCTGGAGGAGCGAGCGGACCTGGGCCGCGTCGCTGACATCGGCCTTGACGAGATCGAACTCGATCGCGTGGGGGACGCTCTTCTTGAGGCGGTCGAGGTTCTGGCGGGCCTCGTCGAGATTGGCCTGGTCGCGGTCGGCGAGCGTCACGCGATAGGCCCCCATGCCGCAGGCCAGCAGGAGTTCCGCCACTGATTTACCGACCTTGCCCGCGCCGAGCACCAGCACGTTCTTCATCGCCGCCTCCGGGGTTTCATCGTGGAGCCCGGCGCGTGGACCGCGACGGGGACGGGATGTTAGGAAGCCGCGGGGGCCATCGCGCAGGTACGCTGGGGCGATGAAGCGTCCGAAAAGCGGCGGGGGGCTCCCCGCGATCCTCTACACACTCCGCAAGGCCCACGCCGCCGGCGGTTTCATGCGGATGTGGAAGGCCCTGCGTTCGCGCAACGCCTGCAAGACCTGCGCACTGGGCATGGGTGGGCAGGGTGGCGGGATGGTGAACGAGGCGGGCCGCTTCCCCGAGGTCTGCAAGAAATCGGTCCAGGCGATGGCCGCGGATCTGCAGGGGCGCATCCGCGAGGGCTTCTTCGAGACGTTCTCGATCCGCGAGCTGGGAGCGATGAGCCCGCGCGAACTCGAGGCCGCCGGCCGCCTGACCGCGCCCCTCTACGCCGGGCCCGCCGACACGCACTACCGGGAGATCCCGTGGGACGAGGCGATCGAGAGGGCGGCGGACGCGCTGCGCCACGCCCCGCCCGACGAGAGTTTCTTCTACGCGAGCGGGCGCTCGAGCAACGAGGCGGGGTTCCTCCTGCAGTTGGTGGCCCGGCTGCATGGCACCAACAACGTCAACAACTGCTCGTTCTTCTGCCACAACGCCTCGGGCGTGGGTTTGAAAGAGGCGATCGGTTCGGGCGCGGGGACGATCACGCTCGAAGACCTCGATCAGGCCGACCTTGTCTTTGTAATCGGCGCCAATCCCGCATCGAACCACCCTCGCCTGCTGCGGAACCTGGTCGAACTCAAGCGCCGCGGCGGAAAGGTCGTTGTCGTCAACCCACTGCGCGAGGTGGGGCTCGAGCATTTCCGCGTGCCCAGCGATGTGCGATCGATGCTGTTCGGTTCGACCATCGCGGATGAGTACGTCATGCCGCATATCGCGGGCGATGCGGCGTTTTTCATCGCGCTGGCCAAGGGCGTGCTCGAGGCCAGGGGCGAAGACGCGGCGTTCATCGAAGCACACACCCAGGGGTTTGCGGAGTGGCGACGCGGGGTGGAGGCGTCGTCGTGTGAGGATCTCGCCGCCAGCGCGGGGGTCGAGGTCGAGCAGATCCGACGCGTGGCGGCGATGTATGGACGAGCGAGGGCCGCGGTCTTCTGCTGGACGATGGGCATCACGCACCAGATCGACGGCGTGGGCGGCGTGCACGCGATCGTCAATTGCGCCCTGCTCCGCGGCATGGTCGGACGAGCCGGGGCCGGGCTGCTTCCCCTGCGCGGGCACAGCAACGTGCAGGGGATGGGGACGGTGGGTGTGGTGCCGGTGCCGTCGCGGGCGTTCCTGGATGGGCTCGAGGCCCGATACGGCGTGCCGATGCCGCGGGGCGAGGGGCTTGACACCCTCGCCTGCCTTGAACGGGCCGACGCGGGGAAGGTGCGTTTCGCACTACACCTAGGCGGGAACCTGTACGGGTCGGCCCCCGATTCGGCGTGGGCGACGCGTGCGCTCCAAAAGATCGGCTGCACCGTGTTTCTGTCGACCACACTCAACAGCGGGCATGTGCACGGCCGCGGGGGTGAATCGCTGGTCCTGCCGGTGCTGGCGCGTGATGAAGAACCCCAGCCCACCACGCAGGAGTCGATGTTCTCGTTCGTGCGCATGAGCGATGGCGGTGCGCCGCGACACGTGGGACCCCGGGCCGAGGTCGCGGTCATCGCGGCGATCGCCCGGCGCGGGCTGACGCGGGCGGGGCCCGTCGACCTGGAAGCGATGGAGAAGCACGCCTCGCTGCGCGAGGGGCTCGCGGCCCTGGTCCCTGAGTTGGCGCAACTGGCCGGGATCGAGCGCTCGAAGCAGGAGTTCGTCGTGCCCGGGCGGATCCTGCACGCCCCGGAGTTCAAGACGCCCACGGGCAGGGCGGTATTCAACTCGGTTGCGCCCGGGCCGGTGCGCGCGCCAGGCGACATGCGCCTCATGACGATCCGCAGCGAGGGGCAGTTCAACACCGTGGTCTATGAGGAGGAGGATTTTTATCGGGGGCAGGAGCGGCGCGACGTGATCCTGATGGCGCGAGAGGACATGGATCAGTTGAAACTGCACGAGAACGACATCGCCCGGGTGGAGACGGACACGGGATTCATGGACGTGCTGGTGCGCGAATCGCCTATCCGTCCGGGGAACGTGGCGATGTACTACCCGGAGGCCAACGTGCTGGTGCCGGCGAGGGTGGACCCGAGAAGCCGTACGCCTGCTTTTAAGGATGTCCGAGTGCGGGTGCGGCGCAGCCCGCGTCTGAATGTGGCGAGCGGGGGCTGATCTGGTCGATTTGTGCTGGAGTTTTCCTTGGCTTTTTGGTATGCTGCCTTGGAACCGCCGGGGTAGTGTCGGCGAGGGGAGATGGGCCGTGTTCGACCCGCCGGCGGTGGGGCAGAGCGCGAAAGGAGGCCTGTCATGTCCACGGTGAGCGCAATCCTGAAGGACAAGGGCGAGGGCGTCGTGGCGATCGAGCCGGGCGCGAGCGTGCTGGACGCCGCCCGCCGCATGAACGAGCACAAGATTGGTTGCCTGGTGGTGACCCAAAACGCGTCGGTGATCGGGATCCTGACCGAGCGGGACATCCTGACGCGTCTGGTCGCGGGCGAGAAAGACGCATCGCGGACGCGCGTTGCGGACATCATGACCAAGGATGTGCTGTGCTGTGCGCCCGATACACCGCTGCTGTCGCTGCGCGGGCTGATGCAGCGCAGCCGCATCCGTCACGTGCCGGTGCAGGAACAGGGGAGGCTGCGCGGGCTGGTGTCGATCGGCGATCTCAACGCCTTCGAGGCCGACGGCCTGAACGTGCGGATCCACGTGCTCGAAGAGTACATCTGCCGCGGCTAAAGCTGATCCCTGAAAGGACATGCGACTATCGCGCGAGCGGCCGTTGAGGACGCCGTCGATGGCTTCTTGCTATCATGATGGGCAACGCAACCGGGTTCTGTACGTCCGATAGCCGCCGATTACTACCAATCGAAGGCATCAAGGTGGCAGCGACGAGTTCAGACGCCGACGCCGGGTATGGCGGACATTCCGCTGCGCCCGCGCATGTGTGCGAGGGCGCGGACAGGGCGGCGTGGGGTCGCCCGTCTGTCTTCGAGACCGGAGGTGGCTAATGACTCGACTCGAACTGGAACGTCGGCGAGCCCCGCGCGTGCGCCATTCGTCACCCATGTGGTGGCGGGCGAAGGGAGGGACGTCGTTTTCGATGGGATGGGCGCTGGATAAGTCGGCGACGGGAGCGGCGTTTGCGCTGCGGTCGATCGATCGCCCGCACCAGGGAGACCTGATCCAGGTGTCACCCGACGACCCGGATACGTCGAGCGCCGCGCCGCGTTACGCGGTGGTGCAGCGCGTGGAATCACCCCACGGCGACCTGATGATCGTGGGGGTGGAGTTTGTCGGCAAGCCGCGTGAGCAGCGGGCCGACGCCGCATCCGTGGTCGAGTCCAAGCACACGCCGCTGCGTCCGCTGCTCGAAGGGGCGACCTTCCGTTGCCTGCTGCGGCGATCGCCGGTGGTCGCGTAGCGTTCCGCTTTGATCTTCCGTGACGAGTGGGAACGGGCGGGCTCGCGACACGCGGGCCCGTCCGCTTTTCATGGTGGACGAGCACGCGACGGAAGCTGCGCGCGGGCGTGGGCGGACGGCGACATTTCCCATAGAATGCTGCGGCGTCTGACGCTGGGCGCGACAACATCCCCCAACAGAAAGGAGCCTGCGTGATCATCGATGCCCACACGCACCTGAACAACTACCACGAGGAGAAGGTCCGCAACATCGACGAGTGCCTCGACTCGCTCGAGGCGGCGATGCAGGCCAACAACGTCGATTTTTCGCTGGTGCTCACCTCGTACAAGGTGACGCCCAACCGTCCGCCGACCTCCGAAGTCGTCGCCAAGACGCGCGACCGCAAGCACCTCGCGGTGGTCGCGGGGGTCTCGTTCCTGCACTACAAGGAGCGGGACCTGCGCGAGATCGCCGACTACCTCAAGGACGGGCTGGTGAAGGGGATCAAGCTGTACCCCGGCTACGAGCCGTTCTATCCCTACGACAAGCGCTGCCAGGTGATCTACGACATGGCGATGGAGTTCGACGTGCCAGTGATGTTCCACACGGGCGACACCTACGCCCCCACCGGACGCCTGCGCTACTCGCACCCGCTCAACATCGACGACGTGGCGGTCGACAACCCCGACCTCAAGATCGTGATCTGCCACATCGGCAACCCGTGGATCCGCGACTGCATGGAGGTCGTCTACAAGAACAAGAATGTCCACGCGGACATCTCGGGGTTGGTGCTGGGCGACTTCAACGATCGGTTCGAGAAGTTCATGCTCGAGCAAGTGCGCGAGATGATCACCTACGCCGGCGAGCCGCGCTACCTGCTGTACGGCACGGACTGGCCCATCTGCACGATGGAGTCGTACCTCAAGTTCGTACACAGCCTCGAGCTCGACGACGACGAGCGAGAGATGGTGCTGTGGAAGAACACGGCCGAGTTGTTCAAGATCGACGTATCGGAACTTTAATAGTCAGCGTCGAGCCCGGTGCGGTCGTGCCGCCATGCGCGAAGCCCGCGCCACCGCGCGATGGGACCATGTGTATCTGCTTCGTGCGGCGCGATCGGCAGCCAGTGATCAACGCTGACCACCCACACCTGGTCCCACCCGCGTTCGTTCAGCAGCCGCAAGGCCTCGCGGTTCGGATCAACGCCGGGCGGGATCTGGCCCAGGTCGAGCGCGGGGGCGTAGTAGCGCAACGGGAGAAGGGGCGCGGGGCTGACGACGCCCACCCGCTGCCGGGCGCCGGGTGATTCATTCACAAAACGGGCGAACTCGCGCCACGCGGGGTTGGGCACGTCCACCGTGACCGCGTCGCGCCGCAGCGTGATCATCAGCACGCTCGAGCCCGTCGCAAGCAGGACCCAGAGCCAGGCGACGACCCTGGCGCGCATTCCATCCCCCGCCAGCAGCAGCACCGCGAACCATGGAAGGATCACGACCAGGTTACGAGGCTGGTAGACCCGAACCTGCGATCCACTCGCGACCAGCACCTCCGACACCACCCAGAGCAGCAGGACCGGGCCTACCAAGGCAGCGAGCGGCATCCATGCCGCGTTGGCTCGCCGCAGCGATCGCACCCCCCACGTCAGCGACAGCCCCGCCACGGGTGTCAGCACCAGCAGCGCCGCCAACTTCCATGGCTCGGTGAGCGCCAGGGCCTCACCCGTGGTCAGGTGCACCGCAAGCAGTCGCAGAATCTGCAGCGGGCCGAGGTAGCCCAGGTAATCGCGCGTCAGATGCTCGATCTGCGTCGCCTTGAGGATCAGCAGCGGGGCGGCGAGCAGGAGCGTTCCTGTGGCGCTCAGCAGCAGCGGGCCCGGGCGCGACAGCCTGTTGCTGCTGCCGCCATGGCGCAGGAGCATCACGCCGCCAACCCCCCAGGCGGGGACCAAGGCGAGAAGGCTCTGCAGGTTGGTCCAGATCGCCAGCGCCCCGGCGGCCGCCCCGAGCAGCACGGCCCGCCCGGTTCGATCACGCACCAGCGAGTCGAGGGCGATCAGGGCCCAGGTGGTGAAGAAGAGCGTGAAGGCGGTGTTCTTGGCCTGGGTGGACCACCAGACAAGGAAGGGCGTGATGAGCAACCACGCCGCGATGCGACGGGCGGCGCCAATCCCAAGGCATCGCCGGCACCAGGAATGGACGAGGGCGATCGTTCCAAGGCCGGCGAGGAGCGAAGGAATACGGATGCTCAGTTCCGAATCGCCCGCGACGCGGATCCACAAAGCCATGAATGCGTTGTAGAGCGGGGCGTGCACGTCGCGGGTCAGGATCTCCCAGGCCCGTTCGCCCGAGAGCACGACGCGTGTCCGCCAGACCTCGTCGTACCAGAGGCTCTGCTGGAGAAGAGGTAGACGAATGAACACGGCAAGGCATGCGACTACAGCGCCCCATACGAATCCCAATGCCCGCAGCCAAGAACCTGTTTGGCGGCTGGCATGAGATGGGTCGTAAGACTGGTGAGTCATCAAGTGAATCGTAACCGCTGTTGGTGAAACGCGTTAGTGTGTTAGGGATTGATACGGAGGGCTCTTCGCCCATCAGCAGTTCCATTTTCAGGGTGGTTTTTGCTAGACTGAGGCCAGGAGTATGAGATCGAGGCACGCCGAATAGGAGGATCGTATATGAAACTTGCGTATTTTCTTGGGCCGTTCTGCGCGCTGGCACTGAACGCAACAGGGGCGGTTGTCATTCAGTCTGTGACCACAAGTTGGACAGGGACTGTAAGTGTAGAGCGGGCGATCTCGCTTGGCGGAGGTTCGGATACAGCAGGCCAGAACGGCTTTTCTACCGATCCAACCCATTTCCAGGCCTTCGGCGGTCATGCGCAGGTCGGGCCGGATTACGCGGACATCGGCGGAGATGTGAGCGTCACGTCTTCGGAAGGAAGTGTCCGAGCACGATACGCCTATTCGGTCACTGGACAAATCGAACACCCTAGTGGTTTTGCAGACAACGGCACTGCTCAGATGAATGTATCTATGATCGTAGACATTGCGTTTGTACTAGATCGCCCAACTGAGGTAGGGCTCAGTACTACAGCAGCCGTAGGAGACTTGGTGCAGGCGGCGGTATTCGATCCGGGTGGTGCATTCACTTACATGAACATCATCCGTGTTGGGAACGGGTCCGAAATTCTTCCGGCAGGGAGTTACAGAGCCCAGTTTTTGTACATCGGGCAAGCGATCCACTATACTTCTTGGGGTGGGCTAGACCTCGAGGGCATCGGCGAGTTTCAACTAACCGTACCAGAGCCAGGCGTTCTTGCGCTATCCGCATTCATGCTTTGTAGGCGCTCAAGGCGGCGAAGCTAGCTCAAGTAAATGTAGATACGTAAATAATCTAAAATAATATACATTACAATACGTCTGTATGCACGAGCGGCACAGTCGTCGCGTGTGTGTGGCTGCCTTGCGGCGTCTCCTTGCCGCCAAGCGTGCTGCTCTTGACTTGGCTAAATGTAATCAACCATGATCACCATACTTGGCGTGGTGCGTTTGCGTTTGCCGGTCATTTAGCGATCGTCACCGGCTTTTCCGCGCGATCCTTGATTCATTTCGGGCACTTTGTCCGATGGGTGACGGACGCGGAGTTGGCCCCATGAATCTGATGCTGATGCTCGCGGCGGTGGCGCTCGCCCTGGGTGGGTTGCTGTGCACGTTATACGGCTTGGTCCAGCGCGTTCGTCGCCCGGTGCGGCGGCATTGCCCAGGCCCTGCGCGAGGGTTGCGGCGCTTGCTGGGGCTTGTGCTGCCATGGCGCACGCTGTGCGGCTATGACCTTTCGGACCGGACCCAAGCACGAACCCCCTGCCCTGAATGTGGGGTGATGGCGGCGCGGCGCGATCTTCTGCGATCGCCCGGACGGGTGCGTTGGCTGCGCCTGGGGTTCACCTGCCTCGCGCTCGCTGGCACCGCGTTCTGGCAGTGGGAAGCCGTGATGTGGTGGGAGTGGGTGACCCGGTTGCCGACCACCCCCCTGCTCAGGATTGAAGCCACGCTGGGGCCGAGGGTCCCCGGGCAGATACACGACGAACTAGCCAATCGAGCCTGCGCCAAGGCCATGACATCGCGGCAGCGGGAGATCTACGCCGCCTTGCTGGCGCGGAACCTGGCCTCGGATGAAGTGCGGGGGAATGCGGGCCACGCGGGCTGGCTGCTGACGCAGCTCGAGCACGAGGGTGTCGTGGCCCTGCTCGGGGCGCTCAAGTCTGCTGATTATCAACAGCGGCAACTCGCGGCGGACAATCTCCGCTCGATGGAGGGCTTCGAACTGAACCAGGACCTTCTGCGCGTCACGGTGGAGGGACTGCGCGACGATCGTTTTCCATTTGACCCGGGCACAGCGCTCGATTCCTCCACGTGGACATGGAGCACCAACGCCCGCGACGGCACGGCGTTCCTCGTCACGTATGCCCGTCCGGCGCAAGCATTCATCGCGCAGGGACTGGCCTCTGACGATCGCCAGCAGCGGCTGTTGTGTGCGGCGATCGCGGGGTGGGGCGGGCTAGATGAACTGGCCCCGGTCGCCGCCCCGATCCTGATCGAGCATCTGGCCGACAACGACATGCAGGGGGACGCCAAGATCGCCTATGCCGCGCTGGTCGCGTTTGGAGCGCATGCCCGCGGCGCGCTTGAGAGTGCAATCGAGAGCCCGGACACGCAGCAGCGTCTCTCGGCCCGGGCACTGCTCGGGAGGCTCGGGGACACGCGCTTCGTGAAGGCCAAGCCCCCGATGCTGAGCGGCAACGGCATCGACCCGGCGACGCTCGACCCCGGCGATGCGACGCGGGACCTGCGGTAGTCAGGGTTGACGTGGGTGGGAAGCGCGCCCGGGCAGGCTCGAACTGCCGACCTGCGGTTTAGGAAACCGCCGCTCTATCCAACTGAGCTACGGGCGCTGCGGGCAACGATAGGTGTGCCCCGCCCCGGCGCGGTGGTAGGCTCGGGGGTATGGGCGAAGGGTCGCAGGAATCGGGGCGGTTCGCCTGGCCGCCGAGCCGGGGAGAGAGCGGCGTCTCCGAAGCGGGGGGTGGAAGGGCCTCGGACGCTGCGCGAGCCCCAGTCGAGGGCGAGCCTCGTTGGTTGATGTGGCTGCGCGAGGTGGAGGCGACGCTCCTGCCACCGACGGCGGTGGGGCTGGGTGAGCGCCTGCGGCTGGCGGGATTCGTGCCCGATCTGCCCGACGTCTACTGCCCACGCTGCGGCGAGAGCGTCGGTCCGCACGAGGCGACGATGGGGGGCTGCCCAGCCTGCCGCGATGCCCCGATGCCCTGGTCACGCCTCGTGCGCGTCGGGGCGTACGACGGGATGCTGGCGCAGGCGATCAAGGAGGCGAAACTGACGGCGTTTCGCAGCCTGGCGCGTGATCTTGGCTATTTGGTGGGGCGACGCGTCGCCGACGCGATGCACGAGGCCGGGGTTGATCCACGCGGGGCGATCATCGTGCCCGTGCCCACGTCGTTTGTACGCCGGATCGTCCGGGGGATCGATCACACGCGCGAGATGGCGCGCGGGGCGGCGTCGGCGATGGGCTGCACCGTGGTGGTAGCGCTCGAGCGGCGTCATCGTCCCAGCCAGACCAGGCTGACCGTCAAGGCCAGGGCGCGGAACGTGGCCGGAAGCATGACCCGGCGGCATGGGGTGGAGATCAGCGACGTGGGACCGGTAGTGATCATCGATGACGTTAAGACGACCGGCGCGACACTGCGGGAGGCGTGGCGCGCGCTGGGTGGCGTGGGAATGGAGCGACGGTGGGCCGCGGTGGGCGGCGTGGCCACCCTGACAAGGCGTCGTACCGGGGTGCCTTCCATATAGAAACAACGAGATCTCGTGCTGCCCAGGCCATGAACAGACACCAAACAGACAGAGGTGGGCGCAGAGTGTAGTGGGAGTCAACGACGGCGCAGGCCCCATCCGAATGGGCGCAGAACCGGTATTTTCAGCGACTTATGGCGAAAGTCGATCGGGGAGAAAGTCGAGCGGCTTGACTGCCCTTTGGGAGGGGCTAAACTCCCCTCTACCGATCGACGCACTGGACCGGCCGGACTGGCCGGGAAGGTGCCGTATCCTTGACAAGTGAACAGTTGGGAACCGCACGAGAGTGTGCTTCCGTAGCAGTCGGTACACGCCGACGCCCTCGACTGGGTGTGCTACGGGAGAGATCCTAATCTGACGCTGGCAAATGCCGGTGCTCGGATAGTCGGCGGGGTGTCCTCACAGCCACCCCGCGGTAACACTCTCGTGTAAAATCGTCGGATCTTCGGATCCGGCGAGTTCAAAGAGAGTTGCCTTAACCGTCGGGTGCCACCCGACGGCGGCGAGTCCGTCCGAAATGGCGGGCTTGTCGAAGACCACGTCGACCCTCGAGCATGCCCTCACGGGTGTGGATCAGGGAGGCGTAACATGGTCTTATCGCTTTACTCGAAGACGTCAGACCCTCGGGTCTGGTCAACGGAATCAAGTGAAGAGTTTGATCATGGCTCAGATTGAACGCTGGCGGCATGGCTAAAACATGCAAGTCGAACGTGCGTCGCAAGACGCAAGTGGCGAAAGGGTCAGTAATGCGATCGAACGTACCCTGGGGTGGAGGATAGCGGCGGGAAACTGCCGGTAATACTCCATGACCTCTCCGGAGCAAAGCTTTTGCGCCCTGGGAGCGGCGATCGTCCTATCAGCTAGTTGGCGGGGTAATGGCCCACCAAGGCGAAGACGGGTAGCGGGTGTGAGAGCACGACCCGCGACATCGGAACTGAGACACTGTCCGGACTCCTACGGGAGGCTGCAGTAACGAATCTTCCGCAATGGGCGAAAGCCTGACGGAGCAATGCCGCGTGTGGGATGAAGCATCTATGGTGTGTAAACCACTGTCAGGGGGCGGAAACAATGATTGCCCCCAGAGGAAGTGGCGACTAACTCTGTGCCAGCAGTCGCGGTAATACAGAGGCCACAAGCGTTAATCGGAATCACTGGGCTTAAAGGGTGCGTAGGCGGATTTGCAAGCGTCTTGTGAAAGCCCCCGGCTCAACCGGGGAACTGCAGGGCGAACTGCAAGTCTTGAGGCAGGTAGGGGCCGCGAGAACAGTAGGTGGAGCGGTGAAATGCGTAGATATCTACTGGAATGCCGATGGGGAAGCCGCGCGGCTGGGCCTGACCTGACGCTGAGGCACGAAAGCGTGGGGAGCAAACAGGATTAGATACCCTGGTAGTCCACGCCGTAAACGATGTACGCTAGACCGGTGCGGTTTTGACGCCGTACCGGTCGTAGGAAAACTGATAAGCGTACCGCCTGGGGAGTACGGTCGCAAGGCTAAAACTCAAATGAATTGACGGGGGCTCACACAAGCGGTGGAGCATGTTGCTTAATTCGAGGCAACGCGA
>JABWBB010000071.1 GCA_013360675.1 Phycisphaerales bacterium | reverse complement strand
CGTCTTCGCGGCGCGTGGTGTCTGATTCTTCGGCTTGCTGAAACGTCCGCCCATCGCACGACGCGCGGGCGGCGGCCCGCCCGCGGGTCGTGGCACCCAGACCGGTGCATGCTCGTGACATGCAGCCCTCCCTTTGGATTGGACGCTGGCCCCCCGCCCCGCTACGTTGAGGGCGTGAGCAAGCCCAGGAAGGAACAACCCGACGCCGAGTTGTCATTCGAGCAGGCCATCGAGCGGCTCGAGGCGATCGTCGAGCGCGTCGAGCAGGGCGAGATCGGGCTCGAGCAGGCCATCGCCGAATATGAGCGGGGCGTGGGGCTGGTGAAGCGCTGCCGCGAGATCCTCGCCCGGGCCGAGCAGCGCGTCACCGAACTCTCGGGCCACCTGTCCGAGACCGACACCGCGGACAACAGCGCGCCCCGCCCGCGCACGGACGCCTGAATGCCCGAGCGATACCAGGTGCTCATGTTCCTCGCCGAGGCCACCAAGGTCCTGTGGATCTTCGCGGTCGGCGCGTGCGTGGGCTCGCTGATCAACGTCTTGGTCTATCGCTTGCCGCGCGGGCTCGATGTCGTCCGCCCCACATCGCGCTGCCCCTCGTGCGGCACGCTTCTGACCTGGCGCGAGAATGTGCCGATCCTGGGCTGGCTCGCGCTCCGCGGCAGGTGCCGCTTCTGCCGCAGCAGCATCTCTCCCGAATACCCGGCAGTCGAGGCGCTCGTCGCGTTCCTCTTCGCCATCTTCTTCCTGGTCTGTTACGCCGAGGGAGGACGCTTCCTCGGTGTCGACTTCAGCGCGATCCAGCCCGAGTGGGCCCGCGCGGGCTTTGCCTTCACCTGGCCCGTCTTCGCCGTTCTGCTCACGCTCATGTCCTGCGTCGTTGCCATGATCCTGGTCGACGCCAAGACCTACCAGATCCCCCTGGTGCTCACGTGGGTCCCCGCGGCGGTCGCCATCATCGCCCACACCACCTGGGCCTGGTGGGTCGATCGCGCGGGCACTCTCCGCTGGCAGACCCCCGCCCCCGGCTGGTCGTGGGCCTTGGCCACCCCCGCCTCGGGCTCGTGGTGGTGGATCGGGGGTGCTCTGGGTGGCACCGTCGGGGTGGCCATCGCCAACATGCTGCTCTCGCGCGGCTTGATCCGTCGCAGTTTCGCCGACTATGAGGCCTGGGAACGTGACGCCCTGGCCAACGCTGCCCAGACCCAGACCATCGACCCAACCAACGGGCAAGCCGCCCAACCCGGGGTCGGTCCGGGCGTGCAGATGTGGATCCAGTACCCCCACGCCCGGCGTGAGATGTTCCGCGAACTGATTTTCCTGGCTCCGGTGCTCGCCCTGGGGCTGGCGGGGGGGGCGATCGCCGTGCGCCTGGCCGGGCCCTGGACCTGGAATCCCGCGCTGATGATGGAACTCCCCACGCACACGGCCCCGTTCTGGCTCGAGGTGCTGGCCGGGGTGCTGCTGGGGTATCTCGTCGGGGGCGGGCTGGTCTGGGCGGTGCGGATCCTGGGCTCGCTCGCCTTTGGCAAAGAGGCGATGGGGCTGGGTGATGTGCACATGCTGGCGGCGATCGGGGCCTGCCTGGGGTGGACCGACGCCGTGCTCATCTTTTTCGGGGCGACGTTTGTTGGGGTCTTCTGGGCGGTGCTGGGTGCGATCGGGGGCGGGGCATTCCGGCGGGCGATGCCCTTTGGACCATTCCTCGGGGTGGCGGCGATCCTGGTCTGGCTCGGTAAGCCCGGGATCGAGTGGGGGTTGACGGCGTTGTCCGGGCACATGCGCACATTCAACCTCCCCTAGATCGCGCAAGTTCTCGACGTTGGGCCCAAAGCGCCGATAAGATGCCCGTCCGCAAGGGCCGAAGGGGCCTTGGCGGCGTACGGCAGGCATCAACGAAGAAGGAACTGACAATGGGACCGATCGGCGGAACGCGTCGCGGACGGGGGCTTGGCATCGTGGCGCTGGCCCTGATGACCGGTATCTCAACCATGCTGGGCGGCTGCAGCGGGGTGGATAAGAAGAAGTACGACCTGGCCATGCAGGAGGCCGCCGAACTGCGTGAGCGCAACGCGCAGCTCGAGCAGCAGAACCGCGACCAGGCCGCTCGCCTGGCCGAGGCCGAAGCCGCCAAGCAGAACCAGGGCGACATGTGGGCCGACGCCGGTGGCGACATCGGCGCGGGCGGGGGCGGTCGTGGCTCGTTCGAGCGCGGGCCCAACGGCACCATGGTCGCCAAGTTGTCGGGCGACGTCCTGTTCGACTCGGGCTCGGCGACGCTCAAGTCCACCGCCAAGAAGACCCTCGACCGCATCGCGGGCGAGATCAAGTCCAACTACTCCGGGCGGGCGATCCGGGTCGAGGGCCACACCGACACCGATCCCATCCGCAAGAGCAAGTGGCCCAGCAACGAAGCCCTGAGCGAGGCCCGCGCCGATTCGGTCATGGCCTATCTCGCCAGCAAGGGCATCTCGTCGTCGCGGATGCAGGCGGTCGGCTACGGGTCCTCACGGGCCAAGTCGACCAAGGCCGCCAGCCGTCGCGTCGAGATCGTGATCCTCGCTCGCTGAGCCGGCACACTCAGTTCGAACCAACCACGACGCCGTCCGGTCCACCGGGCGGCGTTGTGCGTTTTGGTGCGGTGCGGGGGTGGCAGTCAGCGGGGCGGGCGCGTCGGATACGCTAGTTCACGTGAGCGAGACGCAGACCCAGACCTGGACGACGCGCAAGCTGCTGGCCTGGATGCAGCAGGCGTTCCACAAGGCCGGGCTCGACGCGCCGCGTCTGCTCGCCGAGATGCTCCTCGCGCACGTGGTGGGGTGCGAGCGCCTGAAGCTGTACACCGACTTCGACCGCCCCGCGAGCCCGCTCGAGCGCGACATCCTGCGCGACCTGGCCTCGCGGGCGCTCAAGCACGAGCCGGTGCAGTACCTCGTGGGCGAGGCATGGTTCTTCGGGCTGCCCTTCAAGGTCGATCCGCGGGTGCTGATCCCTCGCCCCGCGACCGAATCGATCGTGGAGGAGGTGCTGCAGCACGCCCGGGCCGCGCACGCCGCGGGTGGTGCGAGCCTGCTCATCGCCGACATCTGCACGGGCTCGGGGTGCATCGGCATCGTGTTGCTCAAGCGCCTGGCCCAGGCCCGCGTGATCGCCGCGGATGTGTGCGAAGGGGCCCTCGCGCTGGCCCGCGAGAACGCGATGCGCCACGACGTGCTCGATCGCATCGATTTTCTTCAGGGCGATCTGCTGACGCCGCTGCGTGAGCACCCGCCCACGCGCGGGCCGGCCTGCCTCGATTATCTGGTCAGCAACCCGCCCTACATCCCCGACGACGAGTGGGACGCCGTCGCCCCCAACGTGAAGAACCACGAACCGCACGGCGCGCTCCGCGGGGGCGTGGACGGTCTCGACTTTGTCCGCCGCCTGATCGACGAGGGGGCCTCGACGCTGCTTCGTCCGGGTGGGTTGCTCCTCATCGAGGTCGCCGACTCGCGTGCCGCGATAGCCCGCGACCTGATCGCGGCGGACCCGCACCTCGAAGCCGCCCGCATCGTGCGCGATTTCGAGGGGCTCGATCGCGTGATCGTCGCGCAGCGGCGCAACACATAACACATCAGTAGCGTTCGAGTTGGTGCGTTCGTTAAGCCTTGGTCAGCGCCCGGCGCACTTCGTCGATCAGGCGTTCGACCTGGAAGGGCTTGAAGAGCACGCTCTGCAGCCCCTCTTCCGACGCGCGCACGATCGAGTGGTGCGGGTCGTAGCCGAAGCCGGTCATCAGGATCACGGGCACGCCCGGGAGCAGCTTCCGGGCCGTGGCGAACACCTCATATCCGTTTCGGTCGGGCATGCGGATATCGCTGAGGATCAGGTCAAACCCGCGGGTGCCGGTGCGCTCGATCTCGAGGATGGCCAGCGCGCCGTTCTCGACGACAAGCACCTCGGCGCAGCCGCGGCTGCGCAGCACGTCGCCGATGATGCGCCGAATCTTGGGCTCGTCATCGGCCACCAGCACGCGCTTGCCCACCAGCGCCGGCTCGGTCACGCGCTCGGCCAGGGCCTTCTCGACGCCCAGCAGCGTGGTGGGCCCGGCGGCGCAGTCGCGCACGCGCCGCCGGATATCGTCGACGTCGCGCCGGATGCGTTCGACATGGCGGGCCGTGTCGGCGTCGGCCCCGCCGCGGGCCAGCAGCATGTCGAGCTCGTGGGCGATGTCCTGCAGGGGCTCGTCGAGCTCTCCCTCGACGCGCCCGCTCACGTTCTGGTTGGTCGTGCTGCGCTCGACGACGAGCAGGTCGAGCAGGTGGATGGCCATGGCGATGTAGCGGGCGAAGATCTCGCCCAGCTGTCGCTCTTCCTCGCCAAAGGCCGCGGGCTGCAGGCTCTCGACGTTGATCACGCCGATGACTTTCTCCTGCAGGCGCAGCGGCATGGTGATCGAACTGCGCGCGCCCAGCACCCCGGGCAGATACAGATCCTCGCTCTGCGTGTCGGTGCAGACATAACTGCGCCCGCTCGCGGCGACGTAGCCCGTGATCCCCTGGCCCTCGAGCGCAGGGCGGATCTCGAACGAGTCATACTCGGGCGGAAGCCCAGCGCCGATCACCAGCTCGAGCTTGCCCGAACGCTCGTCGAGCAGGCGGATGGCGAAATGGTCAAAGTGCAGCAGATCGCGCGCCACCCGCACGATCCGCGACTCGAGCATCTTGAGACGCTCGTGCGCGTTGTGCTTGCGGACCACCTCGGCGTCGAAGCGCTGAAGCTCGATCCCCGCCAGTTCGATCGCGTCGATCTTCTGACGAAGGCGCTTGGCCGCCGTCACGTCGCGCAGCGTGATCAGCAGGTAATGATCGGGCGCGGCCCCCGCGGCGACGACCGCCGCCCCAACCTCGGGCGCGATGGGTGACACATCCGCCTCGAACCAGCGCTCGTCCAGGGCCATCGCCGTCACCACGTGCAGGATCGGAATGGGCACGCGCGACGAGGCCGGCGGAACGGGGTGCTCGCGATCGAACTGGCGGCAGAGCCCCGCCACCCGCTCGTGCATCGCCCCGCCCAGGCTCTGATAAAGATCGTTGCCCCAGATGATCTGTCCGGCTCGGGTACCCAGGCAAACCCCTTCGCCGATGGCGTTGAGCAGCGACAGGGCCGCGACGCCAACGCCGGGGTCAAACTCGGCGCGCGGCTGTGCGCCGCTGGGGCCGTGAGTTCCGCTTGCGCCCCGATCCCCCATCGCGTCCCCGCTGGCTCCCGCAACCTCGACGCCGCGCCGGCGTGGAGGATTCTCAAAACTCGGCATCCGTCGGTTCATGATGTCGGGCGGCCTCCTGCCGCCGTTGACTGAGTGTAGCGAACGATCAGTCCCGGCCGTGGTCTCCCACGACTGACCAAACCCCACACCCGGGCCATGCCCGCCGCAAACGCCCAGCGGGGCGGGCGTCCTGATCGCGGGTTATCGGATACGCTCCATGAGCACATGATCGAGGTCGATTCGGTTCACAAGGCGTTTGGTCGGATCCGCGCGGTGAGGGGCGTGAGTTTCGATCTGGCCCCCGGCAAAGTCACCGGCCTGCTCGGGCCGAATGGCGCGGGCAAGTCCACCACGATCCGCATGATCGCCGGGAGTGTTCCCCCCGATCGCGGGGGGATCCGTGTATTTGGGCACGACACTATCGATCAGGGCGAGGAATCGCGCCGACGCCTGGGTTATCTGCCCGAATCCGCACCGCTCTATCCCGAAATGACCCCGCTGGAGTATCTGCACTTCCGGGGGCGGCTGTACGGCATGGACACCAAGGGGCGCAGGGCCGCCGCCGCCGCCGTCCTCGAGCGGTGCCACCTCAACGAGGTCGCGCGACGTCGGATCGGCACCCTAAGCAAAGGGACCAAGCAGCGCGTGGGTCTGGCGGGAGCGCTGCTGCACAACCCCCCCGCGCTCATCCTTGATGAGCCCACCAACGGGCTGGACCCCACGCAGATCCACGAAGCCAGGCGGTTCATCCGCGAACTGGGCCTGGGGCGGATCGTGCTGATCAGCTCGCACATCTTGACCGAGATCGAGCGCATGTGCGACAGGGTGCTGGTGATGGCCGGGGGTGAGTTAAAGGCCGACGCCACGCCGCGCGATCTGGCCGCCCGATCGATCGCGGGCGCGACGTATGTCGTGCAGATCCGTCGCGACAAGCCGGGGGACGACGAGCGGGCGCTGCGGCTGCTGCGCAATCTGCCCTTCGTGCAGGACCTGCAGCCCAACACCGCCGACCGTTCGACGCTCATCAGCGGGTGGTCGGTCTGGGTGGTGACAGCCAAGGACGGCGCGCCCGACCTGCGCGAGTCCATCGCGCAGGGGTGCATGCAGCAGGGGCTGCTCGTGCGTGAACTGCGCAAGGAGACGGCGTCGCTCGAGAAGGCCTTCCTGAAACTCGTGGAAGGGACGGAAGAAACCCCCGCGGTCGCCGCCCAGACCATCAAGGCCCGCGAGGAGTCGACGCTGTGAAGCGAGCCCGCGCCATCGCCGCGAGAGAACTCGCCTCGTACTTCCGCACGCCCGCGGGATGGGTGATCGTCGCGCTGTACCTGTTCCTGGGCGGGCTCTTCTTCATGCTGTGGACGCTGGTGCCGGGCAAGCCCGCGTCGATGCGCGACCTCTTCATGCTGTCGGGGTGGTTGCTGCTCCCGGTGGCCCCCGCCATCACCATGCGCCTCATCGCCGATGAGATCCGCGCGGGCACCATGGAAGGGCTGCTCACCTCGCCCGTGGGGGCGGCGGCGATCGTCGCGGGCAAGTTCATGGGCGCGTGCGCCTTCCTCACCATCATGAGCCTGCCCACGCTGGTCTACGTCGGCGTGCTCTTCGCCCACGCCAGCCCCATGCCCGACCTTGGCCCCATCCTCGCCGGGTACCTCTGCCTCGCGCTGCTCGCGGGGCTGTACCTGTCGATCGGGGTGGCGGCGTCGTGCATGACGAGCAACGCGACGCTCGCCTTCATGCTGACGTTCTTCGCCATTCTGGGGTTGCTGCTGGCCCCCGGGCTGATGGGCAGCCGCCTGCTGCCCGCGTGGGGCACGGGCGTGATCGAGGCCGTCGCCCCCATGCCGCGCATCGGCGACTTTGCCCGGGGCGTGATCGCGCTGAGCAACGTCGTGTACTTCCTGTCGATCACGGGCATTTTTCTGCTCGCGGCGGTGAGCATCGTGGAGTGGCGACGATGGCGGTAAGGAAACCCGCACCTTCGACTGCCACCAGCGCCAAGCGGCGCACCCGCCTGGGCGCGCTCACGCTGCTCACGCTCACGGCCAGCCTCGGCACGAGCGTCGTGCTCAACCTGCTCGCCGCCCGCTTCGACTACCGCTGGGACGTCACCGCCGGGGGCGATCAGCGCCTGGCCGACCGGACCGTGCGCGTGCTCAACACGCTCACCGCGCCCGCGCGGGTCGTCATCGCGGCGGACCTGCGCGAGGTGGATTCCCGCGCCCGCGATCGCGTCTCGGACGTGCTCGCCGAGATGCGCCGGCGCACCCGCAACCTGCGCTACACCATCATCGATTCGGGCTCGCCCCGCGGCGTCGAGCAATACCGCGAGATCGTGGGCGAACTCGTCGACGCCGAACGCCCGCTCCTGCGCGAGCAGAGCGCGTCGATCGAACTGGGCGCGTCGGGGGCGGCATCGCTCGCCGCCTATCTCAACGACACGCTCTCTCCCGCGCTGATCGGCGCGGGCGAGGGCGTCAGCGCTGGCACGCCCGAGGGACAGGCCGCCAAGCGCCAGATCGAGC
>JABWBB010000070.1 GCA_013360675.1 Phycisphaerales bacterium | reverse complement strand
CAGCCCGCCGCGCCCGCGCCGCAGCCACCGGCCCCACAGAGCCAACCCCAGGGTCAGCCCCAGGGACAGCCGCAGGGTGGGCAAGGTCAGGGTGGGCATGGCGCTCAAGGCCAGGGCGGACAGGGTCAGGGCGGGCATCGTCCGCCGCAGCATTCGTCGATGGGCGGCGGCGGTGGATACCCGCAGGGCCAAGGCAATGACCGCATGTTCGGGCGGCGCAAGAAGAAGCGTCGCAACAAGGGTGGCATGGGCGGGATGGGCGGCGGGATGGGGGGCATGGGTGGCGGCGGTGGGGGCGCGATGCTCCGTGCTGCAGTCTTCGACGGGCACCTTCCCAGCGACGAGGAACTCGAACGCGAAGCGTCAGAGCTCGAGCGGATCGCCAAGTCGGCCGACGCCAAGACCGCGCTGCCGGCGATCACGATTTCCGATCTGCAGAAGATGGAGCTGGGCCAGATCCACGAGGTCGCCGAGAAGGAAGGCCTCGAGGATTTCCACCAGATCCCCAAGCAGGACCTGATCTTTAAGATCCTCAAGGCGAGGGCGGCCAAGCAAGGCCTGATGTTCGGCGAGGGAACGCTTGAGATCATGCAGGACGGCTTTGGGTTCCTGCGTTCGGCGGACCAGTCGTACCTGCCCGGCCCCGACGACATCTATGTCAGCCCGACGTACGTGCGCCGCTATGGGCTTCGCCGCGGGATGGTTGTGCACGGCGCGGTGCGTCCGCCCAAGGAGAGCGAGCGGTATTTCGCGTTGCTGCGCGTGGACAAGGTCAACGGGCGTGAGCCCTCCAAGGCCCACGACATCGTGAACTTCGAGGATCTCACGCCGCTGCACCCGGAAGAGCGGTTCATCCTGGAGACCTCACCCGACGAGATCGAATGCCGCACGATCGACCTGGTGACGCCGATCGGCAAGGGCCAGCGCATGCTGATCGTCGCCCCGCCGCGCACGGGCAAGACGGTGCTGCTGCAGAAGATCACCAAGGCGATCACGAAGAACTATCCCGAGGTGCACATCATCGTGCTGCTGGTGGACGAGCGTCCCGAGGAAGTGACGGACTTCAAGCGGCACTGCGGGGGCCCGAAGGTCGAGGTGGTGGCGAGCACGTTCGACGAGCAGTCGTCGCGGCACGTGCAGGTCGCCGAGATGGTGATCGAGAAGGCCAAGCGCCGGGTCGAGTTCGGGGACCACGTGGTGATCCTCCTCGATTCGATCACGCGCCTGGCCCGCGCGTACAACGCCGAGATGCCCCACTCGGGCAAGATCATGTCGGGCGGTCTCGACAGCAACGCCCTGCAGCGTCCCAAGAAGTTCTTCGGGGCGGCCCGCTACATCGAGAACGGGGGCAGCCTGACGATCATCGGCACCGCGCTGGTGGACACGGGCTCGAAGATGGACGAGGTGATCTTCGAGGAGTTCAAGGGCACCGGCAACGCCGAGCTGCACCTGGACCGCAAGCTCGTCGAGAAGCGGATCTGGCCGGCGATCGACGTGGCCGCCTCGGGCACGCGTCGCGAGGAGCTGCTGCTCGACCCCAAGGAGCTGGAGCTGGTGCACCGCCTGCGCAAGGTCCTTTCCGACATGAACGTGGTCGAGGCGATGGAACTGCTCAAGACCAAGCTCAAGAAGGTCAAGACCAACGCCGAGTTCCTGGTGACGATGGCGATGGGGTAAAAGGCGTGCGTATCGGGGTGCCGCCCCTGTTCCCCGGGTGAACATGGGGGCGACTTGGCGAGTAGACTGGACCGGTGAGCAACGCGCGCGTGGTGAGCCTGACGGTGGTGTCGATCCTGGCCATTCTCTGGGCCGGGGTGATGTCGCTGCTCGGGCTGATCGTGCTGGCCGACGGCCCCGGGGCTCTGCCCGTCCCCGATGCCCTGTTCTCGTTTCTCGGGCTCGGGGCGGTTTCGGGGGGGCAGTTCGTATTCATGGTGCTGGTGGCGAACCGATTATTCCCGGCGGCATCGCGCCGCATGGCCGTGCTGGCCGAGGGCGTGGCCTTGGCGTTGTTCGTGCTGGGGATCGGCGCGAGCATCTATGTCTATCAAGCGGGAGGAACGCTGTGATTCGAGTGAGCGCCAGGATGGGGCTGTGGTTGATCGCCGGGCTGCTGGCGTGGACGCCTTCGGCCCCGGGCCAGGAGGCCCGTTCGAGCGTGGAGGCTCCCGCGTCGGTGGTCGAGCCCGACGGATTTTTGCTGCGTTCGCTGATCCGGGTAGCGCTGCTGGACCTGCGGGCGGCCGAGCCCCCGCGTCCTCGAGACTACGCCGTGGCGGCCGCGCTGCTCGATCGCGCCCGGGACATGGCCCCCAATGACGCGGATCTGACGCGACGGTACATCGAGGCGTGCTGGGGGGCGGGCGATACGCAGGGCGTGCTGAGCGCCAGCCGTCGGCTGGCGGCGCTGGACCCACAGGACACGGTGAACCAGTTGCGGTTGATTACCTCGGCGATCTCGCGCGAGCAGACGGCCGAGGGTCGCATCGCGCTGTACGAGCGGTTCTTGGCAGTGCCCGAACAGGATCTGGATGCGAGCGTGCGCAGCCGCCTGGCGCTGGACCTGGCGCTGCTGCAGCGTGAGCGCGGGGACGAGGCGGCATTCGTCGGCGCGCTCAAGCGGGCCGTGGTGCTGGACTCGACGAACAAGGACGCCGCGATGCTGGCGCTCAATCTGTACCGAGACCGCGTGAACGACCCCTCGGGGCGGCTGGAGCTCACCAGCAACCTGCTGATGGCCGACCCGATGGACCCCAACGTGCTGCGGGCGCTGCGCGACGAGATGGCTCTGGGTGGGGCGTACAAGGCATCGCGCCGGTTTCACGATGCGGCGTGGGTCGTGCTCGACGCCGCCCGCGTCAAGCAGAGCGCCGAAGACTCGGCGCTGGGGCTGGTGCTCCAGTGGATCAACGATGGCGCCGAAGGCGTGGTGACGAAGATCACCGACGACATCCGCGGCGAGCGCGAACGGATTCGTCGCATGCAGGCGGTGACCAGCGCGGGCAATCCGACGCTGCTGGGCGAAGCCGCGGGTCGACCCGAGGATCGAAGGCTTCTCCCCGCCATCGAGCAGGTGCGCTGCCTGGCGGCTTTTTCGGTGGGGGCGATGGAGAAGGTCACGACGTCGATCGCCGACTATGGCGCGACGGTGCAGGCGCTGCTCAAGACATTGGAAGACCCCGCGACGCGACCGCCGAATCTCGACGAGGCGACGATGAATGATCAGGTTGCCCTGATGCGGGCGGACCTGTGCCTGTATCGCCTGCTGACGAATATCGACACCGGGCTGATCGACGAGGACGTCGCCGCCCTGGGGGCCTTGCCCGAGTCGGACGCGCGTCGGATCGCGGTGGAGGCCTGGCGCCTGTACCGGTCGGGTGATGCCGGGGCCGCGTTCTTCCGGGCCGGCGATGATCCGGAATCACTCTGGTGCGCGCTGCTCGTGGGGCAGGCCGCGGAAGATGCCGGGCAGATGCAGGCGGCGTTGACGGCGTACCGCCACGCGATGCAGGCGGCGCCGCTGACGGCGCCGGGCGCGTATGCGGCGACGCGGGTGCGTCGCCTGGTGGGCGAGGGCATGCCGCTGACCGATCGCACGCGGGCGCTCGAGGCGTATGCCCAGGGCGTGCCCGCATGGATCGACCAGATGGCGTCGCGTCCGCGGTCGTTCATGGTGCTCGAAGCCGTTCCCGCCAAGTCGAACGGCGGGGCGCTCGATTACATCCCGGTGCGCCTGAGCGTGCGCAACATTTCGCCCATCCCGCTGGGGCTGGGAACCGACCGCTCGATCTGTTCACGCTTCCTGTTCGGGCCCAATCTCGAAACGGTGCCCGGCGGGGCCAACGCAGGCGTCGAGCCCGAGGTGAGCGAGTTGACCCGTCGCCTGCGGCTGATGCCGGGCGAGGAGATTGCCATCGATGTCTGGCCCGACGCCGGGCTGACGGGATGGATCGGCGAGGTGAGCGCCGCCGCGGTCGTGCGTACACGTTGGCGGATCATCCAGGGCTTCCAGCCGGCGGCGAACTCGGGGCAGGAGATCGGCCCGGGTTGCCTGGAACTGAACCTGCCGGCGATCTCGCGCAATCCCCTCGAAGAAGCGCGGATGGGGGGCAAGGCGTTGTTGGACAAGTTGCCCTCGACCAAACACTCGCAGGTGCCCGCGGTGGTGTCGGGGTTCAGGTCGGCCATCATCACGATGCAGGCCGCCACCCCTGCCGAGGTGAGCGCCAATCGGACGATGATGGTCGACGCGATGCTCCCGCTCTATCCGACGTGGCCCGCGCGCGAGCGGGCGATCGCGGCGGCGGTGATCCCCAACGCGGTGATGGCCCCCGAGCTCGAGCCCCTCGATGCGCTGATCCGCGCGGATGAAGATCCGCTGGTGCGGGCCATCGCGATCGTTACGCGCGTGAGCAAGGCCGACGACCCGGCACTGGCGGCGGCGGAGGGGTCCGGGGATGCACGACTGGCCGCCCTGGCCCGCCTGCAGCGCGAGCGGATCGCCGATAACTCGCGCTGCTATGCCACGGTGGGGGTCCGAATCCGTGAGGTGGTTCAGCCCTCGCGCCGCGGGAACTAAAGGCGGGAACTCGCGGTTCAGGGCGATCCCCCCGGCGGCCGAAGTCGTATCGAACGACGGGGCGTCAGGGACGACGCGGGTGGACCCATGGTTAGCAAGATCGAACAGGATCATCAACGCTTCCGCCAGATCGTGCGCGGCAAGATCCGCAAGGACCTGCGCAAGTTTCTCTCGCGCGGGGAACTGCTCGGCCGCGAGGGCAAACGCACCGTCTCCATCCCGGTGCACGACATCGACATCCCCACCTTCCGCTTCGGCGACAACTCGGGCGGCGTGGGGATGGGCGAGGGCGAAGAGGGCCAGAGCGTCGGCCAGAGCGGCTCGGGCAAGGGGCAGGGGGGCGAGCAGGACGGGCATCACATCCTCGAGGTGGATGTCCCGCTCGAAGAACTCGCCGATATTTTGGCCGAGGAACTCTGCCTCCCTCGGATCAAGCCCCGGGGCGAGCATCGCATCACAACGGTGCGCGACAAGTATTCGGGGATCCGCCCGGTGGGGCCGGCGGCGCTACGCCACTTCAAGCGGACCTATCGCGAAGCGCTCAAGCGGCAGCTCTCGATGGGGATGTACGACCCTGACAACCCGGTGATCGTGCCCATCCGCCACGACCTGCGCTACCGCTCGTGGAACGAGGTGAAGAAGCCCCAGTCCAACGCGGTCATCGTCTACATGATGGATGTTTCGGGCTCGATGGGCGATGAGCAGAAGGAACTGGTGCGGCTCGAGGCGTTCTGGATCGACACGTGGTTGCGCCGCAACTACGAGGGGATCGAGAGCCGCTACATCGTGCACGACGTGCGCGCGGCGGAGGTCGACAAGAAGACATTCTTCTCGGTGCGTGAGGACGGCGGGACGCGGATCTCCTCGGCCTTGGCCTGCGCCAAGGACCTGCTCGACGCCCATTACGACCCGTCGCTGTGGAACATCTACCTGTTCCATTTTTCCGACGGCGACAACTCGTCGGACGCCGACAACCGGGCCTGCGTCAAGCTGCTCGATGAGCAGTTGCTGCCCCGGTCGAACATGTTCGGCTATTGCCAGGTCGCCAGCGCGTACGGCTCGGGGAGCTTCATCAACGTGCTGCACGAGGCCTTCCCCAGCGGGGCCGCCGACGACCTTGGGCCGCGTCTGATCACCAGCAAGGTGAACACGCGCGATGATCTGTTCGATTCGCTGCGCACGTTCTTCAAGGCCGGGCGTTAGGCCTGTGACCTGGGTGTAAACTTGTGCGGCGGGATCGAGTTCACCACCCGCCGGGAGAGCCCGCGTGCTGCTCTTTGTGCTGTATGCCGTGATGATCTGGTATGGGTGTGCCCGCTGGCGTCGTCGGTGGCTTGGGTTTGTGAGCGCGCTCGTCGGGCTGGGCGGGGTGGTGGCGGTGGCGATCTTTCACATCCACCTCAACCGCTGGACGGGCGGGCGGCTCTACCTGCCGGTGCTGCAATCGCTGCTGTATCCGTACGGCGTGCTGCTGGTGGTGATGGGGGTGTACATCGCGTGCCTGCCGCGGGCGATGCCCGCGCTGCACTGCCGCAAATGCCAATATGACTTGGCGGGGTTGGAAGAGGAAGACCCGCGCTGCCCCGAGTGCGGTTTGGCCGCCGCCGCTCCGCGCAAGCGTCACCCCCGTGGCAAACGAGCCCGGCGTGAAGCGGCGACCCTGCACCACACCTAAGCTACGCGGCGTGGCTAGCGGCGCATCAGCAGGTAGATCCCGCCCAGGGCCAGCACGCCCAGGGGCAGGCCCAGCACCAGCACATACTGCAGGCGGATCAGGCGCGTGGCGTCGATCGGTGCGACCATCGAGGCGACGCGGGCCGAGGGGCTCTGGGAGATGAGGTTGTCCTGCCCCGCGAGCCAATAGACGCTCGCCTCGAAGAGTTCGAGATTGCCCGGGTTGGCGGGGACCAGCCGCCCGTCGGCCTCGACAAGTTCCTGTGTCACGGCGTCGACGAACCAGTCGTTGCTTCCCACGACGACCAGGCGCTGGGGCGCGGCGCCGATCACATAGCGTTCGACCGCCGCCGCCACATTCCAGGACTGCGGCTTGCCGGTGGCGCTGCCATCGGGCCAGCGGGCGTCGCGTCCCTCGTCAAAGGCGGGGGCATCGGGCAGCAGGGAGCGCTGCGCACGGGGGGTCTGGCGCAGGCGCAGCCACTGGGTTTCACCCCAGGTGCGGTCGTCGGCGGGGATCGAGAAGAGCCAGGAGATCTGCGTGCGAGCCTTGTCGGCCAGGGGCTTTTCGTGCACGTGGATCGGCCACGGGAGCTTGGTCGGCACGCCGCGGAGTGCGCCCGAGATGGGGTGGGCGCTGTCGATGGCGAAGAGCACGCGGTCGGTCTCGACTTGTCGTCCCTGCGCGGTGACGCGGTCGCTCAGGACCGGGCGGCCTGTCTCGGCGACGAGGCCGAAGTGATCGAGCACGCGGGCGATGGGGTCGGCCTCGCCATACGTGGGAAGGACCGACGGCGCCAGCGAGAGGAGCACGGGCTTGCCCTGCGTGATGAGCGCGTTCAGGGCGGAGCCCAGGCGGTCGGCGCGCTGCGCCCCGGACAACTCGCCGCGGGTTCCCGCCGGGGCCGAGGCCTCGGGGCAGAGCGAGAGGTAGACGACCGGGCGGGTGCGGTCGGGGTCGATGTGGGCCAGGGCGGGGGGTTCGGACTGGAGAGCGGCGGGCCACTCGATGAGGTCGATGCCCCGGAGCGCCAGACGATGGCGGAGGTGTTCGAAGATCTGCACCTCGCCCAGAAAGGCGCGGGCCTCGGCGTGCGTGAGCACGACGACCGGGCGCACGGGCGTGGAGAGATTGATGAGCGCAGTGGCGAGGAGCTCCTCGGCCCGACGGGAGAGATCGGCGCGGACCGCGCCCGAGGCGTCGACGAACTCGGCCGACGGGTACAAGGCGTCGAGATCGATCGCGGTGACGCCCTGGCCCTCGGGCCCGATGACGAGGGCGGCGTGATTGCCTCGGAGAACCTCGACCAGGCGCAGCACGTCGGGGCGCTTGAGGCGGCGCATCGAGTCGAAGAGCAGCGCGCACGAATCGCGGCGTTCGCTGATCGCCCGCACCAGGGGTCGGGCCTGATCGCGGGCGGGCCCCGCGCTCGTGTCACTCGCGAGGAAGGCATCGAGGCTCTTGACCATCGCGTCGAGTTGATCGACCGTCGCGCCCAGGGCGGTGCTCAGGGCGCGAGCCGCTCGATCGGTGGCGGGCAGTTCGATCTCGCCCAGGCGGGCCTTGAGCAGGTCGGCGGCGTCGGTGGCGGCCTTGGCCAGATCGCGCGCCAGCAGGCGGGCGC
>JABWBB010000032.1 GCA_013360675.1 Phycisphaerales bacterium | reverse complement strand
CCAGGGCGGCCAGCGCCGGTGCGCCCACCATCCGCTGGTCGGCGCCGCGGCTTCCACCAACTACGACAACCGTGCCGAACGTGCCCTTGTGCCCGCGCGCATCGCGGGCGGGGATGGGCGGCAGAGGCTCGCTCACCGGATTTCCTCGACCACGATCTTCAATCGTCCCAGGACCGATGCCATGCGCGCCATCGCGGTGGTCGATTCGCCATCGGCCAGGTCGGTGAGCGCCAGGGCGATGTGCGTGGCGTCGTAGGGTGTCTCCTTGCCCAGCGTGGCGTCGAGATCGACCCAGCGTTTCACGCCGTCGATCTCGAGCAGCGCCTGCGTCCACATGTGATAGCCGAAGATGCGTTCGCTCCCGGCGAAACTGTCGGCATAGATCAGCCCCGCCACCACGCGCGAGGGGATGCCATCGGCCCGCAGCATGGCGGCGAGCAGCACGCCGTGCTCCGAGCAATCACCCTCGCGGGTGCGGGCCACCTCGGTCGCGCTGGCAAAGCCCACGCCCAGGCTCTTGCGCCGGATGAAGGTGTGCGTGAATCGGCGCAGGGCTTCGGCGCGCTGGGCCTTGGATTCGCCGCTGTCCTTGAGGGCCCGCTTGGTGAGTTCGAGGATGCGCGTGTCCGTCGAGTCCGCCGCGGCGCTCGCCGCGGTGAAGGCCGGATTGGAGGCATCAGCCTCGGGGGCGGCTGTGAAGGTGTCGGCGGTGATCTTCACACGGGCCACGCCCTTGTCGGATTCGAGGATCGCCTGCGAGCCGGTCGCGGGGAGTTCGGGCATGTCGCCCTCGGTGATCGAGAGGCGATACACGCCATGCGTCGTGGTGCGCGGCTTCTCGATGGGCCGATCGGGCGTAACGAACGTGCTGATCATCAGTTCGGGGGCCTTGGTCGTGGCGGCCTTGGCCTCGTCGGCGGTCGAGAGGGTCATCACCACATTCATCCCGCCGACCTGGGTCTCGACGCGGACAACCACACCCGCGGCGTCGACATACTGATGGCTGGGCATGCCCGGCGCATTCGAAGCCTCGACGCGCATCTTGGTCGTCTCGATGTCGCGCCCCTGGGCCTTGACGATCGCGGGCTCGAAGTTGGTGTAGGTCGCGGTGATGGGCGAGAGCCCGGTGGTCGGGTCGAGCGTGCGGATGGTGACTTCCTTCGCCCCTGAGGCGAGGCGCTGCTTGAGGAACTCCTCTGCCGCCGCGGGCGTCAGGAAGGCGCCCTCGGGCCTGGGCTGCGTGGCGGTGCGGCTGGCGCCCGCCTGCGTGGTGGTGACCTCGACGTCCTTCTCGCGGAAGACGTACTTCTGCTCGACCTCCATCGCGCCCAGCTTCTGCAGCGAGCGCATGGTGACGATCTCGCCCTTGTCGGTCTCGACCACGCTCGTGCCCATCGTGACCTTGATCTCGGTGGGCCCGCGCTTGAGGTTGAACAGCATGTTGGTGTCGGTGGTGATGGTGGCGTTCTCACGCGTCTGGGTGCTGTGGCTCCAGCCGGCGCGCTGCCCGCTCATCTCGAGCATGTACCAGCGCTCGAGGCTTTGTCCCAGCGTGGGGCTGGCCAGGGCCGCCACGTTCACGAGGCAGGCCATCACCAGGGCGACAGGGCGGCAACCAGGCAAGATTCGCATCCGCATGAGAAACTCCATTGCGCCCCCGTCGGTCTCATAGAGCCGTGGTTGGCCGAGCGGGGCGGCGGGGGCGTGCACGAGTCTACACCAGCGCGATACCCTCCCCCCAGCGTGATCGACACCCATTGCCACCTCACGTTCCCCGATTTTTCGGATGACCGCCCCGCGGGCGGAGTGGCGAACGTCCTGGCCCGAGCCGCCCGCGAAGGCGTCACTGGCTGCATCAGCGTCTCGACGACCGTTCCCGACGCACTTAATGCCCAGCAGATCGCCCGGGCCCATTCGCGGGTCTGGTTCACCGCCGGGGTGCACCCGCTCTACGCCGACAAGGGCCCGCACGACTGGCCGCTGCTGGGCGCAATCGCCGCCGACCCACGCTGCGTGGCCTGGGGCGAACTGGGGCTGGACAACCACTACGCCGATCCGCCCCGTGTGCTGCAAGACCAGGTGCTCGAGGCGCACCTGGCGCTGATCGAATCGTGCGATGCGCGCGGGTTGATCAAGCCGGTGGTGATCCACTGCCGCGAGGCCTACGCCGAACTGATCGACCGCCTGCGCGTCGCGACGATCGACCCATCCCGGTTCGTGTTTCACTGCTTCACGGGCGACGAAAGCGACATGCGCCGCCTGCTCGACTTTGGCGCGTGCGTCTCGTTCACGGGCGTGCTGACCTATCGCAACGCCCCCCAGGTGCGGGCCGCCGCGTTGCTGGTGCCCGACGACCGGTTCATGGTCGAGACCGACGCGCCGTTCCTCTCGCCCGAGCCCCACCGGGGCGAGCGCCCCTGCCAGCCCTGGATGGCCGCCGCCACCGCGCGCCGACTGGCCGAGATCCGCGGCGTTTCCTTCGAGGCGCTGGTCGCGCAGGTGAACACCACCACGCGTCGGTTCTTCGGCATCGAGCCCTAGCCGCCACGCCCGACCCGCGCCGACGTAGACTCCGCGCATGCCCCTCACCCTTGGCGCCTGGTTCCACGACTGGAGCCCGTTCGTCCTGCAGATCTCGGGCTCGTTTGGCCTGCGCTGGTACGGCTTGTCGTACGCGCTGGGGTGCTACACCGCGTGGCTGATCATGCGGGCCTTCTCGAAGCGGGGGCTCACGCCGCTGCCCTACCAGCGCGTCACCGACGCCATCTTCATCCTCATCTTCGGCGTCGTCGCGGGCGGGCGTCTGGGCTATGTCGCTTTCTACGAGCCCAGTCTGCTCTGGACCTTTTCGAGCGACATCCCCTGGTGGGGCCTGCTCATGATCAACCGAGGCGGCATGGCCTCGCACGGCGGGATGCTCGGCGTGCTCCTCGCCTGCTTCTGGATTGCCCGCGGTTTCAAGGACGACACCGGCTCGCGCGTGGGCGCGATGCCCGTGTTCCACCTCTTTGATCTGTGCGCACTCGCCGCCACGCCCGGGCTGCTGCTGGGGCGACTGGCCAACTTCATCAACGGCGAGTTGCTGGGCACGATCGTCGCCGCTCCGGGCGAGCCCGGGCCCTGGTGGAGCGTCCGCTTCCCGCAGGAACGCCTGGGCGACCACACGCCCCAACTTACGCCCGTGCAGCAGCAGGCATGGGATGACCTCGTGGCCCGCTACGCCCTCCCCAACGAGGCGCCGATCGAGACCTTCGAGCGGATGCTGGCGATCATTCGCGGCCCGCGCGGGGCGGATTTGGCCGCCCAGGTCGAGCCTTTCATCTCGGCCCGCCACCCGTCGCAGATCTACCAGGGTCTGGCCGAGGGGGTGGTGGTGGGGCTGGCGCTGCTGCTGTTCTGGCGTTCGCCCCGACGCCCGGGGATGATCGGGGGCTGGTTCCTGGTGCTGTACGGCGTGGGGCGGATCATCACCGAGGCCTTCTGGCGTCTGCCCGATGCACACCTTCAGGTTCAATACATCGCCGGGCTCACCCGGGGCCAGTGGCTCAGCATTGCGATGATCGGCGGCGGGGTGGCGATGATGCTCATCGCCCTCGCCCGCAAGGATCACACCCTCTACGGCGGGTGGGGCGTGCGTCACGCCGCGGCGTAAGCCACGCCCAGACCCCCGCATACGCTTGCCGACCTTGAACCCGACGATTCCAACACCTCCCGGCGACACCCCGACCCAGACCGCGGCTCCGGCCCCGCGGGGAGCCGTGCCTGCGTGGCATCTGCATCGGCGGATGTACGACTGGGTGCTGTCGCTGGCGCACCACAAGCACTCGACGCTGGCGCTCTTTCTGCTGAGTTTCGCAGAGTCGAGTTTCTTCCCGATCCCGCCCGACGTGCTTCAGATCGTGCTGACGCTCGAACGCCGTTCGCGGGCGTTCTACTACGCGCTGGTCAGCAGTGTGGCATCGGTGCTGGGCGGGCTGGCGGGCTACGCCATCGGCTGGGGGCTGTGGAGCCTGGTGGAGGGCTTCTTCTTCAAGTACATCTTCAAGCAGTCCCAGTTCGAGATGGTGGGGGGGTTGTACGACAAGTACAACTTCTGGTGCGTCTTCGTCGCGGCGTTCACGCCGATCCCCTACAAGGTCTTCACGATAGCCGGCGGGGTCTTCCACGTCTCGCTGGGGATGTTCCTTCTCGCGTCGGCGATCGGGCGTTCGGCGCGGTTCTTCCTGGTGGCGTGGCTGCTGCACGCCTTTGGCCCGCCCATCAAGGGGTTCATCGATCGCTACTTCAACCTGCTGAGCATCGTGGGCACGCTGCTCATCATCGGGGCGGTCGTGCTGGTGAAGTGGCTGCGCTAGGCGGGCACGCTTCGTATCATCCGTTGGGGCCGCCCGGGCAGGGCCGCCCGGAGCGTGCCGTCGCATGAATGTCCTTGTCACCGGAGCCGCGGGGTATATCGGTTCGCACGCGGTGCAGCGACTGCTGCGTGACGGGCACACGGTGGTGGGGGTCGACAACCTCTATCGCGGGCACCGGCGCGCGATCGAACTGGTGCGTGCCGTCGCCCCCGACCGCTTCGAGTTCATCGCCTGCGACATCAACGATCGCGCCCGCCTCGTCGACGCGATGCGCCGCCACGCGATCGATACCGTCATGCACTTCGCCGCCCTGGCCTATGTGGGTGAGAGCGTCGAGCAGCCCCTGCGCTACGCGCGCGACAACATCGCCGGGCTCGTCAGCGTGCTCGAGGCGATGGAGATCGCCGGCGCCACGCGCCTTGTCTTTTCCTCCAGTTGCGCCACCTACGGCCAGCCGCCCGAAGGGATGATCCCCGTTCCCGAGCACTGCCCACGCAACCCCGTCTCGCCGTATGGGCGCACGAAACTCGTGGGTGAATGGATGATCGAGGACTTCGCCGCCGGCTGCGCCGTCGCGGGCAAGCCCTTCGCCTATGCCCTGCTGCGCTACTTCAACGTCTGCGGGTGCGATCGCTCGGGCGTGTTGGGCGAGGATCACACGCCCGAGTCGCACATCATCCCTGTGCTGATCCAGTGCGCGCTGGGCCAGCGCGACCGCGTGGGCCTCTTCGGCACCGACTACGACACGCCCGACGGCACGTGCGTCCGCGATTACGTCCATGTCGAGGACCTCATCGACGCCCACGCCCTGGCCATGGCCCGCCTCACGCCCGGCGACGAGGCCCGGTCTCGCCTCGTCTACAACGTCGGCATCGGGCGCGGCTATTCCGTTCGCGAGATCATCGACGCCGTCCGCCGCGTCACGGGCCACCCCATCCCCACGCACGACCAGCCACGCCGCCCGGGCGATGCCCCCGCCCTCTACGCCGACCCCTCGCGCATCGCCAAGGAACTGGGCTGGAAGGCGAGCGTGACGAGCATCGACGAGATCGTCGCCTCGGCGTGGCGCTGGTTCAAAGCCCACCCCACGGGGTATCGCGCGTGATGCCCCGCGCACGCCTGTTTCTGGGTTTGGTCTTCGCACTGCTGGTTTGCCAGCCCGCCTCGCATGCGCAGAACAGTTCTCTCCCCTCGCCCGCGATCGCCCTCTTTCAGGACTACCCGAAGCCCGACGTGGGGCTGCCCTTCGCCGATTACACCCAGGCGTGGCCCGCGCGTTGGCGGCGTGAATCGTCCACGATTCAGGGCGAGATCATCCCGTTCGCCGGCCCGAACCAGCGCCCGCAGTCGAGCCGCACCTTTCGCCCAATTCCCTCCGACGCCCCCGAGCTGACCGCCCCGATCGAGGCGCTGCGCAAGGCGGTGGGGGCGGAGGCCGGGGTCTTGTTCCGCGGCGAACGCGATAACGCGTTTGTCTACGAGGTCATGACCGCGCCACAGGGGCGCGAGGTGCCCCGTTCACGCCGCCACGATGCGGCTCTCGATTTCATGTTCGTCTCGGGCACGCCTGCTGACGGGGGCATCAACGACGTCGTCGAGATCGAGCGCACCTGGTTTTCGCTCTTTGAACCCATCGCCCCCGAAGAGGGCGAGAGGCAAGAAGCCCGCGCCGTCGTTTTGCTCATGCCCGGGCTCTTCGGTTCGCCGGGTGGCACGCTCGATCTCCTGGCCTCACGACTGCGCAGGCAGGGTTACGCCGTACTGCGGATGCAGGCCCAGCCCTCGCGTTTTACCGAGCGGGCGCGGTTTGTTGTGAAGAACGACAACATCCCCGCCGCCGCCGAGGCGATCGCCCGCGTGCTCTCGACCCGCGCCGCCGAATGCGCCTACGCCGCCCAGGCCGCCTTCGCGCACCTGGCGAAGGTGCGCCCGGCCTACGCATCGCTGCCGCGGATCGCGATCGGGTTCAGCGGCGGGGCGATGACGCTGCCCACGGTGGTCGCGCGCGAGCCGGGCCCCTACGCCGCGTGCGTCATGGTCGGGGGCGGGTGTCACTTCTGGCTGATGAACGACACGAGCAACTACGCCGCCATGATCGATGCGATCGAGACCCGGTGGGTCGATGGCCCGCCCACGCCCGAGGACAAGCGACGCCTGGCCGACGCATATCTGGGCATGGCCCCGCTCGATTCGTTCCACACCGCGGCTGCGCTGCGCGGGCGTAAGGCACTGCTCATCCACGGCACGCTCGACAAGGCGGTTCCAGCCCCGCTGGGCGACGCCCTGTGGGAGCGGCTGGGCCGCCCCGAGCGCTGGGAGCGCGAATACGGGCACGAATCCTTGTTCATGGCCCTGCCCAGCGACATGGGGCCGATGATCGACTGGCTCAACGCCGCTCTTTCGCATGAGGAGCCCTGACGCATGCGCATCGGCGTGAGCCCCTATCACCTGACCACGCGCGAGGCGCCGGCGATGGCCGCGCTGCTCATCGCGAGCGAGGTCGTCACCGCGGTGCCCGGCCCGGTGGGCGCGCACGCCGCGGTCGCGGCCCGATCCGCCGCCGAGCGGGCCCCCGCCTTCCGCGAACTGGTCCGTTCATGGGCGTGGAGCGAGCAGCTGTGGCAGGAGGGCGTGCTCCGCCCCGACGCCGACGGACGCGAGACCATCGACGAGGCGCTGGCGGTTCTCCGCGGCATCGCGATCGATCCGCGCTATGCGCCTCTGCGCCGCCTGATGCGCGACGAAACAGGCGACGAAGATCTCTACCTCAACGCCGTCGCGGGCGATCTGCTCAAAGGCGGCCCGGATCCGGGCGTGTTGATCCCCATCTCGGCGGCGATCGATCGCGTCTGCGCCACGCACGCGTGCGCCGTGGCCCGCTCGCACCCGCAGAGCGTGGCCCAGCGTGCCGAGATGGCCCTGATGCACGAACCACGCACGATCGTGCTCCCGGTCTTTACCCAGGCCGATGCGCTGCGCATCCTCCACGCTCGCGACGTGCTGCAGGAACCCCTCGATACGCTGCGCGAGCAGCTCGCGAGGCTGGCGGCGCATCAGGCGGCCCCCGGCCTAGACGAGGCCGCCGCCGTGTATGCGAGGGCATTCGAGCAGAATCGCGAAGACCTGTTCGACGACGCCGCTCATGACGAGGTCCGCGCGATCGACAGCGCCGTCTCCATCACGATGGGTTTCCTGCCCGCCGACGCGGTTCTGCGTTCGAGCCTGGCGGCGATCGGCACGATGGGACTGGATGCCTCCGAGGGCACGGTCGAGGACCCATCGATCCCCGTGCTGCGCGACGTGGTCGAGGACCGCTCGTTCCTGGCGCTGACACTGCGCACGCTGGGCCAGGCGTCGCGCTAGGCCCCGCCCCGATACAGTCGCCAATGCCCAATCGCCTCGCCGGGCAGAGCAGCCCATACCTGCTCCAGCACGCGCACAACCCCGTCGACTGGCACCCCTGGGGCCCCGAGGCCTTCGCGCTCGCGCGTGAACGCAACGTGCCCATCTTCCTGTCGATCGGCTATTCCACGTGCTACTGGTGCCACGTGATGGAACGCGAGAGTTTCGAGGACCCCGCCATCGGGGCCTTGCTCGCGGCGAACTTCGTCAGCATCAAACTCGACCGCGAGGAACGCCCCGACGTCGACGACATCTACATGGCCGCCACCGTCATCACCACCGGGCACGGCGGATGGCCCATGAGCCTCTTCCTCGAGCCCGATTCGCTCATGCCCTTCTACTGCGGCACATACTTCCCGCCCACGCCGCGCCAGGATCTCAACCGCCCCTCATTCCGCCAGGTGCTCGAGGGCCTATCCCAGGTGTGGAAGGAACAGCCCGAGGGCGTGCGCGCGCAGGCCGACGAGATCGCAAACGCCGTGCGCTCGCAAATGACCGATGCGGGCACGCCCATGCAACTGGGGGCGGCCCAGGTGAGCGACGCCGTCGCCATGCTGCTGGCCGCGTTTGACACGCGCCACGGCGGCTTCGGGGGCGCGCCCAAGTTTCCCCAGCCGGTCTTTCTCGAACTCCTGCTCGACGCCCGCGCCGCGGTCGACGCCGACACGCGTCCGGCTCTCGACCGGGCCGTCACGCTGACGCTCGACGCGATGGGCACGCGCGGCTTGCACGATCACCTCGCGGGAGGGTTTCACCGCTACTGCGTCGATCAGACGTGGACCGTCCCGCACTTTGAAAAGATGCTCTACGACCAGGCGCAGCTCGCGCTGGTCTATGCCCGCGCGGCGCGCCTCTACGACGCCCCGCGCTGGGCCGCGATCGCGACGCACACGCTCGATTTCGTGCTCGACGAACTGACAAGCCCCGACGGGATGTTCCTGAGCGCGATCGACGCGGAGGTCGGCTCGCGCGAGGGGCTCAACTACCTGTGGAAACCCGCCGAGTTCGAGGCGATCCTGGGCCCCGACGCCGCCGACGCCGCGCGTGTCTTTGGCCTTGATAGTCCGCCCAACTTCCGCGACCCGCACCACCCGGGCGATGCCCCAGCCTGGGTGCTTGGCTTCAGCACGGGCATCGCCGACTCGCTCGGCAGCGATCGGCTCGATTCGATCCGCCAGCGACTGCTCGCGGCGCGGCGGGCGCGTCCCTCGCCGCGGATCGACGACAAATCGATCGTCTCGTGGAACGGGATGATGATCCACGCGATGGCGGCGTGCGCGCCGCTGCTCGATGCGCCGCGGTACGCCGACGCCGCATTCAATGCCGCACAGTCGCTCCTCCGCACGCACGCCGCGGGCGTGCTCACGCGCACCAGCCGCGCCGGGCAGGCGTCGATCCCGGCGCGCCTCGAGGATTACGCCTGGCTCTGCCGGGCGCTGTTCATGCTCGCGCGGGTGCACCCGCAGGCCGCCGCGCTGAAAGAAAAAGCCCACGCGCTGCTGGTTGATGCCAAGCGCATCTTCGTCGATCCGGCGACGCACGCCGCCTTTGATGCCCCCGCCTCCGACGCGGATCTCTTCGTCCGCCCGCGCTCGACACACGACGGCGCGCTCCCCGGCTCGACGGCGGTTCTCGCGCACGCGCTCATCGACGCGGGCGAAGCGGGCGATCCCACGGGCCACGATCTCGCCTCACGCATCCTCCTGGCCTGCTCCGACCGCATCAGCCAGTCGCCCACATCCTGCACGCACGGCGTCGCCGCGATCCTTCGCCTCATGCGCCTGGGGCAGGCGTCCCTGCTCGCCCCGCCCGGCCTTGCCGAGGCGGGCCACGCACCCATCACTCCGCGCCAAACCCCCAAGGACATGCACGCCAGCGTGCAGGTCTTCGCCTCGGAGGAGCGTCTCGCGATCCCCCAGGGAAAGCCGGCGACCACCACGCTGCTGGTGCGCATCGCCGAGGGGTGCCATGTCATCGCCGCCGATGCGGAACAGACCGCCGCGTCGACGTCGCTCACGCCCTTCCGCGTCGACGTGATCAACGGCGGCGGCATCGCCGCCTATGCCGATTACCCCGCGGGCGAAACGCTCCCCGCCGATCCGGGCGGCGCGAAGGTCTATCACGGCGAGTTTGAACTTGTCGTCGTGCTCGAGCGCACCGGCCCGATCACCGGTCGCCCGCTCCTCGCGGTTTCATTCCAGGCCTGCACCGCCACCGAGTGCCAACCCCCCGCGATGCTCGAACTCGACATCGCCCTCGACGCGGACTGATCCCTACAACACGCCGTGGGCGCGAAGATGCGCACGCATCTGCGACGCCGTATCACCCGTGTGATCGATGCGCTGGGCCTGCCAGCCCAGCGCGCGGGCGGTGTTGATGTTGTCGTCCAGATCATCAAAGAACAGCAGCGAGCCGGGGCCGACGCCCACCTCGCGCACAAAGGCGTGATAGATGTCCGCGTCGGGCTTGGCGTGCCCCAGCAGGTGGCTCGCGTGCCTGTGCGTAAGCATGGCTGCCGTGGGGTAGTCCGGCCCCCCGCCGCAGGCCTTGGCGAGGTGCCTGGCCCAGTGGCAGGCGTTGGTGTTTGAAAGGAGCGCGGTCGCAACGCCCCGCGCGTGGATCGCCCCGATGACCTCACCCACGCCCTCATACTCATCGATGAGCCAGGCGTGATGGATCGCGCGGAGTTCATCGGTGGTGTATGTGCCGTCGAGCGCGTCGCGCAGAGCGTCATAGAACGCCCGCGTCGAGATCTGCCCGCGCTGGTACGCCGCCGCAATGGGGCGACGCCGCGCCCGCGAGGCCTCGGCGTCCACGTCGCCGCGCACGGGCAACCCCGCCCGCGCGCACGCCTCGGGAAACGAGCGGCAGTGGCGCAGGATCACCCCGCCCCAGTCGAAGACCACCATGTCCACGCGGGTGCGGCTCATGCCCAACGCTAGCAACGCCTGCCCATGCGGGCGACGGCCATCAACGAACAAGGGCTGGCGTGTTGCCGGCCCCCGCCCGTTGAACGCTCATCAGCCAACCGCCAAACGCCGCGCGGGCCTCAGGCCTTCTTGATCACCGGGGCGGCCTGATACGACTTGCCCAGGATCTCCTTGCTGTCGGCCTTGAGCCAGTCGCTCAGGACCGCGGCATACACCGAGCGGAAATCGACGAGGTATTTGAGATCTCCGTCATCGAGGTCGCTCAGCGTGGGGTGCTTGCTGAGCACGCCCGGCTTGGCCATGGGCCCGACAAGGAACATGGGGGCAGCGGTGCCGTGGTCGGTCCCGCCGCTGGCGTTCTGCGCCACGCGCCTTCCGAACTCGGAGAAACTCAGCGTCAGCACGCGCTGGTCGTTGCCCTGCTGCTTGAGGTCGGTGTAGAACGCGCGGAGCGCACCGCCGACCTGGCTGAGCAGCTGCCCGTGGCGTCCCTGCGCCCCGCCCTGGCCCGCGTGCGTGTCGAACCCGCCCAGTTGCACGTAGTACACGCGCGTCTTGAGCCCCGCGCGGATCATGCTCGACACCATCGCCAACTGTCGCCCCAGGTCGTTGCCCGGGTATTGCACCTGCGATCGCTGCGCGACGGCCTTGCGGATCATGTCGCTCGAGACCTGCGCATCGAGCGATGTCCGCAGCAGGAATGCCGCGTTGCTCTCCTTGCGCTCGGCCTGTTCGTCGCCGCGCCGGTTCAGGTCGTCATAGGGCTCGCGCAGGCTCTTGTGGATTTCCTGCCCGCTCCAGCGGAAGAGGTCGGCGTTTTCGAAGGCCACGGGCGTCACCAGTCGTCCCTGCATCGCCAGGGGCGCGGTGCGCCCGATGGCCAGCGAAGGTGGGCCGCTCGCGCCGTCGGGGCGCTCGGGCGTGCCCGATTCACCCTTGCCAAAGCCGCAGCACTCGCTGTCGATGTACTTGCCGATCCAGCCGTCGCCCGTCGCCGTGGTGTCGGCGGTGTGCCAGATGTCCATCGACTTGAAGTGCGAGCGGTTGGGGTTGGGGTATCCCACGCCCTGCACGATGCCCAGGAGCCCGTCGTCATAGAGGCTCTTGAAGCCCGCCAGTTGCGGGTGCAGCCCCACGCCATCGCTCGAGCCCAAGCGCAGCACGTCGCGCTCGGGCACGCCGATGCCCGGCCGGGCGCGGTAATACTCGCTCATCGAGAAGGGCACCACGGTGTTGAGCCCGTCGTTCCCGCCCGAGAGCTGCACGACGACGAGGATCCGCTCGTCGGGCACGCCCGGCAGGCTCGACAGCGAGCCCAGCACCTTGTTCATCGCGTGCGCGGTCCCGTGGATGAACGCGGGGATCGTCGCTGCGGCCGAGGCCATCACCAGCCCCCGCCCCAGGAACTCACGCCGCGTATACGCGTTGCTCGAAGACAGGTCCATCAGGCCACCTCCAGGGTCCGTCGCGGGTTCAGCACAACTGATACTCGGGCATCGCCGTCAGCAGGAGCAAGAGCCCCGTCACGTTCTCGCGCGTCACCCGATTGCCGTTGGACGCGAAGAAACTCATCAGCGGCTCGCGTGCGTGCGCGGGCGTCGTTCCGAGCGCGAGTTTCATCAGCGCCTCGACGATCGCCCCGGGGTTGCGGGCCGCCTGTCCTTCGCGCTCGTCCAGGTGCGCGATCAGCGGCAGCGGGTCGTACTTCATCGTCTCGGCGGTGGGGTCGTACCCCTGCGTCCGCTTGCCCGTCAGCAGGAAGGCCAGCAGGTTCTGGCGCACGAAGAGCGTCGACGTGTTGATCCACGCCCTCCCGCCCTCCCATCCCTTCACGCTGGGCGGGTAGAAGATGTTCTGCCCCATCAGGTCCATCGCGTCGGCCAGGATCGTCAGGTCCCGTGCGGGCGCTCCCAGCGAGCGGATCGCGCCCACCACCAGCGACGCGGGGCTCTTTACCTGGTCGTTCATGAACCGCGCCGAATAGAAGTGATCGCTCAGGAACAGCCGGCGCAGCATCGGGCGCATCTGGTAGCGGCTCGAGCGCAGCGCATCGGCCATCTGCCGGATCGCCTGTCGCTGCGGGCCGGGCATCGACTTGTCCCCGCCACGCTCATCCGGCGGCACGTCCGCCACGAGGTAGTGATAGACCTTGCGAGCGATGAAATGGGCGCACGCGGGCTGCTCCAGGATGATCCGCACAAAGTCATCCCCGTCCCAGTTCCCCTTCCGACCCAGGATCGTCTTCGCCCCCGTGTCGTGGTTGTTCTGCTGCAGCACGAACTCGTCGTCGTTGAACGTGTAGCCCGTCAGCGCCCGCGCGCCCTCCTTGATGTCCTGCTCGGTGTAGTTCCCCAGCCCCAGCGCAAACAGCTCCATGATCTCGCGCGCCAGGTTCTCGTTGGGGCGGTTCTTGCGGCTGTCGTTGTTGTCCAGGTACGCGATCATCGCCGGGTCGCGGATGATCCCGTACAAAAGGTCCGCGAAACTCCCGATCGCGTGCTTGCGGAACAACTGGTTCTGCAGGTAGACGTGGTAACTGTTCTCGATCGTCCGGTAGTTCGTCGCGAAGTGCCCGTGCCAGAAGAGCGTCATCTTCTCCTCGAGCGGACGCGGCGTCTCCACCATCCGCTTGAGCCACCACTTCTGCATCTCGCCCACCTGGCGACGATCCTCCCGCTCGCGACGCTGCCGCTCGAGCTGCGCCTTGGCCAGCGTCTCCTCGTCCTGGCGACGGCGAGCCTCGGTCACCATCCGCCGTTCTTCCTCCGTCGGCGGACGCATGATGTCCTTGTCGAACTTGTCCGCGGCGGGGGCCTCGAACTCGACCTTGTCGTACCCGAGGATGTAATCCACCGCCTTCTCGGGCCCCCACGACGCCAGCGTCTCGATCTGCTGGGGTGTCCCGCCGAACCCGGCCCGCCACAGCAGGTGCCGCGCCTGGTCGTACCCAAACTCGTCCTTGCGGATCGGACTCAGCGTCGATTCGATCTTGTCGGGTGTCGCGCGGACCGCGGGAGCCTTCGCTGGGGCAGTCTCGGGCGATGCCGTGCCGGCATCCACCGTCGTTTCGGGTGGGGTCGGCTCGGCCGTCTTCGCATCGGGCTGGTAGCGCATGGTCGATATCCCCCTGGGGCTCAACACCCTCCATCGGCACAACGCCCCCCGGATGGCGCGTATTGCACCCCCGCGAAGCCCCGGGCCCCGATTCAGAGAATCCCGTATTCCAGTATCCAGTCTTCCTGGGTTTGGTCAATCCGCGATTATGCCGACGCCGCTGGGCGTGACCCCCGGGGCCAGGCCTTCCGGGCCAGCACCGCCACGACGGTCACCGTCGCCAGCATCAGCGCCCCGTTGGCCTGATGCAGCGTGCGGATGTACGCCTGGGCCTGGGTCGCCGCCTCGAGCGCCCGCCCGCCCCCCATGAAGGCCACCCACCCCAGCAGGTATTGCACCGTCACCGCGATCAGCAGCGCGATGCCCCACGCCTTGAGCAGCCGCCCGGGCGCGCCCGCCCGCCCCGCCAGCGCGACGCAGAGAAAACCCGCGATCAACGCCGCGATGATGACCAGCGTGGCAAAGCCCACGTGCGCCCACAGCGAGTGCCCGTGGCGCAGGTGGCGATAGAGCGCACCCAGGACCAGTTGAACCAGGGTCAGGTGCAGGGCGGCGGTTCCGAAGACCCGCAGTTTGCGCGCGCCGTCGAACGCCGCGATCTCGCGGTACCCGCGCGACAGATACACGCACAAGGTGGTCATCATCGCGAAGACGATCTGGGCCAGAACACCATGAATTACGGCGAAAAAGCGCATGTCGCGCGTCGGATCGGCGTCGCCCATGCGCACGCGGATCCCCCCCAGCACGCCCTGCGCAATCACCAGCAAGAGCACGAGCCCCGCCCACACCTTGACCCGCCCGCCCCGATCCGCCAGCAACGCCCAGACGAACAGGATGATCGTCGTCAGCCCCGTCAGCGTGCCAAACAGCCGGTGTGAATGCTCGAAGTAGACCGCCGGGTCCACCGTCGGCCCCAGCGGATAAAGGAACATGTTGCTCCCAAAGGTGCCCGGCCAATCGGGCACGGCCATCCCGCTGTTGGTGCTGGTGACCATCCCCCCGACAAACAGCAGGGGAGACGCCGCCACCACCGTCATGATCGCCGCCCGTTTGAACCAGTCGGGCTCGCCCCCCGGCGGCACGGGCCACCCCAGCGATTTCGCGACGACTCCGGCAAACAGCCCGAGGACCGATCCGAGCACAAGAAACCCCGGGATCAAAAGTGCCAACCCGGGGACAACCCCCGCCTCAGAAGCAGATTGTGGAGAACTCATCGAAAGAAAAATCGCAAGCCCCAGCAGCGACGAGTAGAACCCGCATGTCACCCCGACCTTGATCCGACGATGGTGAAGTGCCCCGATCGAGGCGACGATCAGCGCTACGAACCAGGTCGCCAGGAGAATCGGCTTGGCGATCTGTTCGGAGAGCCCAAGCCACGGCAAATGCAGGGCAAACCACGCCGTCCACACCACGGCGGCCACCCCGATCGAACCCGCCCAGGCGGGCTGAATGACCTCGCGGATGAGAGGAGAAGCGGGGCGGCTGGGCATGGAATCGTGCTCCTGAAAGGGGAACTAAGAAGTCGAACCGGGGCCGGTTGGTCTTGAGACGCAGTCTCACTTGCGGTCTGACAGGATCGGTGCCTTGACAGCGTAGTCCCAGGGCGGCGAAATTGCTGCCCTACAGCAAACGGTTCGGGATCGCCGAACTGAGTGCGACAAACTCTGTATATTCGGACCCCCCGGGCCTCATGGCCCAGTGTGCCGGATGGTGAACACCTCGTGAGAGGAGGCGTCGGTGTCGGTCATTTTCCCGAAGTGGACGAACGCGTTGCCGACGCTGCTGGCGGTGGTTGTCGCCGGCGGCGCGACGACGGCGGTGGGCGGGTTCTGGTACTACGCCACGCCCAAGTTTTATGACGTGGGCTATCAGCCCCTGCAGCCCGGCGGCGGGTTCAATCACCAGATCCATGCGGGCAAGCTCGGCATGGACTGCCGCTATTGCCACTCCAACGTCGAGAAGAGCTACGAGGCGAACATCCCCAGTGTGTCGGTCTGCTACGGCTGTCACGCCGAGGGACGCCTGACGCAGTTCACCGATTCGCCCGTGCACGTCGAGAAGACCGCGTTCATCCGCGACGCCTACGCCCGCGATGAATCGATCCCGTGGCGCCGCGTCCACAAACTCGCCGACTACGTGCACAACTTCCCGCACCAGGTGCACGTGGCGGCGGGGGTGAGCTGCTACTCGTGCCACGGGCAGATCGCGGGCATGCCGGTGGTGCACCAGGTGCAGCCGCTGAGCATGTCGTGGTGCCTGGATTGCCACGCCAACCCGGGCGACGCGCTGGTTCCCAAGGACCGCGTGACGGACCTGATCTGGGTGGAGAAGCACCTGGCCGACCGGGCCGCGGGGAGCGCCGAGGCGACGAACATCGGCAAGGCGCTGCTCGAATCGCTCGAGCGCACTCCGCCCGACAACTGCGGCGCGTGTCACTACTAGAACTCACGCCCGACGATCCGGCCCCACGACGAATTTCACGCCACTCCCGAGAGTCATCATGAGCAACGCGGATCAATACCCGACCACGACGAAGGGTGAAACGAAGCAGCCCGGTAAGGGCGAGTTGGCCAGCGTGCACCGGCAACTGGCCACCGCGGGCGGGGTGCCGATCTGGCGCAGCCTCGACGAGGCCGCCGACACGGCCCACTTCCGCGACTTTGTCGAGCGCGAGTTCACCGCGGGCGCGACCGAGTTCAGCCGCGCCATGGCCCAGGGGGGCGACACGCGCCGCGACTTCCTCAAGCTCATCGGCGCGTCGGTGGCCCTGGCGGGTGCGGCGACGATCCCCGGCTGCCGTCGCCCCGATCACACGATCATGCCCTACTCGGCCAACGCGCCCGAGGACGTGATCCCCGGCAAGCCGCTCTACTTCGCGACGAGCTTTGCGCGACCCGACGGCGGGGCCGAGGGCCTGCTCGTCGAAACCCACGAGGGTCGCCCGACCAAGATCGAGGGCAACCCGCTCCACCCGGCCAACCACGGGCGCGTGTCGACCTGGGCCATGGCCAGCATCCTGTCGCTCTACGACCCCGACCGCCTGATGGTCCCCGTCTACAAGAATCCGGCGAAGGGGCGCGTCAACGCGACGTGGGACGACTTCCGCGCGTGGGCGGGCTCGCACTTTGCGAAGTACGACGCCGCCCAGGGCGAGGGGCTGGCCTTCATCGCCGACAAGACGAGCAGCCCGACCTTCGCCGCGATGAAGGCGAAGGTGCTGGCCCGCTGGCCCAAGGCCGCGTGGGTGGCCTGGTCGCCCGCGCAGAGCAGCGCACCCATCGAGGGATCGCGCCTGGCCTTCGGCAGCCCGATGCGAGAGGTGCTGAACATCTCGAAGCAGAACACGCGCGTGATCCTGTCGCTCGACCGCGACTTTGTGACGCGAGAGGCGGGCGAGGTGGCCAATGCGCGCGGGTTCGCCGCGTCGCGCGACCTGGCGAGCACCAAGGACGACATGAGCCGCCTGTACATGGTCGAGAGCGGCTTCTCGCTCACGGGCGGGCAGGCCGACCACCGCCTGCGCCTGGCCCCCTCGCGGGTCAGCGCCTTCGCGGTGGAACTGGCCAAGTTCCTGCTGCCGATGCTGGCGCAGCCCGGGGCCCAGGCGGTGACGAGCGTGCTGGCGTCGTTCGCGGGCGACACCAGCGACATCGATCGAAACTTCCTCGAGGCGTGCGCCAAGGACCTGGCCGACGCGGCCAACCGCGGCAAGACGCTGATCGTCGCGGGCGACTCGCTCCCCGCGCCGGTGCACGCGCTGGTGTGCGCTCTCAACGCCGCCCTGGGCAACATCGGCGCGAGCGTGGCCTATTACCCGATGGGCGAGGACGAGGCGGCGGATTCCCGCGCGAGGTTGGCCGGCCTCGCCGCCAAACTCAAGTCGCACGCCGTCAACACGGTCGTGTGCGTCGGCGCGAACCCCGTGTACGACGCCCCGGGCGATCTGGGCTTTGCCGCGCTGTACAAGTCCTGCCCGACCACGCTGTGCCTGAGCGTCGACAGCACCGAGACGGCGGCGGCGTCGACCTGGTCGCTCAACGCCGCGAGTTATCTCGAGAGCTGGGGCGACACGCTCGCGCTCGACGGGACCCTCGCGCCCGTGCAGCCGATGATCGCGCCCATCTATGAGCCGGCGATGAGCCCCATCGAGTTCCTCGCGCTGCTCGCCTCGACCGATTCGACCGCCCGCATCGACGGGTACGAGATCGTCCGCGACCAGTGGCGCACACGCCTGGGCGAGGCCGGCTTCGACAAGGCCTGGCGCCGTGCGCTGCACGACGGCGTGCTGCCCGGCTCGGCCCCGACGCCGCTGAACCCGACGATTAACTTCGCCAGCATCGCCGAGGGCCTGGCCTCGCTCTCGATTGCTGCCGCCCCCAGCACGCAAGCGCTGGATGTCGTCTTCCGCGTGGGCAACCCGGGCGACGGGCGCTGGGCCAACATTCCCTGGCTGCAGGAACTGCCCGAGGCGGCCACCCGCACGGTGTGGGACAATCCGATCCTCATGGCCCCGGCGACCGCCGAAGCGATGGGCCTGCTCCCCACGGGCTACAGCCACAAGGACCCCGACGGGGCGTACACCAAGACGAACTACCCCGAAGCCGTGCAGGCCGACGTCACCATCGACGGGCGGACGGTGCGCGGCGCGGTCTGGCTCTTGCCCGGCATGGCCGAGAACACCGCCATCTGCGTGCTGGGCTACGGGCGCGATGACTGCGGCAAGGTCGGCGACCGCGTCGGCTTCAACTTCTACCCGCTGGTGGGATCGGGCTTCGGCGTCAACGCCGCCCGCGGCACGATCACGCCCCAGCCCGACGCCGGCGCGTACATGATCGTCTCGACCCAGAACAACTGGGCGATCACGGGGCGCGACTCGCTCGTGCGCGTGGTGGACCTGCCCGCGTGGAAGGCCTTCGGCGACGAGATCGACAGCCGCGTGGATGGGATGTACGGCACCAAGGCCGACCTGAACTTCGCCGAACGGCTGGGCGAACTGTCGCACACGCCCGCGAACATTTCGATCTACAACAACCCGTACAACAAGGGCCCCGAGAACGCGCAGCCCGGCTCGGCGTACTCGAAGGACCAGCAGTGGGCGATGACGATCGACCAGCAGACCTGCACGGGCTGCGGGGCGTGCACCATCGCCTGCCAGAGCGAGAACAACATCCCCGTCGTGGGCAAGAAGGAAGTGGCCAAGGGTCGCGAGATGACGTGGATCCGCGTCGATCGCTACTTCGCGGGCACCGATTTCAACGACCCCTCGGCGATGCACCACCAGCCCGTCGCCTGCGTCCACTGCGAGAACGCCCCCTGCGAGACCGTCTGCCCCGTCAATGCGACGGTGCACGGGCCCGAGGGCATCAACTACATGGTCTACAACCGCTGCATCGGCACGCGGTACTGCGCCAACAACTGCCCCTACAAGGTGCGCCGGTACAACTTCTTCGAGTACGGCTGGCACAAGTTCAACGGCGACTACTACTTCAAAGGCGCCATCGAAGCCATCGCCCCCGATCGCGGCGGGATCACCGGCTCGGGCAAGCACAACAAGGTCAACCCCAACCTCATCCCCCCGCGCCTCCGCCAGAAGCTCGACGACATCACCAAGATGCAGCAGAACCCGGATGTCTCGGTTCGCTCGCGCGGCGTGATGGAGAAGTGCTCGTACTGCATCCAGCGCATCAACGCCGCCCGCTACGAGACCCGCCTCAAGGGCCTCGACAAAGTGCCCGACGGTTTCTTCCAGACCGCCTGCCAGCAGGCGTGTCCCTCGGGGTCGATCACCTTCGGCGACATGCTCGATGCGCAGAGCCAGGTCGCCAGGACGCGGGCCCACGCCCGCAGTTACTTGCTGCTGGGCTATGTCAACACCCGCCCGCGCACGAGCCACATGCTCCGCGTGATGAACCCCAACCCCGCGCTGTGCGACGCCGACCGCAAGCACCGCTGGGAGCATCCGTTCCACCACGGGCCCGCGGGCGGTCACGACGAGAAGGGCCACGCCGTGCGTACGCCCGGGCGTGATCGTGAGAAAGGTCGCCCGATTTCGCTGCGAGTTCTGCCCGGAGTCCACGCATGAGCAGTTTTTCGCCCGATGAACTGACGGCACGCCGCCTGGCGGGCCAGGCGCCCGGCCCGTCGATGCCCCCCGCCCCCGGAACGGGCGACGGCTCGCTGGTCGATGACCCCGCGGTGCGCGCGCCGCTGGTGCTCAACAACCGCTCGTTCCACGACATCACCGAGATCGTCTGCGGCTACGCCGAGAACAAGCCCCCGCGCTGGTGGCTGCCCGCCTTCCTGTTCGCCTCGTCGCTGGCGGGCTTCGGCGGGCTGATGATTCTTTATCTCGTGATCACGGGCATCGGCACGTGGGGTCTCAACAACCAGGTCGACTGGGCGTGGGACATCACCAACTTCGTCTTCTGGATCGGCATCGGCCACGCCGGCACGCTCATCAGCGCCATCTTGTGCCTCTTCAAGCAGAAGTGGCGCACGGCGGTAAACCGAGCCGCCGAGGCCATGACCATCTTCGCCGTCATCTGCGCCGCCACCTTCCCGGGCATCCACATCGGCCGCCAGTGGATGGCCTGGTTCCTCGCGCCTCTCCCCAACGCCAACGGGATCTGGCCCAACTTCAAGTCACCCCTGCTGTGGGACGTCTTCGCGATCTCGACCTACGGCACGGTCTCGTTCCTCTTCTGGTACATGGGGATGATCCCCGACTTCGCCACCCTGCGTGACCGCGCCGACCGGCGCTTGCGTCAACTGGGCGACTCGGCCGCCCGCATCGCGCCCTTCGTGCCCATTCGCACCGACAAGGCCCGCGCGGTGATCTACGGCCTGCTGGCGGTGGGCTGGCGCTTCTCGTCGCGTCACTGGCACCGCTACGAGGCGGCGTACCTGGTGCTGGCGGGCATCAGCACCCCGCTGGTGCTCAGCGTGCACTCGATCGTGTCGATGGACTTCGCCACGAGCATCCTGCCCGGCTGGCACACGACGATCTTCCCGCCCTACTTCGTGGCGGGGGCGATCTTCGGCGGGTTCGCGATGGTGCTGCTGCTGCTCATCCCCTGCCGCGTGCTCTACGCCCACATGAAGGATCTGATCACGCTGCGCCACCTCGAGAACATGGCCAAGATCCTGCTGGTCACGGGCATGATGGTGGGCTTCGCCTATTCGATGGAGTTCTTCATCGCCTGGTTCGGCGGGAACGCCTTCGAAGTCGACGTCTTCCTCAACCGCGCCTTCGGGCCCTATTGGTGGGCCTACTGGACGATGATCTCGTGCAACGTGATCTCGCCTCAGGTCTTCTGGATCAAGGCGATGCGCCGCAGCCCGCTGGTCATCTTCATCGTGTCGTTCTTCATCACCATCGGCATGTGGTTCGAGCGTTTCGTCATCATCGTGTCGAGCCTCCACCGGGCCTTCCTGCCCGGCGAGTGGCACATGTTCCACCCGACCTTCGTCGACATCATGATCTTCGTGGGCAGCTGCGGGATCTTCCTCACGCTCTTCCTCCTCTTCCTGCGGTTCCTCCCCGTCTTCCCCATCGCCGAGATCAAGGCCGTGCTGCCGCAGGCCAGCCCGCACGCCGATGACCACAAGAAGGGAGCGCACTAAGCCATGGGCGCCCATTCAGGCAAGGCATACGCCACCGAGTGCGGGGAGCCGATCCACGGCATCCTCGCTGAGTTCGCCACTCCCGCCGCCGTCGTCCACGCCGCCGAGACGGTGCGCGACGCTGGTTACGCACGCTGGGATGTTCACTCGCCCTTCCCGATCCACGACATGGAGTCGTCGATGGGCATGGCGCGGACCAAGCTCCCGCTGGCCATCGGCATCGTCGGCCTCAGCGGCGCGGGGATGGGATTCCTGCTCCAGGCCTGGGTCTCGACCCAGGGCTACGCCACCATGGTGCAGGGCAAGCCGTTCCTCGCCTGGCAGGCCTTCGTGCCCGTCACGTTCGAGCTGGGCATCCTGTCGGCGGCGTTCACCGCGCTGCTGGGCATGCTCATGCTCAACGGCCTGCCGCGCTGGCACCACCCGCTGCTCAAGAAGGAACGCTTCCTGAGCGTGAGCGACGACCGCTTCTTCATCTCGGTCGAGGCGTCGGATCCCATGTTTGACCCGGACAAGACCCGCGCGCTGCTCGAGAAGGCCGGGGCCAAGAGCATCGAACTGGTGGAGGAATGATCGGCGGTCCATCACGCCGAACGAGCCAATCCATGACCCACTCAACCGCACATCGCATCCTTCTGGCCGCCACGCTCGCGAGTCTCGCGGCGGGGCTGTCGGGCTGTCGCGGCGACCGCGAGGATCGCCCGCCACGCCAGTTCTTCCCCGACATGGACGACATGCCCAAGTTCGCCCCGCAGGCGGGCAACGAGTTCTTCGCCGACGGGCGCACCATGCGCCCGGGCGTGCCGGGCACCGTTCCCTTCGGCCGCACCGACGTGGTCGCGTCCGACGCCTGGGCCGCTCCCTTCGCCGCCGATCGTGAGGCGCTCCTCCGCGAGGACGACCGCACCTATCGCGGGCTCGAAGCCGACGGCACCACCTACGTCGAACGCATCCCCATCGAGGTCTCGATGGACCTGCTCAAGCGCGGCGAGGAACGCTTCAACATCTACTGCGTCGCGTGCCACGGGTACCTGGGCGACGGCAAGGGCACCGTCGGCGTCAGCTTCAACCCCGTCGTGCCGACGTTTCACGATCCCAAGTATTCCGACCCGTCCGACGTCTTCGGGCGCGACGGCTACCTGTTCCACATCATCCGCCACGGCAAGCTGGGCGGTGATGGCCGCCTGACGATGCCCGCCTACGCACACGCCGTCAACGCGCACGACGCCTGGGCGATCGTCTCGTACCTGCGGGCGCTGCAGGCCTCGCGCAACGCCACGATCAACGATGTCCCCGAGGCGCAGCGTCAGGCGCTCGAGAAGGCCCGCCCGCCGAAGATGACCCCGCCCGCCGGAGGTGCCCAGTGAGTCACACCGCCGCCTCCAGCCACGGGGCCCACCACGATCCACTGTCGCGCGAGAATGTCACGCTCGCCGGGCCGCACCCGATGGGCTTCACGCTCGTGGGCGTGGGCCTGGTGCTCGCGGTCGTCGCGCTCATCGCCGGGTTTATCGGCGCGGGCGGGGTGACGCTCAAGCACGCTCTGGCCGCGTACCACATCGGCTCCACCGCCACCCTGGCCATCTGCCTGGGAGCGATGGCCCTGGTCATGGTGTTCCACCTGACCAACGCCGGCTGGTCCGCGACCGTCCGTCGCCAGTTTGAAAATGTCATGGCCTTCACTCCCGTGGCGGCCCTGCTCGTGCTGCCGACGATCGCCATCGAGATCGCCACGCACGGCAAGCTCTTCCTGTGGCTTAGCCCCGAATGGGCGAACGACCATCTGCTCCACAAGAAGGCGGGCTACTTCTTCTGGCCCCAGCACCACGAGCCCGGGCACGCGACCTTCCCGGTCTTCTTTGTCATCCGTGCCGCGCTCTACCTGTTCGTGTGGACGTACCTCTCGCGCCGCCTGTGGAAGTTGAGCGTCCTGCAGGACGCCACGGGCGACCGCTTCCTCTCGCTCAAGGCCCGCTTCACCAGCTCGTGGGGCATCCTGGTCTTCGCGCTGTCGACGGCGTTCGCCGCCTTCGACTGGCTCATGGCCCTCGACTTCCGCTACTTCAGCACCATGTGGGGCGTCTACTACTTCGCCGGCGCCATCTACTGCGGCGTGTCGGTCGTCGTGCTGATCCTCGCCTCGCTGCGTCGCGCGGGCAAACTCGAGGGCGTCGTCACCAGCGAGCACTTCCACGACCTGGGCAAGCTGATGTTCGCCTTCACGGTCTTCTGGGCCTACATCGCCTTCTCGCAGTACTTCCTTACCTGGTACGCCAACATCCCCGAAGAGACGTCCTACTTCCTCCATCGCCAGTCGCACGGGTGGCAGAACCTGGGCATCATCCTGATGGCAGGGCACTTTGGCGCCCCGTTCCTCATCCTCATCTTCCGCGGCGTCAAAAAGAGCTACAACGCCCTCACCTTCATGGCCCTCTGGGCGATCCTCATGCACCTCTGCGACATCGCCTGGATCATCCGCCCCATGGCCTACCTGCCCACGGCGGGGGATGCCGGGCCGGGCGTCGCGGGCGTCTGGCTCGACGCCGTCGGCATCGCCGCTTGCCCCCTCATCCTGACGGGCTTCCTGCTCCGCAAGGTCGGGTCGGGCACGCTGGTCGCGACCAACGATCCCTACATGCCCGAATCGCTTCACCACAAGAACTACGTCTAACGGCATTTCTGCCCGGGGTTTAACCGGGCATGTCTAGCAACGTTGAACGGATCTAGACTACTGTCTGACGGGAAAACGCGCGGCCTGACAGGAATGGCATGAGCGGCGCGTGATGGAAAGGACGGGCATCGATGTCGAGCAACCTGCACACGCCCGAGGTTCACGAGCACGTGGACGAGTGGCATCGCCATTCGAAGGCTGAGGGGATGCCCCAGGCCGAACACGCCGGCGTGGTGAACGTGAACCTGCTGTTCATCTGGATGGTGGGGATCAGCGTCTTCGTGGTGGTGTCGGTCATCGGCACGCTGATGTACTTCAACAGCTATTCGAACCAGCTGCGCGCCCACGCCGTCGAGACGACCTCGTCGGCCAAGGCCTTCAAGTCGGCGCAGTTCAACGCGGAGAAGGAACTGGGCCAGCGCGGCCAGCCGGGCGAGTATGCGTGGATGGACCACGACCGCGTCCGCATCCCGATCGACGCCGCCATGAAGCGCGTCGTCGCCTCGTACGCCCCCAAGGACACCAATTAAGGAAGGCGCAAGACCGCTCGTGAAGCCGTTGCCGGGCCAACTCCTTCTGCTGCTGGGCATGCTGATGCTGAGCATCGCCACGCCCGCGGCGCGCGCGCAGAAGCTGCTCGCCGATGTGCCCGAGCAGGCCCAGGGACTCGACATCGAAGAGAAGGTGGGCAACACCCTCCCGCTCGACGAGGTCTTCACGAACGCCGACGGGAAGCAGGTCCGCCTGGGCGACTACTTCAAAGACGGCAAGCCCGCGGTGCTGGCGCTGGTCTACTACAAGTGCCCCGTGATCTGCACGGTGATGATGGAGAAGATCGCCGAATCGCTGCAGGACCTCGACCTGACCGTGGGCCAGGATTTCAACTGCCTGCTGGTGAGCTTCAACCCCGCCGAGACGACGCAGGACGCCAGCGGGCGACGCGAGGCCTACCTGGCCGGGTACAACCGCCCGGTCACGGCTGATGTGCGCGCCGGGTGGCAGTTCCATACGTCGCAGGCGGCGGCGGTGAAGGAACTGGCCGACGCGGTGGGTTTCAAATACAAGCGGCTGGAGAACGGCGAGTACAGCCATCCGGCGTGCATCTTCGTGATCACGCCCGAGGGGAAGGTCAGCCGCTATATCTACGGGTTCTCCTACCCCGCGCGCAACCTGAAGCTCTCGCTGCTGGACGCGACCGAGGGCAAGCTGGTGAAGTCGGTGGGCGATCGGTTGCTCTTCTTCTGCTACATGTACGACGACGCCACGGGGACCTACACGCTGCAGGTCATCCGGGTGATGCAGATCGCCGGCGCAGCGACCGTGATCGGCCTTGGCGGGCTGATCGGACTGATGATCCTGAGCGAGCGGGTCCGCCGACGCGGCGCGAACCGTTCGTCCACGCCCGCGCTCGCGCGGGCCAACGACGCTTCCCCGCGGGTCGAACAGCCCGCGGCGAACATGGGGTGAGCCGATGATGCGGATGCTTGACACCTCCGGGCTGCTCAACGCGGGTTTCGCGCTCCCCGCCGGGATCAACGACACCCTCACCCGGCTCTGGTTCCGCGGCCCGGCCACCACCGCCGAGGGCCAGCACACCGACTGGGTGTACATCGGCATCTTCTGGTTCTGCACGGCGTGGTTCGTGCTGCTGATGGGGCTCATGTTCTACTGGGTCATCCGCTACCGGCGTCGTCCGGGCACCATCGCCCCGGCCAGCCCCAACCACAGCACCAAGCTCGAGATCGTCTGGACCGTTGTCCCCACGCTCTGCCTCGTGCCCATGTTCATCGTCGGCTTCCAGGGGTACATGCACAAGATGGTCGCCCCCGGCGATGCGATCGAGCTGAGCGTGTCGGCCTACAAATGGAACTGGGACCTCGAGTACCCCAACGGCTCGCAGAGCCGCGAATCGACGACCATCGGCTCGCGCCCGGTGCCGATCTTCTACATGCCCGCCGACCGCCCGATCAAGCTGCGCATGAACTCGCGCGACGTGATGCACGCCTTCTGGGTCCCCGACTTCCGGATCAAGGCCGACATCATGCCCAACCGCTACACCAGCGTCTGGTTCAACACGTCGCTCCCCGCCGACGCCGCCACCCTGGGCGAGGCCCACGGGCTCAACGAGTCCAGCCCCATGTGGGGCGTGCCCTACAGCGACCACTGGGTCTTCTGCGCCGAATACTGCGGCAACGAGCACTCCGAGATGGCGGCGGTCATCCGCGTCGTCCCCGAGGACAAGTGGAATCAGTGGCTGGGCACCATCGGCACCGCGGGCCTCTCGCCCATCGACCTGGGCAAGTTCATCTACCAGCGCAAGTGCGCCTCGTGCCACACCATCGACGGGTCCAAGGGCACCGGCCCTACGTGGCTGAACAAGTGGGGGTACGAATCCAAGTACACCGATGGCTCGACCGCGATCATGGACGAGAACAGCGCCCGCGAGTCGATCCTCGTCCCGGCGAAGAAGATCGTCGAGGGCTATTCGAACCAGATGACGTCTTTCCAGGGCCAGATCAAGGACAACGAACTCGAGGCCATCTTCGCGTACATGAAGTCCCTGAGCGATCGCGGCGGGAACTAACCCTCACACGGAGCAACCCGCCCACCCCAGGGACGGAGAGAACACCATGGCACACGACACGCATCATCACGAGGGCAGTTACCTGACCCCCAAGGGCGGGCCCATGACCGTCATCTGGGACTGGGCCACGACCGTCGATCACAAGAAGATCGGCGTCATGTACCTCTTCGCGATCCTCTTCATGTTCTTCCTGGGTGGGATCAGCGCGATCTTCGTCCGCCTCGAGCTCTGGGAGCCCACCCGCATCGTCGAGGGGGTCGTTCAGGGCCAGCTCTTCGCGCAGGAGGGCGCCACCAGCATCAGCGCCGGCAACGATATCTACAACCGCATCTTTACCCTCCACGGCGCGATCATGGTCTTCATGGTGCTCGTCCCAAGCGTGCCCGCCTCGCTGGGCAACTTCTTCCTCCCGCTGCTCATCGGCGCCAAGGACGTCGCCTTTCCCAGGCTCAACCTCCTCTCGTGGTACATCTATGTCCTGGGGTCGCTCTTCGCCGTGACGGCGATCATCCTGGGCGGTGTCGATACCGGCTGGACCTTCTACACGCCGTATTCCACCACGACCGATCTTGAATACTGGCGCGTGGCGATCATGGTGCTGGGCGCGTTCATCCTGGGGTTCAGCTCGATCCTCACGGGGCTGAACTTCGTCGTGACGGTGCACAAGCTCCGCGCCCCGGGCATGGGCTGGTTCGACATGCCCCTGTTCGTCTGGAACATCTACGCCGCCTCGATCCTGCAGGTCCTGGCCACGCCCGTCATCGGCATCACGCTGCTGCTGCTGGTGCTCGAGCGGGTTCTGCGCATCGGCATCTTCGACCCGGCCCTGGGCGGCGACCCCGTCCTCTATCAGCACTTCTTCTGGTTCTACAGCCACCCGGTCGTCTACGTGATGATCCTCCCCGGCATGGCCATCATCAGCGAGGTCATCACCACCCACGCCCGCAAGAGCATGTTCGGCTATCGCGCCATGGCCTACAGCGGTCTGGGCATCGCCGGCGTGAGCTTCATCGTGTGGGGCCACCACATGTTCACGTCAATGAGCGAGGCCGCCTCGGTCGTCTTCTCGGCTCTCACGTTCCTCGTGGCGATTCCCACGGCGGTTAAGGTCTTCAACTGGACCGTTACCCTGTACAAAGGGTCGATCGCCGTCACCACGCCCATGCTCTACGCCCTGATCTTCCTCTTCCTCTTCGCCATCGGCGGGCTCACGGGTCTGCCCCTGGGCACGCTCGCGACCGACGTCCACCTCCACGATTCCTACTTCGTCGTCGCCCACTTCCACTACGTCATGATGGGCGGCACGCTCATGGCCCTGATGGCCGGCCTCCACCACTGGTGGCCCAAGATGTTCGGCAAGCTGTACAACGAGCCCGTCGCCAAGTTCGCGGCGATCGTCGTCTTCCTCGGATTCAACCTCACCTTCTTCACCCAGTTCTTCATCGGCGTGCAGGGCATGCCGCGGCGCTACGCCAGCTACCCCGACGCCTTCACCACGCTGCACCAGTGGTCAACCATCGGTTCACTGATGCTGCTCGTTGGCTTCCTCATCCACCTCTTCGTCTTCGTCCACTCGCTCGTGGCCGGGCGCAAGGCCCCCCAGAACCCGTGGGGCAGCCTCACCCTCGAGTGGGCCACCGACAGCCCGCCCCCGGAGCACAACTTCCACCACGAGCCGCTGGTCACCCACGGCCCGTACGACTACGAGAGCGTCGTGCCCCCGGGCATGGACCCCGCCGACTATCCCATCCCCGGCGCGAGCCCCTCCGCCACCGTCGTTCGTTCTCCCGCCAAGCCCGACTAACGCCAAGCGAGATCACGCATGTCCACCCTGCACTCCAAGTCCGATGCCCCCCTGTGGCAGAAATACAAGCACGGGCATCACTGGCGCAGCCAGTCCGAAGAGTTCGACGGGATCAAGCTCGGCTTCTGGCTCTTCCTGGCCACCGAGATCCTCCTCTTTGGCGGCATCTTCTGCGCCTATGCCATCTTCCGCGCCATGTATCCGGGCGCGTGGCTGGAGGGCTCGCAGTCGCTCGATTGGCGATGGGGTTCCATCAACACGGTGATCCTCCTCCTTTCCAGCTACACCGCCGCCACCGCCGTCTTCTGCGCCCAGACCGATCGCCAGAAGCGCCTCCAGCTCAATCTGATCATCACGATCATCTGCGGCGGGATCTTCGTCGCCATCAAGTTCCTCTTCGAATACACCCCCAAGTGGTCGGGCTACTTCTTCGTCCTTGATCCCTCGTTCGCCTCTCACGCCGCCGAACTCACCGGCAACAAGGCCTTCTTCGGCCTCTTCCAGGAGGTCGCGGGCTACGGCGGGAAGCGCCCGGGCGAACTCTTCGGCTACCCCTTCGCCACCGATCCCAACATCGGCCTCTGGTGGGGCATCTACTACTCGGGCACCGCGCTGCACGCGTTGCACGTGCTCGTGGGCATGGCCCTGCTCGCCCGCGTGCTCGTCAAGTCGTTCAAGCAGACCTACGGCCCGACGTACTACACCGGCGTCGAGATCGCCGCGCTCTACTGGCACCTGGTCGATCTCATCTGGATCTTCCTCTTCCCCATGCTCTACCTCATCCACTAAACCCCGCACGGACCCAAGGACCACCACCCATGGCCCACACCCACGCCGACACCCCCGCCTTTGATCCGCTCGATCCGCACGGGCAAAACCAGCCCGGGCACGGCGGGCACGCCACGCACGTCATCGTCACGCCGTTCATGCTGCGCAGCGTGCTGGCCATCCTGCTGCTCTTCACCGCCGCCACGGTCGGCATGGCGCAGCTCGAGATGTGGGCTCAGCCCTTCTTCGGCATCGCGCTGCCCAAGTGGGTCAACGTCGTGGGCGTGCTCGCCATCGCGACCGTCAAGAGCATTCTGGTAGTGATGTTCTTCATGCAGCTCCGCTACGACAACCCCATGAACTCGCTGGTGCTCGTGGCCTCGATCTTCTGCCTGGTTATCTTCATCTCCTTCACCGCCATCGATCTCTTCACCCGTGGCGCGATCGACCCGGTCAAGTACGGGCAGGTCACCAAGGGTGGCACAGGAGCCATGGTCGCCGCCGCCGGGGGCAAGCCCATGTACCAGGCCGCCAAGGATCGCCTCATCGAGGCCCACGGCCAGTCACACTTTGAAGCGCTCGAGCACGCGACGCACGCCCACCACCCGCACCCGGCCGATCACTCGTGGTATCCCACGGACGAGAACTCGCCCAACAAGACGCGTCGTCGCACCGGCATGACCGACGCCCTCAAGACCGACGCCCCCGCGCCCGCCGCGGACCACGCCCACCCGCACTGAACCGGCACCACCCATGGCCACCAGCCGCCCGATTCTCTGGACCATTTCGATCGCCTGCGGCGTGATCTGCGTCGGCTCGATCGTCGAGATGTCCAGGCGGATCGTCGCGTTCCACGAGGCCAATCCGCCCGAGTTCTTCGCCTTCCGCCCCGTCAACGACGATCGCTTCATGTGGGCCGGACGCGAGGTCTCGATCACGCAGGACACCAGCCGCCCCGACGCCCCGCGCGTCGTTATCGCGTACGGCGATCAGCAGGTTCGACTCGTCCCGAGCCTGCCCAGCAACAACCTGCTGCCCGGGCTCATCGCGCACTCCGACTGGCTCCGGGTGCAGCGGTTCATCCCCGCCTCGGGCCTCTCCTCCGAAGAGGTCATGGGCCGCTTCACCGCGGGCGACATCTCCGAGCGCCTCGCCATCGTCACGCGCACGGTCCGCCCCGGCACCGACCCCCAGACCTGGGGCGCGGTCTGGCAGCGCGACTGGGACTTCGACTTCTACGAACTCCTGCCCGACGGCACGATCCACCACGAGCGTCTGGGCTATCCCACCGCCAAGGCCCGCCAGGCCCCCAAGCCCGGCGAACTCCAGCAGAACACGTGGCAGTTTCAGGCCGCGCTCGCGCTCATGCCCCCGGTGGGTCGCTCGGGCCCGGCGTACAACTTCTCGAAGAACGCCATCAAGCACGTCAGTTGGACGCTCCCCGCGGCGGCCCTCTCGGGCCTCGCGGGCGTTCTCACCTGTGCCTTCGCCGCCGCTCCGCAGCGCCGCCGCCCTACGGGTTCATCCCCCACGGGTTCGCCCCGTGCCGACCGCGCCCCGGGCGTCGCGCCCGCGGTGTCATGATCGTGCGTGACGCGGCAAGCCGCGTCACGACATGACCGAGATCACCCCGCCGTAATACCAGTACTGCACGTCATTGAGCACCTTGGCCAGCACCAGGCTCATGACGATGATGCAGAGGAAGCTGGTGACGAACGAGTCGGTGGTCGCCTCGCCCACGCCCTCGGCTCCGGCGTCGCAGCTGAACCCCTTGTAGCAGGCGATCAGCCCGATCCCCCCGCCGAAAAAGAGCGCCTTGACCAGCCCCGAGGCGATCTCGAACCAGTTGACGAACTGCGCCGAATAGCGGAAGTAGACGCTCGGGTCGGTGTCGTAGAACTGCACCGTCACCAGCCACCCGCCCAGCACGCCGCACAGGTTCGACACGATCGTCAGCACCGGGATCATCACCACGCACGACACAAACCGCGGCACCACCAGCACGCGCACCGGGTCCGAGGCCATCGCCCGCATCGCGTCGAGCTGCTCGGTCACGCGCATCGACGCCAGCTCCGCCGTCAGCGAGCACCCCACGCGCCCGGCGAGCATCACCGCCGCCAGCACCGGCCCGATCTGCTTCACGATCGAGATGTTGATCAGCCCGCCCAGCCGCCCCTCCTGCCCGATGGCCTGGAACTGGCGGAAGCCCTCGACGGCGAGGATCATGCCGATGAACCCGCCCGTGATCGCCAGGATCGGCACGCTCGTCGTGCCCACGAAGAACAACTGGCGACCCAGGCGGTCGCGGCGCGCCCATGTGCGCACCGCGCCGATCCCCGCGAACGTCGCCCCCATGAAACGCACGAACCGCCCGAACGCGGCGATCCGCGTGAGCAGCGCGTGCCCCAGCGCGGCGATATACATCGCAACAACCGGGTATGAAGCAGGGGGCTGAGCCATGGCCCCAAGGATATGCCCCGCCGCCGGAAACACCGCCCCGCCATGGCCCGCTATTCTGCACGCAGTCCCCTCGCATTGCCGGAGGTTTTCGCATGACCATGTCGCGTCGTCGTTTCCTCGAGGCTTCCGCCGCTACGACCGCCGGGCTGGTGCTGGTCCGCCACGCGCGGTCCGCCCGACCGCGCACGCCACTCAAGGTGCTGATCCTGGGCGGGACGAGCTTCCTGGGCCCCGAACTCGCCCGCGCCGCCCTTGCCGCCGGGCACAGCGTCACGCTCTTCAACCGCGGCCGGATCGAAGAACGCCGGCGCGAGGCCGGGCGCGCCCATGACTTCATGGACAAGGTCGAGGTTCTCTACGGCAACCGCGATCCCAACCTCGCCGCCGACGACTGGAAGCCCGCCGACCAGCGCGACCCCAAGGCCCCCAAGGGCCTGGCCGCCCTCGAGGGTCGCGCGTGGGACGCCGTGATCGATACCTCGGGCTACGTGCCGCGCATTGTCAAGGCGTCGGCGGAGCTTCTCGCCCCGCGCGTCAAGCACTACACGTTCGTGTCGAGCATGTCGGTCTACGCCTCCAACGCGCAGGTCGGCCTGGATGAATCCTCACCCGTGGGCACGATGGCCGATCCGAGCATCGAGACGATGGGCGAGAGTTTCGAGAACTACGGCCCGCTCAAGGCCCTCTGCGAGCAGGCCGCCGAGGCCGCCATGCCCGGGCGCGTCGCCAACGTGCGCCCCGGGCTGATCGTCGGGCCGGGCGACCCGACGGGGCGGTTCACCTACTGGCCCGCGCGCATCGACAAGGGGGGCGAGGTGCTCGCCCCGGGCAACGCCGACGACCCGGTGCAGTACATCGACGTGCGCGACCTGGCCGAGTGGATCATCCGCCTGGCGCAAGCCAACGTCGCGGGCGTCTTCAATGCCCTGGGCCCGCCCGCCGCTCCCGGCACGCGCTGCACGATCGGGCATGTGCTCAGTGCCTGCATGACGAACAGCGCCAACGACGCTTCGCTCACCTGGGTCGACGCCGCATTCCTTCGTCAGCACAACGTCTCGCCCTGGGGGGACATGCCGTTGTGGATCCCCCCCGAAGGCGAGAGCGCGGGCTTCCATCAGCGCAGCAACGCCAAGGCCGTCGGGGCGGGGCTGACCTTCCGCCCGGTGAGCGTGACGTGCGCCGACACGCTGGCGTGGTTCAGGGGCCTGCCCGAGGCAGCACGGGCCAACGCCGCCCGCGGGCTTTCGCCCGAGCGCGAGGCGGCGGTCCTCAAGGCTTGGCACGAACGCAAGCCCGGATAAGCCCTCATCACGCTTCTCTCGGTGCTTGGCGGCACGAGTGTGTGGCCTTGGTCGTGCGCTCTATTCACGCTGTCCAAGAAAAAAAGGCACGCCCGAGGGCGTGCCTTTGTCATGGTTGACGCGGATTCGACGGACTTACTTGGTGATGTCCATCGGGCGTGAGGGCGGGAGGTCCTGATCGGGCGTCGCGCTGGACGAGCCCGTGCCCGCGTCGGTCGCCGTGCCGCCGCGCGACTTGGCCAGGAAGATCTCCACGCGCCGGTTGGCGGGGGTGTTCCCACTGGGCGTGTTGGTGACGGCGGGGCGGTGCTCGCCCCACCCGCTGGCGAGCGTGCGCGTCGGGCCCACGCCGCGCGAGCCCAGCTGCTCGATCACCGCGATGGCGCGGTGCGCCGACAGGTGCCGGTTGGTCTTGTGCTCGCGGAGCGTCGCCGGGTTGGCGATCCGCTGGCTGTCGGTGTGCCCCTCGACCACGACCTCGTACTGCGAGGCGGCCGACGAGTTGAGGATCTGGGCCAGCGCGTCGATCGCGGGCTTGGCGTTCTCCTTCACGATCGCCGAGCCCGAGTCGAATGTCAGGTCCGACGCGAAGCGCAGCATGCCCCGCGCCGAGTCATACTTGATCAGGTCCGGGTACTGCGCCGCCAGGGCCTGCAGGGCCGCGTCGGTCTCCGAGTCCACCGGGCCAAAGTTCAGCGACGAGAGACGCGACTCGAGCGAACGCAGATCGCCCAGGGCCTGGTCCAACTGGCGCTGCAGCTCGGCGTTGCGCCGCTGGAGTTCCGACATCGTCGCCTCGCCGCGCCCCACGCCCCCGCGGATCTGGTCCAGCGCGAGCTTGAGTTCAGAGTTCTCGCGCTCGAGGTCGGCGTTGCGCGACTGGAGCGAGCGGTTCGTCTCGAAGAGACGATCGTGCTCGCCCTGCCCCACGCAGCCGCCCAGCATCGTCGCCGCGAGCGCCACCAGCGAGCCCGCAAGGACCCGACCCCAACGATTCCTCATCACATGCGTCATGGATTCCACTCCTACATTTCGTGCCGGGCGGGATCTCCCGCCGGTCGGGTCTGCACCCGGGTTGTTCTCGGACTTGTCCAGGCGAATGGTATCCGGCAAGCCTTGCGCGTACCGGCCCCGGGGTGCAGACTTCAACAAGCCCGTCCCGGGGTGTAGATATCGGAACCCGCGTCGGCTGGCCATGAATCCGCGGGGGAATCGACGCTGGTGACCGTCCCGAACCCGACCATCCTCCGCATCGACGCCGCCGGCGTGGTCGACGCGCATGATCTGCATGCCCCCGGCGCGCTCCTGCTGAGCCTGAAAGAGCAGACCGCCCCGCGGGTGCTGGCGGTGGGGCACCCCGCCGACGTCGACACGCACCCCGCCGCCGCCGACGCTCGGTGCCTCGCACGTCCTGAGGCCGTGGTCATGCCCGGGCTGGTCAACGCCCACGCGCA
>JABWBB010000069.1 GCA_013360675.1 Phycisphaerales bacterium | reverse complement strand
CGTCGCGGTCGAAGCGGGCCCGGTCGGCGGCTGGCGTGGCCGTCGGGGCCTCCTGGACGAGGGCCTGGGCGGGTTGGCGCAGGGCAGTACGGCGGTCGAGTTCCCACGCCGCCAAAACCACCACGGGCAGCACAGGCAGGGCGAGCAGGGCCAAAAGGGCCGGGGTCGCGATCGCGTGGGTGGCGGTGGGCAGAAGGAGAAAGACGAGGCCAAGGCCAGCGACGGCAGACGCCCCCGCCACCAGGAGCACACCGATACGACGAATTCCGCGGATCAAGCCCATGTCGTCACCCCGCACACACTAGGCACTTTACGCTAAGGGAAAGTACGAAGGGGCCGAACTGTAACGGCCGGGTCGGCGGGATGCAAGGGGAGAGGGTGAGGTTGATTGCAGGTGCAGAGCCGTGACGAGTTTGTGAACGGAGTGCGGGGCGGGTATTGTCCCGGACCTGTGAGTTCCCGAACCCACCCTCATGTCTGGATGACCGCGGCGATGCTGGCAGCGGCCGCCTCGTGGGCCCCGGCGCAGGTCGTCGGGGCTGGAGACCAACCCCCGGCGGCGGGGGCCGAGATGGACCCGTACGAGGGGCGGCCGGTGCGGCGGATCCTGATCGAGCGGCTCGACGCCCCCGAGGGTGAAACCGAGATCGCCCCCGAGGTGACCACGCTGGCCCGCAACCAGTTGCGGCTGCGCGAGGGAACGCCCTTCTCGAAGAGCCTGGTGAGCGAGGACGTGTCGAGGCTGAACCGGCTGGGGCGGTTCATGCGGGTGGAGAGCCGCGTGCAGTTATTGGGGGACGGGAGCGTGGATGTGTACTACCGGCTCGCGGTGCAGCGGGTGGTGGAAGACATCCAGACGGTGGGCAACAAGAAGGTGAGCGACCAGGACCTGCTGAAGATGGTGGACGTGCTGACGGGCACGCCGGTGGACCTGACGCAGATCGACCGGGCGGCACGCCGCATCGAGGCACGCTATCGCGAGCTGGGGTACTACAGCGCGCGGGTGACGGTGGACGAGGATGAGCTGGCCAAGACGGGCATCGTGGTGCTCGTGGTGCGCGAGGGCGAGCGGACGAAGGTGTCGGTGATCAAGTTCGAGGGGAACCTGTCCTACGCCGCGGCGGAACTCAAGCGCCAGATCAAGACGAAAGAGGCGTGGCTGCTGGAGTCTGGCCCGCTGGACAACGACCGCCTGGCCGACGACGTGGCGAGCCTGATCCTGTTCTATCGCAACCGGGGGTACCTGGACATCCGCGCGGACAAGGTGGTGACGCCTTCGCCCAATGGCCGCGAGGCGATCGTGACCTACGTGATCGACGAGGGGCCGGTGTACACGCTGCGGAGCGTGAAGATCACGCCCAAGGGGCAGGACGAGGGGGTCTTTTCCGCCGAGCAGATCCTCGCGCTGATGACGATCAAGCCGGGCGATGTCTACAGCGACGACGCGGTGCGCAAGAGCCTGGAAGAGGTGTTCAACGCCTACGGGAAGCTGGGGTACGTGGACGTGCGGGTGGGGCGGTTCGAGCTGCGCGATCCCGAGGAGCCCCGCGTGGACCTCGAGATCGACATCACGAGCGGACGCCGCTTCCAGACCGGGCAGGTGATCGTCCGCGGGAACACGCTGACGCAGGACAAGGTGGTGCGTCGGCATGTCACGCATCTGCCCGACCGCCCTCTCGACGCGACGCAGACCGAAGAGACCAAGCGTCGCCTGCGTGGGCAGCGGCTGTTCGACTCGCGCCCCGAGGGCGTGCAGGTGACGGTACAGCCCGAGGACCCCGAGAACCCGGGCTATCGCGACGTGCTCGTCGAGGTGAAGGAAACCAACACCGGCGAGATCAACTTCGGTGGCGCGGTCAGTTCCGACCTTGGGCTCTCGGCCCGTATCTCGCTCAAGCAGCGCAACTTCGACATCACCAACGTCCCGGGGAGCTGGGACGAGGTGTGGAACGGCGAGGCCTTCCGCGGCGGGGGCCAGACGTTCGACATTCTTCTGCAGCCCGGCAGCCAGTTCAGCAATTATGCCCTGGCCCTGGGCGAGCCGTATTTGTTCGAAACGGATTACTCGGGCGGGGCGTCGGTCTACTTCCGCACCCGCGACTGGAACGCCTACACCGAGCAGCGGGTGGGCACGCAGTGGTCGGTGGGGCGGCGCTTTGGCGAGCGTTGGACGGCGAGCGTGCCGCTCAAGGCCGAAGCGGTGCAGCTGAGCGACATCGAGCCCGACAGCCCGACGGACTACTTCGAGTCCGAGGATCAGAAACTGCTGACGAGCCTGGGGCTGACGCTCTCGCGCTCGACGCTGGATGATCCATTCATGCCCAGCAAGGGGTCGGTTGTGACGCTGGCGCTCGAGCAGTTCGCCGCCCCGGGCGATTACACCTTCTCGCAGGCGCGCCTCGATTACAAGCGGTATTTCAAGATCGACGAGGACTTCATGGGGCGGCGCACGACGCTGCTGCTGAATACCAGCGTCGCGTACATCCCGCAGGACACCGACGACGTGCCGTTCTATGAGCGGTCGTACCTGGGCGGGCGGAACTTCCGCGGCTTTGGCGTGCGGGCGGTCGCGCCCAAGGGCGTGCGCCAGGACAATGGGCAGGTCAGCGACGACACGGTGGGCGGGAACTTCCTCTTCTTCCTGGGCGCCGAGATCCAGCGCCCACTCTTCGAGGACATCCTGTCGGGCGTGGTCTTCATCGACACGGGCACGGTCAACCCCGAGCCCTCGCTCGACAACTACCGCGTGTCGGTGGGCGTGGGCCTGCGGTTCAACATCCCCATGCTCAGCCCCGCGCCCCTGGCCTTTGACTTTGGCTTCCCCATCCTGAAGGAAGACGGCGACAAGACCCGCCTCTTCACCTTCTCGCTGGATATCCCGTTCAAGTAAGAACGTGGCGGGGGCATGGGCGTGCCGTGGCGTGCTTGCATTATTCTGCCATCACGCAGCGGCCCTGGGCCCAGCGCCGGAGGTTCGCTACCGACTCGCGCATCGTGACGCTCAGCGGGGGTGAGGCCGCGATGCATTCGAGCAGCGCGGCCTGGCTGGGCTTGGTGCCGCCTCCCAGCGCGCGGTGGATCGACGCGAGCACCGCCTGCTCGATCTCCGCCCCGCTGAACCCCTCGCTCGCGCGGGCCAGCGCGGCGAGGTCGTAGCGGGCCGGGTCGAGCGTGCGGCGCTTGAGGTGGATCTCGAAGATGCGCTTCCGGGCGGCCTCGCCCGGAAGATCGACGAAGAAGGTTTCGTCGAAGCGCCCCTTGCGCAGCAGTTCGGGGGGGAGGGCGCTGATGTCGTTGGCGGTGGCGATGAGGAAGACGGGGGCGGTGTGCTCCTGCATCCAGGTGAGGAGCGTGCCGAACATGCGGCGTGAGAGCCCGCCGTCGACGCTCTGGCCCGCGGCGCCGGCGAAGCCCTTCTCGATCTCGTCGATCCAGAGGACGACGGGGGCCATGGCCTGGGCCTGGCGCAGGGCGGCGCGGAGGCGTGATTCGCTCTCGCCGATGTAGCGGTCGTAGAGGGCGCCCGGGTCGAGGCGCATGAGGGGGCGCTTCCAGGCGGTGGCGACGGCGCGGGCGGCGAGGCTCTTGCCCGCGCCCTGCACGCCCAGCAGCAGCACGCCGCGGGGCGGGGGAAGGTTGTAGGTCCGGGCCTGGTCGGAGAAGGCGTGGGCGCGTTCGAGGAGCCAGGCCTTGAAGCGGTCGAGCCCGCCGATGTCGTCGAGGCTGGCGGGGGCGTCGACGAACTCGAGCACGCCCGCGTCCTGGAGGAGCCGACGCTTGCCAGCCTGGATGGCGGGGAGATCGTCGAGGGAGAAGGCCCCGTCGGCGAGGCTGACCTGGGCGACGAGTTGCTCGGCGTGGCGTCGGGAGAGGCCGCGCAGGTTCTCGATGATCAGGCGCAGGTCGGCGCGGGTCATCGAGGCGTTGACCGGTGATGCGCGACGAAGGCGCGAGATCACGCGCCGGATGATGGACTCGAGCTCGTCGTCGTCGGGCGCGGGCAGGTCGAGGCGCACGCTCGAGAAGCCCACGGCGTCGGGGACTTCGTCCTTGTGATCGATCATGACCAGCGCCTTGCGCCCCGTCGCGTCGCCCGCGTCGGGGCCGAGGCGGAAGAACTCGGACAGCTCGCGCAGTGCGCGGAGCACGCGCGGGTCGGTGAGGTGATCGGCCAGGTCCAGCGTGAGCACCAGCGCGGGGGCGTCGAGGTTGAGGCGCAGCCACGCCAGGGCGGCCGCGGCGTTCTCCGTCTCCGGCACGGGCGTGTTCTGGTGCACCTCACGCCGGATCAGTCCCTGCACGCTCGACCAGGTCCAGGCCTGGAGGTTGTGCGCGTGGGCGAAATCGAGCAGCACTTGGGCCGCCTCGGGCTCTTCGAGCGTCACCACGCGGATGCACGCGTGCCCGGCGCGGTAGAGATCGCGGAAGAACTCGAGTTTCACGGGGCGGTGTCCTTGGCGGGGCTGGGCGCCGGGGCGGGGGCCTCCCATGCGGGGGCCGGGCCCAGCGCGGGCTCGAGGATCGCCAGGGCGGCCATGGCGGTGCCGAAGCAGCTCGAGCGCTTGAAGACGCGGTCGTTCCACGAGCCGTCGGCGTCGCGCACGCTGAAGAGCAGCAGGTTGACGCGACGGCGGTATTCGGCGCGTTCGTTGGCGGGGAGGAGTTCGATCGCCTGAGCCGCGTAGCGATGCGCGAACATGAAGTAATAGGGGGCGACGGCGTAGGGGCCCACATGGGTGCCGGTCTTGGCGCGGCGCTGGTTGAGCCAGTCCCAGTGGACGAGGAAGGCGTCGAGGCAGGCGCGCACGTTGGCGGGCGTGCTCTGGCCCGCGAGCAGGAGCGTGGATTCGGTGACCAACATACGTCCGACCGCGCCGGGGGTCCCGTCGGATCGTCCGGTGCGCTTGGCCGCCTCGCCCGAATAGACGACCGAGCCCGAGGCGGCCTTGGCTTTCTCGAGGAAGGCCAGTCCCCGCGCGACGATCGCGGGGTCGACGTCGTAGCCGGCGCGCCTGGCGCGGAAGAGGGCCTGCAGCGCGGGGGCGGTGGTGAAGGGGGAAGGTGCGCCGACGGTGTCGATGCCTTCGGGACGGGCATAGTTCCAGCCGCCGGTCGTGGGCATCTCGTTGGCCTGGAGCGAGGCGAGGTAGAAGGCGGTGGCCTTGGCGACGGCGTCGGCGCGGGCCTCGGGGATGAGGTTCTTCTCCTTGATCAGGCAGAGGAAATCGAGGGCGTAGATGTAGCCCCAGCAGCGCACGTCGTACCCGCCGTCGTATGCGGGGCTCATGAGCGGGTGCTCGATGCCCTGGCAGATGAAGTCGATGGCGCGATCGACGCTGGCCTTGCGTTCGTCATCGTCGGCGTAGGCGGGGGCGTGGACGAGGGCGCTGGCGCAGATCGCCGTGCCGCCGATGCGGTAGCCGATGGGGATCTCACCCCGCACGCGGTAGACGCCTTCGTAGGGCCACTGGGCCTTGGGCTCGCCCTCCTGCGATGCGAGGAGGTGATGCACACTCTGCATCACGGCGTTCGAGAGCTCCTCGGGGGCGATGGCGTTCTTGGTGACGGCGGCGGAGGTCTCGGCGCTGACCGGGACGCGCGGGGCCACGTCCTGCGCGAATGCCGGGGCAGCGAGAAGGAAAGCGGCCAGGATCAGGGTGCGCATGCCCCCAGCCTACCACGCCCCGCAAGGGGTTTCCGCTCAGAGCCCGCGGGCGACCTTCGGCGCGAACTCGGCGGCCTCGAGCAGGCAAGTCTCGACCGCGGGCAGGGCCCAGTTGTCCTGGTTGACGAAGTAGATGCGGTCGTCGATGGGCTGGCGGACGCGCTCGAGCACGCCATCGGCGATTAGCCCCCGCTCGGCGATGGGGAAGGCGTGGCCCCAGCGGGTCATGCGGATCTGCCGGACGTCGCGCTCGCGCAGGTTGAGCAGGGCGAGGATCTCGCGCAGGCGCGGGGCCAGCGAGGTCGCGTTGCGAAGCCAGGCCTCGTCGTTGAGTTCCTGCACCCGGGCCAGGGCGTAGGGCAGCGGCCAGTAGAGCGTGAGCACGCTGTTGGGCCCGTGCGGGACGGCGTAGGCCCCGTTGAGCGCGTCGACGACGCGCGACCACTGCTCGGCCTCGTTCCCGTCACGCGGGTATTGCCCGTCGTAGAGCAGGAAGAGGTCGTAGAAGTTCTGGCGGATGGGGCGTGTGAGCAGCACGTTCATCACCATGTAACAGCAGTAGGGGATGCTCGAATAGTCTTCGAAGCGCCCGGGGGCGAGCGTCTCGAGGTCGTGGATCATGTACTTGGCGATGTGCTTGGAGCAGGCCATGACGACCTTGCGCGCCATGAGCGACCGGAACGCCCCGTGCGCATCGCGGTAGGTCACCTGCGCGCCGCCCTTGGCGAGACGCACATCGGCCACGCGGCAGCCGGCGCGCAGACGCTGCCCGGGGCACGCTCCAGGGGCCGTCTCTCGCAGGGCCAGTTTCGCGAAGAGCGCCTGCGCAAGTCCGGCGTTCCCGCCCGGGAGGACCCAGCGCCCGAACTCTTCGGCGGCGACGAAGTTCCAGCCGCTGGCGGCGGAGATCTCCTCCCACCCCGCGCCGAAGGACGAATAGAAATACCCCTGGATCATCGAGGCAAGCAGCGGCGGGGCCTGCATGCCGATCGTTTGCTCGACGTGCTGCTTGAACGTCATCGTGTCGAGGTGGCGGATCCAGGCGGTGTCGCCCGCGGGATCGAGGGGGATATCGGGGTACTGCTCGGCGTAGAAATCAACCATGCGCGAGTAGCGCTGGTACGCCTCGCGTTCGATCGCGGGGGTGGAGTGGCGCCGGAACAGGTTGTGCACGATCTGCGACTGATAGCCGACGGGGTCCTCGCCCGAGCTGAGGCGGTAGAGGCGATCGACGCCCAGGTCGCGGTAGAGGCGATCGAGAAAGGTGCCCTCGTCGGGCGTGATGAAGTAGGCGCTGCCCAGCGAGTAGGGGACGCCGCCCCAGGCCTCGCCCGTGCATGCGCCGCCGAAGGTGGCGCGCAGGTCGAACAAAACGAAGTTGTGCTCGCGCAGGAGATAGGCGCTGGTGAGGCCCGAGAGCCCGCCGCCGATGATGGCCACGTCGACGCTCTCGGTCGGGGGCGGGGGCGAGCCGCCGGGAAAGACGTTCTCGGCATGGTGGAAGGGCATGAAATCGTTGGCCCAGGAATCGCCCGTCCACCAGGGGGCGAAGGGGAACCCGTCGACCATGATGGAATCGGGCAGGTTCCACAGCGCGCGGATGGGCGCGCTGGTGATCCACGGGAACGAGCCGGTGTTGGGGCAGCCGGGCGGCTTGGCCAGGGCCGAGCGGCCGAGCATGCCCATGGCCAGCGCAGAGACGCCGGCACCAAGAGCCTCGCGACGGGACAGCATGATCGGCGTTCCTCACTCCCCCACGCACACCACCATATCCGACCGATTGATCCGGTAAACCCGGAAAACCGCCTGTTTCTTAGTCCAGGGAGTTGAGAACGGTTCGGATGAGGGCGAAAGCCTCGCGGATATCGGTTTCGCGCGTGGTGGTCGCGCCCACGCACAGGCGCATCACCAGGCGGGCGTCAGGGCAGCCGCCGTCGGCGGGCGGGAGGAGCGTGTGCGTCAGGAACATGCGTCCGTCGGCGTTGAGGCGGTCCATCAGCGCGCGGGTGCGGGCGTCGGCGGCGGCGGGGGTGTCGTGCAGGCGCGGACGCGGTCGGAAGCAGACCAGGTTGAGCGAACGCGGCGTGGCCTGCTCGAAGCGGGCGTCGGTGCGCAGCAGTTCCTCGAAGAGGGCCGCCAGGCGCACGCCCTCGCGGATGTGAGCGCGTAGCCCATCGGCCCCGTAGTGACGCAGCACGAACCAGAGCTTGAGCGCGCGGAAGCGGCGCCCCAGGGGCGTGTGCCAGTCGCGGTAATCGACAACGCGCCCCGAATCGGTGGCGGGGTTGCGCAGGTACTCGGGCGTGATGCTCATGGCCCGCGTGAGGTCGTCGCGCGAGCGGACCCAGAAGGCGTCGCAGTCGAAGTTGGTCAGCAGCCACTTGTGCGGGTTGAAGCAGAACGAATCGGCCTGCGCGACGCCTTCGAGCATCGGGCGGTACTCGGAGCAGACGCACGCCGCCCCCGCGTGCGCCGCGTCGACGTGCAGCCAGGGGCGATCCGCCGCGTCGGGGGCGGCCCAGGCGATAGCCTCGGCGATTGCGGCGAGCGGGTCGAATGCCCCCGA
>JABWBB010000068.1 GCA_013360675.1 Phycisphaerales bacterium | reverse complement strand
AGCGCGGGGATCAGGCCCGCACGCGGCACGGGCTGGTCGGTCGCGCCCTCCTTCACCGCCAGCACCGCCAACCCCGCCCGGCGCTGACGCACCGGACGCAGCAGCAGGTGCGCCCGCTCGAGCACCAACGCGTGCTCGGCGTAACTCGTCGCCCGCGTCAGTCGGTCGGTCGCCGGGGCGGCCATCGCGTCGAGGTTCAGCCACTCGATCGCCCGCAGGCGCGCAAAGGGTGATTTGGACCATCGCAGCATGCTGCGCAGCGCGGCGTGCCCCGGGTGTTCGGCGCGCGTGACGATGCTCGCCAGCGCCCGCTCGCCTTCACCCGCCGCCCCCCGTCGCACGCGGGCCATCAGCCCGGGGGTGAGCAGGATCATCGCCGCCATGATCACCCCGCGCCGTTGATGAGCCGGATACCCCGCCGCGGCGTGGGCCACCGCCGCCGCCAGCGCGTCCGTTGTCCCTCGCACGCCCAGATCCAGACTGGAGCGCACATCGGCTGGAATCAGATCATCGTCGGGCGTCAGCACCGTCGATCCGAGGCATTCTCGGGACGCACCGAGCGCCAGGGTGATCAACGCCCGTTCGGCGGTATCGGCCACGTTTGTATGCGCATCGGCGACCAGGTCCGCCGCGATCGGGGCGAGGGTGGCGTCCCTCGCATCGGCGGCCATCTGAGCCAGACCAAGCCGTACCCGGGTCGAAGCGTGCCCTATCGCGGCCCGACCAACCTCGAGAAGGCGACCGGCCCCGACCGACACCGCCAGTGGGCGTACCCCTGGCGGGAGCGAGGCCCACGACCGGACGACCTCCTGAAGAGCCGCGGCACTGGCCTTCAGGCGGGCATGCCCAACCCGGTGACGCCACCAGTTCAACAGGGGGTGAGCAACCGCGGCGTCGGGGTGTGCGTATACCGGAAGTGCTGCGAGTTGAAGGAGTTCGAGCGCGAGATGCTCGGATTCCTCACCGGTGGATGCGCGAAGCGCATCTCCAAGTGCGGCGGCCCGGGCCAGCCCGGGGAGCCGACGCGAACGCTCGAGAGCCCGAGAGAATGCGGTGTTTATGCTTGACAAGGTCCCCTGGCCTACATCAATCTACCCCACCACGACCGAGCATCGTGGGATTACCCATTCGTCGGTGGAAAACCGCAAACGACTCAATCTGTTGTGGACATCCCGTGACGGAGTATATATGTTGTGCCCATTCCTCGCCCGGCTAACGGAGGCGCCGGCGAGGACAACGTGCGGAGGGTGAGAGAAGACTTCGGAGACCGTCGTCGTAGCCTAGTCATTCATTCCTGCGGCGATCGTCATCGGATCGCCGAAAGTCAGCCCATGAGCAGGAGGCCGTAGAGGGGGCTGGCGGGATGAATGGTTGGGGTGCGATATCGGGCTCGGAACCAAGCCGCAGGAAGCCGCATGAACACCCAGACGAAACAGAACAACCTCCAGTCCTATCAGACGATTCTGTACGGGCGGGCCCTCCACCCCGAGCTCTTCCAGCTGCGGGCCCGGCGGGTCGTGGCCCACAACGGGTACGAGCTCGAGGCGTGGATCACGCCCGGCGGACACGTCCTGCGTTTCGAGGATGGAAGCGTCTGCGCCACCGAACTGGTGACCGACCAGGACAAGAATCTGCCCGCGACGGGCGTGGTGGCAGCCTTCTTGTGCGCGGGCGAGCGCGACTTCGAGCACACCTTCCCGCGGGGAGGGGTGACCTACATGACCACGATCCAGACCGAAACCCTTTCGGAAAATCTCTACGCGGGCACCTACGACGAGATGCTCGAGTTCGTCCGCGAGACGGGGGCCCTGGCCCACGCGTGGAATGACGCGATCGGGCGGTGCCTGTCGGTGATCGACATCGAACGCCACAATGACCAGGTGCACGCCAACGCGTATCACCTGCTCGCCGCGGGCGGCGTCGTGATCCGCACGCAGACCATCTTCGAGCGCACCCGGACCGCAGCCGCGGTCCGCAACGGCGTCCGCTCCTAGGTCCGAACTCCCCAAGGCCAACGCTTCACCGCTGACCGGATCCTGCCTCAGGCTGGTTTCCCCTGCGCAGTGGGGTGGGGCGTGGATTCCCCCTACGATCGCCCTGATGGACCCCGGCTGTCGGGGCGGCCCTTGGTGGGCCGCATCGGCGCTGGTCGGCATTGATCTCTCGACCCCGCCATGAGCACCACACCCAGCCAGACCCCGGGCACTCCCACCCCCGCCTCCACCACGCCTGACAAGGGTGGTTCCGAGAAGAGCCGCTATCGCGCCACGCTCAACCTGCCGCAGACTTCGTTCGCGATGAAGGCGAGCCTGGTTCAGAACGAGCCGGCGAGCCTGAAGCGATGGGCCGCCCAGGGCGTGTATGCCAAGGTGCGCGAGGCCCGCGCGGGGAAACCCACGTTCACATTCCACGACGGCCCCCCGTACGCCAACGGGTCGATCCACCTCGGGCACCTGATGAACAAGTGCCTGAAAGACTTTGTCGTGCGCGCCCGCGGCATGTCGGGGATGGACTGCCCCTACGTCCCCGGGTGGGACTGCCACGGCCTGCCCATCGAGCACAAGGTGCTGCTCGAACTCAAGGACGCGAACAAGCTCGACAAGATCATGGGGCTGGACGAGGGCCCGCGCAAGATGGCGGTGCGGCGCGAGTGCCAGAAATACGCCGAGAAGTACCACAAACTGCACACACAGCAGATGACGCGTCTGCTCACGCTGGCCGATTACGAGCACCCCTACCTGACGATGCAGCCGGCCTATGAAGCGAGCGTGCTCGAGGTGCTGGCGGGGCTGCTCGATCAGGGGCTGGTCTATCGGGCCGTCAAGCCCGTGCACTGGTCGATCGCCAACGAGACCGCCCTGGCCGAGGCCGAACTCGAGTATCAGGATCGCGACGATCCCTCGGTATACGTGGACTTTGAAGCCGCCGAGCCCGACCGGGTCTTCGCGGCGTTCGGGCTCGACGAATCGTCGTGCCCGACGCAGCGTCCGTGCTTCATGATCTGGACGACGACGCCATGGACGCTCCCCGCGAACCTGGCGATCGCCGTGCACCCCGAGGTGGAATACGCGCTCGTGCGCATCGACGGGAACATCACGATCATCGCGAGCGATCTGGTCGATCGCGTGGCCAAGGCGGGCAAGGCCGAGAGCGTGGAGCGACTTGCCACGGCCAAGGGCGGCGCGCTCGCGGGACTGAAGTACACGCACCCGTTCATGCGCGAGCCCCACGGGGCGTACGCGGCGTTCAACTTCGCCCCCAGCCGCCCGGGGCACGCCATGCCCTACCCCGCGCTCTTCAGCGTGGTGACGGCGGACTATGTGACGTTCGAGGACGGCACGGGGCTGGTGCACACCGCCCCCGGGCACGGCACCGAGGACTTCCAGACCGGGCAGCGCGTGGGGCTGCCCCCCTACTGCCCGGTGCGGGGCGACGGCACCTACGACGCGAGCGCCCCCGACTGGCTCAAGGGCGTGGACATCTGGAAGGCCAACGAGCAGATCGTCCAATCGCTGCGCGAGAGCGGGCACCTCTTCCACACGCAGATGATCAGCCACAGCTACCCGCACGACTGGCGCAGCAAGACACCCGTGATCTTCCGCTGCACCGAGCAGTGGTTTGTGAGCGTCGATGAGCCGACCCGGCGTGAGAGCAAGTCGCTGCGTGATCTGGCCCTGAACCACGTGGGCAACGCCCACTCGGTCTCGTTCGTGCCCGAATGGGGTCGCAACCGGATGCGCGGGATGATCGAATCGCGCCCCGACTGGTGCATCTCGCGCCAGCGGGCGTGGGGCTTGCCGATCCCCGCCTTCCTCTACGAGGACGACACGGGCGCGACACGGGCGTTCATGACGTCGGCGAGCGTGCGCGCGGTGGCCCAGGTCGTGCGCGAAAAGGGGGCCGACGCGTGGTTCCAGTTGGGCGTGGGCGACCTGCTGCGCACGTACGAGGCCGCGACTGATTCGCACGCGCCCGTGGGCGTCGGCGCCCTGATCGCCGGGGGCAAACTCCGCAAGGGCCCGGACATCCTGGACGTCTGGTTCGAGTCGGGCTCGTCGTGGAACGCGGTGATGCGCCAGCGTGACCTGGGCTACCCGGCGGACCTGTACCTCGAGGGGAGCGATCAGCACCGGGGCTGGTTCCAGCTGTCGCTCCTGCCCGCGCTGGGCGTGACGGGGCAGCCGCCCTTCAAGACGCTGCTGACGCACGGGTTCATGGTGGACCGCGACGGGCGGAAACTCTCGAAGAGCCGCCCCGACGCGCACCGCTACGAGGTGGACAGCCTGTGCACCGAGTTCGGCATGGACGTGATGCGCTGGTGGGTGAGTTCGCTCTCGTACGAGAACGACGTGAAGGTTGACGTGGAACTCTTCGCGCTCGGGGGCGAGAGTTACCGCAAGGTCCGCAACACGCTGCGCTTCATGCTGAGCAACCTGGGCGATTTCGAGCCCGCGTGCGACGGGAAGGCCGGGCACTGCGTGCCGACGACGGCCTTTGGCCCGCGCGATCTCGACACCTGGGCGCTGAGCCGTTATAACGCGCTGGCGCGCGAGGTGATCGAGGCGTACGAGCGCTACGACTTCAAGAGCGTGCACCAGAAGATCTATGACTTCTGCAACGACACGCTCTCGTCGACCTACCTGGCGGCGGTCAAGGACCGCCTTTACTGCGACGCCAAGGACGCGCCGCGCCGGCGGCGCACGCAGACGGCGTTGTTCGACATCGCCGACGGGCTCTGCCGCCTGCTGGCGCCGATCCTCTGTCACACGAGCGACGAGGCGTGGCGGGCGCTCTATCGCGCGGGCGAGGGGGATGCGCGTTGCGTGCACACGCTCGAGTTCATCCGCGGGTTCGAGGTGGCCGCCGACGAGGGGTGGGAGAAGGTGATGCGGGCGCGGGACCATGCCCAGGCGTCGCTCGAGCAGGACAAGGCCGCGATGGGGGTCGAGAACCCGCTCGACGCCGGCGTGGTGCTGCCCGACCCCGACGGGGCGTTGGCCAAGTTCGACAAGGAGGATCTGGCCGACCTGCTGGGCGTGAGTGAGGTGACCTTCGACAAGGCCCTGACTACGCCCCGGATCGTGGACCTGCGCGAGCGTCCCCGCTGCGAACGCTCGTGGAAGCGCGACGGGACGGTCAAGGCCCGAAGCGATGGTGGGCTGCTGAGCGAGCGCGACGCCAAAGTGCTGGGGGTGTAACGCCCGCCCAGACTGTTTGGGCCAGCGACACCCCGCGACGTGTTGCATTTTGGCAACACGCGGGTGCAGTCGGGGTCGCGGCGGGCCGATGTTGCCTGCGATGAACGGCACGCCAGGGTCCAGTAACACGGGGCACAACGGGCAGGGGCCCACCGCGACCTTCGGGCAGGTGGATGCGCTGGCCGGTTTCGTGCGTCAGATCAGCGGGCTGCTGGAAGAATCGCTGCGCCGGGTGAGTTTGGCGCACCGCACGCTGGCCGAGAGCGGGCTGGCGATGACCAACGCCACCGCCGCCGCCGCCGATGCGCACCTAGGCGCCCTGACGGCGGACCTCGAGCGGATGTCGGAGATGGTGCACGCGGCGATGCAGGGCAAGAGTGTGCCGCTGGGCTCGCCGGCGATCAGCAAGGCCCGCCCGGTGACGCTGGGCGAGGCGATCGAGCATGCGGCGACGGTTCTGCGACCGCTCGCGGGGCAGTGCCACGCGGATGTCACGCTGGAGATCGCGCCGACGGGGGCGTCGCATCAGGCGGGCTCGATCTATACCGCCGTGCTCAATGGGCTGCAGAACGCGATCGAATCGGTCGGGCGGATGGGTGGCGGGCGCGTGAGCGTGACGCTGCGCGAGGCGCAGCCCCCGGCGAGCGTCTTTGGTCGCGATGAGCGCCCGTGGTTTGAGTTGCTGATCGAAGACAACGGCGCGGGGCTGGCGACGCGCGACCGCCGGCGTGCGTTTGACCTGGGGTACACGACCAAGGCGAACGGCTCGGGCCTGGGGCTCGCCGTGGCGCGGAGCGTGGTGCGATCGATGAATGGGACGATCGACCTCGACCCGGCCAAGGACGATGGCCCGCGGCGTGGGGCGGTGCTGAAGATTCACTTCCCCGCCCCGGGCGCGGCCGAGCAGCACCGCCTGGGTGGGGCCGCATGACGCCAGCGCCGGACGAAACCCGCGTGCTCGTCGCCGATGCCGACCGCCTCGCGGGGAACGCGCTGGCCGACGCCGTCGTGCGCCTGGGGCACGAGGCAAAGACAGTTCACGATTCGCGCGGCGTGCTCGACGCGCTGAGCGCCACGCCCGACGAAGACGCCTTCGACATTGTGATGCTCGACGTCTCGATGGGCGGCGCGATGGACCTGCTCCGCGACCTGACGCGGAAGTTCCGCGGTACGGCGGTGATCGTCACCAGCGGGTACGCCACGGTCGAGGGCGCGGTCGAATCGCTGCGCCTGGGGGCGTGCGACTATCTCGTCAAGCCGCTGGTCGATCAGGAACTGCGCGAGAGCCTGGACCGTGCGCTGCGCCAGCGGGCGCTGCTGGCCGAGAACCTGCACCTTCGCCGTCGCGTGGATGCGGGTGGCCCGCTCGACAACGTCACGGGCACCGATCCGCGGATGCTCAAGGTGTATGACCTGGTCTCGGCGGTGGCGGCATCGAAGACGACCGTGCTAATGGAGGGCGAGAGCGGGACGGGCAAGAGCCTGATCGCCCGCGCGATCCACGAGCGCAGCCCGCGCCGCGAGAAACCCTTCGTCGAGCTTTCGTGCGGGTCGATCCCCGAGACACTGCTCGAGAGCGAGCTCTTCGGGCACGTGAAGGGGGCGTTTACCGGGGCGCACGCCGACAAGGTCGGGCGTTTCCTCGCCGCCGACCAGGGGACGATCTTCCTCGACGAGATCAACTCGGCCAGCCCGGCGATGCAGCTCAAGCTGCTGCGCGTGCTGCAGGAGCGCCGCTTCGAGCCGGTGGGATCGAGCAAGACGCAGGAAGTGGACGTGCGGGTGATCCTCGCGAGCAACCAGCCCCTCGACGCGCTGGTGGCGACGGGGGCGTTTCGCCAGGACCTCTATTACCGCATCAACGTGGTGAAGATCGAGTTGCCCGCGCTGCGCGACCGGGCGGCGGACATCCCCGCGCTCGCCGCCAGTTTTCTCGAACGCCAGGGGCGTGAACTGGGCAAGCAGTTCGCGGGCTTCAGCGACGAGGCGATGGAGGCCCTGCAGCGCTACCGATTCCCCGGGAACGTGCGCGAACTGCAGAACATCGTCGAGCGGGCCGCGGTCCTGGCACGCAACCCAACGATCCATCTGGGCGATCTGCCCGAGGATCTGCTCAACGCCCCCCCACCCGAGGAAGGTGGCGTGTACGTGCCCATGACGCTCGAAGAGGCCCTGCGCGAACCCGAACGAAGGCTGATCGAGCAGGCCCTGCGGGCGCACGACTTCAGCCGCCAGAAGACCGCCGACGCATTGGGCATCAACCGGACCACGCTGTACAAGAAGATGAAGGCCCTGGGGTTGCTGGGGAATGACGCGGCCTGAGGGTTTTAACGCCGGGCGGGCGTCTGCTATCATCCTGCCCCGATGAGCACTCCCCGGATCATCCTCTGCCCCGGGCAGGGGGCCCAAATCCCCGGCATGGGCAAGGCGTGGTGTGACGCCTCGCCCGAGGCCCGCGCTGTCTTTGACGCCGCCGACCGCATTCTGGGGGATCGCCTGGGTGCTCCGCTGTCGCGCCTCTGCTTCGAGGGGCCCGCCGATCGCCTCAACCAGACCGATGCCTCGCAGCCGGCGATCTACGTCGCCTCGGTGGCCTGCTGGCGGGGACTGCTCGCCCGCGCGTCGATGGGCAACGGGGAACTCCCCCTCGCCGCGACGGCGGGATTGTCGCTGGGCGAGTACACCGCCTTGCACATCGCGGGTGCCGTCTCGTTCGAGGAGGGCCTCGAACTGGTGACGCTCCGCGGGCGTGCGATGCAGGACGCGGCCGAGGCCTCGCCGGGCGGGATGATCGCCCTCGTGGGGGCGACCGACGACCAGGCCCGCGAGGTGTGCGACGCGGCCCGCGGGTCGGATGTTCTGGTCTGCGCCAACTTCAACGCCCCGGGGCAGGTTGTCCTCTCGGGTCACAAGGTGGCCTGCGAGCGGGCGGCCAAGTCCGCCGAGGCGATGGGCCTGCGCTCGGCGATGCTTCCCGTGGCGGGGGCATTCCACTCGCCCCTGATGGCGCCGGCGGCGGAGCGGCTGGGCGCCGCCCTGGCC
>JABWBB010000031.1 GCA_013360675.1 Phycisphaerales bacterium | reverse complement strand
GAAGACCTCCTTGGGGTCGGCGTCCTCGGCGCGGAAGGTCGCGACGATCCGCCACCGGTCGTCGTAGGCGAACCAGTACCAGGGGTCGTCGCCGTCCACCGCGGCGTCGGCGTTGGCGTCGTAGTGCCAGCCGACGCGGAAGCCCAGGGCGTTGTACGTGTGCTCGCTGATGAGGGCGCAGGTTGTTCGGTGTTTGATCTGGCGGAGGCGCCCGAAGGGGTCGTAGACGTAGGTATAAATCTTGCCGTCGTCGGCCTGGTTGCCGGCCTTGTCGTAGGTGAGGGTGTAGTCAACGGTCGAGTCGGCGTTGATGTCGCGGGTCGTGAGTTCGTTGGCGAGGGAGAAGTCGTTGACGGCGTTGAGTTCGTTGGTGGCGGTGAAGACGCCGTCGCGGGTTCGGCTCGGCCATCATTCCCCGACTGACCGCGGACGGTCAGATCGGGGCACGTTCGGAAGAAGACTCCCCGACACTTAGTCGGGCCACCCGCCCACTGTCATCGTGCCACCGATCGCCGCTCGGGGCGATCGGTGTGTTGGTGACGAACACTTGCGAAGCACCGATCGCGGCGGCCCGCGATCGGTGGCACGACAGAGAGTCGCGATCGGTGCCACCCGCCGCCTCGTGCCATCGAGATCGGTGCCCGGACCGATCTCGATGTCTGCCAGATCCCCCAAAGCATCGAGATCCGAAACGGATCTCGATGGCACGGGGATTACCGGCCAATAGAGTGGTGGTTCTCGGTGCCACCCGCCCACCCGCCCAGATATTCCTCAATCCCCCTCACTTACCGACCTCGGTGCCACCCGCCCACATGCGCACACATCTCACGAATCAGACACCGAGATCGCAAGACGATCTCGGCGCCACGGCGGAAAAGATATTGGTGCCACTCGCCTCACACGCCGACATCGGTGCCACCAGCCTTCACGCGAAGATGCACCGAAGTCTCAAGGCAGACTTCGGTGGCACGCCGGAAAAACCTCAAGGCCCCTCACCCGCAGACCTCGGTGCCACCCGCCCATGCCACCCGCCCTTTACCTATTAAGGCATGTCGGGTCCAGTAACAGCACCAGAGTCTTTTACAATGCGCCGCAAATCAATCTCATTCCATTTGCCAGACACATCCCGCACCATTAATACAGGCACCCCTTTATTAATACTAATCATAACTACCGGATTATCTTTGTCGTTTTCAATAACTATTTTATTCGTATACACTGTCGCAGATCGTACAAAATATGGGTAAAAAAGCAGATCCCAATACATCATAGCCGCTATAACCCCGACTAGGGATGCTGAGACGATTAAGCCTACGCGTATTGCGTATTTGTTATATACAGCTGTCACGCATCCTCCCTAGTTATAGAATTTGCTACAACACTTGCCGCATCTCGTCGCAGCGATAATTTGCAGCAAGCCTGGGCCCGACCCTGCACATCTCGAATTTGCTATCATATCCTCCAATGAGTCCCGCCAAGGGTCCCTGTCGATAATAATATCTTTGAACTCCTTAAGCGATGCACACCAAGCCGCAATCTGCAGCGTGCACAAGTTGCTAAGTAGGCATGTTGCATAGCAGTGAGCATATTTATCCGATCGTCCAGCGCTTATGGCTCGCGATCCTTCTACATACGCAATCGCACAACATGCAATCAAAAGCACCCTACCATCCGGATCCGTCGCCACCACCACCATCCCCTTGACATACTCATACAACCCCATCCCATCCACATATCCTAACGGATCCCTCTTCGTCCACCGCCCCACGTCCGCGTCGTAGACGCGGTGCCGCACATGATACAAGTGCCGCCCCGCGGCTCCCGTCCCCTCGAGTTCGGGGGCGTACTCGTACCCCGCATACCCGCGGCGGTTGCCGACGGCCCCGCCGGGCCCGCCGGCGCTCAGCACGCCGCGACCCAGCGCGTGGTACCCGCCGGTGACGGCGTTGGCCGCGGTGATGTCCGCGGCGTTGATCGTGCCGTCGAGGTCGACGTCCTTGCGCACGTCGTACGCCCCGCCGTTGGCGATCCGCGTCCGATCGGTGATGTCGTAATCGCCGTTCGTCGGTGAGGATCGCGCTGACGTCCGCCCGCCAGTTCTGGCAGTAATAGCGGCGTTCGGTGCGCTTGCTGTCCGCGTCGGACGTCCAGGCGTTGGCGATGTCGCGGTCGCGCAGGATCACGCCATCAATATACGACGAACCGCCGAAACCCCCAAGCCCCGCGGCGTCATCAACACCTGTGTGCGCCCCTAGTGCGGCACTTCCTTCACCGCGTTGCGGTTCCACGCCGGCACCCGCACCTGGATCGGCCCCTTCCCCTGGATGACGCACTGGCACGCCAGGCGGCTGTTGCGCTGCAAGCCCGGCGCCTCTTCCACCCGATCCTCCTCGGCCTCGGTCGATTCCGCCAGGCTCTTCATCCCCTCTTCGACGTACACGTGGCACGTCGAGCAGGCGCACACGCCGCCGCACGCGTGCTCGATGTTGATCCCGTGCTCCATCGCCAGTTCGAGCAGCGATTCCCCCTCGCCGCCCATCAGCGTGTGCTCCTTCTGGTCCGACCCGGTCAGCCCCTCGGGGTCGTCCAGGACAAACTTCACGGGGACGACCGGCGGGCCGTGCTCCCGATCATGGTGCTGCATGTGCATCGCCAAACCCCTTTGGAATGAGTCCAAGGTGCAAGAAACCCGTCCTGCACGATCCTACTCATGCCGGGGGCGGGTCTCATCCTCGGGCGGGAGCACCCGGAGCCTATTTCTTCTTCGTGTTCGCCTTGGCCGGGGCCTTGGCCGCGGCCGGGGGAAGGAACGGGGCGGCCAGCGCGTCCGACTTCGCCGCCAGCGCGAAATCCTTCTGCGTGATCCCGTTCGCGTCGTGCGTCGCCAGCGTCAGCGTCACGCGGCTGTAGCGGATCAGGAAGTCCGGGTGGTGCTGCGCCGCCTCGGCCGCCTCCGCCACGCTGTTCACAAAGCGCATCGACGCCTTGAAGTCCGCGAACTGGTAGGTCCGCTGGATCGCCTCGCCCGCCAGCGACCACTCGGGCACCATTTTCAGGGCCGCCTCGATCGCCTCTGATTCCATCCGCGGCGTGGGTTCCGCCATGTCTCGCTCCCGACTGGGGTCAATCCCCGCACGGGCAAGTGTACAGTCCCCGCGATCGTGCCGTGCGCCTCCCCCCGAACCACGCGTCTGGCCCCCTCGCCCACGGGCGCGCTGCACCTGGGCAACGCCCGCACGTTTCTCCTCACGTGGGCCATCGCCCGCGCCCGGGGCTGGCGCGTCATCCTGCGCATCGAAGACCTCGATGGGCCCCGCATCAAGCCCGGCGCCGCCGATGCCACCATCGACCTGCTCCGCTGGCTCGGGCTTGACTGGGACGGCCCCATCCTCGTGCAGTCACACGACCTGTCGCCCTACCACGCCGCCATGCACGCGCTGACCACGAGCGCGCGCGCGTACCCGTGTGATCTGTCGCGGGCCCAGATCGAGGCCGCGGCGAGCGCGCCACAGGAGGGCACGGGCGAGGTGCACTTCCCCGCATCGCTTCGCCCCGCGCTCGCGCCGCGCACCTTCGACGCGCCCGACTCGGGCTGGCGGTTCGTCGTGCCCGATGACGCGGTCGTCTTCACCGACGACTTCGCGGGCGAGCAATCACTCTGCCCCGCGCGCACGATTGGCGACTTTGCGATCTGGACCAAGGCCGCCCAGCCCGCGTATCAACTCGCCGTCGTCGTCGACGACCACCGCCAGGGCGTGACCGACGTGATCCGCGGCGACGACCTGATCGACTCGGCGGCCCGCCAACTCCTGCTCTACCGCGCGCTGGGGTATACGCCCGAGCCGACCTACACGCACCTGCCCCTGGTGCTCGGGCCCGATGGGCGGCGCCTGGCCAAGCGCCACGGCGATACGCGCCTGGATCACTACCGCGCCCGGGGCGTGCCCGCCGAACGCATCATCGCCCTGCTGGGCCGCTGGTGCGGCATGGGGGCCACAGAAGCCCTATCGGCAGTCGATTTTGCGCGCTCGCTCGACGTCACTAGGATTCCCACAGGTCCGGTGACCTTCACCGCGGAGGATGACGCATGGCTGCTGCAACGCTGACCCGCTCGCTCGGGCTTGTGATCCTGGCCCTGCTGGCCTTCGCCCTGCCCGCGTGCCAGGAAGAGCCCAAGGACGCCACGAGTGTGAAGGTGCCCATCGGGAAGACCACCTACACGCTGGAACTGGCCCTGGTGCCCGAGACACGCTTCAAGGGGTTGTCGGGGCGCAGCGAGATCAAGCCGCAGACGGGGATGCTCTTCGTGTTTCCGGACCGTGAGGTCGGCGTGAAGTCATTCGTGATGCGTGATTGCCCGATCCCCATCGACATCATCTATCTGGACAAAGGAGGGCGGATCACGGCGATGCACGCGATGGTCCCCGAGCCCCCGCGCACCGAGGAAGAAAAAGCCCTCTCGGCCCCCAGCCCGGGTGCACCCCAGTGGACCTGGACGAACGAGGCCTACGAGAACCGGCTGAAGCACTACTCAAGCCGCTACAGCGTGCAGTTCGCGATCGAGATCGCGGGGGGCGAGATCGAGCGGCTGGGGCTCAAAGAAGGCCAGAAGATTGAGTTGGACGCACCGGCTCTAAGGAAGCGGGCCAAGTAAGCCGATCACCCGTCGCGGAGCCGTCGCATGGGCGATGGTCCGAGAACGGCGGGGGCATGCGAGATCGGTACATCATCGTGGCCTCCTCGTCCGGCGCGGACCGGTCTTCGGATTCGCACGTGCGGGCGATCTTTTCGCGATGGCTGGGCGAAGAGCCGCCGCGCCTGGAGCGGATCACGCTGGACCTGCTGCTCGACCGGCTCGAGCACGACCCGAGCGACACCCCCCCGCTGGGCGTGCTGGTGTGCACGAGCGCGCACGAATCGCCGCGGAGCCTGGATCGCCTGGTCGAGGGCCTGCTGGCGCGGAATCTCCCGGGGCTGGTGCTGATGCCCGACCCGATGCAGTGGGCTTCGTTCCAGCGTCACGGGGTGATCTTCGATGCGATCGACGGGGATGCGGGCATCCACGCCGCGCTGCTCTTTGCGCTGACCGAGCGCCAGAGTTGCGTGGAGCTGCTCTCGCGCGAGGTGATGCTGGCCCAGCGATGCCAGGGCGGGATCAGCCTGGAGATCGACCGGATCCATGACGAGCTGCACCTGGCGGCGGGCATCCAGCGCGATCTCGTGTCCGCGCCGCTCCCGAGCGTGCCGGGCCTTGATCTGGGCGTGGTCTTCCGCCCGGTGAACTTCGTGAGCGGCGACATCTACAGCGTGCGCCGCCTGCCCGACGGGAGCGTCGGGTTCCTTATCGCCGACGCGGTGGGGCACGGCGTGCCCGCCGCCCTGCTCACCATGGTGATCACGCAGGCGCTCGTCACGCACGAGCATGAGGCGGACGGCGGCGTACGCATCTTGCCGCCCAGCGAGGTGCTCGCCCGTCTCAACAAGGCGATGCACGATCACCTCTCCGATTCGGGGCGATTCGCGACGGCGATCTACGGCGTGATGAACCCCGCCACGGGGCAAGTCACGATCGCGGGCGCGGGGCACCCCTCGCCGCTGCTGCTGGCCAGCGGGCTGGCCCGCCCGATCACGACCGATGGCCCGCTGCTGGGCATCTTCGGCGATGCGCTCTTTGAAGAAGCACGCCTGACGCTGGCCCCTTCGCAGACACTGCTGCTCTATACCGACGGGCTCGAGGCCGCGTTCGATACGGCACCGCGCGCTCCCGGCGAGAAGGGGTGTGCCAGCCGTCACATGGAGCACCTGCTGCGCCTTGGCGTGCGCGGCGAAGACCTGGCCCTGGGGAGCGTGCTCGACGAGCTCTCGCGCATGATCGATCTGCAGTGCGGATCGCTGCACCAGGGCGATGACATCACGGTGCTCGCGATCGCGCCCAGCGCCGCGGGCTCACCGGGGATCAGCCGGGTGGTGGCGGCGTAGGCGGCGTGCGGGTGTCCATTCCTCCCGGCGAATGACGGGACGGCAGGTGACGCACCCAGCCCAGGATCATCAGCACGAACCCGCTCAGGAATGTTGCGAGGACCAGGCCCGCGAACGCGCCGGCCGCGGCACCCCAGATGGGCGGAATGCCCCAGTCAACCATGAGCGAGACGATCACGCCCACCACCGCCCCGAGCACGATGCCCGCGCCGACCGCGATGGCCTGGGCGAGGTTGTCCTTGGCGCGGAGCGACGGAATACCGCCCACCGTCTCGCTGATGAGGTGATACTCCTTCAGCGGATCTGAACCGGGCGTGGTCTGGCTCGGCGGAATCTGGGTGTCCGGGTTCGGCGGGGTCATGCGCCGAGTCTACCGGGGCTTTGCGTGGGCCAGGGCGGGCGGGCCGGGAACCCGGCAGCCCCCCGCGGCGTAGCCTATCAGCACATCGCGAGGAAGCTGAGCAGGCAGAGAAGGGCCACCTTGCGGTGCATGCTGCTGATGTTGAGGATGGCTTTCATGATGACCTCGATTCTTTCAGTTGTGAAAACTCGGAATGTGCCCTACACAGGGCAACGGGCGTGCCAGAGCCCTTGGACCACCCGGACCCATGCCGGGAGAGACGGGCTGATGCGTGCAGTCAACCACGCGTGTGGCGTTCGTGCAACATGGTTGAAACCCGGCGCACGCCGCGTGATGGGCGGGGCGTTCTTCTCGGTCCTGCTCGCGATATCCACCACGTTTTCGGACGCGAGTGCGCAGAGCCCGTTGCCCGACGCCCCCGCCAGTGCTGCCGCCCCGAACGTGCGGCCGCCCGCGCCCGACGAGGCGATGCGTGCCTTTGGGCTAGTCGAGTCGTGGGTCCGTTCGGGCACGACCCCCGCTCAGGCCCCGGACGCCCCCGCCTGCATCGCGAGCGTGACGCTGCGGATCGATGCCCAGATCGTGGGGCGTGGCACCGACGCCGCCAGCGATCGTGATGCGCTGCTCCGTGCCACGCGGGCGGCGATGGCCGAGGCCTCGGCGTTTCTCAATCTGCCCAACGACGCGCTCGCCGACGAACGCCGTCGCGAGGCCTTCGCCCGCGCCCGGATCGAGATCGAACTGGGCGGATCGCTGATCCCCTTCTCGCCTCTTTCGTTCGCCGAGGTGGATCAGACGCTGCGCCCGGGACTGGATGGCGTGGCGGCACGGTTTGGCGACCGGGTGGCGTGCGTGTTCCCTTCGGCGATGCTGGTGGCCAACGACACGCCCGCGCAGGCTCTGGCCGCGGCGATTTCCCGCGCGTCGGGCGATGCCACCCTCGCCATGCCGATGACCCGCGAGGGGCAGCCGGGGGTGATCGCCTCGCGTCACGGGGCGGCGTATTACCGTTTCATCAGCGTGCACCTGGCCCAGGAAGCACCCGGCGCGCCCGCGCACTTTCTCTTCCGCGCCGGCGGCATCACGGACGGCGCGACCTTCGACGCCGACGCCATCGCCACCATGGGCGAGATCATCGCCCACCACCTGGGACGCCTCGCTCCCGTCACGGGCGGGCCGGGCGTGGATGGTGTCTACTGGCCCCTGCTGGGTCAATCCGAACCCGACGAAACCACGCCGCTGGACCTGGCGCTGGCGGCGATCGCACTCAAGGAGTTCAGCGGCACGGTGCAGTCGATCCCCGGGCGCGCCGGCGCCGCGATGGACGCCAGCGCGACGGCGCTGCGCCTGATGCAGCGTCTGTCGCAGATGGGTGACGCAGCGATGCGCGACCCGGGCACGGCGGCGGCGACCCGCGTGGCCCTGGTCATGGTCCTGCGCGACATCTACGCCGACGACTCGGAACTGGGCTCGCTCACCGACCGCGCCCTCAAGGCCACGGCGGATATCTACACAATGGATAAGGGCTTCTCGCCCGCGTGCACCGAGCGGTGCAAGCCGCTGGTGGTGTACATGATGACCGCGCTCTCCGAACCCGGCTCGCACCAGCGCGGCCTGGCCGAGGATGCGCTGCGTCGCCTTTACCGCGAGACCAAACCCGAGATGCTCGTCGCGCACATGCCCTGGCTGGGGCGGGCCGAGATCATCGCCGCCGCCGAGCAGGTGCCCGCAGCCGCGGCGCTGCGCGAGATGCGTGAGGCGACGTGGCGCCACCAGCTCACGCACGACGACGCGGGCCCCGACGCCCCGGACCTCGTGGGCGGGATCGTCTTCACGAGTTCACGTGTGCTGCTGCCCACGTGGCAGACGGCCCGACCGCTGAGTTTCCTGGCGACGATGATCCGCGATCCGCGTCTCACCGACGAGAAGGACCGCGCGGGTGAACTGGCGCGCGCCCTGGCGTCGCTTCGCTTTGTGCGCCAACTCTGCATCGACGACGACGCCGCCGCGCTCGCGCTCGATCCGAGCGTCGCGCTGGGGGGCGTGCGCGCCAGCCTGTGGGATCAGCGCCTGGCCCCCGAGGCCGCGGCGCTGGCGCTCATCAGCACGAGCGAGACCCTGCGCACGCTGCGCTGGATGAGCCTGAACACGCCCGACGCCCGCTAGGCCTTGACGGTGGAGTTCGGGTCTAGACTGTGGGCGGTCGCGCACACGCACACGGAGCGACACATGGCGGAAGAAACCTCGATTCAGGTGCACTTTGGGCGGCCCATGCCGCTCTTCGCGCTCGACTCGCCCGTGCTGCTGCCCCAGCAGGTGGCCCCGCTGCACATCTTCGAGCCGCGCTACATCCAGATGATCGAGCACGCGCTCGACAGCGCGGGCCAGATCGCCGTGGGCGTCTTCCACGGGGTGGGATGGAAGCAGCAGTATCACGGGCGGCCGGCGGTGCGGCCAGCGGTGTGCGTGGGGCAGATCGTGCACCATCAGAAGCTCGACGAGGGTCGCTACAACATCGCGCTGCACGGGGTCTGCCGCGCATCGATCATCAGCGAGGTCCCGCCCGCCGAGGGGCGTCTCTACCGCGAGGTGATGCTCGAACCCGTGGGCCTGGAGGAGCCGGATCCATCGACCCTGGCGGATGTTCGCGGGCGGCTCGAGACCATGCTCAGCCACGGGCCCCTCGAGCACCTGGCCAATGCGCAGACCCTGGTGCAGCACCTGCGCGACGAGGAAATCCCCACACAGATCCTGATCGAGGTGCTGGGCTTCTCGATGATTGCCGCCCCCGAGACGCGTTACTCGCTGCTGGCCGAGGCCGACGTCAACATCCGCGCCGAGATCGTGACCCGCGAACTCGACGGTCTGGGCGAGGTGATTCGCAAGGCCCTACACCAGCACCCCGAACGCTGGCCCAAGGGCGTCAGCTGGAACTGAGCCTCCTTGCGTATCGGCCGAATACCTAACACAATCCAGACTTGCGACCAAAGTCGTTGTCTACGCGCGGATTCGGGAACTATTTCGCTTGTAAGTGAATCCTAGCATATGGCAGAATGACGATCGGCCTGCGGTGGAAACGGCCGGTCGCATGCCAAGGAGTCACGCCATGTTGAACACAGCACTTCAGGGCAAGCAGAACTCTCGCGGCTGGCGGCTGGTGCTCGCCTGTGCGGCAAGCCTCCCCATGCTCACCCTCTCGGCGGGGTGCAACAACGCCGGCGAGGGGGCCTTCTCGGGCGCGGCCTTGGGCGCGCTCGTGGGCATGGGCCTGGGCAGCCTGAGCGGCGATATGGGCAAGGGTGCCGCAGCGGGCGCACTGATCGGCGGCGCGGGCGGCGCGATCCTGGGTGACCAGAACTCCCGCCGTCGCGATTACTAGCGCACGCTGGGCGCGGACGACCGCGTGCCCCACGCGCCCGTGTCGATCATCGCACGGGCGGGTTCGGTCTGCCACGGCAGCATCGCGCGGGGCCATGCGCTGCGACGCCCCAGCGCATCGGTGCGCGTCACCGCCAGGCGCAGGGTCGAGTCGGGCTCGATGGCATAGCCCGGCAGGGGAAGGCGGAAGGACCAGCCCCCCGCGTGACGCGCGACGTTCACACGATCGGCGGGGATGCCCGCCTCGTGCGAGGGGTGCTCGGTCGTCACCTCGCCGTTGATCCCGACGCGCAGCACGCGCGTCGGCTGCGAACGCGGCCCGAGATACACGCGGACGCTCTCTCGCTCGAGCGTGCCCACGCCCGGGATCAGACGGCATTCGACGAAGAGTTCCCATGCGGCGGTGGATGTCTCCGCCGACCTGGGCGGCGGGCGGTGCAGCATCGCCGATGTCGTCCACTCGATCTTGGGGAGCGTGACCTCGCCCGACAGCCAGGGCCGCATGGAGAGATCTTCCATCAGCGGACCCGCCGCCACACCCGGCGGGATAGCGGGGATCGCACCCGCATGGATCGGAAGCCGCGCCGAGAAGCCTCCGACGCGGACCTCGATGGTGGTGACCTTCGCGGGGACGGCGGCGAGAAGCTGGGTCGACGCGAAAGGGCGCAGCGGGCGCAGGTCGGGCGCCCCCGCATCGGGGAGTTGCACCCAGCAGAGAGTCTCGCGTTCGATCAGGTTGGCGACGCCCACGCTGACGATGCGGGCGCCCCCGTCGCTGGGGATGCCCCCCTCATCGATGATCCACGCGGCGCCCCTGGGTTGGTCATCGAGCCACAACTCGGCGTGCTGGGCGCGACGCGCGGGCGTCAACGTCGGGTCGAGCAGATCTCCGAGCAATCGGTCCAACGAGGCGTGGTCGGTAGGCCAGACGGGTGAGACCGCGCCCTGGCCAAAGTCCACCACCGCCGCCAGCCGACGCTTCACCCGCTGGCACAGTTCGGGATCGGCGGCCCAGAGCCAGGCCAGCGCCACGCGCCAGCGGTCTTCGTTCTGCCGGGCGAGGGCCTCGATCACCGGATCGGCAAACGGGCGTGGCGCGTGGGCGGCTTCGGGTTCGCTGGCGCCGCGGGGACGCAGACCATCGACCAGCAACCGGTAGCGCCAGCGACCCAGCGGCGTGAGGGCTTCGGGGGCGGCGGCGTCGAGCAGCGCGCCCGACGGCTCGGGCACTACAGGGGCCCATGGCCCATCGCCCGATTCCGTGCGCACCAGGGCGGCGGTCGCGGGCAGCCAGTTCACGCTGTGCCGTATGCCGCCGATCCAGATCGCCTGGCCGACGGCGTCGAGGGGCGGATCGATCGCGACGACGGCGGTGCCCCCGACAAGTTGGGCATTGGCGGGGGCCAGATCGAGGGCGGTCCAGACGCCCACGGGAGGGAGCCAGCCCATGGGGAGCGAATCGGCCGGGCCCGGGCGCGGGATGCTCACGCCGATGCGGCAGAGGCGCGACGGGATGATGCGCCCGTCGTCGAGGCGCACGGCCATCGAGGTATCGATCTCGCGCAGGGGCACCGCGTCGAGCGGCACGACCAGCAGGTTGCCGGTGACCGCGTCGATGCGACGCGCTTCGGTGCGCACGGGCGTGCTGGGACGTTCCTGCGTGGACGATGGCTCTGATGACGCGCAGCCCGCGAGCAGCACGCTGGCGATGATGGCCGCGGCCATGGATGCCCCAGAAGCACGAACGGCAGCGCGGATCATGGGGCCTCCAGCGGCAGGGTCGTGACCAGGTTTTCGAGGATCGCGTCGGGCGTGATCCCCTCGGCGCTGGCCTCGAAGTTCAGGATCAGACGATGGCGCAGGGCGGCCAACGCCGCGGCGCGGATGTCGTCGGTCGAGACGGCGGCGCGGGCGTCGAGCAAGGCGCGGCACTTGCCCGCGAGCACCAGCGCCTGGGCCGCGCGGGGCGAGGCTCCCAGACGCACGTACGACTTCACCATCGGCGAGGCCTGCGCCTGGTCGGGGTGCGTGGCGAGGGTCAAGCGAACGGCGTAATCCTGCACGTGCGGAGCGATGGCGACCTCGCGTACCAGGCGCTGATGCGCGAGGATGCGCGGCGCATCAAGCACGGGCGCGGGCTGGGGCTGCGCGCCCGCCGTCGTGCGCACAAGGATCTCATTGAGTTCCTCGCGCGAGGGCGTGCCCACCAGCACCTTGAAGAAGAAGCGGTCGAGTTGCGCCTCGGGCAGGGGGTAGGTGCCCTCCTGCTCAATGGGGTTCTGCGTGGCCAGGACCAGGAAGGGATCGGGCAGCGGGTGCGTGACCCCGCCGACCGTCACGCCGCGCTCCTGCATGGCCTCGAGCAGGGCGCTCTGGGTCTTGGGAGTTGCGCGGTTGATCTCGTCGGCGAGGAGGATCTGGGTAAAGACCGGGCCCTGCTGGAAGCGGAACGCGCGGCGCGGGCCGGCGGGGGTTTCTTCCTCGGTCACGATCGTGGTGCCCGAGATGTCCGCGGGCATGAGGTCGGGGGTGAACTGGATGCGGGAGAATTCGAGGCTCGTCGCCCGAGACAGGGTGCGCACGAGGAGAGTCTTGCCGATCCCCGGGACGCCCTCGAGCAGGCAATGCCCCCCCACGAAGAGACAGGTCAGCACCGCCTCGACCACGCCCGCCTGCCCCACCATCACCGTGGCGACCTGGTCGCGCACGCCCGTGAAGTCATCGCGGAACTGGCGTGCGGCTTCGAGAAGGTCTTGCGTCGTGGGGGGTGGCATCCGGGGGGATCGTACAGGGCAAACCCCGTACGTGCCTGATCCGCCAGCCCAACGAGCGATGACATGGCCCGATAAGCCCTTGGCCGAGGTTCTTTTTCGCAATCGCAATCGCTCGGGGCGTCACGCACGGCGGCGTGTGGCATGGTGAACGACCGGATAAGGAGATGACTCGATGGCACCGATCGGAACTCGAACCGTGGCAATGCTGGGTGTGATGGCCGCGATGACCAGCGCGGCCCTGGGGCAGGGTCTTTATGACTTCACGGTCCACACGCCCACCAGCCGCCTGCAGGGCACGCTCTCGACCGCGATGACCAGCGACGGCACGCTGATCGGCAACTACAACGCCGAGACCAACCCCACGGGCACGCGCACCAAGCCGGGCCTGTTCGGGACGTTTGGCCCGACGGAGAACGTGCCGGTGGCGGCGGCGCTGGGCGGGCAGATCAGCGGGCCGCTCGATGCTCGCTCCTCGGGCGGCTTCATGCTGAACGTGGACACCGAGGCGTTGTCGGTCGACATGGCGGGCCTGCTGACGAACCTGCTGGCCGACGGGCCCATCGAGCTGCCGATGACGCTCTCGCTGCAGACCGAAACCTTCCGCACGCGCAACCCGACGTTCATCTATCCGGGCGTGCCGATCTCGTTGCCGGTGGGGAATGCCTCGCTGACGGCGATGTCGATCCGCCAGGTGGGCGGCGGCGCGGGGACGCTGATCCCGGTCGGGCCCAATGAGTTTGACTTCATCGTGACGCCGCTGGTGGAACTGACGCTCTCGGCGAGCCTGATGGGCAACGTGTTCGACCTGCCCGGAACGCCCACGCCGCTGGCGTTGGGCGGGCGACTGACGTTGACGGGCGAGACGGCAACGGTTTCGGCGGTGCAGGCGATCGATCAGTCGTTTGCACAGACGATCGATCAGCCCCTGCCGGAGACGCCCTTTGCGCTGCCCACGCTGGACCCCAACGCGCCGGCGAACGTGCTCCTGAACCTGATGCTGCGCGAGATCAGCGGGTCGATCGATGCGACGTGGACGCTCCACGCGAACGGGCGGCTGGTGCCCTCGCCCGGGGCGTGGTTGGCGCTGGTTGGGTTTGGGCTTGCGGGGGGTCGGCGGCGGCGCTAATCGGCGCACGCCGCGACAAAGGTCGGGGTGGGATTCGAACCCACGATAAACGGATTTGCAATCCGCCCCATTGGACCACTCTGGCACCCGACCGTGATGGGACAACGATATGCCGCCCGGGGGCGATTGGCCCCTGCGGGTCGCGGGTGGTGTTGACCCGATAGGATGACTCGGGCCCGCAGGGATCAACGCGGGTCGAGGAGGTCGTCGTGGGCGCACACCAGAGGCTTGGGATCGGTCTGGCCGCGGGGTTGTTGATCGCCGCGAGCGCCGGGGGTGCGTGGGCGCAGGGAACCCCCGAGCCCGTGCCGCCGACGACGCCACCCGAAGCCACCAAGCCCGCGGCGGACCCATCGACGGACGCGCCGCTGAACGATCCGCGGCTGGACGAGAAGCCTCGCGAGAACACGCCCCGGCCCGTTGCGCCGGTTGCGCCCGTGTCGCCCGCGGGCCCCGGGCAGGGGCTGCGGGATGTGCCGTCGATCCCGGGGTTGAGCCTGCTGGACTATCGCCTGCCCGGGCGTCGTGCGCTGCCCGAGGGGACGTTCATCGCGACATCGCCCGGGAGCCTGATCCGTGCGGCGACGGGGGAGATGATCTTCGTGCCGGCGGATCGCGGGCCCGGATCGATCGCGCCGATGGTGCTGCACACCACCCAGCGCGTGGAGCAGCTCGAGTCGGCGACGATGGGGCTGGACGCGAGCACGACGATCAACCTGACGGGGCAGGTGTTCACGTATCGGGGGCGGTCGCACCTGCTGGTGACCGCGTTCTCGATTGAGAACGCGGGGAACACCCCCGGGCGTACGCAGGCCAGCCCCGAACAGGTGGAAGCTGAGGCCCGCGAGCGGATGGCCGAGGGTGACGAGCGTGTGGCGACGCTGCTGCGTGATCTGGAAACGACGCGGAGCACGCCGCGGGCGCTGCAGTCGGTGCCGCTGATGCCCGAGCAGCCCGCGCCGGCGGGTGCACGCGCGCCGTTGGCCGAGGGGACGCTGATCGTGAATCGTCGCGGACGGCTGGTACGCATGGCGCAGGAGGCCGGGCGTTTGGCGTTTGCGCTCGACAACGATCCCGACAGCCCCGGGCCGGGCATGATGATGCTGCTGCCGTGCAAGGCGCTCGAGGAGATCGAGCGGATGGCCGCGGCCCGCGGGGACGAGTTGGTTTTTCGCGTGAGCGGGCGGGCAATGATGTACAAGGGACGAGCGGCGTTGCTGCCGACGCTGGTGCAGGTGGTGCCCCCGTCGGACCTGGCGCCGCTGCAGTAAGAACCTCTTTCGCTGGCCCGTCTGGGTGCCACGATTCGCGGGCGGTCTTCCGCCCACGAGTCGTGCGTTGTGCCAGGAAAGCCACCACGCGCCCCGAAGACGTGGCGGGTGGTGGCACCCGGCGAGGCATCAGGTCATCGTGGCGTGTGAGCCTTCGACGGGGCGGTCTTCGATCGCCAGCGCGAGGGTGGGCGCGGTCGAGACGCGCTCGCCGGGCATGGGGCTGAAGCGAGAGCCGTAGAGCGGCAGTCGCTTGTTGACCTCGCGCCGCGGCATGAGGGGCAGCAGCATCGTGAAGAGCAGGGCGATGCTCAGGTTTACTCCGAGCATGGGGAGCAGGCCCGTGGCGCCGAAGTAGACCAGCACGCTGACGCTGACGACCAGCACCAGCGAGAGCGGGATGACCATCTGCCACGCGCCGTGCATGATCTGGTCGAAGCGCAGGCGCGGGATCGTCCACCGGACGAACATCGCCACCCCGATCAGGCCGAAGACCTTGCCGAAGAAGACGGCGAGCTTGACCAGGACCGCGCCGACCGAAACGGCGGCGGGCGAGGTCAGCGGATCGTGCATGAAGGGCAGAAGCTGATACCCGCCCAGGAAGAGCAGGGCGAAGAAGGCGGCGCTGGTCATCAGGTGCCCGTACTCGGCGAGCAGGAAGAGGGCCATGCGCATCGCGCTGTATTCGGTGTGGTAGCCGGCGACGAGTTCCTGCTCGGCCTCGGCGTTATCGAAGGGCGCGCGGTTGGCCTCGGCGAGGATGGTGATGAAGAAGACCAGGGCCGTGAGAGGCTGGTGGAAGATGAGCCAGCCGTGCTCGATCTGGTGGCGCACGATCTGGTCGGGGACGATGGTGCCCACGGTGAGCAGGACGCAGAGGATCATGAGGCCCAGGGGGATCTCGTAGGAGATCATCTGGGCGGTGGCGCGGATGCCGCCGAGGAAGGAGAACTTGTTGTTGCTGGCGAAGCCGCCGAGCGTCACGCCGTAGACCCCGAGGGAGGCGATGCTCAGGAGGTAGACGATGCCGATGTTGACGTTGGCGCCGGTGACGTGGACGATCCCGCCCTGGATCTGCATGCCCAGGATGGAGAAGGTGGGGATATCGACCCAGCCGCCCCAGGGGATGACGATGAAGCCCATAAGGGCGGGAACGATGACCAGGCCCGGGGCGAGGGTGAAGAGAACTTTGTCGACGCGGTTGGGGGTATAGTCTTCCTTGAGGATGAACTTGAGCCCGTCGGCGAGGGACTGACCCAGACCCAGCATGCCGCGCAGAGGCTTGAGGATGGGCAGACCAAAGTCAAAGCCGGTGCGGTTGGGGCCGATGCGGTCCTGGATGTAGGAGCAGACCTTGCGTTCGGCATAGACGCAGTAGGCCAGCGAGATGAGCATGATGTGGACGACGGCGACGATCGTCACCGCGTTGACGAGGAACTGGGCCGTGAGCCAAGACGGGGCTTCCATAAGGCTTCCACTGTATCCGGCGTAGACCGGGCGCGGGCAGCGCTAGGGGTTTTCCAGAACGCGGACCGCCAGGATGGTCGTGTCGTCGGGGCGCGGGGTCAGCCCGGCGAACTGGCGCAGGTGCCACAGGATCTGCTCGACGATGCGGGCGGCCGAGGCGTCGGGCTCGGCGGCGAGGATATGAAGGACGGCGGCCCGCAGCCGCTTCTTGCCGAAGCGCTCCCCCTGGAAGTTGCGGGTATCAGGCAGCCCGTCGGTGTAGGCGATAAGCACGTCGCGGGGCTTGAGGTCGAAGACCGCTCGCTGGTAGCGCTGGGTGGGCTCGATCCCCACCACCATGCCGCCGACAGTCAGCTCGTCGATATCAGCATTGGTCGGGGCGCGATTCTTGGGCACGCGGATGACCAGCGTGGGCTCGTGCCCGGCGGAGCAATAGGTGAGGCGCAGGCGGGCGGGGTCGATCACGCCGTACCACAGGCTGGCGAACTCTTCCTCGCGGGTGTCGCGGTAGAGGGCCTGGTTGACGCGCGAGACGATCTCGTCGATATCGTAGAGTTCCTGCACGTGGGCGCGGAGGCTGGCCCGCAGCGCGGACATGAGCAGGGCGGCGGCGATGCCCTTGCCCACCACGTCGCCCACCACGATGCCCAGATGCCCGCCTAGGTCGATGAAGTCGTAGTAATCGCCCCCCAGCTCGAAGCTGGGGATATAGCGGGCGGCCAGGTCGAACCCGCGCAGCGAGGGGAGCGCCCGCGGGAGCATCCGGCGCTGCACGTCGGCGGCGAGTTGCAGCTGACGCTGCACCCGCTGCTCTTCACGCTCAAAGCGGAGCAGGCGGGATTGCTCGATGGCGACGGCGGCCTGCTCGGCCACGCTGGCCAGCACGCGCTTGTCGCTCTCGGTGAAGACGCGCGGCGTGCGCGAATACAGGCGCATGATGCCCAGCGGACGGCTCTTGAAGACCAGCCCCACGTGGATCGCCGCCACCAGCCCCTCGGCCGCGACCCGGTCGGGGATCAGCACGCGCTCGTCGCGGGCCAGGTCTTCGGCGACGACGATCTCGCCCGCGAGGGCCTGGCGGTCGAAGAGGCGGTCCTTGGAGAGCGGGTACGGGCAGTCGAGCCAATCCTGCGAGAGGTTGCGCGAGGCCTTGCGCACGAGGTCGTCCTCGCTCTCGCCGCGGACGGCGTCGGCCTCTTCGCGCAGCAGCATGATCGACCCCGCGTGCAGGTCGAGCGCGTCGAGCACCGATTCGAGGGCGACGTCGAGCACGCGCTCGGGGCCGGCGGCACGCACCAGCAGCGAACTCATCCGCCCCAGCGCATCGATCTCTTTGCGACGATGGGCGAGGTCGAGTTCATCGCGGCAGAGTTCGGCGGCGGTCGAGGCCAGCAGCGCCACCAGCCGCTCGAGCCTCGCCCGGGCGTGGGCGCCCAGCACGGGCGTGCCCGCGTGGAGCACGAGCGAGCCGATCGCCTGCTCGCCGAGCAGCATGGGGATTACGGTGGCGCCGGGGGGCGCGGGAGCCAGGTCGAGGATGCGCCAGGCGGGTGGAGCGGTATCGCCCGGGGGGCGCGGGATGACCTTGCGACCGGAAGAGTCGCGCAGGTCGACACCCACGCCCGACAGCCGCGAGAGCTCATCGCACAGGGCCGCGAGGGACCCATCGGTGAAGAACTGCTCGATGGAATGGGCGTGGGCGGGCGGGGGCAGGCTCGCCGGTGGGGTTGGGTCGTGGGCGATGCTCATCCGCTCGGGTGGGCTCCTCTACTTGGTCGGCTCGGGGGTCGGCTCGGGGGTCGGCTCGGGGGTGGGCTCTGGGATTGAAGGCGTGCCGGGCACGACGGCCGGCGCGGGGGTCAGCCAGAGGGTCGCGAGCAGGCTGATGAGATTGTCCTCGGGCTCGGCGCGGCGGGTGATGTCGAGGCGGATGAAATCGAGGCCTTCGCGGGCCATGGCGATGTCGCCTCGCTGCCAGCCCAAGTAGGCCAGGAGCAATGCGGATTCACGCGTGGCCGTGGCGATCTGGCGCTGCGCGCCGGCGACATTGTGGCGCAGAATGGTGACGAGTTGATCCTGACGCGTCATCGAGGGGATCGTCGCGCCCGTGTAGCGCAGCAGGATCACCTCGGGGTGACGCTCGAAGAGTTCACGCAGGTTGAGCGAGGCGGAGATGAGCATCCCCGCGCCCAGTTCGGCGTTGACGCGGGCGGCCATCGCCGTCGGGTCGCCCGGCTTGAACGACAGCGCCCGGGCGAACCGCTCCTCAGCGTCGAAGTAACGCTCCGAGCCCATGTAGGTCTGGCCCGCGAGCATGTGCTCGGCGTAGAAATCGCGCGGCTGGCCCTCGATATAGACCGAGACCTCGCCCGCCCCCTGCCGCAGGATCGCCACCGTCTCGTCGTCGAGCCAGGCGCGGGTCACGCGGGTATCGGGCTTGTCGGCGTCGCCCCGCGCCGTTCGCGATGATTCACGCGGCGTGAGGCCCAGGCGACGGTCCAGCGCCTCGCGCAAGTCGTCCATGCGCCGTTCCCACGCCGATGCGGGCGTCGTTTCCGTGGCGGGCTTGGGCGTCGTGGCATCGGGCGTGCCCGGAGTCGGCGTTGTGGGGGTGGGCGTGGGGGTGACGGATTCGGGCGTGGGCGTCACGTCGGGGCGGCGGCTCTCGGGGCCGGCGTACTGGTCCAGGCGCAGTCGCAGCGTGTCGTAGGCAGTGCTGGTCGCGGGGGTGGCGAGCTGCATGGACTGCGCCGCACCGGGGTTCTGCTTCTTGCGCTCGGCCTCTTGCTTCTGGAACCAGGCCTGGCCGGACATCTGCGTGCGCAGGCCCAGCAAGGGCGAGGCGACGATCTCTTCGGTGCCCAGCGGGGTCTGTCGGGCGGCGACGATGGCGGGGTTGAGCGAGCGCGTCGAGGTATAGGAGCCGGTGGAGCGAAGCGTGCCAAAGTCGGGGGCGGACTGGGTCCACCCGCCGCGCCGATTGAGATCGGCCGAATCGTTGTTCTGGAGGAGTTCCTGGCGGATGGCGGCGAGCGAGTTGGTCGATTCGCCGCGCCGGTTGGTCAGGCCGAGGTTGCCGGTGGTGTAGGCGAACTGATATTGGAGTGCGTCGGTGCCGCGGAGCCCCACGCCGCCCAGCCCGCTGGAGAATGAATCACGCCTGAAGTTGAAGGTGGAATCGGAGCCCAGGCCGGCGCGGAAGTCGCGTGCGCCCGAATAGCCCGCGTCGCCGCGGAACGCGGTGCCGCCGGGCGAGTTGCCGGTGACGATGGTGTTGCGGAAGCGCAGCTCGTCGGCGAGGCTGGAGCGGGTGTAGTTGCCCTGGCGCGTGGGCGAGAGATCCGCCTCGAGCAGGCGGCTGGCGTTGGCGGGGTTGGGGCCGTAGACCGTGCCCTGGGCCTGCGCAAGCGACGCGACGGCGAGACCGGCGGCCCATGCGGCGGCGAGCCCCAGGCCCGTGAGTTTCGTGATGCCCATGTCGACTCCCTTCGAGGCCCGTACAGCCCCCGATCCTGCGGCGGCTGTCGGACTATAGGTAGATCGTCAGAGAACCCCGCCGGGTTCGTTCGGATCGGATAAAGACCGCGATTGGGGCCTGTACGGAACGGGGGCGGGCGTGGTGCGCTAACCTGCCCCCATGCCCAAGCCGGTGTACGTCACGACCCCGATCTACTACGTCAACGACCGCCCGCACATCGGGCACTGCTACACCACCTGTGTGGCCGATTGCCTGTCGCGGGCGCACAAGGCCATCGGCGGGGCGTCTTTCCTGCTGACAGGCACCGACGAGCACGCCGACAAGGTCGTCACCTCGGCCAAGGACCACCACGTCACGCCCCAGGCCTGGGCCGACCGCAACGCGGCGGAGTTCAAGGCCGCCTTCGACTTCATGGGGTGCGCCTACGACGATTTCATCCGCACCACCGAGGACCGGCACAAGACCAAGGTGCTCGAGTACATCCGCACGCTGCAGAAGAACGACGACGTCTACCTGGGCGAGTATGCCGGCTGGTGGGACCCCTCGCAAGAGGAGTATCTGACCGAGACGGCGGCGAAGGAGGCGGGGGGCGTGTCGCCCGTGACTGGCAAGCCGCTGGTGCGCCGCACCGAACGCAATTATTTCTTCCGCCTGAGCAAGTACCAGGCCGCGCTCGAACAGCATATCGCCAAGCACCCGGACTTCATCCAGCCCGAGGCGCGCCGCAACGAGGTGATGGGGCGTCTGCGCGACGGGCTGCAGGACATCCCGATCTCGCGCCCGATCACCGACGACCCGGCGACCCAGTGGGGCATCCGCATGCCCGACGACCCGGCGCACCGCATCTACGTGTGGATCGATGCGTTGTTCAACTACCTGACGGTCGTGGACACGCCCGAGCGCAAGGACCTGTGGCCCGCGCACACGCACTTCATCGCCAAGGACATCTTGTGGTTCCACGCGGTGATCTGGCCCTGCCTGCTAACGGCGCTGGGGCGCGAACTGCCCGGGCACATCTACAGCCATGCTTATTGGGTGCGCGACGGGCGGAAGATGAGCAAGAGCCTGGGCAACTTCGTGACGATCGAGGTGCTGCGGGCCTATGCGGCGAAGTTCGGGCGCGACGCGCTGCGCTGGTATCTGCTGACACAGGGACCGCTGGGGGCGACCGACGCGGATTTCAGCCACGCGAAGTTTGTCGAAACCTACAACGCCGACCTGGCCAACGGGATTGGCAACTGCGCCAGCCGCGTGTCGAACATGATCGAAAAGTACTTCGACGGGAAAGCACCCGGGCACGGGGGAACGACGCGGTTCGAGCCGCCGTTTGTCTCGCCCACCGACACGGTCTTTGACTGGAAAACCGACACGGCGGGGTACGTGCGCGAGGCCATCGCCCGCATGCGGGCGAACGACATCGCGGGCGCGCTGCAGCAAGGGACGGCGTTGATCACGCGCGTGGATGGGTTCATCAACGCCACGCAGCCCTTTAAACTGGCCAAGAAACTCGACGAAGACCCGGGGAACAGGGCGAAGCTGGGGGCGATCCTCTGGTGCTGCGCCGAGGCGGTGCGCGTGGCGAGCCTGCTGCTGGCCCCCGCGATGCCCGAGAAGATGGCGTCGCTGTGGAAGGCGTGGAACTGTGCGCCCGCCGCGGGCGTGACCCTGGACGAGGCGGCCCGGTTCGGCGGGGCGTGCGCGCTGGGCGAGGGGGCGGGCATCGCCAAGGGCGAGGCGCTCTTCATGCGCGCGGACGCGGCGGAAGCGCCGCCGGCGTGAGCGTCGCGCAGGTCGTGGTGGCTATGGCTGATCTTGGTCGCGCCGGCCCGAGAGCCGCCTGATGAACTTGGCCATGGCCAGGCGCATGAGCGTGCGCCCGCCCAGCTGCTCGGCGGCGTGCACCCGGGCGGCGTGATCATGCTGCTGCGTGATCGGCAGCGTGAGCCAGGGCAGCGACAGGCCACGCGGCAGGATCGAACCGTGCGAAAGCAGCAGCGCGGACAGCGATTCGGGCGTTGTCGAGAACGCGGCGTGATTCGGGTCGAAGAGCGACTTCGCGATCGTGACCCCATGCCCCTTCGCGGCTGCTTCCCAGAGCGGCACGAGCGTGCCCAGCATGCCCGTGGCATCGGGGAAGATCTGCGCGAGGGGACGCCCGGATATCGTTCGCACGAGCACAGGGGGGAGACGCCCGGGATTCTCAAAGGGCCACAACTCGGGGCAGAGCCCAAGAGCCCCGGACTGGATCCGCTCATCACGCCAGAACCAGGGGCACGCATAGGTGGCAACAGGATCCGAAAGCAGCGCGAAGTAGAGATCCTTCAGCCACGACTGGTGCGGAATATCGAACGCATGCATGAGGGCGAGCATCTCGGTGCTGACGAGTTGATCGTCTGGGATCACCCGCCCCTGCACGTCCCGCGCGGTCCAGTTTCTGCCGAAGAGCCGCGTGCCGCCCGTGTCTTGCGGGTGAAGACAGACCATGCGGATGTCGGCGCTCGCCGGCGCCTCAAGGTGCTGGATCGTGGCCCTGTGCGGCACGTTGAGCACGAGCAACGTAATGGCGTGCTGTGTTTTCACGGGCGGCGTGAGTCGTGAGGCGTGACGCGACAGATACCAGGGGCCGACCCGATCAGACGCAACCGCGTGGGGGCGAGACAGGCGCTCGCGCAGGCCCGGCTCGTGGATCAGGCGATTCATCGCGCCCGCCAGCGCCTCGGGCGTAGCCTGAGCAACGAGGGCATTGCGCTCGTGCTCGAAGACGCCCTCATACGCGGGCAGGGGCGTGATCACGACGGGCGTGCCCGCGCCGTAGGCCTCGTGCAGGGCGTAGCAGAATGATTCGCTGCGCGAGGGGAAGACCGCCGCGATCGCCCCCGCGAGGGCTTCGGCGATGCCTTGGCGGTCGAGCCGCCCGGCGAATTTGATGCGATCATGAAGCGATGGCGGGATGCGGGCGGCCAGCGCCGAGATCATGCCGCCCAGATCGCCCGAATCCTGCCCGATCAACGTCGCCTTGATGTGCGGCGGCGCGTCGGCCAAGGCCTGGATGCAGGCCTCGACGAAGAGATCGGCGCCCTTGGCGATTGTAATGCCCCCGATAAAGAGCAGTGTGTCGCGCCGCTCGGGCGTACGCCGAGGCGCGGGCAGGGGCGCCACGGGCGGCGGTGAGACGACGATGCGGCTGTTCACCCCGGCGTGGGTGGCATAGGCGACGCTGGGGGCGAGCACATAGTCCGCGGCGTTGAGCGACCAGCGTTCGAGGGCGTAGGCGATAAAGCGATCGCGATCGGGCGTGGTAAAGCCCGCGTCGGCGTCGATGCGGTAGAGCGGGCCGTGCAGACGCACCGCGACGGGGATCTTGGCGTGGGGTGTTCCATGGCGCCTGTTGAGCCAGGCCCACGCCGGGCCGCAGAAGTCGAAGAACTCGATCAGGTCGATCGCGTGGTTGGGCAGGACCTGCTCGAGTGCCGCGCCAAAGCGGATCGAATCTTGCTCGAACCGCGAGAACCCCGGCGAGTCGGCGGCGGGGTGCTTCCTGATCAGATCGCGCACACGATACACGTGGCACTTGCCCGTGATGCCGGTGCGTGCGCTGATGTCGTGCTGGATCGCGGCGAAGGGCTCGGGCTCGCAATCGATCAGCAGCACGACCTCGTGCCCCTGGCGCAGCAGGTCGTCGGTCGCGTGGCGCACGAAGACGCCGCACCCGCCGGGGGTCGCCGGGTGGAACTCGTAGGTGACAAAGCAGGTGGTGGGCACGCGGGTGGATGGTATCGAAGGCCCGTGCTAGGGCGTGGCCCCGCCGCGCAGACGTCGCAGGGCTTTCTTCCAGACCAGTCGCAGGAGCGTGCGCCCGCCTAATTCGTCGGCGATGGCGACCTTGCGGTGGAGCGGCATGCCGTGATCGGATTCTGAAAATGTCGCATGGCGCACGCCGCGCGGGTCGTCGCGCGACAGGATGAACGAGCCATAGGGGCGGTGGATGTAGTCACGGAAGAGGGCGTGGCGGACGAGGGGTCGACGCTGGAAGTCGGCGAGTTCCCACGCCGAGCGATGGGCCTCGTACGGATTGCCGTAGGCCTCGCCCTGCGGGTGCTCGGGGCCGAGGGGGACATTGACGATGACATAGGCGTGGCGTTCGACGGCGAGATCGAGGAGCGTGTCGGCGGCGGGTCGTTCGAAATGTTCGAGCACGTCGCCGAACATCACAAGGTCGAAGGGCTGCGTCAGCGTGGGGAGGATGTCGATCGCGTCGCCCTGGTGGATCTGGTCATAAAAGGCGAGGTGATAGTCGGCGACATTGGGGGCGAAGGCCTCGATCCCCTCGACGCGCATCGTCCAGTCCTTGCGGTGGACGCGCCCGGGCCAGACATCACCAAACTCGCGCGCGAGGATGCCCCATCGCCCAAAGCCCACGCCCACGTCGAGCACGCGCGTGGGCTCGATCCGCATCAGGGCATCGACGACAAAGGGGATGTGCTGCCAGTTGCTCGTGCCCATGGGTTCAGCCCGGCTCCGCGTGGGGGTCGGCGCGGTCGATCACGATCCCCACCGGCTCGTGCACCTTGTAGTGCACGGGGCGCTGCGGGTTGTACGAGGTATTGAAAGCCGCGGCGGCATCGACCTGCTCGAGCAGCACCACGTCGCTGTAATCGCGCAGCGTGACGCGCGTCACCGCCACGCCGATGCCAAAACTCCCGTGGTGCAGGCGGTTCTCGAACGAGAAGCGGACGCGCAGAACCTCGCCCGCGCGCAGGGCGGGCAGTTCGACGCGTTCATCGAAGGTGGTGGTGCCTAGAAGATCGACGCCCGTGGCGTCGCGCACGAAGAAACTGACCGAGAGGTCGCGCACATCCGCCGCCGCCTTGAGCGCCACCTCGACCGTGACCCGCTGGCCCACGTCGAAGAGGGCGCAGGGGCGGTCTTGCTCGTCGAGCACGCGGACGATCTCGATGCGGGCCTGGCCCGTGCCATAGGCCAGCGAGCCGCGCTCGGGGTGCGGGGCGACGCCCCCCGCCGCGAGGGAGGCATCGCGGGCGATGGCCTCCTGGTTCACGTGCTCGCGCACAAGGCGGAGGTAGTGATCGACCGCGCGTTCGGCGCTGTCGACGCAGACCGGCAACCCGTCGGCCAGCACCAGCCCGTGGGTGCAGGTGCTGCGGACGGCGTCGGCGTTGTGGCTGACGAAGAGGAGCGTGAGCCCGTTGTCGCGCAGGCGGCGCAGGCGGGCCAGGCAGCGGTGCTGGAACGCCGCATCCCCCACCGCCAGAACCTCGTCGACGATCAGGATGTCGGGCTCGACGCTGAAGGCGACGGCGAAGGCGAGGCGTGCGGCCATGCCGCTGGAATAGGTCTTGAGCGGCTGTTCGAGGAACGCGCCAATATCGGCAAAGGCGGCGATCTCGTCGAAGCGGCGCTCCATCTCGCGACGGGCGATGCCCAGGATGGCCCCCGCGAGGAAGACATTCTCGCGCCCCGTGAACTCGGGGTTGAAGCCGCTGCCCAGTTCGAGCATCGCGGCGACGCGCCCGCGCACCTCGACACGCCCCTGCGTGGGCGCGACCGTGCCGGCGATGAGTTGCAGCAGCGTGCTCTTGCCCGCGCCGTTGCGCCCGAGGATGCCCCACGCCTGCCCGCGCTTCACCTCGATCGAGACATCGCGCAGGGCCCAGAAGCCCGTCCAGCGCGCCCGCCAGGGGGTCAGGGCCTGGAGCAACCGATCACGCGGCCGCCGATAGATGCGGTACTGCTTCGAGACCTGTTCGACGCGCAAAACCACGGCGTCGTTCGCGGGCGCGGCGTGGGGGTCAGAGGACATCGGCGAACCCCCGGCGTGCGCGCAGGAAGAAGGCATAGCCCAGTTGCATGACGACGAGCGAGATTGCGCCCGCCGCGAGGAGTTGTCCCCAGCGGGGTTGCTCGCCCAGCACCATCACGCGCCGGGCCGAATCGACGACGACCGCCAGCGGGTTGAGCATCGCCACGCCACGCCACTGCTCGGGCAGGTTCTCGATGCGATAGAAGATGGGGGTGGCGAAAAACAGTGCCTGGCCGATGAGGATCGAGGCGGCATGAGACGCGTCGCGCACAAAGACCGTCAGTGCCGCCAGGAACCACGACAACCCCATCGCGAGCGCACAGAGTGGCAGCAGCACAATGGGCAGATAGAGCAGGGTCGCGTGGGCCGCGTGATAGAAGATCAGCACGCCCGCGAGCGTGAGGGCAAGGCCAAAGAGGCTGGTGAGCAGCCCCGCCGCGAGCGAGGCGACGGGGAGCACCTCGACGGGGAAGACCACGCGCTTGACGTAGTTGGGGTTCTCGACGATGAGGTGGCTGGCGCGGGTGACGCTCTCGGCGAAGATGCCAAAGACGACGATGCCGCAGAAGAGCATGACGGCGTACTGGCTCTGCGTCTCGCCCTGGTTCGCGCCGACGCGCGCGACGAAGATGTAGTTGAACACAAAGGTATAGACCGTGAGCATGGCCAGCGGGAACGCCGCGGCCCAGAGCACGCCCAGGTACGTCCCGCGATGGCGGGCCACGAAGTAGCGCCAGGCGAACTGGGCGATGAGATCGCGCCGGCGCCACAGCCCCAGCGCCAGCGCGAGCGGGTTGAGCAGGGCGAGCCAGGGCTCGGACTTGGGCGTATGGACCACACCGATCGACATGGGGACAAGGGTACCGCGTGTGGGGTAGCGCGTGCGGGGCGTGCTGGTGGTGTGCTAGGGGCGTGCCGGATCACGCGCCCAAGCGACGAGCCGATGATCCATCGCCACTCGCGGGCTCGCGCCGGCGGCGTCGACCTGCACGCTGGTCACCGAGTGCGTCCTGGCCCCCTCGCGCGACATCATCACGCTGATCGGGCCACGCCCGGGCCAGGCGTGCGCGTGGAAGGCATCCTGGGCGGCGGGCGATTCGGCACCGGGAGGGATCAGTTCATCGAACAGCCCCAGCCGCGGCGCGACGAGGGAATCACCCAGGCCCGAACTGACCAGGCACAGGCGGGTCGTTTCGAACGGCTCGTCCTTGAGTCGCGACCGATCCCAGCGGAGAGTCGACCCCACGATGACATCGGCGCGGGCCTGGGTCACCAGCAGGCGAAACGGCGCATAGACGCCGAGATCGAGATCGTTCGCCTGATCGACCGCGTCGTGCCATGTGGCCGCGTGCGCGAGAGCGGGAATGATCCCGCCGCGCGAGGCTAGGCCCGCCGGCAGCACGGGCGCCGGCTCGAGGTTCAGATTCAGGATTGCCAGCGCCAAACCGCGATCATTGACAGCGATCCACGTACCGCCCCCCGCGGAATCGGTGGGCCAGAGGGCGCGGCGATCATCACGCGTGCGCCATTCCGGCGCGAGCGCGGGCGGGCGCGTCAGCGCCTCATCGCGATTGCTCACCAGTCGCATCGACGTGGGACCGACGCGGATGACCGAGACCGTGCACATGGGGCCTACCGGGGTGTGGCTCGCTCGTGTCGAAGAGTCGAAGGGGCTCGCCCGATGTGGATATCAATCGTGCGCCCGTGCTCGATCGCGATGGCGCGGATCATCGCCAGGTGGTGCACGCCGTGATGCGTCGCAAAGGCGATTTCGCGGCAGAGCGTCGAGGCGAGCGCGGCCTCGTGCCCATTGGCGTCGAGCATCACGCGGATGCGCAGCGACTGATCCCCAACGCCTGCGGCACAATCCGCGATCGCATCACGCACGCGGCGGATCTCACGCAGCGCCACGATGGGGTCACGCTCCATCGCAAGCCCGCGCTCGCGGTGGTCATAGTCCACCTCGCCGCCGTTGGCCCGGGCGTGCAGGATGGCGTTGAAATGATCGAGCAGGTGGCGCAGGTGGCTGCCGATCGTGCCGCCCGAGAGAACGCGTGACTCCTGGGTGAGATCACGCGTGTCGAGTGATTCGATGACCGTCGCGCTCTGATCGAGCAGCGACGCCGCCGCCCGGGCCAGCGCCGCCAGCGGCGGGCTCGCTCCAGGGTCATGGGTGGGCATGGATGGACTCCGTGGCGGCTAGGCGGGGGTGGGGTTCGCGGCGCTTGCCGCGGCTTTGACCGCATCGATGATGTCGCGATGGTTGGCGCAGCGCGGGCACTTGTGCTGTCCGCCGAGTTTGCCCCGCGACGCAAGCCAGGCGTGGAAGACGCCTTGGGGCAGGGGCGTGATGGTCGGCTCGACCATGCCCAGCCCGTCGGTGCGCTTGGTGGTGTAATCGACGTTCTGGGCTTTGAGGGCGGCGTCGAAGGCGTCTCGCAGGCGCTCGATCGCACCCGGCTCGCAGGGGGCCAGTTCGATCGCCAGTTCCAGCCCCGCGCGTCGGCCCTGGCCCGGATAGACCGGGGCGGCGGTGAACTCGCCCGCGATCACGCCCGCCTCGCGGGCCGCCGTCGCCACCGCGTTCTCGATGTGCTCGACGATCAGATTCTCGCCAAAGGCGTTGATGAAGTGGCGATGGCGGCCGACGATGCGCAGGCGTGGCGGGCCGTCGCCCCCGCCGGGGCCGCGCGGGCTCCACTCGGGCCGGTCGGCGATCGTGTCGAACTCGACCACGTCGCCCAGGATGTAGCGCCACAGCCCAGCGCAGGAGGAGAGGACCACCACGTACCGCTGACCCTTCTCGACCTCGTCGCATGAAAAGGCGGGCGCGCCCGGATCATCGATCGACTCCAGCGGCACAAACTCAAAGAAGTTGAACTGATCGCTGTTCAGGCGCAGCCCCGGCTCGCCCTGGCGATCCTGGATCGCGATGAACCCCTCCGACGCCGGGTAGAGCTCGAGGCGCACGGGGATGTCGGCGCCGTCGGGGCTGCCCGAGAACATCTGCCGCACGCGCGGCTCAAATGGGGCGTAGCGCACCCCGCCGTGCACGAACACGTTCAAGTTGGGCCACAAATCGGTGAGCACCTCGGCGCGGCGTCCCTGCTGGCGGGCGATCTGCTGCATGCGCTCGAAGAGGACCAGGGCCCAACTGGGCATCCCGCTGATCATCCGCACGTCCTCGTCGAGGCAGCGTTTGGCCATCGCGTCGATCTTGGTGGGCCAGTGGCTCATCAGCGCAATCTCGGGCCCGGGCAGCGCGATCGTCGTCATGGGCCAGCGGATCAGAGGCGTGACAATACCCGACAGATCGCCCGTGCGGATGCCCTTGTCGTTGGTCGAGAGATCGGTCGAGCCCCCCAGGAAGAGCGAACGCCCCGAGAGCAGCCGCGTCAGCGACACCCCAAAGCGCGACAGGTTTGCGAAGATGTCGAGCGAGGCGAGAAAGTTCGAGCGGAGCATCTGGCGGCTGACGGGGATGAACTTGTCCCCCGCCGTCGTGCCGCTGGTCTGGGCAAAGTCGCGCACCAGCCCGGGCCAGAGCACGTCGGGCTCGGCCCCCTCACGCATCTGGGCGATGTGGTCCTTGTACACCAGCCAGTCGGCGATGGGGACGGCCTTGCGATACGCGGGCAGGAGTTCGGCATTGGAACACTCGAGCAGGCGCGCAAAGTCGTGGCTCTTGCCAAAGCGCGTGGCGACGCCCGCCCGAAGCAGGTTGCGGAGTTGGGCCAGTTGGATGCCCGCGCTGTTGCGCTGCCAGTGGCGCTCATTCGAGAGGAGCCGCCGCCGCCCGGAGAGCCACGCGGAAATGGCCGCACCCACGAGGCCCGTTGCACTCAAGCTGCCCTTCATGGTCGCACGCGCCATGCGCTAGAGCCCCCGGGCCGCGAGATCGCGCACGAAGGCCGACACGCTGTCGGCGAAGAGGTCGGGCCATTCGAGCATGGGCGCGTGCCCGCAGCGGTCGTACCAGACGATGCTCGAATCGCGGATCTTGGCGTTGAACTCGTGGGCGGCGTCGGGCGGGGTCACGACGTCCTCGCGCCCCCAGACGATCAGCGTCGGGGCGGTGATGCGCCCGATCTCGTCGCCCAGGTGGTTGCGCCGGGCCGAACGCGAGAGGCGGACCATCGCGCGGGCGCGACGGCGTTCGCCCAGTTCGGCGAAGGCGCGGTCGACGTCGGCCTCTCGCATCTTGCTCTTGTCGAAGAAGAGTTCGCCGATCTTGCGCGACATCCACTCGCGCGTCGGGCGAAGCCGGACCTCGGCCACCATCGTGCGTTCGTTGAGCCCGCTTGATCCGGCCAGCACCAGCCCTCGCACCAGGCGCGGGTGCTCGATCGCCAGACGCAGCGCCACGTGCCCCCCAAACGAGTTGCCCACCAGCACCGCTCGGTCGTCGAGGTGACGCGAGAGAAAATCCTGCGTCAGGGCGGCGACGCCGTCGATCGAGCAGTCGTCCCCCTCGAGTTCGAGCAGCGGGATCTCGAGCATGACGCAGCGGAAGTTGGCGTGGGCCAGTTGCACCGTGTCTTCCCAATGATCATTGAGCCCGGCCAGCCCGTGAAGGAAGACCACCGGGCGTCCCTCGCCCATCGTCTCGACCTTGGCCGCAACGTCGCGCTTGCCCAGGCCGCGCAGCGTGATTTCACGCGCGTGGCGCTGCGACTGCGCAATCTCGATGGGCTGGGTGGGTCGTGTGTGCATCGTGACTCGTGCCCGATGATAAACCCGCGATTCAGGGCAGGTTGCTGCCCATTGCGTGATCGGGGTATGGTTGGGTTCAGGACGTCTCGAAGACGCCGTCGGCCAGGCGCAGCACACGATCGGCCCGGGCGGCGATGTCGGGGTCGTGCGTCACCACTACCATCGTGCGTCGCCCCTGCTCACGCAGCGCGAGCAGCGCCTCGAGCACGCGCTCGCCAGTGGCGTGATCGAGGTTGCCCGTGGGCTCGTCGGCCAGCAGCAGCGAGGGATCGTTCATCAGCGCCCGCGCGATCGCCACCCGCTGGCGCTCGCCCCCCGACAGTTCGGCCGGTCGGTGCTTCAGGCGGTGCGAGAGGCCGACGGTGTCGAGCAGGGCGGCGGCACGGTCGCGTTCCTCGCCCCCGCGGCGCATGTAACCCAGCCGCCCCAGGCGGATCATCGCCCCCACCAGCACGTTCTCGATGACGTTGAGCTCGGGCAGCAGGTGATAGAACTGAAAGATGAACCCCACGTCGAGGGTGCGATAGCGATCGAGGGCCGCGACCGATGCGCCGGTCATCTCGACGCCTCGATACACGATCTCGGCGCGGGGAGTCGCGTCGGGGCGATCCAGCCCGCCCATGAGGTGCAGCAGCGTGCTCTTGCCCGAGCCCGACGCGCCCAGCACCGCGACAAACTCGCCCTCGCCCACCTCGAGCGACACGCCCCGCAACACCGGCACCAGCGCCCGCCCCATGCGATAGGTCTTGTGCAGGTTGGTCACGCGGATGAGCGGCGGTTGCGCGGCACCCATCGCGTGAGCGGCTGATCCTGCGAGGTTGGTCGGGGTCGTGGTCATCGCGCGTCATTCAAACCGGAGCGAAGCGACGGGATCGAGGCGGGCCGCACGGGCGGCTGGGATCAGCGCCCCGATCATGCTCGACAGCACAAAGACCATCAGCACCAGCACGGCCCGAGGCGTTTCAACCTGGTTGGGGATCAGCAGGAAGTAGTAAATCTTCGGGTCCCAGATCTGCACGCTCAGCGCTCGCCCCATCCATTCGTGGATCGGGTTGATGTTGCTCACCACCAGGTACGCCAGCCCCACCCCCAGCGACGCCCCCACCAGCCCGATCGCCAGCCCGTAACGCAGCCAGAGCCACACGATGCCCGAGCGGCTCGCCCCCAGCGCACGCAGGATGCCGATGTCGCGCGTCTTCTCCACCACCATCGCCCAGAAGATCGCCAGCACCAGGAAGACCGCCGTCAGCGACATGATGCCGAACAGGAAAAGCACCAGCGCCGTCTCCTTCTCGACGGCCTGGATCATCGTGCGGTTGAGGTCCTCCCACGTCATGATGCTGATGAGAAAGACCGAGGGGACCTCGCCCCGGTGGGCGTCGGCAAACTCTTCGTAGATCTGCGTGACGCGCTCGAGCAGCGGCTCGGCGGCACCGCGCTGGCCCATGTCGCCACGCCCGCGCACCAGCACGTGCGTGACCCGGGCCGGATCGATGATCGTCTGACCCTGGGGCTGACCCAACGCGCCCGGCTGGCCCAATGCGCCCGTGCCGGGCTCATCGACCACACGCTCGGCCTGCTGCATGTGCAGCATCTCCTGGAGCGCATCAAGACGCAGCAGGACGAGTTTGTTGTCGAGTTCGTAGATGCCCGACTGGAACTCGTTGGCGACGGGAAACTTCGCCGTCCGCGTGCCGATCACCCCGCCCGACTGGTCCAGGGGCAGCACGTTGATGGTGATGTCGCCGTAACTGGGCAGGAAGACGTTGACCTCGTCGAGCCCGCCATCGGGGAGGAGCCGGTCGCGCACGCGCGGGGTATAGAACCCCGCGGGGTCGCGTCGATTGAACCCGCTGACCTCGACGCCCAGCACCGCCGCAGGCTTCTCCACGCCGTTGTCCGTGCGCGTGAATGAGAGCCCCTGGGCGTGCAGTCGCTGCATCAGTTCGGGCGAGCCCAGGCGAGGGTCCTCGCGCGTGTAGTCCCGCGGCAGGGGCTCGCTGATGGGCTTCCACCAGATCACGTCGCGGTACTTGGTCACCTCGCCGAAGCGCGCGTCCACCCCGCGGATCATCACCGTCTGCGTGCGGCCATCGGGCATGCCCGCGATGCCGTAGGCCTCGATCATCGGGGCGGCGGCCTCGACCATCGGATCCTTCTTCAATCGCTCGATGAAGTCCTCGTAATGCGCGAACCCGGTCGTGGGCCACTGGACAACGACGTCGCCCGTCATCGTCCGCCCTGAACCGATGAGCATCGTGAGGAATCCGCCCATCACCGACCACGTGATGAGCACCAACGCAGTGCACAGCACCACGGCGAGCGACGCCAGCAGTGGCATCACCTTCGACGTGAGGTAGCGGCGGGTCAGGAGGGCCTGGTACATCCCGGGCTGACGGTAGGAGGGGTTGGCGATGCCTCGGCGTCGACACCAAAGAACCGGGCCCAGTTTCCCCAGGCGAACGCCTCCACCTCGGCGTTCGACCACCCGCGGGCGGCCAACGCCTCGCCCAGGCGCGCGTAATCCGCCGGTCGTTCAATCCCCTTGGGCAGGCGGGCGGCGGAGAACCCCCCGTCCATGTCACTTCCCAGCCCTACGCCGCCCCGGTGCCCCATGACGGCGCACACATGCTCGGCATGACGCACCACGTCGTCGATGCCCGCCCGCCCTGCATCATCAACCCCATCGCGCAAAAAACGCGAGAAGAGATTGATGCCAACGACCCCGCCACGTTGCCCGATCGCCGCGATGGTCGCATCGCGCAGGTGCCGCTGATTGTTCCCGCCGAGCAGCGCACGGCAGTTCGAGTGCGAGGCGATCACCCGCCCGCGCGCGCACGCCAGCAGTTCATCGCACGCCGCGTCACTCAGGTGCGAGAGATCGTGGACAAGCCCAAGCCGGTCGATCTCCGCCGCGAGGGCCCGCCCCTCGGGCGACAGGCCGCGGGTCTCCATGTTGCCCCCGGCATAGCGGGTGCCCCGCGCCCAGGCCATGCCCACGACGCCCACGCCCCGTGCGGCCCACCAGCCAATCTCACCCGGCTCGCGGATCGGATCGGCCCCCTCCATCAGGATGATCAGGCGCAGGAGTGATTGACCTGTGGAACGCAGGTCGATCCATCCCCGACTTGCCCATGTTTCGTAGGTTTCGAGTTGGCGCACGCCCGCGTCGTGGGCGGCTTGGGGCTCGCCCGACGGGTAGGCCACGGGGGCATCGGTCCCGTCCACCTCGGTGAAGATCGTCCCCAGGCACGCGCCCACGCCCCCATCGCGCAGCGAGGCGAGCGTCAGCCCGCCGGGGAGCCACGGCCCGCCTGCGTGCGTGGGGTCGAGTTCCATGTTCCTGCCGCACAGGGCCAGACAGGCCAGATCGAGGTGGGCGTCGAACCATCGCATGATCGCGATCCTATCCGGTGGTAGGCTGTGGGCATGAACGCCGCACACAACCCGGCCGATCATCCCATCCACTGCCCGCACGATCAGGTCGCCATGGAACGCCTGAAGATCGGCGAGAACTTCATCGACCGCTGCCCGACCTGCGGCGGGATCTGGCTCGATCGGCACGAGATCGCCCGCATCATCGACCGCACACCTTCCGGCTCAACCCTCGACGCGGGCCCCGTTCGCGGCGCGCGGCGGCGGCACAGCATCGACCGCCCCCACTGCCCGCGCGACCGCTCGCCCCTGATCGAGATGATCGACAAGAATCAGCCGCACGTCGTGGTTGATGCCTGCACGGTCTGCGGCGGGGTCTACCTCGACGCGGGGGAACTCAAGGACCTCTCCGTTTACACGCTGGGCGAACGGTTGCGGCATGTCCTGCCCAAGCCCGGCTCACCAATCTCAATCTGAACTCGCCCGCGGGCCGATGGTCTGGGCATGCCCCCTTCCACCGTCGGCCATTGGACGTACCGCTCTTCAGATGACCCGCGTCTGCGGGCCAAGGCCGAGCGCCTGCCCACGGCCTTCAGCGTGCACGCCGAGCAGAAACCCCGCGAACGCCTGCTGCTCTATTCGATGGTCTTTGCCCTGGCCCCTGCGCGGTGCCTCGAGATCGGCGTGCGGTTTGGGGGCGGCTCGCGGATCATCCACGCCGCGTTGAGCGATCTTGATCACGGACGCCTGGTCAGCGTGGACCCGTTCCCCGAGCCCGACTTTGACTGGGAGACGATCGCCGACCGGGCGACGCTGATCCGGGGCTACTCGCCGGCAGAACTCCCGCGGGCGATGGACGCCGCGGGGGGCATGTTCGATTTCGTCTTCGTCGACGGGGACCATACGGAAAAGTCGTGCGCGCAGGATCTCGAAGGCGTCGCGCAGGTGACGGCGCCCGGGGCCTACGTCCTCTGCCACGATGCGTATCACGAACCCGTCGAGCGGGCGATCGATGCGGCGGTGCGCTTGCTGGGCTACCAGGACTGCGGCATGGCGTGCACCACGCTCAATGATGGCTGCTTCGTCGAGCCCAACAAGAAGGTGCGCTACGGCGGGGTGCGGATGCTGCGCCGAATCTGACGGCGCGGTCCTTCCGCCTAAACCTCGATCGTCGCGACCTTCGCGGGCACGATGATCTCGGCCTGGGTCTGGGCCTTCACCTCGTCGGCGGTCACGCCCGGGGCCAGTTCCTTGAGCACAAACCGCTTCTTCTCGCGGTCCATCTCGAGCACGCACAACTCGGTGATGACCATGTCGACGCAGGCCTTGCCCGTGAGGGGAAGGTCGCAGGTCTTCACGAGCTTGGGCTTGCCCTTGGCGGTGTGCTCCATGGTGACGACGACGCGCTTGACGCCGGCGACCAGGTCCATCGCCCCGCCCATGCCCTTGACCATCTTGCCGGGGATCATCCAGTTGGCGAGATCGCCCTCCTGGCTGATCTGCATCGCGCCCAGGATGCACAGGTCGATGTGCCCGCCGCGAATCATGCCGAAGCTGTCGGCGCTGCTGAAGTAACTCGCTCCCGGGCGGGCGGTGACGGTCTGCTTGCCGGCGTTAATGAGATCGGCGTCGACCTCCTGCTCGGTGGGGAAGGGCCCGATGCCCAGCAGGCCGTTCTCGGATTGGAGCCACACGTCCATCTCCGCGGGGACATGGTTGGCCACGAGCGTGGGCATGCCGATGCCCAGGTTGACGACGAATCCGTCGCGCAGTTCGCGGGCGGCACGCACGGGGATCTGGTCTCGGGTCAACGCCATGATTCAGCCTCCCACAACAATCATCGCGATCCAAGTCTGCGGATCGCCCTCCGGATGAACACACTCTTGAGCATCAGCGTCCCGATGATGAACGGCACGATGCCCACCGCCCCCACGCCCACCGCCGTCAGCATGTCGCGCGACACCTGCGTCTCGTTGGCGTCGGCCATCGGGTCGCTCAGCGCGCCCTGGTACATCCCCAGCAGCGGCATGAGCGCGCTGTAGATCGCGTAGAGCACCAGCGCCCCGCCCGCGATCGTCAGCACGCTGCCGATCAGGACCTTCACGCCCCGGCCCCGTCGCGGATCGTCCGCTGCTCGATGCGCTTCTCGCTCTGTGTCTTGACGATGCGATTGACAAAGACGCCCGGCGTGTGGACCTGGTCCGGGTCGATCGCGCCCACGGGCACGATCTCCTCGACCTCGGCGATGGTGAACGCCGCCGCCGTGGCCATCATCGGGTTGAAGTTGCGGGCGGTCTTGCGGAAGACCAGGTTGCCAAACTCGTCGGCCTTCCAGGCCTTGACCAGCGCCAGGTCGGCGAAGAGACCCGTCTCCATGACGTACTCGCGCGGGCGCCCGTCCTGGGGGGCCTTGCCGTCGCGCCCCGAATAGCCCTTGCCCGGGATCGTCGCGCCGCAGCGCCCATCGCCCGGGCGGAAGAACGAGCGCGTTTCCTTCCCCTCGGCGACGACCGTGCCCGCGCCCGTGGCGGTGTAGAACGCCGGGATGCCCGCCCCGCCCGCGCGGATCCGCTCGGCGAGCGTTCCCTGGGGGTTGAACTCGACCTCGAGTTCGCCCTTGAGAAACTGCTGCTCGAAGGTGGGGTTCTCGCCCACATAACTCGAGATCATCTTGCGGATCTGGCGCGTCTTGAGCAGCAGGCCCAGGCCCCAGTCGTCCACGCCCGCGTTGTTCGAGACGCAGGTGATCCCCGTCACGCGGGTATCACGCAGGGCGATGATCAACTGCTCGGGGATGCCGCACAGCCCAAAGCCCCCGACCATGACCGTCATCGAGTCGCGCAGGACGCCCATGTCGCGCAGCCCCTGCATCGCCTCGCTCGCCGATTTGAAAACCTTGCTGCCCATGGATGCGTTGGCCCCTTCTTTGATCATCAAGGCGACATGGTACGGGGCGCCGAGACCATCACGTACGCCGCCACGCTGCCGTCCGCGAGTTCACGCGTTTCCTGCTTGTGCGTGATCAGCCCGCGGGCCTCGGCCCCCAGGATCCGCGTCAATCGCACCCTCGCCTCGCGCACGCCCTGGCGCGAGGCCTCGCGGGCGTTGGCCCCCACCGCCATCACGCAGATCGTCAGGCGTCCGCCCGCCTCCGACGGCTCCTCGCTCCACCACGCCGGGGTCTCGGGACCCGCGACCAGCGGGGCATATGTGGCGTCTGTGGTTGTTGCGGGATCCGCCGCGGGCAGAGAGGGCGTCATCGGCAATCGCGGCTGCGCCAGCGTGGGC
>JABWBB010000030.1 GCA_013360675.1 Phycisphaerales bacterium | reverse complement strand
CTGGGGCGCGCCATCGAGACGCTGCGCCCGCGCGAGGGGGGCCGGCGCGCGGGGTAGAACCCGCGGTAGACTGTGGGCATGAACAGGGCGCGACATGCATGGGCGAGTCTGGGGGCGGCGGTGATCGCCGCGGTGTTGTGCGCGGGGTGCTCGCCACCCAAGAAGCCCAGCACGGGCGGCGGGTTCGCGGGGGCGCCGACGAGCGAGCCCTTTGCGGCGGTGACGATCCGCGTGCACCCGCTGACGCACGCCGAGGGCCCGTCCGCAGGACAGCCGCCGGATCGCGGGCTGATCGTGCTGCACTATGAACTCAAGGACCGGTACGGGGACGTCGTGAAGTCGATCGGGAAGCTGCGCGTGCAGATGTACAAGCCGGGGGGCGCGGGGGCGTCAGGCGTCGAGCGCCAGGAGCTGGCGTGGGAAGTGGCGGACCTGGCCGACCCGGACGAGAACTCGCGCCGGTATGACCGGGCCACACGGACGTATCGCATCCCGCTGATCGCGCCGGCGTGGGTGGCGAGTTGGCAGAGCGGCGGCGGGACGGGCCTGAAGTTGCGCGTGGTCTACACGGTGATCGGAGCCGACGCGAGCGAGCGGTACCTCGAGGATGAATATGTGATGCAGTAACGCAGGTGGTTGCGATCAGGAGGGGGTGTAGGGGCAGGCGGGCCGCCTGCCCCACGAGATGGGGAAGGAAGCCCGGAAGAATCATGAGTTGAGAATGCACAGGCGGGACGCCTGTGCTACCCGGACCGAAGAGACTATTGGAAGATGAGGCGATGTCGAAGACCGGGTTCGCACGCGTTCGTGCGGGTCAGGGCTTCTCGGCTTCGTCCTTGAGTTGGCCCATCTGGCGGTAGCGCTCGCGGTACTTCTGCGCGAGGGTGGTCTGCTTGTTGGAGAGGTCGATCTCGCGGCCGTCGATGTAGGCCCGCTCGACGCGGGTCATGACTTCGAGCGGGTCGCCGCTGGTGAGGATGAGCGTGGCGGATTTGCCGGTTTCGAGCGAGCCGTAGCGATCGGCGATGTTGAGGATGCGGGCGGCCTCGATGGTGAGGGCGCGGAGGGCGGCGTCGCGGGGTAGGCCGTGTTTGACGGCGGTGGCGACGGAGTAGGGCGTGTTGCGTTCGTGGGCGGTGTCGTCGTTGTTGGCGATGGCGAAGCGGATGCCGGCCTCGTGGAGGCGAGCGGGGAGGGTGAAGGGGTCGTCGTAGGGGGCGTCGTCGCGCCGGGGCATGACGTGCGTGCCGTTGACGATGACGGGGATGTCGTGGCGATTGAGGAGATCGGCGGCGTTGGGGGCGTCGCGCCCGCCGACGATGACCGGGCGCAGGCCGCGCTCGAGGCAGAAGGCGACGGCGGCGTTGATCTGATCGATGTCGTTGGCCAGGATGAAGAGGGGGAGTTGCGTGGCGGGCGCGAGCGCAGGGTCGATACCGACGGCGTTCTCGGTGATCGGCGTGAGGTCGGCGGGGAAGAGGGGGCGCATGGCCTCCCAGCGGAGATCGGTGGGGTGGGTGGGGTCGGCGTCCTTGGCGTTGCGGTAGGCGAGGGCGGTGTCGAAGACATCGGTGATGCGCTGCAGGCCGCGGCGGATGTCCTGCTGCTGGTCGGATTCGGAACGGTCCATCCACCAGGCGCTGATGGTGCGCATGGAGGGCCAGCGGAGGATGAGCCCACCGCCGGGCGTGATGGTCATGTCGTCGCTGGTCCAGCCGTCGAGGCGGATGGCGGCGGCGCGGCCGGGGAGGACCCCGCCAATAGGGAAGACGCCCGCGAGGAGCACGCCGTTGGACCGGGTGACGGGGAGGAGCGTGGAGTCGGGGTTGATGGCGATGGCGGCGGAGGCCTCGGGGGTGATGTCACCGACTTCGGTGGTGTCCTGCATCTGGCGGACGGCCTGGATCTCGGTGAGGCCGAGTTGCGTGTAGGGGGCGATAAGGCCGGGGTAGACGTGCTTGCCGTCGGCGTCGATGATGAGCGTGTTGGGAGGGAGATTGGGGGAACGGACGAGTTCGTCGAGTTGGCCCTGGTTGAGGATGGCGCGGATGACGCCCTGATCGAAGAGAACCCCGCCGTCGGAGATGGTGGGAGATGAGACGGGATGGACGACGGCGTTCTTGATGAGGATGGGGTGTGATTGTGGCGCGGCCTTGTGGGTGAGGTCTTGGGCCAGGGCCGGTGTGGCGAGGAAGAGGATGAGGATGAGGAGGTGTTTCATGGGTGGGCTCTGTGAGATTCGTGATGAGTGAGGAGTGATTTGTGGAACGAAGGCGGAGAAGGGGTAGGGGCAGGCGGGCCGCCTGCCCCACGAGGCTGTGTAGGGCGGATTGCCACACGCGGGGAAGAGAACAGGGAAGAAAGTGGTAGGGGAGGCAGCATTCCGAGTGTAAGAGAAGAGGGAGAAGGGGTAGGGGCAGGCGGGCTGCCTGCCCCACGAGGTTGTGTAGGGCGGCGGGGCGTGGGAGTTAGAAGTAGCAGCCGCAGACGCCCGGGAGGTGGAAGGGATCGCGCCCGGACTGGAGGGCGTCGAGGTGCATCTGGCGGAGGGTTTCGAGTTGCTGGGGTGAGAGGGCGCTGGGGGTGTTGAGTTCGTCGGTGGGGCGGCGGCGGCGCGGGCGTTCGGGCGGCGCGTCGCCTGGGGTTGGTGCGGCCTCGGGCGATGCGGCGTCGGCGGCGGGCTTGCGCTTCTTGCCGTCGGTGAGGATCTTCTGGATGAGGCGCTGGCGTTCGCTGGTGACGTGGGCGCGGCGGTTGGCGTCGTCGTCGAGGGAGAAGACGAGGCGGCCATCGACGAAAGTCATCTCGCAGCGGCTGAAGGTGGAGAGCGGGTGCCCGGACCAGAGGGCGAGGTCGGCGTCCTTGCCGGGCTCGATGGAGCCGACGCGGGCGTCGATGCGGAGTTGCTTGGCGGGGTTGAGGGTGACGAAGTTAAGGGCTTCGACCTCGGAGATGGAGCCGTATTCGTTGCCGTATTTGACGGCCTTGGCGGCTTCGACGTTGAGTCGGCGGACGAGTTCGGCGGAGTCGGAGTTGAAGGAGACGACCGCGCCGACTTCGTGCATGAGGGGCAGGCCGTGGGGGATGGCGTCCTGGACTTCGACCTTGTAGGCCCACCAGTCGGCGAAGCCCGAGCCGCCGCCGGAGTAGTCGCGGACGGCGTCGGCGACTTTGTAGCCCTCGAGGATGTGCTGGAAGGTACCGATCTTAAAGCCGAAATCGCGGGCGACATGCGTGAGCATGAGGATCTCGTCCTGGCGGTAGGAGTGGCAGTGGACGAGGCGCGAGCCGGCGAGGATCTCGGCGAGGGCTTCGAGCTCGAGGTCGCGGCGGGGGGGTGTGGGTGAGGCGAGGGCGGCGGCGTATTCGCGGGCGGCGGTGAAGCGGTCGCGGATGAGTTTCTCGACGCCCATGCGGGTGCCGGGGTAACGCGAGCGTTCGCGCGAGCCGTTGGCGCCGACGGGGTTTTCGCCGAGCGCGAACTTGATGCCGTGCGCGGCGGATTCGAAGTGCATGTCGTCGGGGTGGGGTGCGCCCCAGCGGATCTTGATGGTCTGGGATTGGCCGCCGATGGCGTTGGCGCTGCCGTGGAGTTGGAGAACGCTGGTGACGCCCGAGGCGAGTTGGCGGTACCAGTTGACATCGTCGGGGTCGGTGACGTCCTGGATGCGGACCTCGGCGGTGACGGCCTGGCCGCCCTCGTTGACGCCGCTGGAGATGCCCGTGTGCGAGTGCGCGTCGATGATGCCGGCGGTGATGTGCTTGCCGGTGGCGTCGATGGTGGTGGCGTTGACACCGGCGGGGAGATGCATGGAGAAATCGCCCGCGCCGACGGCGGCGATTCTGCCGTCGCGGATCACGACATGGGCGTGCTCGAGGACTTCTTTGCCATTCCAGACGGTGGCGTTGGTGATGATGTAGGTGTCCTGCGGCGGGAGCGATTCGATGGCGAAGGGGCCGAAGGGAAGGCCGTAGGTCTCGGGAACTTCGGGAGTGTCGTCGTCATCTTCGGGTTTGTCGCGGGCGGCGGTGAAGGCATGAGGGATGTCGCCGGGGAGCGTGCCGCTGCCTTCGAGGCGGTCGCGGACGAGGCGGACGGTGTCGGTGGTCTGGCCCTGCATGCCGATCTTGGCCAGGTCGTGGGTGTAGGTGAGGGTGGAGCCCTTGAGCGTGACGTCGGTGGCTTCGATGGTGAAGGAGGAGGAGGTTGAGTCGGGGGCGGCGTCGGCGGGCTTGCGGCCGGTGAAGGTGATGGTGACGGCGTGGCCCTTGCCTGTTTTCTTGATGTCGAGGAAGACCTGCGACTTGTCTTTGGGGTCTTTGTCCTTGTTGTCGAAGCGGACGACGCGCCAGCGCCCGAGCATCGGGTGGTCCTTGCTGCGCGAGGCGGTGAAGGCGTGGCGCTGGTTGTTGACGATGACGTGGCCCTTAAGCGTGGGCGGTTCAGCGGCGAGGTCGGCGGTGGCCTCGACACGGGCGACGCCGTCGGGAAGGGCGATGTCGTAGGCGAGGCGTGAGCCGTCCCAGGTGAGATTGGCGGGGAGGATGGGTTTCTGATCGATGTCGAGCGATTCATCGAGGAAGGTGAGGGTGTTGGCATCGTCGAAGACGAGGACGGGGCCGGGTTGGTCGGGAGCGTCGAAGAGGATGGGCCAGTGCCCGGCGAGGGAGGGGAGGCGGCGCGTGGCGGACCAGGCGAAGCGGGAGCCGTCGGGCGTGATGCCCTGGCCGCTGAGGCGGACGGGGGTGCCGGCGGGGTTGCGTTCGATGCTGGCGGTGACGGCGTAGAGGCCGATCTGGCCGTCGAGGGGTTCGTGATCGAAGACCAAGGCAAGGGTGTGTCGTGAGATGGCGACGCGCGTGGCCTTGACGTTTTTGTCGTCGCGGTGGATGGTGAGGTCGGAATCGGCGGTGATGACGAGCGAGCGCTTGGCCTCGGGCGCGCCGGGCAGTTCGACATCCCACGTGCCGGCGAGATCGTGCGGGGGCGGAGTGATCTCGTGGGGGATGGCGTCGATGATGAGGGTGCGGATCTTGACCTTGTCGGCGTTTTTGGTGGCGAAGAGATCGCCGTCGACGACGAGAAGGTTGGCGCGCTTGCCGGGCTCGATGGTGCCAAGTTGGGCGGCGGCGTTGAGGATGGCGGCGGGGGTGGTGGTGAGCGCGGCGAGAGCCTGGTCGGGCGTGAGGCCGTGCTGGATCGCGGTGCGGAGATTCTTGAGGAACTCGCCCCGATCGCGGAGTTTGGCGGTGGTGAGGGCGAAGGGAATGCCCGCGGCGGCGAGGCGGCGTGGGTTGGTGGGGGCCTGCTCCCACGTCATCATGTCGCGGAGTTCGAGCGAATCCTGCTTGGCGAGCGAGGAGGCATCGGGGGTGCGCGGGAAGTTGAGGGGGAGGAGGAAGGGGAGGTTGTCTTTGCGGATGGCCTCGAGGCGGCGGAACTCGGTGCCGCTGCCCAGGATCATGGCGGGGCGGCTGAACTCGACGGCGATCTTGTAGGCACGGAGGGCCTGGAGTTCGTCGTCGGTGTTGAAGAGGAGCAGCGGGGGCGTCGAGGCGCCCGCGCCCAGCGCGTCGAGGGCGTTGGGCGGCTCGGGGAAGGCGGGGCGACGCGCGGATTGCCATGCCGCGTCGGAGAGGGTCTGGCGGATGAGGGCGATGGCGCCCATCTCGGAGCCGGGGTACCCGCCGCCGAGTTCGAAGGCGACGGATTGATAGAGGTCGCGCGTGTAGACGGGGGGCTTGGGGGCGGAAGGGTCGTCGGGGGCCTTGGCGAGTGAGACCAGCGCGGAGGAGCCGCGGAAGATCCCGCCCTTGGGCGCGATGGCGGCGGTGGCGAAGCCGATTTTGCGGAGGGATTCGGCGGTGGCGGCGGGGATGCCCGGGCCGTCGAGTGCGGAGCGCTGCGGGGTGACCTTGGCGTTCCAGTGGAGGTGGGCGGGGTTGCCCTGGGGCGCGGGGGCATCGACCTCGACGTAGGGGTCGATGAAGGCGGCGTAGATGGTGAGGCCGGTGCAGTCGATGACGCGCGGGCCCAGGGGGATGCGCGGCGGGAGGTCGTCGTCGGTGTTGGGGGTGGCGTCGGGGCCGGGGTCGGGGGCGAGCAGGCCGGTGATGTGGCCGTCGCGGCAGAGGATGGTGGTGTTGCGGAGGACCTGCCCGGGTTTGACGTGGACGGTGGCGTTGGCGAGGGCGATCCAGTCGGGATCGGCCCGGCGCATGCCGTTGGAGGGCGGGGCGAGCGGGCTGGTGGAGGTGGGCTGGGCGAGTGCGGCGGCGCACGAGACGGCGAGGGCGAGGAGCCTGAGCATGGCGCACAGCATACCGAGCGGCAGGCCTCGGGCGAGTGCCTCAGGGCTTGCGGACGGGCGTGTCGGGATGCAGGAGCCGCACGTCGAGCGGTTTGAGGGTGTCGAGGTGGACGTCGCGCTGGGGGAAGGCGATGGTGATGCCCTTGGCGCGCATGCGATCGTCGATGTCGAAGCGAAGGTCACTCTCGACGCGCCGGCGTTCGAAGGGGCGGCGGATGCGGACCCAGAAGTAGAGGCGGAAGAGCAGGGCGTTGTCGCCAAAGTCTTCGAAGAGGACGACGGGCGGGGGCTCGCGAAGGATGCGTTCGTGGGCGGCGGCGGCGTCGAGGAGGGTGGTTTCGACCTCGCGGACGGGCGAGCCGTAGGTCACACCGACGCTGACGCCGGCGCGGACGGTGTCGTCGCCCAGGGTCCAGTTGACGATGTTGGCCTGGAGGATGGCGGAGTTGGGGATGACGACGTCGACGTTGTCGCCGGTGACGACGCGGGTGCTGCGCGGGCCGATCTCGCGGACGATGCCCTGCAGGCCGTCGACCTCGATGATGTCGCCCACGCGGACGGGGCGTTCGACCAGGAGGATGAGCCCGCTGATGAAGTTGTTGACGACGTTCTGGCTGCCGAAGCCGATGCCGATGGCCAGCGCGCCGCCCGCGACGGCGAAGATCGTCAGCGGGACATTGATGATCTGGAGCGAGAAGACGAAGACGACGGCGAGGAGGAGATAGAAGAGGAGGGCGCGGATCGTGGCGGCAGGCCCTTCGTTGACGTGGAAGCGCCGGACCAGGCCCGACGACACGCCGCGGGAGAGGAGGCGGGCCAGCCACGCGCCCAGGATCAGCACGACCACGAAGATGATGAGCGAGCCGACCGTGAGGGGGTTGCCCTCGATGGTCATGAGTTCGAAGCGCCAGATGCGCACCAGCGTGTCGAGGGCGTAGGCCAGGCCCGTGGCTGAATCGGCGGGTGGGCCGGCGGGCACGGGCGGCGTGGTGAGCAGCGGGATCAGCAAGGGCGAGGCGACCTCCGGCTAGGGTTTGGGCTTGGCGGCGCGGGGGGCCAGCAGCATGCCGACGATGATCCCCGCGATCGTGCCCAGCCCAAAGACGCAGACGAGCAGCAGCGAGAGGGGCATCTGGATCTTGGCGACGATCAGGCGGACCTCGGTGGTAGCGCTGTTGAGCACGACCAGCAGCAGCGCGACGATCAGCACCAGGACGAGCGTGATGGCCTTGAGTTTGCCCTTGGTCATGGCGTCTACTCCGGCGGGGGCGTGCGCTCGATGATATCGAGCCTGGCGTACGCGACGCTGAGCGTGGCGGGGTCGTTGTTGCGCCAGACGAACCGCGTGGTTTCGTCGGCGGTGACGACGATCTCGAAGCGGTCGCTCACGGCGTGCTGGGTTGAGGTCGGGTCGCAGGCAAGGCGCGTCAGGAGTGCGATCATGACGCCCTTGCTCCACGCGCCGCCCTTGGGTTGATCGGGCGGTGTGATGGGGAGGCGGGGGAGGGGTTCGCCGCGGAGCTCGACCAGGGCGTCTTGGGCCGCGCTGGGCATGGTGAGCGTGTCGTGGTCGCCCAGCAGCGAGATGCGGAGGTTTCGACGCGAGAGGCCAACGCGTGCGAGGTCTTTGGCATCGACGACGAGGGCGGCCTGGGGGCCGATGCCGCGGAAGATGCCCGAGGCATACCTGACCGCGCGGTTCTCGTTGACACCCACGCCAAAGCGGCGGTTGGAGACCTCGAGGGCGGCGGCCATGCGTCCGAAGCGGCCGCGCTCGAGGAAATGGCTGTCCATGATGACTTCGGGAATGAGCCCCAGGCCCTTGCCCAGGCGCACGCCGGACTTGGGCGGCGTGGCGTTGGCGGTATCGCCCTCGGGCTCGCCGTCGGTGGCGGGAAGGTCGGCAAGGGCGGATTCGCTCCCGCCGCCGGTGAACATGGGGTCGGAGAGGACGGCGCAGCCGGCGCTGGTGCCGCCGACGGGCGTGGCCCACGTGAGTTGGCCGTCCTGCAGGGCGCGGAGGATGGCGTTGGGGTTGCCCTTCTCATCGAGGAAGCGCGGGGTGATGCGGCTCTGGTCGCCCCCGGTGAAGTAGACGAGATCGGCGTGGGGGATCCACTCGGCGGCGAGTTTGGCGGCGTCGGGGCCTTCGAGCGCGTCGGGGAGCGTGACGCACGTGACGCCCGGGCGGCGTTTGGCGAAGCGTTCGGCGGTGCGCGTGGCGGCGGCCTTGGCGTCGCCGCTGGCGAAGGGAACGATGACGATCTTGTTGGTGTCGTTGCGTGTGAGGAGGTGGCGGTAGATGGCGTCGTTGTCGTCGTCGAGCCCGCCGCCGATGGCGATGAAAGTCGGAACGGCGACACGGGCGGATTCGGCCCGGGCGGGGTCGGTGTGCGAGCGCCCCGCGCCGGCGAGATGTGCGGCGGCGACGAGCGCGGCGAGGCCCAGGATCAGCGTGCGGTGCATTCGATCAATCCTCCCAGATGCGGACTTCGCGCTTGCCCGTGCTGTCGGCGCAGGCGCGGTACATGCCCTCGCTGTTGAAGGGCATGGCGATGTTGCCCTTGGCATCGACGGCGATGACCCCGCCGTCGTCGGGGCGGAGGGTCTTGTGGACGAGGTGGTCGGCGGCCTGGGCGAGGGTTTCGTTCTTCAGCGCGACACGGGCGGCGATCATGCGGGCGACGCCGTGGCGGATGAACTCTTCGCCGGTGCCCGTGCCGCTGATTGCGGCGTATTGGTCGGCGTAGTTGCCCGCGCCGAGGATGGGGGAATCGCCCACGCGGCCCCACTTCTTGGCGGTCATGCCGCCGGTGCTGGTGGCGGCGGCGAGGTTGCCCTTGGAATCGAGCACGACGCAGCCCACGGTGCCGTAGGTGACGCCGGGGTGGTCGGCCCGCGCGCCGGGTTTTTCGAGGGCCTTTTTGAGCATCTGCTGGCGGCGCGGGGTGACGAAGTAGGAGGGATCAACAAGGGGCGTGTGGATGGAGGCGGCGAACTGCTCCGCGCCGTCGCTGATGAGCAGGACGTGGCGGGTCTGCTCCATGACGGCCCGCGCGAGGGTGATGGGGTTCTTGACGGTGCGCACGCCCGCGACCGCGCCGCAGCGGAGGGTGGCGCCGTCCATGATGGAGGCGTCGAGTTCGGCCTGGCCCTTTTCGTTGAGGGCGGCGCCGCGACCGGCGTTGAAGAGTTCGTCGTCTTCGAGGAGTCGGACGACGGCCTCGCAGACATCGAGCGAGGACTCGCCGCGGGCCAGCCGCGTGGTGGCTTCATCGAGGGCGCGGGTGAGGGAGGCGAGGTAGGCGGCGGCCTGTTCGGGGGGGGTGTTGCGGTCGATGGTGCCGGCCCCGCCGTGGATGGCGACTGCCCATGTGATGGGGGGCGTTGTGGGGCCAGAGGCGGCGGGTGTGGAAGCGCAGGCGGCCATGAGAGAGAGGATAAGCAGGAGGAGGGTGCGGGTGAGCATGGGGGAGAGGGTATCAGAGGGCGAGAACGGGGAGTCTGAAGGATCAGGAGTTGCGAGAAGTTTCAAGAAGGCATTGAAATGGATATGTGGATAAGTCAAAGACGCTTGACATAGGGGGGGGGGGGGGGGGGAGTCTAAAACAACTTTTTAAAGGAGTCACGAATGCAACTGAAGAAGATCGTTTGGAATACAAGTCTGATGTTCTCGATGTTGGTCGCGGGTGCCGGCATGAGTCATGCTGATGAAGTAGGCGGTGGGGGAGGCATCGCCATGGGGCCGAAGAAATGGGATTGTTCGTTGACAAGTTGTGGAGCCGCCGGTAATGACACGTGCCCGTCCGGGGACTCCCGATGCTGCTGCTCCAATGGGGCGAGTCCGGCGGTGTACACCGCGGCGTGCATGGCGGGCGCGGACTGCGGCGGGAGCAGTCTTTGCACGCTGTGCCAATAGCGAGCATGCCATGGGATTCAGCCGTGCCAATCTTAATGTGATCGCGGGCGTGGTTGCTGCGGGCTTGCTCATCGGTGGCGTGACCTATTGGAGGGGCGCGCGGATGAGCCAGTCCGCGTCGTCGAGAGACGATGCCGAGGTGCTGCGGGCCCGCGGCGTGGCATCCATCGCCAGGGCCACGATGGCGGGGATCGATGAGTCGGACACGATCCGTGAATCGTTGCATCAAGCCGCCAGAAAGGCGGGCAGTGGATTATCATCCGAGGAAGCCAGGAGAATCAGCACAACGATCGAGAAGTTCCTCGGCTTGCGATTCGGGAGGTCTTCTGACCCCGCACAGTTCATTCTGTGGCGAGAGGAACAGGGGTACCGGCGTCGGCCACTTGAAGAACTTCGGAAACAGTGGTTTCTTGACGACGCCTATCGCACCTATCTCGACAAGCCCCTCGATGCGGGAGCGTCCTGGGACGATGTCTTTGCGGAGATGATGCTTGGCCAGGACGCGTTCGAGAAGGGGCGCACCAGGCCGAGCGGGGTTGGCGTCGGGCCCGATGATCTGCGAATCGTTGTGCGCACGGCGACTCGGGCAGACCCCGGGCGAGCCGCCGTAGACGGCGCGCTCGGAGACGTGCTCAGTTATGGCGGGCCTCTGATGATCTCGCATTCGTGGTGGCGACCGGGCGTGAGTTACGACGAGTTGATGGCGCAGTATGGGAAAGTGAAGACGGCTACGGTCGGCTTTGTGATCGATTTCGTGGACGGCAAGCGAAGGCCTGCAAAGTTGATGATGTACCAAGACCCTAAAACGGGAGGGTGGTGGATCGACGGGTACTGCCACGGCAACTATGAAAAGGCAGACATGTCGAGCGCACGCTGGGAGTATTGAGGATGTCCGCCAGCAGTAAAGGCTTGCAACAGATTGCGCGAGTCTTGATCGGGGGTGTGCTGCTCTGGGCCGCTGCGGCCAATGCGATCAATCCCTCGGGAGTTCTTGAGGCGATAGACGGGTTGCTGCCGGCGACAGGCCGCACGTCGTGGTTCTTGGTCGGCGCGGCGGGCTTCACGTGCGTTGAGGGGGCGTTAGGGTTCGTCATTCTCTCGGGGCGATGGCGGCGGGTATCGGCCATGTTGGCCGCCATTTTCTTCGCGATCTTGGTCGGAGCCACTATTCGGCTCGGCATGATCGCGGGAGTAGTCAGCGATGCAAGTGCGGAGTCAGGCGACGGCATTGCGACTGCCTGGTGGGGGACAATTCGCAACCTGGGATTGCTGGGTGTGAGTCTTCTACTCGTGTTTGAGATCAAAGGGAGCAAGCAAAGCGAGGCTCACGCCGAAGAACCGACCGAGGGAGGGAGTGAATCGGCGCGTGCGTTTTCGCTCGTGGAGTTGCTTGTGGTGATCGTTGTATTTGGCGTGCTGCTGGCACTGGCGTTGCCGATGCTCAGCCGTTCAAAGATTAGCGCGCGCCAGGTACGCACGGTATCGACCTTACGGCAGCTTCACGCCGCGGTGTGGTCATACGCTGAGGAATGGAGGGAAGCGCTGCCTTACCTTGGATATGCGGGCGAGCCGTGGAGAGGTCTGACCCTGGATCAGACACCTGCTCCGGCGAGCTACTTCTCACAGAGTGCGTATTACATCAACCTGCTGTACCCCTCCTATTTCTCGGAGCGCGCAGACGTGGATCAACCGGGCGAGTACGGCGCGTCATCAAGACAATCCGTTCACTTTATGACTCCGTATCGGATGACGCAAGGGGCGTTCGCGGCGCCCGAATACTGGCGTGGCGAAACGCCGCCGACAGACTTGGCGTTGTACCGGAGTGTCCGAGTGCACGAAGCCCTGTTCCCGGCCCAAAAAGTGCTGAACCTGCACTTGCTTTCGGACTATTTCGGTGCTGGGCGGCGTGGGGAAGATCCTGGCCGAGTAGCCGTGGTAATGATGGATGGAGGAGCGTCTCGGCGACCCGTCACCGACGCCTTCACGGAATCCACGATCAATCGACCGTACGGATCGATTCCCGTACCCGGCCTTGCGACTGTTGGAGGGCTGGCGGGAAGGGACTTTGAGTAAGCGAGCCGACTCGTAACGTGGCGTTGGCGAGCGTCCCGCTCTCGAGAACGCGGGCACGAGCGTGGCGATCTGGGCAAGGGCGGGTTTCAAGGAGGGCTGCGCGGACGGTGCCTAGCGTTGCTGCATGCACACACCGCTGCACGTCGTGACGGGGGCCTTGGGGTACACGGGGCGTTCGCTGACGGAGCAGTTGCTCGGCGCGGGGGGGCGCGTGCGGACGCTGACCAACTCGCCCGAGCGGCCCAATCCGTTCGGGGATGCGCTGGAGATCAAGCCGCTGGCCTTTGATGATGAGGACGCGCTGGCGCGGTCGCTCGAGGGGGCGAGCGTGCTGTTCAATACCTATTGGGTGCGATTCAACCACCGGCTCTTCACGTTCGAGCAGGCGGTTCGGAACACGAAGACGCTCTTCGCGGCGGCCAAGCGCGCGGGGGTGGGGCGCATCGTGCACGTGAGCATTTTGCACGCCGACCAGGCCGACGACCTGGGGTATTACAAGGGCAAGCACGAGCTCGAGGACGCGCTGCGCGGCCTGGGCGTCTCGCACGCGGTCGTGCGCCCGGGCGTGCTCTTCGGGCGGTTTGACATCCTGGTGAACAACATCGCGTGGGCGCTGCGCACGATGCCGGTCTTTGGCGTCTTTGGCGACGGCGAGTATCGCCTGCGCCCGTTGCACGTGGACGACATGGCGCGGCTGATGATCGAGCAGGCGGGGCGGCGTGAGAACACATGCACCGACGCCGTCGGGCCCGAGGGGTTCACGTATCGCGGGCTGGCGCACGCGCTGGCGGAGATCGTCGGGGTGAGGCGGGCGATCGTGGGCGTGCCGCCGCGGCTGGGGTATGGCGTGACGACGATGCTCAACCCGCTGGTGGGCGATGTGATTTTGACGTGGGAAGAGGTGGTGGGGCTGATGCGCGGCTTGCTCGATTCGGACCAGCCGGCGATCGAGGGCGCGGTGCGGCTGACCGAGTGGGCCACGCAGCGGCGCGACGACCTGGGCGTGCGCTACGCCAGCGAGGTGGGGCGGCGCGTGCAGCGGGCGACGGCGTATGCCGAGGTGAAGTAGGGAGGAGTGTGTACTGCCCTCGCGGTGTTGACGAGGGGGTGTGCGGTGTCAGGGCGACTCGATGGGCTTTGGTTTGAACTGGCCCGACACCGGCACATAGGCGGTGATGAGCAGCACGAGGATCATGATCACGTTCTTGTCATTAAAGTTGCCTGCCAGCGTATCGAGAGCAATCTGATGCGAAATCGTCTGGGTGGCAGCTTGTATGTCTTGGGTGAGGCTGGCGCGGCGCAGTTCGATTTCATTGGGTGTGAGCGACCGCCAGCGGGCGTTCATGTCGGCCCAGATCGCAGGCGGGAAATCTGCTTCGGAGTCCGCCGATTCGACGCTCTCGCCCGCGGGCCATTCCACAGGCATGCCGGCTTGTGCATACTCGTCGGCGATTTGGATTGCGAGTTGGAGTTGTAACTCTTCATCAGTAACGGGGCCATTGGGCATGATCTGTACGACATGATCCAGGCCCTTTAAATACCCGCCGGTGTACCTGCCCGCCACAAGCGCGACCAAGGCGATCAGGCTGACGGCGAACCCGGCCAGCGCCGAGCGATGGTCGGGGGCACCCTTTAGAAAACCAATTACAACAAACACCGAGATAAAGATCGAGGCGATGACGACTTGAAATGAGAATAAATAAATGATCGCGGCCCATACGCAGGCTCCGATAGCCCCGCCAACGACACTGTACAGTAACCCTCGCATCAATGCCATGATGGATCTTCCTTGAGCCCTGCGATATGCCGGCTGAGGTTACTCGCCTTCGCCCTCGCCCGAACCGATCTTGTACGCGCTGCCGACAGCGAGGAAGAACCAGAGGGCGTCGAAGAGGCTGAAGGATTCGGTGAACGCGTCCTCGGCGACCATCGACTTGAACTGCGCCAGCGACTGCGTGGATTCCTGGGTGAGGAACGCGCGGCGCTGCTCGATCTCGTCGGGCGAGAGGGCCTTCCACCGGGTGAGCATGTCGGCCCAGAGGTTCTTGGGATAGTCCGCCTCGGTGGTGGCCTCTTCGACGGTCATCCCCACGGGCCAGGCCAGGGGTTTGCCCGCCTGCTGATATTCCTCGACCAGTTGATCGGCGATATGAACCAGGATGTCTTCGTCGGTGATGGTCGTGAGCGACGAAGTCGGGATGTGATCGTTGACCATATAGGTGATGGCGATGTATTTGCCGGCGAGGACCGAGCCCAGGGCGATCACCGCCGCGAGGATGCCCGTGAGCATCGAGGTGTCGTCGCGGGCGCCGATGGCCATACCCACGCCCGCGAGCACGCCCACGCCCCAGGCGATCCAGCCGACTTCAAAGCCGGTGGTGTAGGCGATGACCGCCCAGATCGCCGCCCCGATCGCGCCGCCGATCCCGCCGCCCAACAGCCCGAGAAGCAAACCCATGGTGCACCCCTAGACGTGTGAGTTCGTGGAAGACGGCCCAGTGTAATGTGGGCTTGGCGACTTGCAACACCCGGTTGTTCACCCGGTGAATGGGCATGCCCCGAAACTGGTGTATGGCGGGGCTGGCGAACTGATGCCGTACGCGTGTGTGACGATGGCATGGAACGCCGTGAAACGGGATCAGCCGCCCGCCGCCTCGAGGGCCTCGGTCATGGCCAGCACCTTGAGCACGCTGTTCCAGTTGCGGCAGGTGCCCGGGGTTTTCAGCGCCTTCTCGACGTGCACGGACTGGAACTTCGACCCGGCGATGCCGTTGGGGAAGTGAATGAACACCGCGTCGCCGGCGAGGGCGATGCGTTCGGGGCTGGGGGTGAGGGTGTTGAAAACCTTCTTCGCCGCGGCGGTGGGTGTGGCGGCGAGGAACATCACCAGCACGTGCGCGGGGTCGGCGCTGGTCTCGGCGGGGAAGGGGTTGGCGGCGATGGTCCGCCGCAGATCGGCCAGGGTGCGCACGACCACGCCGGGGCGAAAGCCGACGGCGTGTTCGATGGCGGCTTCGAGGCGCTTGGCCGCGGGGGCGAGCGAACGGACGGGGGCGCGGAAGACAACATTGCCGCTCTGGATATTGGTGGCGACGTCGCGCCAGCCGAGTTGCTCGCAGAGGGTGCGCAGGGTGGCCATGGGGAGCGCGTGCTTGCCGCCGACGTTGATGCCGCGGATGAGGGCGATGGCGGGGGTCATGCGGCGAGGGTAGGGGAAGTGAGCCCCTATAGTGGGTATCGCTCGGGGCGCGGCGGCCACACGGGGCCGACCGCTGAGATGCACCCGTTGAACCTGAACCGGTTCGCACCGGCGGAGGGAAGCGCCATGACGCAGGCTTCGACCCACAACCGTTTTCGCGCCCCCACTCACGGCGCCCGCAACCCCGGCACCACGAGCGGCGTCACCACGCCCGGCTCGTTCGCCAACGCGCCCAACATCGGCGGGCCGCGCACGTTCAGCAGCCCCGACACGCCCGGCATGCCGCCACCCAGCGACAAGACCGCGTGGGACTTTCTGCCCGAGGGGTGGAGCGTGGTCGATCTTGGCGTGGGCGAGGCGGGCCCCTGGTCGGGCGACGTGCGCAGCGCCAACCCGCACGTGCCGCACGCCTGCTCGCGTGCGTTCCCCGCGGCCAAGGGCGAGGGGTGCACGAGTTGCCTGGGCGATGCGCGCGAGTTCGTCGAGTTTTCCTACGCCGCGGGGGCGGATGGAATGGCGCGCCGCGTGCGGGTGATCTATCCCAAGGGCTTTGCGCCGGTGACGCAACTCGAGTGTGCGCGCCTGGGGATCGTGACGCCGCAGATGGCGCGCGTGGCCCAGCGCGAGCCGCACTTTGATGTGCTCTTCCCGGGGCAGGGTGCGGCGGCGGTGCGGGATGAGGTCGCCGCGGGGCGGATGGTGATCCCGGCGAACGTGAACCACCTGACGCATCGTCTCGACCCGATGGCGATCGGGCGGGCGAGCCTGACCAAGGTGAACGCGAACATGGGGGCGAGCCCCGTGAGCAGCGGCACGCACGAGGAACTCGAGAAACTCGACTGGGCCGTGCGCTGGGGCGCGGACACGGTGATGGACCTGAGCACGGGCGGGAACCTGGACGAATGCCGTGCGGCGTTCTGCCGCCACAGCACGGTGCCCATCGGCACGGTGCCGATCTATTCGATGATCATCGGCAAGAAGATCGATGACCTGGACTGGGCGACGATCGACGAGGGGCTGCGCCGCCAGGCGTCGCAGGGGGTCGATTACTTCACGATCCACGCGGGCGTGCGGCGGGGGCACCTGAAGTATGTGAAGAACCGGTTGATCGGGATCGTCTCGCGTGGCGGGTCGCTGCTGGCCAAGTGGATGCTCGTGCACAGCCGCGAGAACATCATGTATGAACGCTGGGAGGACATCTGCGACATCTTGCGCGAGAGCGACGTGACGTTCAGCATCGGCGACGGGCTGCGCCCGGGCGGGCTGGCCGACGCGACCGACGCCGCCCAGATCGCCGAACTCGAAACGCTGGGTGAGTTGACCGAGCGGGCGTGGCGCAAGGGCGTGCAGGTGATGATCGAGGGGCCCGGGCACGTGCCGTTTGATCAGATCGAGTGGAACGCCAAGGTGCAGCGGACGCTCTGCCACGGCGCGCCGTTCTATGTGCTGGGCCCGCTGGTGACGGACATGTTCCCCGGGTATGACCACATCACCAGTTGCATCGGCGCAACGGCGATGGCCTATCACGGGGCGGCGATGCTGTGCTACGTCACGCCCAAGGAGCACCTGGGCCTGCCCAAGAAGGACGACGTGAAGCAGGGTTGCATCGCGTACAAGATCGCGGCCCACGCTGCGGACGTTGCGCTGGGCATCCCCGGCACGCGCGACCGCGATGATGAGTTGACCAAGGCACGTGCCGCCCTGAACTGGCAGAAGCACTTTGAGCTGTCGTTCGACCCCGACACGGCACGGGCGTATCACGACGAAGACCTTGATGTGGACACCGACTTCTGCGCCATGTGCGGGCACGACTGGTGCAGCGTGCGCATCAGCAAGGAGATCCAAGAGTTCGCCAGCGGCAAGGCCGAGGGGTTTGAGCGCGTCGGGGCCGGCGGCAAGGCCGGGGCGCCCGTCAAGAGCGCGGCCCTCACCCCCGAACAGCAAGAGATCCTGGCCAAGCGCGGCGTGCTCTCGCCCGATGAGATTCATAAGTTGGCGAGCAAGACCAAGAAGGCCGTTGGCGCGGATAAGCAGGGCGAAAAGGCCACCTGTCACAGTGATTATGTCGACCCCGAAGAGGCCAAGCGCCTGCACCGCGAAAAGACAGGCGCGGTGGTGGTGCAGGTGGATGTGCGCCCGGCGCTGGGGATTGCGAAGGAGGACCGGGTCGTGTGATCGTTCGACTGCGGATGAACGATTAACAGTTGCCCGGTGTGCGGCTCATTTCTCTCGCGAGTAATCCGGCAAGAGACACGTGACGGCGGACGTGTATCAACGTGTACATGCTTGAACACCTTGTTTCGCCATGACTAGAAAACATGGTGTACAGTGACTGCGTCTGCGATTAGGCCGTGACGATCGCGGGCAGACCTCGGCAGGGTTGCGCCGCGTGCGCCGGGCCGTTCGCCGCGTGGTTGTTAGGCACTCTCAAGCAGCACTGGAGAAGTCATGGGCGACAAAGTCAAACCGATCCCCGACGACAACCGTTCCGCGGCTCCATACCTGATGTGCAAGGGGGCCGCCGCAGCCCTGGCGTTCTATGAGAAAGCCTTCGGTGCTCGAGTGCTCGAGAAGATCGAGATGCCCGGCGGCGTGATCGGGCACGCCGAGGTGAAGATCGGCGACGCCTTCTTCATGCTGGCCGAGGAGTGCCCGATGAATGGCCTCAAGAGCCCCGAGACCCTGGGCGGCACCAGCGTCACGATCCATATCTATGTCGAGGATGTGGATGCGTTGTTGGCCCGCGCGGTCGCCGCCGGGGCCAAGGTCATTCAGCCCATCGAGGACAAGTTCTACGGCGATCGGAGCGTGATGCTGCAGGACCCCTGCGGGCACCTGTGGGGCTTTGCGTCGCGCAAGGAAAACCTGACATTCGACGAGATCAAAAAGCGGTCGGCGGCTTTGTACGGCGGCTGTTGTTGAGGGCGGCTTGGTCATCGGCCTTGCGTTGTTGAAGTCACTCACGTTCACACTCGCGGTATGAGCCGGCGTGCGCCGGTCAACAGGCGAGTTGGAGAAGCGGCTCTGAGAAGTGTCGCTGGCTATCCGTACAGGAATCACGCGTTATGAAACACACATGTGGATGGATTCAAACGGCGATGACGACGTCGGCGAAGAGCCAGCGGATCTCACTGTTCGCCGCGGGCGTGCTGCTCCCGTCGATCGGCTTGGCGCAAGAATCGAGCAAGGCCGGGTACACGCTCTTCAATCCCACGCCGCGCGAGCAGATGCGTGACCTGTCGGCGGATCGCCCCGACGCGACCGAGAGCGCCTACACCGTCGACGCGGGGCACTTCCAGATCGAGGTGTCGCTGGCCGATTTCACCTATGACAAGCGCGATGATGTCAAGACCCGCTCGGTCAGTGTCGCGCCCATGCTGCTGAAGGTCGGGCTGTGCAACAGCGTCGATATGCACCTTGGCCTCGACCCCTACGCACAGGTCCGTACCGAAGAGGGGGGCACGACCCAGACCGTCGACGGCTTTGGCGACCTGGTGCTGCGCGTCAAAAAGAACCTGTGGGGCAACGACGGGGGCGATAGCGCCGGCGCCCTGATGCCCTACATCAAGATCCCCACGGCGGACGACGACCTGGGCAACGGCGACGTCGAGGGCGGAGTGATGTTCCCCGTGTCGTTCGCCCTGCCGCACGACTTTGGGATGGCGGCGATGGTGATGTTCGAAGCCCTGCGCAACGGCGACGACACCGCGCATGTCATCGACATGGGGCACACGATCTCGCTCGGGCGCGAGATCGCCAAGGACCTTGGCGCATTTATCGAATACGCCGGTCAGGTGAACCTGGGCGGCGATGAGGACTACCGCGCGTTTATCAACACGGGTCTGACCTATGCCTTGTCCGCGGATCTGCTGTTCGATGTCAGCCTGCGGTTCGGGCTGACGAACGCTTCCGATGACTTTGGCACGGCGATCGGGCTGACCTATCGCTACTAAGCCGCGATGCAGTGCCCGCGCCGGGTTCCCGCCGCCGGGCTCGTGACAGGGGTGTGACATAAGTCCGCCGACGGGCCAGCCGGCGCGTGGTAATCTGTCCACATGGACAGGCGTGAGTTTGTCGGGCTGTCGGCGGCGACCCTGGCCGCGGGCTTTTCGCTCTCATCGAGTGAGGCTCACGGCGCACACGAAGACTTTGGCCTGCAACCCGTCGCCGATGGCGTGATCGACAGCCCCCCGGTGCTGCAGAACCCCGCACCCGACGCGATGACCGTCAGCATCGCCGTCCGGGCGATCAGCACGGCGTGGGTGGAATACGGCACCAGCAGCACGCTGGGTCAACGCGCCGACAACAGCCGTCATGGCCTGCTCCCGCTCGATGGACGGATCCACAAGATTCGCCTCACCGGGCTCAAGCGCGGCACGCGCTATTGGTATCGCGTGGGCGTCTGTCCCATCGATTTCCGCGGGGCGTACAAGATCACGCGCGGGGCGGCCGAGTTTTCCGAAAAGTATCAATTCACGACACCCGGGCGCGCGAGCACCGCCTCGTTCCGCGTCATCAACGACACGCACGAGAACGAGACCACGCTCAAGGGCGTGACGGAGCGGCTCGCCGCGTGCAAACCGGGGCCGACGTTCTGGAACGGGGATGTCTTTAATGATGTGCGCCACGACAATCAGGTGGTGTCTCAGCTCTTCCGCCCCGGTGGGAGCGACTACGCCGCCTCGAACCCGTTCTGCCTCGTGAGCGGGAATCACGACGTGCGCGGCATACACGCCCGCCAGCTCGACCGCTTCATGGACCATCCCGGCGGCGTGCGCTTCTTCACGCTGCGCGACGGGCCCATCGCCTATCTCGTGATGGACACGGGCGAGGACAAGCCCGACGGGCACCGGGTCTACGCGGGGCTCAACGATTTCGCGCGATACCGCGACGCGCAGCGCGTCTGGCTCGAGCGGGCGATCGAGGAGGAGGAGTTTCGCGACGCGGCGGTGCGGGTGGCCCTCATGCACATCCCGCTGTGGGGGCCGGGGTCGAGCGAAGACTCGCGCGTGAAGTGGGCCCCGCTGCTGGCGCGGGCGGGGATCCACGCGTTGATCTGCGGGCATACGCACCACCACGCGATCACGCCGCTCAACGCCGACCACCCCTATGTGCAGGTCGTGGGGGGCGGCCCTGCGCCCGAGAGCGCGACGGTGATCGAAGGCCACGCCGACAGCACGGGCCTCGCGCTGCTGGTCCACGACCTTGCGGGCAAGGAACTGGCGAACCTCACGATCCCGGTCTGAGCCCGCGAGCGCGAGGTGCAGATACGCTGGTCAGGAGGGCATCACGGGCAGGATGGCCGCGGCCTTGGGCCACAGCCAGCCAAAGGCCCCGCCCGTGAGCAGGGCGTAGATCAGCGCATCGATGATGCTCCCCGGGAGGTGGCTCCAGGGGCGTCCCTTCCAGATGCTGTCGCAGAGGGCGTTGCCGCCATAGGCCAGGAACGTGGTCGCCCCGACGATCTGAAACACCTTGAGATACTCGGTCCCGGCCGGGAGCGCGTTCGACGCGATATAGGCCACGAAGGCGGCGACGAGCAGGGTGTTGAGCATCCACAGACCCAGGCACTTGCCCATGCTGCCCGGTGACGCCATCACCGTGAGCATGCCCCACGGGCCGGTCTTGAGTCGCTCGGCGGCGGCGGGATCGTCCTTGACCGCCTTGGGGTCGCAGCGAGGGAACATGTATATGCCGCCGCCCAGGTTGAGCCCGCGGATCATGTTCATCACGTTGGCCTCCTCGCCACCCAGGAACTTGAAGTCGTTCTTGTGGAACGGCAGCGCCATCCACAGCAGGCTGCTGGCGAAGAAGACAAAGACCGCGCTCAGCACGATGGGCAGCCAGAGATCGAGGATCGAAACCATGCGTGGCTCCTTGAGATCGAGTTCGTCGCGTGCGGCGAGACTCGTGTCCGGGCGGTGCGACGAACGCCGCACCTGCGGGAGAGTCTAGCGTTTTCACTGGTGTGAGCGTGTGTGAGCGAGCCTGAGAGGCCGTGCGCGGCAATCACTTCGCCGATAAGACCCGGATGTTTCAAGGTTGTTCGCCATCGCGCTACTCAATATGCCCCGAAATGCCTACGCGTGGGGTTGAGGTGCATGCGCCTCGTGATAGGGTCGGAGTATGTATTGCGCTGGCGGGGTCACGCCACGTGGGTGCCGCGCCAACGCTCAAGTAGGGCTCCGGATAGGACGGAGCAGAAGGAGAGATACGGATGAAGATGACACGACACTTTCTGTACGCGGCGATGGTGATGGGCCTGGCGGGCGCGACCGCCTCGGCACAGACCTGGACCGAATCGGGCGACGCGCCCGACGGCCCCATCCCCTTCCAGGACACCACGGGCGTGGGCCCGCTGCTGTCCATCATGGGCTCGATCGACCGTCCGAATGGCGATCACGTCGATACGTATTGCATCAACATCACCGACCCGGCCAACTTCATGGCCAGCACGTCGGCGGCCTTCGGCGGTGCCGCGGCCTTCGATTCGCGCCTGTGGCTGTGGAACGCCAACGGCGGCCTTGTCGTAGCCAATGACGACACCCCAGCCGGCGCCGGCGGCGGGCTGGCATCGGTCATCTCGGATCCGTCGACCTACGCCGCGCTCACGGGCGGCGGCGTGGTCGCCCCGACCGCGACGATCTCGATCACTCCGGGGCGCTACCTGCTCTCTATCTCCTCCTTTGCGAATGATCCGGAGGACGCGGGTAACACCGACATCGCCTTGCTGGGGTCCGACTTTGACGCCCTGCACGGCCCCAATCCGTCCGCGGCCGGCTTCGATCACTGGGAGAACTTCAGCGACTCGGACGCAGGGGCCTACACCATCGCCCTGCGCGGCGCGACCTTCTGCAACGTGCCGACCACCGGCGTCGCCGGCCTGATGGGCATGGGCCTGGGCCTGCTGGGCGTGCGCCGTCGCCGCTAAATCCTGTCGGCGAATTGTCTTTGATGTCTTCTCTTGCGCCCGTCGCGGAACACCCGCGGCGGGCGTTTTTCATGCGCACCCACATTAAAGCTCACACACCCAGGCCTTGTGCGGCGAGACGCTGATCGCTACATCCCCAGTTTCTCGCCCAGGAACACCTTGACCTGATCGAGCGCGATCCGCTGCTGCGTGCCGCTGTCGCGGTCGCGGCAGGTCACGCTCTGGTCCTTGAGCGTCTCCCCGTCGATGGTGAAGCAGAAGGGGCAACCCGCCTCGTCCATGCGGGCGTAGCGCTTGCCGATCGATTGCTTGGCGTCGCTCTCGATGAACCCGCCGCGCCCGAAGCGAGCAAAGAGTTCATCGGTCAACCGCTCGGCGATCTCGGGCATGCCGTCCTTGTCCACCAGCGGGAAGACCGCGGCCTTGATGGGCGCCACCCGCGGGTTGAGCTTCAGGAACTCGGGGCTGGGGCGCGAATCATCCCGCGTGTACGCCTCGCACAGCAGCGCCAGCGCGCCGCGGTCGAGCCCGGCGGCGGGCTCGATGCAGTGGGGGATGTACCGCTCGCCCTTCTTCCCGCCGTTGGGCAGCGTCTCGCCCCGCGTCGTGTCGAAGTAATCGAGTTTGGCGTTGCTGTGCTGCTGGTGCTGGGTCAGGTCGAAGCACCCGCGGTGGGCGATCCCCTCGAGTTCGCCAAACCCCGGCGCGGTGAAGGGGAAGCGATATTCCACGTCGCTGGTGCCCACCGAATAGTGGCTCAGTTCGTCCTTGTCGTGCTCGCGCAGGATCAGGTTCTCCCCGGCAAGCCCGATCGACTTCCACCACTCCATGCGAAAGTCACGCCAGAAGCGATACCAATCCTGCGATTCGTCGGGGTGGCAGAAAAACTCGAGTTCCGCCTGCTCGAACTCGCGCGAGCGGAAGGTGAAGTTCCGCGGCGTCACCTCGTTGCGGAATGATCGCCCCGTGTTGCCGATGCCAAAGGGGATCTTTACGCGCGTCGTATCGACCACGTTCTTGAACTGCACGAAGATGCCCTGCGCGGTCTCGGGGCGCAGATAGACCTTGTCGTCCTCGCCTGCCGTCGCCCCGGTGTAGGAGTGGAACATCAGGTTGAACTGGCGGGGCGGCGTGAGCGTCCCCGCTTCCTTGGCGTGCGGGCCGACGACGCGGGGAAGTTCCTCTTCCATGTCGAGCGCGCTGAATTCGAGGATCTCGGTATCACCCTGGCCCATGTCGCGGCGTACGTACTTGCCGAGTTTCTTGAGTGCGCTCTCGAGCGTGTCGGGATCGTTCTCGATGAAGGCGAAGAAACGCCCGGACTTGCGCTCGTTGGTCGCGTGGACCAGGCGCAGGTGGTCGGCGCGGTAGCGCATCTTGGTCTCGCGACAATCCACCATCGGGTCATTGAACCCACCCACGTGCCCGCTCGCCGCCCACACCTTGGGGTGCTGGATGATGCACGTCTCGAGCGGCACGCAGCGCACGCGCTCGCCGTTAGGCCCCTTGCGCCCCCACGCCGGGTTCATGATCATGTCCTGCCACCAGGCGTCGCGCAGGTTCTTCTTGAGTTGTGCGCCCAGTGGGCCGTAATCCCAGAAGCCGTTGATGCCCCCGTAGATCTCCGAGGCCTGGTAGACAAAGCCGCGGCGCTTGCACAGCGCCATGATGGCGTCCATCGATTTGGGCGTGGTGGTCATAGGTGGCGATCGTAGGGAACGCCGGGCCCAGGGTCGCAACAATCCCCCGAATGACCCGCCCCCCGATGACCTGGAAACGACGCCTGCTCCGACTTCTCGCCATCCTCGCCGCCGCGTACGCCTTCTGGTGCACCCTCGTGGCGTGGCGCCTTCACGCGGCGATGTTCCCCCGCGACTTTGCCGGCCGCCCCGAGGCCCCGGTACTCCACGCGGGCTGGACCCGCCTCACGCACACGCCCGCCGACGATCCGCGCGCGTCGGTCGAGGCCTGGCTGCACCAGCCCGCCGACGCCGCACACGCATCGCGTTGCGTCGTCTTCTTCCACGGCAACGCCGAGTTGATCGACCACCAGCTCGATCTCGCCGACGAATACGCCCAGCGCGGCTGCGCGGTGCTGCTCATCGAATACCGCGGCTACGGGCGCACCACAGGCAGCCCCACCCAGGCCGCCATCGTCGCTGATGCCATCGCCATCATCGACGCCCTGCCCAACGCCATCGATCGCGCGGGGTTGATCTATCACGGGCGTTCGATCGGCGGCGCGGTGGCGGCGCAGGTGGCAACCGAGCGAAGGCCCGCCGCGCTGATCCTCGAATCAACGCTCACCAGCACGCTCGCCTTCACGCGCCGCATGGGTGTGCCCGACTTTCTCATCGCCAGCCCCTGGCGTACCGATCGCGCGCTGCCCGCGATCGACGTGCCCGTGCTGCTGCTGCACGGGCGGCACGACACGATCATCCCGCCCGACCACTCGCGCACCCTCGCCGCCCTCGCGCCCCGCACCACCCTGGTCGAACTCGACGGCGGGCACAACGACTTTCCGCACGACAGAGTCGCCTATTGGGACGCGATTGATGCGCACTTGCGCACGATCCCGTGATAGAGGCGCAACATGTTGACACGCGTGCATTTGCGATGATGCCCGCGTCGCGTGGCCCCGCGCGATCACAGTGCGTTCTTGACACACGGGCGTGGTTTGCTAGGCTGAATGCGTCATCGGTGCTCGGAGTTTTCGGCGTATTCGTGGCCGGGGGCTCCGGGTGAAACAGGGAAGCGTGGTGAAATGCCACCGCGGACGCGCCGCCGTAACGGGTGCTGATGTTGAGCGTTGAGGGAGGCCACGACGAGCCTCCCGGCCACTGATCGAATCGGATTCCGACGCGTGTCGGGAGCGACAAGATTGGGAAGGCCACGCCAGCGGAGCCCGAAGCCGGAAGACCTGCCGACGACGTGCTGGCGGCCCCTCGCGGGCCCGCGGCGATGGGAAGGCGTTGCACGCCGGGCCCATGCCACGGGCGAAGGGAGACCGGCAGGTGCGCCGCCGTCTTCTGGTCGCGCCGCCTCGCCGACTCACTTCACATCGCAGAGCAAGGCCACCCGCACCGGGTTTTTTCGTGCGTTGTCCCGCGCGAATCGGGACCGGAGGTCTGGCATGCGTGTCGTTATTGTGGCGTTGCTGGTGGGGGGCATGACCCCCGCGATCATGGCGGCCGATCCGTGGGCCGACCGCGTCATCTCTTACAACCCGGGGCTGGGCGCAGGGACCTATACCAATCCCAGCACCGCGCTGGGTCAGCCTACCCGCTTCACCGGGGTGGGTGTCTTTCCGGGCGCGGTCACCCCGTTCAACCCCGCTTGGATGGAGACCGAACTCGTCTCGATCGGCGGCGGGGGGCATCTCACCCTCGCCTTCGATGAGCCGGTCCTCAATAACCCCGCCAATCCCTACGGCATCGATCTGCTGATCTTCGGTAACGCCGGGTTCATCGACATCGATTACCCCAACGGCATCGTGGGCGGGCTTTTCGGCCAGAGCGGCGCCGCACGCGTCGAGCTCAGCAGCGATGGGCAGGTCTGGGTGACGGCGACGGGCATCGCCCCCGACAGGCTTTTCCCCACGCTGGGCTACCTCGATCTCACCGATCCGTATTCCGTCGCGCCAGGCAACGTCCTCTCGGATTTCACACGCCCGGTCGATCCGGCCTTTGACCCGATGGGCAAGACCTTCGCGCAGATCATCGCGGGCTACAAGGGCTCGGGCGGCGGGGCGGGCGTCGACATCGGGGCCTTCGGGCTTGGATCGGTCTCGTTCGTGCGCTTCACGAATCTGTCGTCAAACCCGGCGGCCTTTCAGATCGACGCCCTGGCGGCCGTCGCGCCGACGCCGGGCGTGCTGGCTTTGCTTGGAATGTTTGCGGGGGCGGGCCTGCGCCGTCGCCGCTGCCTGTAGTTGGGAGAGGATCCGCTTGCGAGCCGTCGAAAGGCGCTCGCAGGCGATTATGAACGCGTGTGCCCGCGGTATCGCCCCGGGCCTGTGGGTGATCATCCTTCTCACGCTTGTCGCACCGGGCGCGCACGCCAGTGGCCCCACGGACGGCTGGGCCAGCTTCGCGCGCACGCCGAGCCGTGTGTCCGTGATCGAGGGGTGCCTGCCCGACCTTTCTCTGCACGCCTGGACCCGTGCCACCGATGCCTCGGGCCTGGCGATCACGTTTCATGGGCAGTCGGGCGTGGTGCTGAGCAAGGACAGCGTCTTCGCCATCGGGCGCGTGACGCCCCCGGGGCAGGGCGCCCAGTGGCGGCTGTTCTGCTTCTCGCGCGACAGCGGCACGCCCGGCTGGGCCGCCCCGATCCCCGCGCCGGTGCTCGAGTCGTGGTCGAGCCCCTGCTACGACGTGCGCACGGCGTCGGTCTATGTCGCCTCGGGTTCGTTCGTCACCTGCATCAATGCCCAGACAGGTCAGCAGCGATGGCAAACTCCGCTGGGCGCGTCGGTGGTCAATGCCTCGCCGCTGGTCACCGATGATCTGGGCCACTCCAACCGCCTGTTCATCACCGATTTCAGCACCGGCGGCGACGGTCGCCTGCTCTGCCTCAACGTCGATGCATTTCACGCGGCCCAGAACCCGTATCAGCCCGGCGCGATCGTCTGGAGCGCGATGATCGGCTCGACCAGCGGCAACACGCCCGCGTATCTCTCGAAGCGAGAGGGCGGCCTGGGTCTGGTGTACGTGGCGACATCGGGTGATTTTTTCTTCGGCCCGGGTGAACTCCTGGCCTTCCCCGCCGACGCTGGCGTGACGCCCGCGCCCGCTTTTGTTGCGCCCAACCCTGAGGGGCATGGGTACTACGGGGGCGTGTGCGTGACGTCGCCCGCAAGCGTGGGGCAAGACCCCGCGCTCTACGCCGCGTCGTACCACTTCTGGGGTGGGCTCTTCTCGTCATCGCTGGTGAGGCTTAATGCGCGAACTGGAGAACTGGCGTGGAGCATCGCCAGCAACCGCACGTCGACGACTCCCGTCCCCATTTCCGGGGGGTATGTTCTCGTCAGTGGCGGGGTGAGCGGCTTTGGCAGCGTCCCCAGCATCACCCTTTATAAGGACAATGCCGATCATGCCCAGCGCGTGTGGGACAGCGCCCTCGACTCATGGATCGACGAGAACAGCAACGGCGTCATCGACCCGGGCGAATATCTCCGCGTGGGCGGGTGGACGATCCAGCCCGCGTGCGTGATCGATCAAGCCCGGCGCCGGGTGTTCGTGGGCGTGGCTCCCTCGGGCGCATCGGCGTATACGCCCTGTGCAGAGCTGGTGGCGTTCGATTACACGCGTTCGCCGTCGATGCCGGGCTTTCTCGTGGAGAGTGTTGAGGGCGTGGGTGCGTCCCCCGCGATCGACGATGGCACGCTATTCAGCATCGGTGCGCAAGGGCTGCGCGGCATGGGGTATCCCGCGACCCGTTACGACGTGAATACGGACGGGCGAATCTCGATCGATGACCTCTACGCCTGGGAGCAGGGCCTCGGCGCCCGCGATGTCAACGCCGATGGCGACATCAACGAGACCGACCGTGTGCTCCTGCTGTCGAGGTTGCGCGCCGGAGAATGGGCCATCGGCGCCTATGACGGATAATTGCATGCAAGTTGTGAAACGCAGACGACACTACGGGCGAATACCCACCACCCCTCCGACGCGACGCGCGGAGGCGGGTCGCTGGCCGCCGGGCGCGCCCACCCCCCACAGGGAACGTCCGGTTGTGTCGCGCCCCGCCTCCCAGCGCCGCGTCGTGTCGCGCCGCGCCTTTTCGGTGATCGAGCTGCTGGTCGTCTTGGGCGTGGTCATGCTGCTCATCGGGCTGCTGATCCCCGCGCTGCGCTCGGCGCGAGAGGCGGCACGCATCGCCTCGTGCCTCAGCAATCAGCACCAGCTCATCATCGCCTGGTCGCTCTACGCCAACGATTACCAGGACCGCGCCATGCCGCTGGCCTACTGGTCCGAGGCCGACATCGGCGGCGGGCCGCAGGTCTTCTGGTGGGGCACGCACGGCACGCCCTCATCGCCCGTGGATCTCTCGCGCGGGTTCATCGGGCCCTACCTGGGCGCGGAGCTGGCGCGCAAGTCGGTCTTTGAGTGCGTCAGCCAGCCCTGGGGCTCCTACCGCCCGCAGGGGGCGAGCAACGAGCCCACCTCGACCTACGGCTACAACGGGTATTACCTTTCCCCCGCCAAGACGCCCGGCTGGGGCGCGACGATCGGCTTTCGCCCGTGGCGACGCCTGAGCGATATCGTGCGCACGCCCGACCTCTTTGTCTTCGCCGATACGCTTCTCCCCATGCAGCCCGCGCGCAACTGCGCGCTGCTCGACCCGCCGCAGCTCTATTCGCCCGGCGAGGGCTGGACCGACAACAGCACGCCCACGACCGCCTTCCGGCATCACACGCGCAAGGCGGGCCAGGGCACCGCCGTCACCAGCCGCGCCGATGGTTCGGCCCAGCAGGTGGTCAGCCGCCCGGAATGGATCGTGGTGCCCGGGTTCAACGTGGGTTCGGCGGGTCAGACCAACACCACGCACTACGTCCCCGACGCGGACGAATGGCGATGAGCGTTGACCGGTGCGTCTGCCACAACGTGACCTTCGCCACGCTGCTGGATCTGTCGCGCAGGGTGGGCCCGTCGCTGGGGGCGTTGTCGGCGGCGACGGGCTGCGGGACCTCCTGCGGGCGCTGCATGCCGTACATCCTGCTCACGCTCAAGACGGGCCGCACGCGGTGGATCCCCCAGGACGAGGCGGGGCTGAGGCGGCTGCTGGCCCAGGTCGATCCTGCGGGCTGCGCCGGCCTCGCGTATCCTGTGCGCGATGCTCCGCCGGTTGACACCGTTCATTCTCCTGGGCCTGAGCGCGACGGCGAGCGCCCAGTCATCGACCTTCCGCCTCGATGACGAGGGGCAGATCGTGCAGCAGTCGGCCCCCGAGCCCGGCTCCGACGCCGCCGTCATGGCTGGCGTCCGCACCAAGATCGCCGAGGGGCGCATCAGCGCGGCCCGGCGCGAACTCGACGCGTGGATGGCGGTCTACGAACTGACCTCGAACGCCTACGTGCCCGAGGCCCTGGTCCTGCGCGGCGACTGCAAGCTCGCCGACGGCGACGAGTACGACGCCCTGCTCGATTTCGAAGAAGTCGTCAAGAACTTCTCGGGGTCAGAGATGTTCGCCCCGGCCCTCGAGCGTGAGTTCGACGTGGCGCTGCTCTATCTGGGCGGCCTGCGCAAGAAGGTGCTGGGCCTCTTCCGCATGGATTCGGGCGTGCCCATCGCCGAAGAGATCATCATCCGCATCAACGAGCGCCTGCCCGGCAGCCGCCTGGCCGAGCGGGCTCTGCTCGAACTGGGCGACTACTACTACCGCAACCGCGATCTGCGCGGGGCGGCGGAGACGTACGACGTCTTCCTGCAGAACTTCCCCAACTCCGACGCCCGCCCCATGGCCATGCAGCGGCTGATCTACGCCAACATCGCGCAGTTCAAGGGCCCGCGCTACGACGCGGCCCCGCTGCTCGATGCCCGCTACCAGATCGACACGCTCGTCGAAGAGTTCCCCGCGCACGCCCAGGAAGCCGGCCTCGGGCCCGAACTCCAGGCCCGCCTCGACGAATCGCGCGCCGCCCAGGTGCTGGGCGTGGGGCGCTGGTACCTCACGCGCGGCGATCCGGTCTCGGCACGCCTCACGCTCCGACGCCTGGTGCGCAAGTTCCCCGGCACCCGCTCGGCGCAGGAGGGACTGGAGATCATCGAGCAGCGTGGCTGGGGCATGGGTGAATCGCCCAAGCCCGCCGATGCGATCGCACCCGAAGATGCCGCGCCCAGCGACGCCGCGCCCGAGGAGCCCGCGCCATGATCCGGGCCGTCTTGACACGGGCGGTCGTGCTTGTGCCCGTGCTCGGGCTTGGCCTGCTTGCGGTGGGCGGGTGCGCGAGCAGCCCGAGCCAGGGATACGCCTTTGATTCGACGTATGACTCGGGTGTGCGTTCGGTCGCGGTGCCGGTCTTCGAGAACAAGACATACGCCGTGGGCGTCGAGGTCGAGCTGACCGAGGCGATCATCAAGGAGATCCAGCGCAGCACCCCGATGGTGGTGACCCGCGCGGGCCGGGCCGACAGCGAACTACGCGGCGTGATCCGCTCGGCGCAGATCCGCTCGCTGGCCAACGATTCGATCACCGGCCTGACGCAGACGATGTCGTACAAGCTCAGCGTCGATTTCGAGTGGATCGACGCGCGTACGGGCAAGCCCATCGTCGCCCGAAAGTCCTTCGCCAGCGCCGATGTCTTTGTCCCCGCGCAACCCACGGGAGAGCGGATCGAAACCGGGCGTCACGCCACCGCCCAGCGACTGGCCCGCGACATCGTGGCCGAACTCCGTGAGACCTGGTGACGAATCAATCAGGCACATTCACCTTATAAGCGGGTGCAGAAAACACCCTCCGGGCCGATGCGGACCCCAACGCCCGCCTACCTTTTGATGGCTTCGCACGGACCTTGGGTGCATCCGGGGCGTCCGGGCGGCCGAAGAATCGGTATCAGCCTTCAGGAGTCGCATGGCCAACCGACCCGACAAGAACGATCGCCCGCCCGCTCCCAAGCCGCAGCGTTCCGGACAGGAACCCGGGCGCGATCGTCCGCCGGGGCAGGGGGCCCCGCAGCCGGGGCGCGGGGTCTTTGGCATCTTGTCAGCGGCGTTGCTGGTGCTGCTGCTGGTGATGCTCTTCAGCACGCCGCGCGCGGGCAAGTCCGTCACGCTGGCGGACTTTGAGAACCTGTGGAACAGCGGGCTGATCGTCGAGGATTCGGTGCGGATCAGCGACAGCGCGGTGATCGCCGTCCGGCGCGCCGCCGAGGACGCCCCGCAGGGCAACGTCTCGATCCAGTTGAACACCGCGACGTCGAAGACCGTCGCCGACGAGGTGATGCGGATCACCGCCAACGCGGCACGCCCCGAGGCGAGCAGCTGGTGGATGCCACTCCTGCTCTTCTACGGACCCATCCTCATCATCTTCATCGTGATCTGGATGCTCATCACCCGCGGGATCCGCGGGGCGGGGGGCGGGGGCGGCATGCTGGGCAACTTCGGCAAATCGCGCCACCGCACCCTCAACAAGGAGATGACCAACGTCACCTTCAACGATGTCGCCGGCATCGACGAGGCCAAGGACGAAGTCTCCGAGATCATCGAGTTCCTCAAGAACCCCAAGAAGTTCGCGCGCCTGGGCGGGCGCATCCCGCGGGGCGTGCTGCTCGTGGGCGAGCCCGGCTGCGGCAAGACCCTGCTGGCCCGCGCCATCGCCGGCGAGGCCGACGTGCCCTTCTTCTCGATCTCGGGCTCCGACTTCGTCGAGATGTTCGTGGGCGTGGGCGCGTCGCGCGTCCGCGATCTCTTCAAGCAGGCCAAGGAATCGTCCCCCTGCATCATCTTCCTCGACGAGATCGACGCCGTGGGGCGCCGGCGCGGCGGGGGCTTCTCGCACGGCGGGCACGACGAACGTGAGCAGACGCTCAACGCCATTCTCGTCGAGATGGACGGCTTTGCCACCACCGACGGCGTGATCGTCATCGCCGCCACCAACCGTGGCGATGTGCTCGACCCCGCGCTCATCCGCCCGGGTCGATTCGATCGCCAGATCATCGTGCCGCTGCCCGATCTCAAGGGGCGGCTCGAGATCCTGCGCGTGCACGCCAAGAAGGTGAAGATGAGCCCGGAGGTCGACCTCGAGCGCGTGGCGCGGGGCACGCCGATGTTCTCGGGAGCGGACTTGGCGGCCATCATCAACGAGGGCGCCATCGCCGCCACGATGCAGAACAAGGATTACGTCGAGCAGGTGGACCTGGAAGAGGCCCGCGACAAGGTGAAGTTCGGTCGCGCGAAGAAGTCGCGCGTGCGCGAGAAGGACGAGAACAAGCTCGTGGCCTATCACGAGGCCGGGCACGCGGTGCTGCAGGCGCTGCTGCCCGACGCCGACCCGCTGCACAAGGTGACGATCATCCCGCGCGGGGCCGCGGGCGGCGCGACGTTCTCGCTCCCCGAGAAGGACCGCATGGGCTACAGCGTGCGCTGGCTCAACGCGACGATGAAAGTGCTCTGCGGCGGGCGCATCGCCGAGCAGAAGGCCATGAATGATGTCTCGTCGGGCGCATCGCAGGACATCGCCCAGGTCACCGCCATGGCCAAGCACATGGTGCTCGAGTGGGGCATGTCCGATCGGCTGGGCTTCATCCGTTATGCGCCCAGCGACTCGCGCGAGCTGCAGCTCCCCGACAAGGATTATTCCGACGAGACCGCGCGCATCATCGACGAAGAGGTGCGCCGCCTCGCCGACGAGGCCTTCACCAAGGCCCGCGAGATCCTCGAGGCCAACTGGGACAAGGTCGTCAGCGTCGCCGAGGCCCTCCTCAAGCACGAGACTCTCAGCGCCGACGAGGTCACCCGCCTGATGCGCGGCGAAAAGCTCGACAAGCCCACCGTCAGCGAGATGCTCGCCATGCTCGAGGCACGCAAGGCCCAGACCCCCGCCCCGGGCGGCAAGGCGACGGCGAGCGAGGACCTTCCGCCCGATGTGCTCCCCAGCCCGGCGTGAGACGAACGCGAAGGCAATCTTGACATGCAGCCCGACCGTCAGGGAGGGATCTCTTCTTTTGTCTGGTCAATAAAAGGAAAGCCCTCGCTCACGCTCGGGCTGCATGCACAGCACGGCGATCAATCTGAATCCGGGTGCCACCACCCGCCTCGTCATTCCTGGGTGTTCTGCCCCGCGGGCAGGCGTGCCCGCACGGTGACGCACTCGACCTCGGCCAGTTGCTTCCCGCTGCGGGCGCCCGCCTCTTCAAAGCGGCGCAGCGTCGGCTCGAGCCGCCCCTCGTAACTGCCCACGACGTCGTTGTAGCGTTTGACGGCTTGCTCGAGCGAACCGCCCAGCCGCCCCAGGTGCTCTGAAAGGACTGCCGCCCGGTCGTGCAGCTCCTGCCCCAGCGTGAAGAGCTCCTGCGCCTGCTTCTCGAGGCGCTGCTCGCGCCAGCCGACGGCGACGGCCCGCAGCAGCCCGATCAGCGTGCTGGGGCTGGCCAGGATCACCCGCTGCTGCGCCGCCTGCTCGATCAGTTCGGGCTTGCGCTGCAGCGCGGCGTCGATGAACTGATCGCCCGGCACGAACATCACCACGAACTCGGGCGCGCCGTCGTACCGCTCCCAATACCCCTTGCGCGACAGGGCGGCGACCTGCTCGGCCACGTGCGCGGCGAAGCGGTTCAGGTGCGTCTCGGCCTGCTCGGGCGTGGTGGCCTCGACGGCGTCGATATACGCCGCGATGTTCGTCTTGGCGTCAACCGCGATGATGCGTTCATTGGGCAGGCGCACGGTCATGTCGGGCTTCTGCAGACGGCCCTCGGCGTCGCGCACGCCCGTCTGCTCGTCAAAGTCGCAATACGCGGTCATGCCTGCCAGCTCGGCGACACGCCGCAACTGGATCTCACCGTAGCGCCCGCGGATCTCGGGGCGCTTGAGCGCGTTGACCAGTTTCGAGGTCTCATCCTTGAGCACGCGCCCCATGTCGGCGACGGCCTTCATCTGCTCGCCGATCGCCGCCGCCGTCGACGCGCGTGACCGGTCCAGTTCGCCCAGCTTCGCCTCGGTCTTGCTCAGCGTCTCGGCGATGGGCTTGACGAGTTGTTCGACGGCGTTCTTGCGCTGCTCGAGCTCGTGCACCGATTGCTGCTGCTGCGCCTTGAAGCGCTCGTCGGCGAGTTTGAGCAGTTCGGTGTTGGCCTTCTCGAGCGCGCCCGCCGCCAGCGAACGGAACGTCTCCTGCATCCGCACATGCAGCTGATCGACCTGCTCGCGCAACTGCGCTTCGCGCATCTCGACTGCGCGCAGATTCCCCTTGAACGTGATCTCCATCGATTCGAGCGCGGCCTTGTGCTCGACACGTGCCGTCGACAGATCGGCCTCGAGTTCGGCACGCTGCTGTTCGATCGCCCGGGCGGCGTCGCGCGCCGCGTCCAGCCGTTTCTCGCCTTCCTCGCGCACCTGCTGGGTCATGCCGCGCTCGCGGGCGAGATCTTCGCCCAGGCGTTGCGCCTGCTCGTGCGCGTGGCGGGCGTCGCGAGCGTGGAGTGGTGGCGCACCTCGATCATCGGTGGCTGGCAGGGCGTCTCGGCTTCGGGGCTTCCGTCGCTCGTCGAGGCGCTCGGCGCCTGGTCCTTTCCGCACCCGAGCCGTCCGCTGTTCGGCTTCGCGCTCGTGGACGACCCCGAGGATCCCGCGACCGTCTTCCTCTATCGCGAGATCGACGTCGAGGGCGGCGCGCGTCGCGCGGTGCTCGAGGTGACGTTGCCCGTCGCGACCGATCCCGAGCGCTTCCACGCGCTCGTGCGCGAGATGGCGAGCCGCGGCCCATGGACGAACGTCGAGGTCGCCCGCCGTCGCGCCTCCTGGCTCCCGCGCGCGGTCTGAGCCTCACCGGGCTGCGACCCGCAGGGTCATCTGGATGTCGTCGATGCTCAGACCGTCGACGCGGAAACGATCCGTCACGCGTCCGACCTCCACGAAGCCCACGCTCGTGTAGAGCGCGTGGGCTCGGTCGTTCCCGCGGAACACACCGAGATCGATCCAGTCGATCGCCGGCTGGGCACACGCCCACGTGATCGCGGCCTCGGTGAGCCGAGCGCCCCAGCCCCGGCCGCGATGGGGTCGTTCGATCCCGATGCCGAAGTCGGCGCGGTGGAGGCTCGCCGCGAGGTCGCTGCCCGCGAGATGGGCGCTGCCGACGATCACGGTGCCGAGCCAGAGG
>JABWBB010000029.1 GCA_013360675.1 Phycisphaerales bacterium | reverse complement strand
ATGCCCAGCCCCGTCAACTCATCCACGCACTCTTCCGCGTCGTCGAGGTGCGCCACAACGAGCACCACCACGCGCCCCAGGCTCCATGCCAGCGCCCCGGCCACGAGCGAGGTCGACGACCCCGCGCTCCCCGACGCGACCAGCCGCCCGCCCGCGCGAACCCCCCGCGCCAGGGCCATGATCGACGCGTCTTCAGCCAGGATGGAGAGGAGTTCTTCGCGCACGCATTCGCCCGACGCGCAGGCGCGAACCGGGCCGCACGCACCCGCGTCCGGCCGGTTGTGCTGTCCCCGCGTTCAGGGCGATGGTAGCGGCTCGACCCGCACCAGCGGGCGCAACTTTTCCAGCGTGCGCGGGCCGATCCCCTTCACGTCATCCAGATCCTCAACACGCCTGAAGGCCCCGTGCTCGCGCCGGTGGTCGATGATCCGCTGCGCCAGCGCCGGGCCGATCCCGGGCAGCAGTTCCAGTTCCGCCGCCGTCGCGGTGTTGATGTTGATGGTGGTCTTGGTGGGGGCGATCGGGGTCTTGGGCTGCGTCGCGGGCTCGGGTCTCGCAGCATCGGCCTTTGCGGGCTCGGCCGCAGTCAGCGCCGCTGGCTCACTCGGCAACACCGGCAACTCAACACCCAACTGGTTGTCACCCGCCGGCGCGGGCAACGCCAACACCGCGCGTTCAACCGTGGGCGTTGCGTTCGCCCCCGCCCGCAGCGGCGCGGGAGTGCGCCAATACGACGCCGCCATGCCCGCCGCACCGGCCAGCGCGATCCCCACCGCCACGAACCAGCGGGCCGCCCCTTCGGTGATGGTTCCACCCCGTGTCACGCGAGGCAAAGTCTACCGCGCGGCGTCGGGGATGAGCGAGAGGGGCGATCGCCCATCCGCCACGCACTGACGGATCTGCGCCAGCCGTTGCAGCGCTGCCTTGGGCTGGCCGCCCGAGCCTACCAGCCCGCCCATGGGCATCTCCGCCGCCATGGGCGCGGGCCTGCCCGGCGGAGCCATCGGGTCGGCGAACTCCTGCCAGCAGACCGACTGCACATACGGCTTCGAGCAGATCACCGTCATGACCCGCGTCATCCAATCGGCCTGCTGCGCCTCGCTCCAGGCCTTGCGCCACCAGCCCGGCTCGTACGCGTCTTCACCCGCCGAGCCCACCCGCGTCGTGTAAGGCTTGGGTGTGATGGGCCCGCTGGGCACGCCCAACGCCGTAACGGCGATGGGTTTCTGCAACTGCGCATACTTGTCCAGCATCGCCGACAAGGCCATCAGATCGCGCGTGCCCAGGCCCGGCTCGGCGTGCCCCATCTGCACCCGCAGCCCCAGCGTGTCCACGCCCAGCCCCGACTGCACGAGCGCCTCGGCGTACAGATACGGCGGGATCGAGCGCCGGTTCGACGCGTGATACTCGCCCCAGGGCTGGGCAATCTCCAGTTGGATCTTGCCCGTCGGGTGCAGTTTGCGCACCAGCAGCACGCAGATCCGCGTCAGGTCCATCACCTGCTCGAAACTGATCTTGAAGTTCGTGTTGACGTGCAGCCCGCTGGCCACCGTCCATCGCTGGATCGTCCGCCGATACCGCGTCACCAGCGCCTCCACGTGCTCCATCACAAGGTCGCGCAGCGTTTCGTAGTCATTCTCCCAGATATACAGCCAGTCGGGCACGGCTTGCGGGCGAAACTCGATCAGCGGCCCCGCGTGGACGGGGATCTTCGCCGTCCGCACCGCCCACTCGATCCAGCGGTCCGTCCCCGCAAAGGCGTACTTCCCCTCCACCGGCTCCATATCGATCCAGCGCATCGGCATCGTCACAAAGTCGCACGAACCCTGCACCGCCCGCATCAGCCCCTCGCTCGTCGCCCCGGGGCTGATCGCGCACCCGATCGCGGGCGGCCCCTTGAGCACGACCCCGTCGCTCCCGGGGATCGAGATGGGCGAGCCCGGCGCGGGCGCCTCGGGCGTCAGTCGTTTGAGGTGCGCCACGGCATCGGCATAACCGCGTCCGCTCAGACGCTCGACGATCTGCGACTCGGCCTTGAGCAGCGTCGCCTGCTCGCCCGCCTCCATCGCCAGGGCCATGGCCTTGGTGGCCCTTGCGTCGGCCTCGGGGCAGTACCCCTCGCGCGTGCCGCGCTGGCTCACCAGTGCTTGCGTGAAGGTGCGCCGCGCATCATCGAACCGGGCCATGACCGGGTGGTCGGCGGGCAGGTCCAGCAGCCCCCAGTCCTCGAGTTTGTTCAGCAGGAACATGATCCGATGCCGCGCCAGTTCGATCGTCAGCAGGTACGGCTCGGGCCGGTCGGGCAGCAGGCACGTCTGCACGTGCAGCAGCCCCAGCGACCCCCCGCCCGACGACGCATGCACTTCCATCTGAAGCGACAGCCCGACGCTCTGCGGCACGCCCTTCGTGCAAACGATCCGCCCGGGCTCAAAGACCACGTCCCCCTGCACCGGGATGTCGTCGGGCCCCACGAGGTGAGCATGGCGCGGCGGGAAATCCGCTGCGCTCAACCCGTCGGCGTCAAAGACTACGAAACTCAGCATGCGACGTGTCGGCCCTCTCTCGCTCTGGCACGAACCCTGATCGTTGAACTCCCAACGCCCCGCGTCGAGCGCGAAGGGCCCAGTTTGACCGGCCTTGGCCTCCGCCGCAACCGCCCCCGCTACCCTAGCCCATGCCCCCTCACGCCCCGCTGCTCGACACCGACCTCCGCCTGCCCGGGAAACGTCAGGGCAAGGTCCGCGATGTGTACGACCTCCCCGCCACCCCCGGACAACCCCCGCGACTGCTCATCGTCGCCACCGACCGTATCTCCGCCTTCGATGTCGTGATGCCCACGCCGCTCCCCGGAAAGGGGCGACTGCTCACCACCCTCTCGACATTCTGGCTGGGTTTCATCGCCGACCATGGGCTCGCCCAGACCCACCTCCTGAGCACCGACGTGAGCGATCTGCCCGACGAGGCCTTCGCCGGTGCTCGAACCACCCGCGAGGACCTGCGCGGGCGGTCCATGATCTGCCGCAAGACCCGCGTTATCCCCGTCGAGTGCGTCGCCCGCGGCTATCTCGAAGGCTCGGGCTGGAAGGAGTACCAAGCCACCGGCCAGGTCTGCGGCGTGCGCCTCCCCTCGGGCCTGCGCCAGTGCGACAAACTCCCGGCCCCCATCTTCACCCCCGCCACCAAGGAAGAACAGGGCAAGCACGACGAGAACATCGACTTTGCGCGCGCGTGCGACATCGCCGGCGAGCCCGTGATGACCCTGCTCCGCGACACGACGCTGGCGATCTACCAGGCCGCCGCCGACTATGCCCAGAAACGGGGCATCATCATCGCCGATACCAAGTTCGAGTTTGGTCTGCCGTTGGACGAGACGGGCAAGCCCAGCGGCGCGGGGCCGATCGTCATCGACGAAGCACTGACGCCCGACAGTTCGCGGTTCTGGCCCGCCGACCGCTACGAGCCGGGGCACGCGCAGCCCAGTTTCGACAAGCAGTTCCTGCGCGAGTATCTCGAACGCCTCGTGGCCCAGGGGAAGTGGAACAAGCAGGCCCCGGGCCCGGCGATCCCCGACGATATCGCCCACGCCACGCTCGATCGATACCGCGAAGCCACCCAGCGCCTCGCCAACGCCTGACCCCCACGCCCCCCCACGCCACCGTGCCCCGCTACAAACTCACGATCGCCTACGACGGGACGGACTTCTGCGGCTGGCAGAAGCAGGAGCCCTACGCCCCCGACGCGCACACCGACGACCCGAGCCAACCACACCCTGGGCAGGGCGCGCTCGAGCACGCCCAGACACTGGGACTGCGCGAGGGCGAGACGCGACCACGCGTCGCTCTGCGCACGGTGCAGCACGTGGTCGAGCAGGGCGTGCGCGCGATCGTGGGCGAAGAAGTCGATCTCGTGGGTGCAAGCCGCACCGATGCGGGCGTGCATGCGCGAGGCCAGGTGGCGGCGTTCACCTGCAGCGACGGCGAGGGCACGGGGATCAATGGACCGCGCACCGGTTGGCCCCTGTCGCGGGGCGTCGACAAACTCCTGCGGGCGATCAATGGGAAACTCCCCCAAGACGTGCAGGTCATGCACGCCGAACCGGTCGAGGAGAGTTTCGAGCCCATCTCGGGTGCGCTCGAAAAGTGCTACACGTATACATTCCACGTGTCGCCACCCCCGCCCCGCGGCACGGGCCTGCGCCCCCTGTGGGACCGGCGCTACGTACACCGCGTGTGGGAGCCGCTCGACGCAACCCGCATGGACGAAGCCGCCCGGCGTCTCGAGGGCACGCATGATTTTCTTGCCTTCACCACGATCAATCACGGACGGCTGACGACGGTGCGCACGGTGACTTCCTGCCGAGTGATGGCGCTCGCTCCCGTGCCCGAGGGTGATCGCGTGCGCGTCGAGGTGCGCGGCGGCGGGTTCCTCTACAACATGGTGCGGATCATCGCGGGCACGCTCTTCGAGGTCGGACGCGGGTCGCGCACGCCCGACGACGTGAGCGCGGCGTTGGCATCGCGCGAGCGTCGCCAGGCCGGCCCCACGCTTGCGCCCGCGGGCTTGTGCCTGGAGTGGATCCGATACACGTGAACCGCGGCGGATGTGTTCCCCGCGCCCGCCACGCCGCTACACTGGGCTAACGGAGGTATTTCGCCGCGTGATGCGTCCCAAGGACATCGAGAAGGTCGTGCAGGACTGGTTCGCCCAGCATCCGCAGGTCGGCGTGCAACTCCCCCTCGAGGCGCCGCCCGACCCGCGCGACGGGCTGATGAGCATGACGCTCTTTCACCCGCGCCCGCGCCGCTATGTCTTCGAGTTCGATGAACTCTTCCTCCTCGTGCTCTGGGGGCTCGATACCGCCCGCGTCGTCGGCGACACTCTTGTGCTCGATGGGTTCAACTCGTGTCTCTACGACACCGGCTCAGGGCGCAGCGAGGCCCAGTGGTTCCGCGGCGGGCAGGTCATCCTGCATTCGCCCGAATCCAAGGCCCTCAAGGCCCGCTAAGCCGCGCGGAACACGCGCCACGCCCGCGTATTCCCGGGTCATTCCACAGGAACCACGCACACGGCCGCACTACGCTTGTACCCATGGGCTCAGGCCCTGTTCGTTCCCCATTCACGCCCTGCGAGGTATGACCGATGAGCAACGCGGAAACGTCCGGCCCGCTCGCCCTTGATTTTGTTGATTTCCGCTCCGCGCTCAGCGAAGAGGAACGCGACATCCAGGATCTCGTCGCCCGATTCATCGACGCCAAGGTCATCCCCATCATGGCCGAGTGCTTCGAGCACGAACGCTTCCCCAGGGAACTCATCCCCGAACTCGCCCAGATGGGCTTGCTCGGGTGCAGCATCGACGGCTATGGGTGCGCCGGACTCAACAGCGTCGCCTCGGGCCTTGTCATGCAGGAACTCGAGCGCGGCGACGCCGCCCTCCGCTCCTTCGTCAGCGTCCAGGGCAGCCTCTGCATGTACCCCATCTTCGCCTTCGGCAGCGACGAGCAGAAGAACCGGTGGCTCCCCGCCATGGCCAAGGGCGAGGCCATCGGCTGCTTTGGTCTCACCGAAGCCGACGGCGGCTCCGACCCGGGCGCCATGCGCACCGTCGCCAAGAAAGACGGCGGCGACTGGGTCATCAACGGCTCGAAACTCTGGATCACCAGCGGCACCTTCGCCGACGTCGCCGTCGTCTGGGCCCAGACCGACGAGGGCATCCGCGGGTTCCTCGTCGAGGCCAAGTCCAAGGGGTATTCGGCCAAGGACATCAAGCACAAGTTCTCGCTGCGGGCCTCAACCACCTCGGGCCTCTACTTCGACAACGTCCGCGTCCCCGCCAGCGCAATGCTGCCGGGCGTGCGCGGGCTCAAGGGCCCGCTCAGCTGCCTCACGCAGGCCCGCTATGGCATCGCGTGGGGCGTGCTCGGCTCGGCCCAGGCCTGCTTCAAGGAAGCGCTCGAATACAGCAAGGTCCGCATCCTCTTCAACCGCCCCCTCTCGCACACGCAGACCATCCAGCGCCGCCTGGCCGATATGTGCCGTCGCATCAACACGGGCCAGTTGCTGGCCCTGCAACTGGGGCGCCTGAAGGACCAGGGCAAACTGCACCACGCGCACGTCTCGATGGCCAAGTGGAACAACTGCCGCGTGGCGCTCGATGTCGCCCGCGACTGCCGCGACATGCTCGGCGCCAGTGGCATCACGGTCGAGTTCAGCGCGATCCGCCACATGCTCAACATGGAGAGCGTGATCACGTACGAGGGCACCGAGACCATCCACGAACTGGCCGTGGGTCGCGAACTCACCGGCGTCGCGGCGTTCTAAGAGCCTCGAACAGAATGAACTTCACACCCTTGTGGGGCAGGCGGCCCGCCTGCCCCTACCCCGCCTTCACTTCATACTGTGAGCGGTCCTAAGCCACGCGTTTCGCGCCGGGGCCATTGGCCTTATGCGATCTCGCCCTCGATCGACTTCAGCAGCACCTCGGCCACGTCCATCTGGGCGATGGCCCCGTCGCCCTGCTTGGCCACGGCGTCGGTGAGCATCCGCATGCAGAAGGGGCAAGCCGAGGCGATGGTCTTTGCCCCCGTCTGCACGAGTTGGATCGTGCGGGCCTCGCTCACGCGCTGCGTGCCGTGCTCTTCTTCCTTGAACATCTGCGCCCCGCCCGCGCCGCAGCACATGCCCCGATCGCGTGAGGCCGCCGCCTCGACGAGCGTGACGCCCGGCACCGACCGCAGCACCTCGCGCGGCGCGTCGTACACATCGTTGTGCCGCCCCAGGTAACAGGCGTCGTGATAGACCAGGCTCGTCTCGACGCGGTGCGTGGGCGTGAGGCGCCCCTCGCGCACCAGGGCGGCGAGAAACTGCGTGTGGTGCACCACCTCGAACGCGCCGCCAAAGTCGGGGTACTCGTTCCCCAGCGAGTTGAAGCAGTGTGCGCAGACCGTCAGGATCTTCGTCACGCCGTAGCGCTTGAGTGTCTCGACATTCCCCGTCGCCATCGCCTGGAAGAGGAACTCGTTGCCCGCGCGCCGGGCCGCGTCGCCCGTGCAGCACTCTTCGGCCCCCAGGCAGCACCAGTCGACCTTCGCGTGGTTGAGCAGTTTGACCATGGCCCGCGCGATACCCCTCGCCCGCGCGTCATACGCCGGGGCGCACCCCACCCAGAAGAGCACGCGGTCCTTCGCCCCCTCGGGCAGGTCCGACAGCACGGGCACCTCGAGCCCCTCGGCCCACTTGAGCCGGTCCTCGGCCCCCGCCGCGTACGGATTGCCCGCGCGCTCCATGCTCTGGAAGGCCCCGTTGAGCGACGCGGGGTTCTCGCCCCGCTCCATCACCAGGTGCCGGCGCATGTCCACGATCTTGTCGACGTAACTGATGTTGAGCGGGCACTCCTGCTCGCACGCGCGGCAGGTCGTGCAGGCCCACAGCGCCTCGGGGTTCACCACCGCGGGCACGATGTCCTCGAGCGTTACACCGCCGCCTTCACCCTCGACGGCCTTGGTCGCGCCGCGCGACGAACCCGTCGCATACAGGTGGTTGCGCAAGTCGACTGTGATGGCCTTGGGCGAGAGGATCTTGCCGGTCTTGGCCGCCGGACAGTGGTCGGTGCAGCGTCCGCACTCGGTGCAGGAATAGAGGTCGAGCACGCCCTTCCAGGTCAGGTCGTCGAGCGTGCGCAGGCCCAGCGTCTCGCCGCGCTCGATCTTCCCCTCGATGTCGGCGATGGGGCGGAGCCTGCCGGGCGGCGTGAGATCCTGGAAAAAGACATTGGGCAGGCCCGTGATGATGTGAAAGTGCTTCGACAGCGGGAGCAGGTTGAGAAACCCCAGCACCAGCGACACGTGCACCCAGAACCCCGCGTGCCACGCAAAAGCCTTCGCCCCATCGCCCATCCACGCAAAGGCCGGCGCCGCCAGCGACCCGAGCGGCTCCCACGGGCTGAACCCCGCGCCGGGGTGGTGCAGGGCCAGCCCCGCCGCGTCGTACACCACGTCGGCAATCATCATCGTCGCGATGATCACCAGGATGAGCACGCCCTCAGCGCTGAGCGTCAGGCGCCGCGTGCGGGCGACCAGCCGCATGTACGCGAACACGCCCACACCCGCGAGCACGAGCACGACATACACGTCCTTCACCAGCGCATAGACATTGCCCAGCAGCGTGCCCGAATCAAAGACCCAGTAACCAAACCCCGGGGCATCGACAAACCCGCGCGCAAACAAGATCAGCGAGCGCAGCAGCAGCACGATAAACCCGAAGAAGATCGCCTTGTGCGCGAGACCCGCCAGCGGGTAGCGAGACATCCGCTGCTGCCCCACGCCCATGCGCATCATCCGCCGGAATCGCTCGCCCAACTGGTCGAACCGCGCCTCGGGCCTGGCCAGTCGCAGCAGCCGCCATCGCCTCCACGCCAGCACGCCAAACGCCCCCATCGAGGCGGCCAGCAGCAGCGCCATCGCAACCGGGCTCACGCCGAGGCCCCGTGCAGTTTCTTGACCTCCTGCGTGATCAGCGGCACCAGCGTGAACAGATCCGCCACGCAGCCGTACGTCGCCTCACCAAAGATCGGGGCTTCCTTTTTGGTGTTGATCGCGACGACGATCTTGCTCCCGCGCATCCCCGCCAGGTGCTGCACCGCGCCGTCCACCCCGCAGGCGATATACAGCCGCGGCGTCACCGTCTTGCCCGTCAGCCCCACCTGCTTCGGATACGGCTGCAGCCCGGCGTCAACCGCCGCCCGCGTCGCGCCAACCGCCCCGTCGAGTTCGTCCGCCAGTTCCTGCAGGATCTTGAAGTTCTCGGTGGTCTTGAGCGATTGCCCGCCGGTGACGATGACATCCGCCTCGGCGACGTCCATGGCCTGTCCGCCGCTGCGCACCGATTCCAGCGTCCTGGCCTTGGCATCGCCCGCGTCGAGCGTGACGCTCAGGGGCGAGACGCTCCCCGGTGTGCCTTCGCCGGGCGCCTCGAAAGTATTGGGCCGCACCGACAGCACGCGCACGCCGCCGGGCATCTCGATCTCGACCATGCACTTGCGGGCGTACATGGGGCGCTGCACGCGCAGCGCATCGCCCGCGATCTCGACGTGCGTGCAGTCGGTGGCCATCGTCGCGTTGAGGCGCGCCGCCACGCGCGGGGCAAAGTCGCGCGATTGCTCGCTCGTGGCCAGCAGCAGCACGCTGGCCTGCGCCTGCTTCATCGCCTGCTCGACCGCGCGGGCATAGGCCAGCGCGCCGTACATCGCGAAGGGCTCTCCCTCGACCGTGTGCACCGCCGCCGCTCCTCGCTTGGCCACGTTGGCTGCGATCGTCGCGGCATCAGGCCCCACGACCACCGCCTCGACGCGCCCGCCCGCGGCGATCTGGGCCGCAAGCGTGAGTAACTGCACGCTCCCTGCCAGCGCCCGCCCACCCCGCGATTCGATATAGACCAGTACGTTCGCGCCCATCAGATCACCTTCGCCTCGCTGCGGAGCAGCCGCACCAGTTCACTCGCCATCTGCGCCGGCTCGCCCGCCAGCATCTTGCACGGGGCCCGCGGCGCGGGCGGGCTCAGCTTCACCACCTTGGTCGTCGCCTTGATGCCGGCCAGGCCGGGCAGGTCCGCCGCGCTCACCATCTCCACGGGCTTCTTCTTGGCCTTCATGATGTTGGGCAGCGAAGCGAACCGCGGCTCGGCCAGCCCCTTCTCGCACGAAACCACCGCGGGCAGCGAGGCCTCGATCGCCTCGCTCACGCCGTCGCCGCGTCGCGTCGCCTTCAGACTCTTGGCGTCCGCGCCGATCTCGATCTTCGTCGCCGCACCGATGCTCGGGCGGTTGAGCAACTCGCCCAGCGCGGGGCCCAGTTCGCCCGCGTCGGTGTCGATGGCGGCTTTGCCGCAGAGGATCAGCGCAAACTCGCCGTTCTTGGCCTCCTCGGCCTTGATCGCCGCCGCCAGCACCCGGGCCAGCAGCAACTCGTCGTATCGAGCCGGGGGCGTGACCAGGTCGCCGTGCACGTAGATCCCCCGGTCGATCCCCATCGCCAGGGCAGCGCGCAGGGCCTGGTCCTGCGGCGTGGCCGGGCCTGGCCCGGCCGACATCACCACCGCCTCGGTCACATCGGGGCGACCCTCACGCAGGCGCACGCCTTGCTCGACGCCCAGTTCATCGAAGGGGTCGCAGATCATGGCGACGCCCGTCGTCTCGATCGCCCCGCCGCTCGCGTTGACACGGATCGTCGCGCGCGAATCGGGGACGGTTCTGGCAATCACAAGCACACGCATAGGACCACGCCCTCTTTTTTTTCCGTATGACCCGGACAGGCTCGAAAACACCGCCCGGATGGTCAGGGGGGCATTGTATCCGTTCGACTCCTGTATGCCCTCTCACTGCCACGCCCCGCATCAACCTCGAAGGGCGTGCCATCCCCGATGGACGAGCGAGCCGACAAGGCCTCCCACGTGATACCGATTCAAAACAGACCGGTGTGGCACCGGTCTGCTTCGTTCAGGTTGTCGGGCAGGGTGCTGGAATCAGCGCCGCCGACGCACCAGGCCCACCAGCCCCGCCGCCCCCAGCACGCCGATCAACCCCGGCCCGGGGATCACGCTCGCCAGATCGCCCCGCCCGGCGTTGAACCCGGGGAGGATGTGGGGAATCAGCGGGCTGGGGTTGTAGTTCACGTTCATGTCGTACGTGATCAGGTCATCGGTGCCATTGACCTCGAACGCGAACAGGCGATCGGCGGGCGCGTCGGGCGAGAACGCCGCGCCCACAAGGAAGTTGACCGGGTTGGCCGTCGGGTCCTGGCCCAGCAGCGTCGCCGCCCCGCTGAAGGGGTCGAGGGAATAGATACGGTTCCCGTTGACGAAGATCATCTCGCCGCCCATCGTGACCGCGATGTCGGATCCTTCGCCCTCGACCAGCAGGGCCGCGACCGCGGTGTGGAGGAGCGCGGGCATGCCGATGATCGACCCGGTGAGCGGGTTGATCTGCATGATCTCGCTCGTGCTCGCGTCGATCGCCCACAGCCGGTCGGCCGCGTCGAACGTCGCCGCCCGCATCGATCGCGTGGGCATGAAGGTGCCCACGGTCGTGCCCACCGGGCTCCCGCTGCCCAGGTGCATCAACTGGCTGCCGTTGGGCGTGAGCCAGAACGCATACAGCCCCAGCGTGCTCGACGCGGCCAGGGCGTCGGCATCGACATTCCCCCCGCCGACAATTGAGATGGGGCCAAAGTCGGTAAAACCGCTGGCGTCGTGGTTGAACCGGAAGAGGTTCGCCGGTGCCTGCGAGGGGAGCGCCGAGCCCATCGACTTGATCCCCCAGATCTCGCCCGCGCCCGCGCTCGCGGCCAGCACGCACACCACGCCGCCGATCACTCCACCCATCGCCATCCTGTTCATCACCCCGCACTCCTTCCGCATCACGATCCGATTGACCCCTCGCACCAACCCGCCGGGGTAACCATGGCGAAACCCATGGCCGGCAAGGAGGCCAACCTGCCACTCAACCAATACATCACGCACAGTCCCGAGGCCAATAACCCGCGCCCGGCATGGGGCAATTGCTCACCAGAACGTCAAGAAATAGCTCCCATCACGAACACTCCCCTGGCATCGCCCAACATCGAGGCTCGCGTTCCGGTGCGGTGCGGCACGTCCGCCACGAGCGTGGCGTCACACCAAGCCCCCCCAAAAGCACGCGGCGAAGGCGCGCAAAGAAAACGCCGCCCGAGACAGGCGGCGTCGATCAACTTTGTTGTTCAGCACGGCGGGCGCTGTGCCGCTCACGCTGTGGCGACACAACCCGGATTCGCCACATTCAACCGCCGAATACCGGCGGCTGCGCACTCACCGCCCGTAGCGCCGCACCACGCCCTTGACAACGCCCTGCACCTGGCAGAACTTGACGCGGATCGGGTCGAAGCTCGGGTTGGCCGGCTGCAGCCGGATGTGATCATCTTCCTTGTAGAAGGTCTTGAGCGTGGTCGAGCCGTCGGGCAGCAGCGCAACGACCCGGTCGCCGTTGCTCGCCACCTGCGTGCGCTCGATCAGCACGAAGTCGCCGTCGAGGATCCCCTCGTCGCGCATCGATTCCCCCTCGACCTTGAGGGCGAACATCGACCCGGCCTTGGACTCGGGCGGGCTGAGCATCTCGGCCAGGTCCACCTCGTCGGCGTCGGCGACCTTCTCGATCGGGTTGCCCGCGGCGATCCGCCCCACCAGCGGGAACCGCAGCGGCCGGGCCTCATCCGGGACCGCGATCCCCTCCGCGATCGACAAAGAGCGTGCCTTGTTCGGCTCGCGGACGAGCGCGCCCTTCTTGATGAGCGCCTCGACGTGCTCGAAGACCGTGACCTTGCTGACGCCGATCTCGTCCGCGAGTTCTTGCATCGTCGGCGAATAGCCCCGACGCACGCGCCAATCGCGGATCAGCTGCAGAATGCGGAGTTGCTTGGGAGTCAGATTCATCGGTTCCCATCCTTTCAGTCGCGGGCCACCCCGGCCCGGTCATTGACTTCACGTCCACCATCACCGCGTGTCCCGCTTCGCACGGCACGCCCGATACGGTCATCTCACCGGAAACGCCCGTTACCTCGCCTCCTTGTTCAACCCCGCCCGGCATCGCGTCCGAGGTTTGATCCGCCCGGCTCAACGCCCTCGCCAGCCGCTTGAACGCTCGATCTGCCTCGTCGACCCGAACACCGACCACACCGCCGTACGCTCGTCCGCCAACCGCGACCAGTGCCCCCACACCCGATCGCAAGATCGCGATCGCCGCGGCCATCGCCTCGCGACCGATCGACGCTAGTCCTTCAGGCGCCACCTCGATCAGCCCTCCGCGACGTGACGGGTCACCCACGAACTCTCGCACGAAATCACCGCCAGGACCAATGCGAACGACGGGGGCATGAAGGCGGGTCATGACTGGCTCCTTCCATCTCGCCGCGTGGGGTTGCTTCGCTCCGCCAACCCCTGTTCCGCGTTCCTCGATGTATCGTGCCTCCGGCAGCGACCCGATCAGTTTTCGTTCAACCTGTTCGGATCACGATAGCATATCAGGCACCGCACGGCAATCCAATTTCCCCGAAATTCCCAAGACTCCCTTCACGGGATTCATGGCGGCATTCCGCGGCTCTAAATGCTTTAAATACACAACTTTAACGGGCATTGCCCGCTACCCGTACCAGCCGTGAGCCCTCCCGAACCACCGCCCGCTGGATCTCAAGCACCGTCAGGGTTGCCCGGAGCGACCCGGCCTCGACCCCCGTCTCACGCGAGAGCTCGTCGACGGTTTTTGGCTCGATCAACGCCGCCAGCACGCGCTCGGCGATCGTGCCCTGTTCACCGTTCGGCGCTCGACCAAAGAGCGACTGCGATTCATCCTGTGCCTCGACGTGTGCGCCGGAATATCGAGACGCGTGCGTCCCCGCGTGGGCGTGGCGGCCGGGTGTCTCGAGCAGCGACAGCACGTCGCCCGGCTCAAGAACGATCGACGCGCCCCCGTCACGCAGCAGTCGCAGCGAGCCGCGGCAGGTAGTTGAATCAACACGCCCAGGCAGCGCCATGACCTCGCGTCCATGATCCTCGGCGGCGAGCCTCGCCGTGATCAACGCCCCCGAACGTTCCCCGGCCTCGATCACCAGCACCCCCAGCGACAACCCCGAGATGATCCGGTTTCTGGCCGGGAAGTTCTCAGGCTTGGGAGCCACGTTGAGTGGCAACTCCGAGATCACCGCGCCCGCTTCTGCGATCTGTGAAAAGAGCCCCGCGTTCTCCTCCGGGTAGCAGTGCGCCAGCCCGCACCCGAGGACCGCGATCGTGCGTCCGGGGGCGGCCAACGCGCCGCGATGCGCGCTCGAATCGATGCCTCGCGCGCCCCCCGAGACCACGGTCAGCCCCGACGCCGCCAGCACACTGGCAAAGCGGGCGGCCTGCTCCAGCCCATACTGCGAACAGTGACGCGAGCCCACCATGGCGATCGGGTAGCGATCGGCCTTGGCGTCGAGCCTGCCCCGCACATACAGCAGCACCGGCGCGTCGGGCAGCGGCGCGAGCAGTTCGGGGAAGCCCTCGTCGGCGCGGGTGTGAATCGAGACACCCAGTTTTTCTGCGAGGTCCAGCTCGGCTTTGGCAAGGTCCTCGCTCTCGCGGATTCCCTGCGCCATACCCGACGATCGATTTTTCCCGCAGCGCGTGGCCTGATGGATCAGCGCCGGAGACGCCCCCAGCGCCGCCTGGGCCGATCCGAATACCTCGATCAGGCGACGGATCCCCACCGGGCCAAGCCCGTGAACCAGCGTCAGCCGCAGAATGGCGAATGACTCGGCATTCACGCCCACCATCATACCACAATGGAAGGGATCGGTTCGGGTATCTGCGGAGATTGCTCAACGTTCCGAAGTACGAGGAACGGCGAGGGCGTAGGGGTCGTCGGCATCGAGCGGTGCATCGTGCGCCAGTTCGCGGGCATAGACCTCGACGACGCGCGTCGCGGGCGCATTGGTCAGGGCCCGCTGCTCGGCCTGGGGGTTGGCCAGGGGGGCCATGGGGTGAGGGCGACGCAGCGAGACAAAGATGCGGTCATACCCAAACTGCTCTTCGACGCGATCAAGACGCACAGTCCAGCCCGGTCGATCGGCCCGCAGCACCACCGCGTGACGGTCTTCGTGCTCGACCAGGGCGAGGTCTGGACCGACGAAGGCCCCCGAACGGATCTCGGGTGCAGCCGGCGAGGCCGAGCAGCCGATCACAAGGACAGCGGCGGCGAGTGCGGCGACGACGAGCCCGGCGCGGGCGAACGATCCGACGCTTCGAGCGGCATGGATGATCATCAGGGACAGCCTCCCGACCCCGAACCGTGTCGGGGTCGCGGGAGGATACCCGCGGGGGAAGTCATGCGAATTGCTGGTGGAACGATTCGATTCATCCAGGCCGCGGCGTGCCACGCCCTGCTCGCCTGCGGCGTGCTGTGCCTGACGACCGGCTGCGAGACAGTCGAGGGCATCAAGCGCGACATCTCGGGGATCGACGTGGGCCCCTCGGGACCCACCGGGCCGCTGGCAACCTTCAGCGAAGAGCCTGACATCCGCGTGCGGGTCGTCAGCGGGACCAAGGGTGTCACCATCAGCGGCCCGGGCTATGTCATCATCCGCCCTGTGCGCGGGCTCAAGGGAGAGCGTCTCGCCTCGCCCGTGACCCTCGCTGGCTCGCGCGAGGGGATCCGCGTGACGGGGGCGGGGGCTCCGGCCCGCACGCTCGCCTTCGGCACCGACGCCGAGATTCTTTCCTCCGATCAATCGGGGGCGGCCAGCGCGACAGGCTCGATCCGCGTGAACCAGGTGACCTACCCGGGAATCGTCATCGTGCGTGCCCGCTGGAACGACGACCCCACCACCCTTGACGTGGTCGCGCAGATGGGCGTCGAGACCTATCTGCCCGGCGTGCTGACGCACGAACTCTTCAAGGACTGGCACCGCCAGGCGTATGAAGCGCAGGCGATCGCGGCCCGCACCTACGCCCTCCACGAGCGGGCCCGCGCCCGCGGCGAGAACAAGGCGTGGGACGTCGAATCATCGACGGCGGACCAGGTCTACGGCGGATCGACCACCAGCGTCGTCGCGCTCGAGGCGACCCGCGCGACCCGCGGCCGCGTGCTGACCGACCGGGGAAGGCTGATCCGCGCGTATTACAGCTCCACCTGCGGCGGGCGTCCCAGTTCGGCGGCCGCGGTCTGGCCGACCGACGCCGGGTACGAGTTCAACCTGTCGCCGGTGCTGCAGGGCAAGCCGCGCGGGCACTACTGCCAGAAGGCGACGCTCTATCGCTGGGACGTGACGCGGGCGGACGACGATCTCTCCAAGCGCATCCGTGCGTGGGGGAAGATGGCCAAGAGTGAGGTCGAGACTCTTACTCGCCTGCGCAAGGTCGAGGTCCGCGAGCGCAACGCCGCCGACCGTCCCATCCGCTACACCCTGACCGACGACCGGGCCCGCACGTATGTGCTGACGGCCGAGGAGTTCCGCAACGCCTGCAATCACCCCGCGCCGGGCGTCCCGCCCATTACGCGCGAGAATCGCATCAACAGCGGCGACCTCGAGGCTGAGGTCTGGGCCGATCGCGTGCGCATCCGCGGGCGGGGCTGGGGGCATGGCGTTGGGATGTGCCAGTGGTGCGCCCAGGGCATGGCCGACTCGGGCCAAGACTGGAGCACGATGCTCCGCGATTTCTACCCGGGCGCGACGGTCGTCAAGGCGTACTAGCCGCACACGCGTCGCGGAAGATGCCGCGCAGCAGCGTTTCGAGACGCCGCGTGTGCGCATCGGCGTCGCAGAGCACGCTCCCCACAAGCCCGTTGCCGAGAGTGCTCCGAATCCGCGCCATCCGCGCGGGATCTGTGGCTAACCCCCGCGCAAGTTCCACATAGTGATCGTCGCTGTCGGCGACGAGTCCGGGCAGGCCCGCGGCGTGGAGCAGCGACACCCCCACACGCGACACGTGGCTCGCCCCGGCGCGCGTGATGACCGGCACGCCCATATGCAGCGCCTCGCAGGTCGTCGTCGTGCCGTGGTACGGAAACGCGTCGAGCGCAACATCCACGTGGGCGTACAGGGCCAGATGCGCCCCGCGCGTAGGCGTCGGCGGCATGACTTCGACGCGTGCGGCATCCAGCCCCGCACGTTCAACACGTCGCGCCAGATCCTCGCGCACGCCAGCGTCGCGCAACGCCGTCGCCTTGATGAGCAGGCGCGAACCGGGCACGGCGTCGAGCACGCGGGCCCACAGTTGCAGCAGCGGCTCGTTCATCTTGTGCAGGTGATTGAACGAGGCGAACGTGAAGGGACGCCCGATCGTGTTTGCGGGACGACTCACGCCCGTCGGCGGCGTGTAACACAGAAAACACGGGTCGAGCCGCGCCAGGCGCTCGGTGGCGCGGGCTTCGGCCCCGGGCGGGTCGGTGATGGAATCGACGATGCGCCAGTCGACCGCGCGCACGCCCGTGGTGTTGGGGTAGCCGATGTACGTCAGCCCGATGGGCGCGGGTTTGAGGTGCATCAGCGCGAGCCGGTGCTGCAGGCTGATCCCCGAGAGTTCCATCAGCATGTCGAGCCCATCGCTCCGCACGGCGTGCTCCAGCCGCCCCTCGTCCAGCCAGGCGACGCGACGCAGCGTGTGGGGGCGCGTGGTCGGCGGTCTATCCGCCTTGGCCGAGGTGTCGTAGAGCACCAGATCGAAGCGCGAGGGATCGAGGCGTTCGAGCCACGACGAGGCGAAGAAGCCCACGGAGTGATCGCGGAAGTTCGCCGAGATGATCCCAAGACGAATGCGACGCTCGGGGTTGGGGTCTCGCAGCGCGGGCGGGGCGGGGGGCGGGAGCAGGCGCTCGAGCACGCGCCCGTACGACGCGTGCGCCTCGAAGACCGCCTCGGGCGATGCATCGGGGATGTAGTTCATCACCGCGGCGAGGCTGGCGGCGAGGTTGGGCTGGTCGGGGTTGCGCGCGAGGGCATCGCGCAGCACCACCGCGGCCTGATCGGTGCGCCCCGCGTCGTGATACGCCCAGGCCAGATCGGCCGCGAGCGACACCTCGCCGGGGAAGAGCGCCATGGAGTCACGCAGAAACTCCATCGCCTGGATCAGGCGTCCCGCGCCGCACAGGGCCATGGCCAGCGCGTTGCGCACCGCGGGCGAATCGTCCATCGTCACGGCGCGCGAGAGCGTCTCGATCGCCTCGTCGTCCTGGCCCAGGGCCGCGAGCGTGTTGCCCAGGTTGACGATGACGCCGGGGCTGTTGGGTGCAAGCTCGGCGGCGCGCCGGGCATAGTGATGGGCGGCGTCGTTCTCGCCCATGTGGGCCAGCGTGTAGCACATCAGGTTGTTGGCGTCGGGATCGGCTGGGCTGCGACGGAGCGCATCGAGCAGCACGCGACGGGCTTCCTCGTGGCGAAACTCGCCCAGGAGTGCACGGGCCCGCGATATCTGGTTCGTGATGTCGGGCATCGCATCACGGTAGGGAGCGGCTCAGGCGGCTTCGTCGAGCCCGCCTGTCGGGTCGCCCGGGCTCCCCCACTTGTCCTTGGGGAGGTGGCGGTGATGCGTGCGGATCACCCGGGCCAGTTGCGAGCCGAAGAGTTCGGTCACCCGCCCCAGGGTCTGCATCGTCGCCGCGTCGAACGACGTGCGCCGATCGCGGAAGAAGCAGGCCACGCCCAGGCATTCGCCCTCGTGACGGCACGGGAAGATGCTCAGCGCATACCCCTCGAGCAGGTGCGCGTCGGCCCCCAGTGCAAGATTGAGTTGGGGCCAGGTCGACAGCAGCGCGGGCTCGCTCGCCGCCTCGAAGGCCGGCGCGATCACGCCCGACAGGTGGTCGAGCATCGTCTCGGCGGAATCCTTGGGGCAGTCATAGTTCGCGTAGGCCCCCAGTGAGAAATCACCGCTGGTCGAGGGCAGGAAGATCGCGGCGTTGGTCGGCCCCGTCTTCTTCAGCATGTATTCCAGGGCCGTCCGCAGCAGGCTTTCGAGTTCGAGTTCCTGGCGGAGCAGCGTCGTGACCTCGCTGGCCAGCGCGACGTCGGCCAGTCGACGGGTCAGGTCGCGGCAGGTCTGCGCCATCTCGCCGCACAACTCGCCCGAACGCGACATCACTTCGGCCCGCGAGGCGCGAAGACGCCGGCACAGTTCGCGGTAACGACGGGCCCGCGCCTCGATGCGCGCCACGCCTGCCCGTGCGGCACGTCCGCGGCTGATGACACCCGACAGCAGTTCACCCAGATGCGCATCGTCGAGGTCGGGGGTCAGAATGTCCGAGGCGCCCGCCCGCATCGCCTCGAGCGCAAGGGCCAGCGAAGGCTTGGCGCACATCAGCACACACGACGGCCCGCCGCTCGTCCCGCTGATCTGCGTGATCAAGACCCCGGCGCCGGGGGCGGAATCACAGACCAGCACGCTGTCGACGTTGGATTCCTCGAGGAGCCGCGACGCGTCGTCGTGCCCACCCACGGCGGACACGCGCAGGCCCAGCAGTTCAAGCCGACCCAGCAGCGCATCGCGGGCCGGGCCGTCGGGCATCACCAGGAGCGCGCTCGACGCCTCGGGAAGGGGCTTCCCTCCCGACACGCGTGCGGCTTTGCTCCTGCGATTCGCCATGACTCCTCCGGTATTCCCGCCCATCCCATCGGCCCACGCAGAGCCCGCCTTCACCCACAAACGAACACGCCACAAGGAAACGTCACGCCGCCGCCTTGTCCGATCCTCGATGCACCGTCTCCACCGCGGGCGCGGCGCCCGGCTCACCCAGGGTCGCGGCCAGCCGCACCAGTTCGTTCACCGCGTCGAGGATCGCGCCGACGCTCGCGACATCCTGCGCTTCGGTCAGCCGTTTCTTCAAAACTGACGCACGCCCCAGGATCGTGGTCAGGTGAGGTTCCATCTGGCGAGCGGTCGACTGTGCCGCCGCGCCGATTGAATCCAGCGACTGTGTCCGGGCCAGCGCCGCCTCGAGCTCAGCGACGCGGCGTGCCGATTCCTGCAGGTGCCCGGAGAGCCTTCGCAGCGCATCGGTTGCGCCCCACGCCCGCAGGCTCGACGACCACCCCGCCGTCAGCGGGTGCGCCTGCGCGGGTGTGAGACCGACCGCCTCGTAGTTGGCCGTGGTCAGCAGCAACGCGCCGGGGGCGAACTCGCCCGCGGGGATCAGCGGCATCAGCTTCAGCCGCTTCAGTTCGGGCACGTCCGACAGGTGCGGCTCGAGCCAGGAGTGCAGCCCCAGCATCGACATCGACATGATCGTGGGCTCGGGGGCATGGGTCCACGTCATGCGTGCCTTGGGCGGCAGTGGATCGAGCAACCGCGTCGAGATCACCTCGGACCCCGGTCCGAACCGGAGCAGTTGCCACGGTTCATCGGGCGCGGGTTGGAACAACGCCCCGGGGCAGACGCCCCCCAGCAGCTGCATCGACGATGCCCCCACATGCGCCAACACCTCGGCGATGCTGCGCGCCGACGCGACCGATCGCTGGTACGACCCCACCGCATCGAGCACGCGGCTGCTGGCCTGCGCGGTCCGAGCCCGCTCGTGCAGCGACGTGTTCAGCCGCGACAGGCGGCGATTGGCATTGGCCAATGATTCGAGCAGCAGCGTCGGCCCCGCATCGACATCGAGCCCCAGAACCTTCAGACGATCCGACAGCGCCGTATGCAACGGCTGGATGATCGAATCGGCCCCCTTGGCGCTCAGGCGCAGATCTCGCCAGAGCGTGCCCGCATCCAGCGGCTGTCCAAAGTCGCAGGCAAAGCCCAGGTGCAGGCCGCGGCAGATGGCTTCGGACAACGTGACCAGCCCGATCAGCCCCCGGTGCGGCGCCTCGGGCAAGAGTTCGATGGGGCGGCTGTGCAGCCAGATCACGTCGCGGATCGGAGTAGGAAGGTTCCAGCGCTCCGCCATGCGCTTGCCCACCTCGTGGTGATCGATGCCGATCACCGCCCGCTCAACCTCTGATGCGTCCACCGCGCGCGATTCGGCCAGGCGCACCACCTGCCCATAGGCCCGCGGCAGCACCAGCTCCAGCACCAGTTTCCCAAGATCGTGCAGCAGCCCTGCCAGGAACGCTTCCTCGGGCGCGACGCCCAGGCGAGAGTTCTGCCCGACGAGCAGTTCGGCGCAGCAACCCACGGCGACCGCGTGCTTCCAGAAGCCCACCCGGTCGAACGAAAGCGTCGAGGCCGTCGCCTCCGCGCCCGACGCCAGCTGGGCGTCGAGAGCCTCGCGCGAGGCCTGCCCCTCCTTGGTCATCAGGTCGTACACGCTCACGCTCAGGGCGGCCGATCGGACCGCGTCCAGCCCCAGCATCACCACCGCATGCTTCACCGTGCGCACGCGATCGCCCAGCCCACGGTCCGCCCGCCGGCACAGCCCCAGAAGGCGCGTCGACATCGCCGGGTCGCTCTCGATGATCGTGACCACCTCGCCGATGTCCGCCCGATCGGATGAGCCCGCCGACAACAGGCGAGCCGCGACGTTCGAGAGCGTCGGCAGCGCGTCGACGCGCTCGAGCACGGTCTCGACGCGCTTGGCCAGCACGGGGTCGATGGCGTGGCTCCTCTGGGTCAACGCGCCTCCTCCGCCGCCTGCCTGGGCGCGAGCAGCGCGTCCACGCGATCGCACAGATGGCGCCCTTCGAAGGGCTTCATCAGGAAATCGTCCGCGCCCGCCTGACGCAGCTCATGGACTACGTTCTCGTCGGCCATCCCGCTGATGCACAGCACCCGTGTGCCCGCGAGCGCGGGGTTCTCCCGCAAGCGCCGGCAGACGATCGCCCCGTTGATGTCCGGCAGCATGTAATCGAGCAGGATCAGGTGGGGGCGGAAACTCTCGGTCAGCAGACCCGCGTCGTACCCGGTCGTCGCCTCGCGCAGGTCATAGCGGCCGTCCCTGGCGAGCAATCCCTTGTACAAGTCCAGGATCGCCGGATCATCATCCACCGCGAGAATCCGCGGGCGGTCGGCGTGCTCCATCAACCCCGTGGGAATGTCATTGGCCCGCATGAAGCGGAGCAGCTCCTCGCGCGGGATCCGCCGGAACTTGCTGCCCGGCACGCGAAAGCCATTGAGCCGCCCGGAATCAAAGCAGCGGATAATCGTCTGCTGGCTGACCTTGCACAGGGCCGCGGCTTCGCCGGTGGTAAAGACCCGCTTGCGCGACAGTTCCGTGCGTTCACTCTCGCTGAGCAAGGGTCACCCCACGATCACACGGGATGGCCCCGGGGTACCCAACCCCGTCACATCGCCCAGCCCGTACAGCCGTGTATCGTCGCCCAACCCGCCCAACTTCACGCCCGGCCGCTGGGCCGATCAACTTCGGGCAGTGGTGACTATTCCCCTGATCGGGGGGGAGGGTGCAGTTCCCTCCATTTCCGCACCGCCTCGGGCTCGCGCGGGTAGATCGGTCGCAGCGCCTCGGGCTCGACCCCCTCAAGCCCCACCCCGCAGGCGATGCACGCCTCGGGATCCAGCACCGTCGGCGCCATCGCGATCCCCAGACGGGCCGCCTCGGCACGCCATGTTGCGGGCAGATACGCATCCCCCACAAGCGTGCGCAAGTTCAGCACCTCAAGATCGGGGCAGGTCATCAGGCCGGCTCTGGCGATCGTGCCGGGGGCATGAAACAGGCTCACGTGCGCCTCTTCCCCCTTGGTCGCCAGCGCCACGGCCAGCGGATACTCCCCGTTCGCGTTGTGGACGGCGATCAACGCCGTCGGCACCGGGACGGCCTCGGCCCCCGTCGCCTCGGCAATCAACGCGGCGGTGGTGATCCCCAGGCGTACGGCGGTGTACCCGCCCGGGCCCGCCGAGACACACACCCTGGCCAGGTCGCGCGGGCGAACACCGACCTGCGCACAAAGCCGGTCGATCGACGCCATGAGAGCATCGGTGTGCGGGGTGGTCGGGTCGATCGTTTCGACACCGAGCGTGTGCAGCGTGCCATTCTCGAGGTTGGCCAGAGCGACGCCCGGGGCGCGGGGGGCGTCGGGCGTCCACGCCGAGGGGTTGCTGGTCTCGATCCCGAGGATGACGCGCGCGGGCATGGGCAAGACTAGGAACGAATAGGGGTGGCCCACCGCTGGCAGCCGCGGGTTCATTCTCATAGGCTCATCCCCTCACACTTCGGAGATTCCCTCGATGCGCATGACTCCCCTGCTGCTCCTTCCGACCCTCCTTGCCTCGCACGCCCTCGGGCAGGATCAGGAACCCACGATCCCCGAGGCCAAGGTCCGCTGGGAAGTCTCGATCGAGCCGGCGGCGTGGTTCGTCGGGGCGGGCGGGAGTGTGAAGCTCCCCCGTTCCTCAGGGGCCTCTCCGGCCAAGACTCAGATCACCGACCTGAACATGGACGGGACCCAGCTCACCCCCTCGGGCGAGGTCAACCTGCGGCGCGGCGCCTGGGGAGCACAAGTCCGCGGGTTCGTCTTCTCCACCACCAACACCGCGTCGGGCACATTGGCGGGCCCCATCGGGGATGTTGACCTCACCCCCTCGGACAGTGTGGAATCGACCCTGGACCTGTCGGCCTTCGAGTTTGAAGGGACGTATCGCCTGTGGCACACGGACAGGGCGCCGCTCGACGGCGGCGGGCACAACCTGCATGTCGACTTTGACCTTGTCTTCGGGGCGAGGCTCTATGACGTTGAATGGGCGGTGCAACGGCTGACCGCGGGGGGTTCGCCCATCGCGGATTCGGTGAGCGAGACGTATTTGGAGCCGCTGATCGGGGCCAAGCTCCGCATGGAGGTCAACGAGCAGTTTGACGTGGATGTGCAGCTCACCGGGGGTGGGCTGCCCCTGGGGGACCATTCGAGCATTTCGGTGGACGTGATGGCGGGTTTCGGGTGGAGGCCGCACGAGAATCTGGGGGTCCAGGTGGGGTATCGCCAGCTCGCTTTTATCCTGGAGGACGGGGCCGGCTCGGAGGAGTTCCGGTATGTGGGTGCTCTGGCGGGGCTGTATTTTGGCGTGGTGTTCCGTTTCTAAGACCCTGCGCGTGGGGTGTGTTCGGGGGGAAACTCATGCAGGGTGCGAGTGGAATAACCCCCAGTTGTTTGACTGTGGCATGGTTATCGCGCATACTCGATTGATCAGCCGGTGTGTTGGCCCCGGATCGCCGTGGGTGGGGTGTCGCTGCTGGGGGTCGGTGCCGGACGGGTTGGGGGCGGTAAGCCCACCGCACCCGGGTTCCGCGACTGACCCGGAGCCCGAGCGCCTCCTACGGTTTGGATCGACCCAGACCGGGAAGGACAACGCATGGCCACGGTGACGAAAAAAGATCTGATCGAACGCATCAGCGACAAGATTCAACTCAGCCGCGGCGACGTAAAGAAGACCCTGCAGGAGTTCCTGGAGCAGGTCATCATCGAGTTGCGCAAAGGCAACCGGATCGAGTTTCGCGACTTTGGCGTCTTTGAGGTGAAGGAGCGAGCCGCCCGCGTGGCGCAGAACCCCAAGACCCTCGAGCGCGTGCACGTGCCGGCCAAGCGGACGGTCAAGTTCAAGGTCGGGCGGCTGATGCGTGAAGAGATCGAGCTGGGCGCGCTCAAGGCCGCCTCGCAGACCGAGGTCAAGCCCCTCTCGAAGAACCCCGCCGCGCCCCAGGCCTGAACCCTCACGAATTCATTTGATCATCGTCTCCGCGACGATCGTGCGCGACTCGATCTCGGCTGTCGATGCGTCGTTGCGCGGGCTACGGCCTCGCGAGGGCCTCGGCCGGGGTGTTGGTGATCCGCAGCATCCGGTCGAGCGCCTTGAGCGCGGGGGTCTGGACCTGGGGCGGCACGCGGATCTCGTTGACCACGCTCGGCACGCCGTCGCTCTTGCGACCCGGGATGCGCCGTGCATAATCACCGGCGAGGTGGTCGAGCGTCCAGAGCAGGTGGGGCTCGTCGATGCGGAACATCGTCGTGCACAGACATTGGCACGATGAGAGGATCCGCACCTCGACCCCGCGGGTGGCCGCCTCGGCGCGGATCCGATTGACGAGGTTGGTCTCGGTGCCCACGGCCCAGCGGCTGCCCGCTTGCGCCCCGCGGATCGTGCGCACGATGAACTCGGTCGAGCCCGAAAGATCGGCCTTGTCCACCACTTCCTTGCCGCACTCAGGGTGAACAAGAATCTTCCATGCGGGCTTGTCGGGGGAGGCGGCGGAATCCGCGCGGATCTCGTCGCAGTGCTCGGGTCGGAACAACTTGTGCACCGAGCAGTGCCCGGCCCACAATATGACGCGCGAGCGGAGCAATTGCTCCGGCGTGGCTCCGCCCAGGGCCTCGCCCTTGCGGGTGAGGCGCGGGTCGTAGACGCACGAGGACTCGGCCACGTCGATCCCGAGCGCGGCGCTGGTGTTTCGTCCCAGGTGCTGGTCGGGGAGAAAGAGAATCTTGATGTCTTCGTCGTCACGGGCCGAGGTGTCGCCGCCGCCCAGGGCCCATTCGACGATGGCCCGGGCGTTGGAACTGGTGCAGCAGGCCCCGCCGCGCTCGCCCACAAAGGCCTTGATCGCCGCCGACGAGTTGATGTAGGTGATGGGGATGATGCGGCCGCGCCAGCCTTTGGCTTCGAGGGCGGCGTGGATGGAGGTCCATGCCTCGATCGTGTCGTCGATGCGGGCCATGTCGGCCATCGAGCACCCGGCGGAGAGGTCGGGCAGGATCACGCGGACGTGCTCGGGCGTGAGCATGTCGGCGGTCTCGGCCATGAAATGCACGCCGCAGAAGACCACATACTCGACGTTGCGCTCGCCCGCGATGCGTGCGGCGATCTGCGAGAGCTTGAGTGAGTCGCCGGTGAAATCGGCGTGCCGGATGACGACATCGGTCTGGTAGTGGTGCCCGAGGATGACCAGTCGCTCGCCCAGCTCGGCGCGGCGTTGCTCGATCGCCTCGTGCAAGGCGCTTGGCGACATCGCCGTGTACCCCTTGGGGAGCGAGGGTTGCCAGAGCATGCATGATTCTAGGTGGCGCAGGTGGAGATCACACGCCGCGTCAGGCCACCTGGGCGGGGGCGTTGACCATGGCCTTGTCGAAGGCGACGGCGACAAACTGCTCGCCCGAGGCGCCCCGGGCCGCCCGGGTCACCGACCCCGCCACCCGGTCGGATGAACTCAGCACCGTGCGATTCGACCAGGCGATGAGCACGTCGAGCCGATCGCCCGGATCGAGGGGACGCGGCGACATCACACGGATCAGCACGCCCCCGCCCGAGATGTTGCTCGTGACGGCGGGAAGGTAGCGGCGCGTACCCTGGTGAAAGACCTTGGCCGGTCGTTCGAGAAAGACCCGGGGGTGGGCGCGGTTGTCTGCGGGTGTGCTCATCGTGTGGAATCAACGCGGGCCTCTTTCAATCGGCATGGGCGGCCTCGCGTCTGAAACGAGGGACACCGGGTGGGCACGGACTTGGAAGGAAGATCGAGAGTCATGCCCTGGGCGGGCCGATAACAGAGGCGCGTGGACTTCAGCGTGCTCATCCCGACCCACGGACGCCCCGACAAGATCGCCGCCTGCGTGCGCGCGCTCGCGGATCAGCGCACCGAGGGCGCGTTCGAGGTGCTCGTCGGGATTGACGGCGAGGATGCCCCCCTGCGCGACGCCATCGCCCGCGCCTGGAGTGATGCGGGAGGGCGTGACGAACGACTGCGGATCAGCATGGCTCCTCACGCCGGGCCCGCGATGGTCCGTAACCGGTTGCTGGCGCTGGCCCGGGGCGCGTGGCTGCTCTTGCTCAACGACGACGTGATCCCCCAGCCCGGGCTGCTCGAGGCGCATCGAGTCGCGCAGGCGTCTCGCACTTTGCCCGCGATGATTTTGGGCTCGGCTCCGTGGGTCGTGCGGGCGAACGATTCGATGTTCGATCGCCTGGTGCGCGAGACCTCGATGATCTTCTTCTACGACCAGATGACGGGGGCGGCGGCGGCGGACCCCGAGCACGACTGGGGCTTCAGACACGCGTGGACGCTCAACCTATCGATGCCTAGCGCGCTGCTGCGCGAAGCGGGCGGGTTCACCGGAACGCTCTCGCGTCCGGTCTTTGAAGACCTGGAGATGGCGTATCGCGTGCATGCGATGTCGGGCGCGCCCGTGCTCTATCGCCCGAGTGCGGTCGCGCTGCACGACCACGCGATGACGCCGGGCGAGTATCTCCGCCGGGAATACACGCTGGGGCACGCGGCGGTCGAGTTGGCCCGGGCATGCCCGGGTTGCGCCCGTGCAGTCTTTGGGCGCGACCTCGCCGGGGACGATGAAGCCGCGTATTCGCGCGAGTTTGTCGCGCGTGAAAAGCGGGCGGCGGCGGGGTTGCTGGCGGGGTTTGTCGCCTTGGCCGAGATGCCCGCCCACGCCGCGGATGGTGCGCATGCGCACGCATGGGTGCGCATGGCGTATCAATCACACCTGCCGCTGAAGCGGTGGCTGTGGCGGCGCGGGTTGCTCGATGCTCACGCGCGAACGGCGGCGGATACGGCGCGGGCGCTGGGCGAGTTGGCCTGAGCCGGCGACACGCCCGATTGCACCGGCGCAGCTGAGGCGTCGTCAACACCGGCATACACACGATGAACGCGCAGGCCCTGGCGCTCGTACACGGCGCGGCGGGCCCAGATCGCCTCCTGGTGCAGCCACGAACTGATGATGACATCGGTCGCACCGAACGAAGCGGCTTGGTCGGGCGACACGATCGGCCAGCCCCACATCGTGGCGTTGGCTCGCGAGGGATCGTCGTCGGTAAAGCCGGCGATGCGATCGGCATGGGCCGCGATCACCTCGCCCAGTTCGATGGTGTGCCGCCCGGTGCCATGGAGCAGGACGTGCCGGCCCGTGAGCGAGCCGAGCAGACGCGCGAGGCGTGACGCCGCGTCGCTGGGGACGGTGCCCGAGCCGCCCGAGTTGGTCGACGTGAACGAGCAGGCCCGCGTGGTGGGCCAGGCTCGCGGCGGCATGCGAGCGACGCGCTCGAGCAAATTGCACACACGGTCGGCGTGGGCCTGCATCGAGTAGCGCTCGCGAGCCGTCGCCCAAGCGGCGCGGGCCAACGCGGAAAGTTGGCCGGGCTCGATCGCGCCGATGGCGGCGGCCATGGCCTGGCCGATCTGCTGGGGCGTGGCGTCGTGAGTCGGGTTGTCGCCCGCATCGATGAGCAGGCCGTTGCGCTGGTGCGTGATCGCCTGCGCCGCCCCGGAGCGCACCATCGTGACGACGGGGACGCAGGCGTGGGCCATGGCCTCGAGCATCGCGACGCTCAGCCCCTCGACGCGCGAGGGGAGCACGAACAGGTCGTGCGTATCAAGGGCGTGGACGATGGCATCGGGTGTGACGGGCGGCAGGCGTCGCATCGACGGGCGCGTGCGGGCGGCGGCGTCGATCGCGCCCGACGCCGGGCCGTCGCCGATGATCGTCAGTTCGTGCTCCACGCCCGCGGCGGTGAGCGCATCGACCATGTGCACCAGCGCGGAGATCCGCTTGACGTTCTCGTCCACGCGACCGGGATAGACCAAGCGCAGCGGGCGACCGCCCAGCGGCGGACGCACGAGACACGCTTCGGGAACGACCACGCCGTAGGGAATGTTGTGCGCATCGGCGGCACGCGCGGGGAGCGAACGCCGCAGTGAGTCGACGATCCAGTCGCTCACGCCGACACAGGCGTGCAGGATGGGTTCATAGTGCGCGAGCACGCGCCGGTCGTAATCGCTGTCGAGGTGGCACCACCCGATCGTGCGCACGGCGTCGGGCATGGTCTGGGTGAGCGCGGCGGCGATGGCGAAGCAATCGCCCATCAGGTTGGGCGAGATCGCCACGGGCCCCTGCCCGCGAAGCGATTCCACCGCGCGGGCATAGTGCGGCACAAAGATCGACACATCGCCCGCGACGGCGTCCATCGCGGGCAGCGCGGTCAGATCGACCACGCGCACGCCCGGGGGAATCGTCGCAGCGATGGGTGAATCGCCCGCGCGCAGGCGGTGCAGGATCAGGGCGCACGCGTACCCACGCTGAGAAAGTTCGCCGCTGAGGCGAAGCGCCCACGTGGTGACCCCCCCCGCGGAGAGCCCGCACGGGAGGGCAATGAGCATGGGAGTCTGCGCGGGCACGCTACGCCGCCTCGGCGACGCGCGTGCCGCCGACGATCATGGTGGCGATGCGGGCGCTCGCGCCAGAGCCGCCCGCGATGTCCTGGGCGGCGTTGGCCATCGCCTCTCCCAGGCTCAGGCGGAAGGCCACCGGGTCGGCATCGCACGCGCGGACAAAGGCGTGAAGAGCCTTGGCGTCTGTCGCGAGCGGCAAGCCCCAGCGTTCGAGTTCGATGAGCCGGTCGACACCCGCCAGTTCACCCAGCGCCACACTGATCACCGGAGTGCCCAGCAGGAGCGATTCGATGTTGGTGGTCGAGTGGAATGTCAGCACGGCATCCGCCGCCGCCAAAAGATCGTGCAGACGCGGTTCGTTCCCGTGAACAACCACCGCACGTCTGCAGCCGCGGACGAGGGCGTCGTAGGGCGTGCGTTCCTCGCGCGGGTGCACCTTCAGGACGACCTGGGTGCCAGGCGTTTCGAGCAGTGTGCGGACGACTTGCGCGGCTTGCGAGAAGCCGTCGGCCTGCGTCGCATAGACAAAGAGCGAGCCGCGTGTGGGGTCCAGGCCCATCACACCGCACACGCTTCTGCGCAGCGCGGGACGATCGATCGGCGGGGTGAGCGTGTCCCACCCGGGGTTGCCGGTCACGACGACGCGCTCGGGACGCACGCCTTCGCGCTTGTCGAGAATCTGGCGTCGTTGTTCGTCGCCCCAGGTGCAGACGCGGTCAGCCCAGGCGTAGGGCCCGTCGATGAAGCGTCGTGTGGGGCTCTGGCCCACGTGGCCATGCGGGATGACGAGACAGCGCCCGCCCCCCTTCTGCACGCCCGAGGCAAGGGCGGATTCAGCGCAGCGACGCAGGCGTGCGCACACGAGTGTGCCCACGCCGTGATCCTGAGCCAGGCGCCGCCCGGCGTCGATGAGCCACGACGCCATGGGAAGATAAAGACGGGCGACTTCGTGCACATCGGGCGCGACCAGGGGCCACAGATCAACGCCCGCGCTGGTGAATCGCGTCGCGAGGGTTTCTTCCGTGCGCTCGAGCCACGCCTGGACTTGCTTCTCCTGCGCCCGGATCTCCATCGCGTCGCGCCGGGTCATCAGGTCGTCGAAGCGCAGACGCTCGACGGGGAGGGGCACATCGCGGCTGGCGGGCCAGTGCGTGCCCGCGTCGGGCGCGAGCAGCGCGACCCGCTGCCCCCGCGCCAGCAGTTCGCGCATCACCGGGATCATCGGGTTGAGGTACGTCTCCATCGTCGCGACGAAGAGCGTGCCCAGGCGGTCGGGCAAGTCGCGACCGCGGCCCGCGTGCTCGAGCACGTTGCCCATGTCGAACTCGAACGTCTCGTGCCCCTCGCGCAAGCACTGGGGCGGGTGGCGCTCGAGCAGGCCCTCGAGCATGGGGGCGGCGGGGCAGGCCAGTCGCACACTCAAGCCGCGCGATCGCGCCCACGCCAGCATGAAATACTCGCCCAGGCGCATGTCGTCCAGGCGGAAATCGACGCCCTTGGCCTCGCGCAGGAACCGCGATGCGGCCCGCGTGGCCCGCTGTACGCGGATGGTCCACGCATGCAGATCGGCGTTGTACCCGGCGAGTTTGCACCCCACGGCTCTGCCCAGCAGGTCGGCGGGCCAGCGCGCGGGTAGATCGGTGAGCCAGGCGGTGGCCAGGCGCGAGGCCTCGTCCGCCGCCAGGCGCTCGTCGAGTTCCTGCGCGCGGACCAGGGCCGCGAAGTCGTCACGCTGTTGATGATCGAAGACGAGCATCATCCGGCCTTGGCCTTGGGGAGGGTGGGATTGACACGGCGGAGGCGCTGCATGACAGGGATCTCGCTGTCGTAGACGCGCTTCACGCCGTCGCCCATCGCCTGCTCGACCACGCGGATGTCACGCACCAGGCGCGAGAACCCGCCCGGCTCGACGCTGGCGGCCTGGTCGCTGCCCCACATCGCCCGGTCCAGCGTGATGTGACGCTCAACAAAGCACGCGCCCAGCGTGACCGCGGCGACGGTGGTCTGCAGCCCCACCTCGTGCCCGCTGTAGCCCACCGGCACGCCAAACTCGCGGGCCAGCGTGTTGACCATCGTCAGGTTCAGTTCCGCCGGGTTGCACGGATAGGTGCTGGTGGTGTGGAGCAGGATGAGATTGTCTCGCCCGACGATGCCCACGGCCCGGGTGATCTGGTCCCACGTCGACATGCCCGTCGAGAGGATGATGGGCTTGCCGGTCTTTCGCGCGCCGATGAGCAGGTCGTCGTCGGTCAGCGCGCACGAGGGGATCTTGATTGCGGGCGTGTCGAACTGGGCCATGGATTCGAGCGAGGGGGCATCGAAGTACGACGCGAACCAGGCGATGCCCTTGTCCTTGCAGTAGCGGTCGATCGCGCCCAGCGCGTCGGGGCCGAACTCCATGCGCCGCCGGTATTCCATGTAGGTCATCACGCCCCAGGGCGTCTCGCGCGTCAGGTTCTTCTGGTGGTCGGGCACGCACAACTCGGGCGTGCGCTTCTGGAACTTCACCGCGTCGCAGCCGGCCAGGGCGGCCGCATCGATCAGACGCTTGGCGATGTTCACGTCGCCGTTGTGGTTGATCCCGATCTCGGCGCAGACATAGGCGGGCTGGCCCGGGCCAACGTCGCGGCTGCCGATTCGGACAGGGCGGATCTGCGTGGCCAGTGTGGGCGTCATGGGCGAGTCTCCTTGGATTGACGAGCGTCGAGGATCAGGTCGCAGACCTCGCGGACCGCGCCGTAGCCGCCGCGGGCTTGGGTGACATATCGAGCCGAGTCGATCACGGCGGGGTAGGCATCCCTCACCGCGATGGGCAGCCCCACGTGGCGCATGCAGGCGAGGTCGTTGAGGTCATTGCCGACATAGGCGGTCTTCGACGCAGCGATACCCCGCGCGTCGAGCAGATTGCGCAGGTGCGCGAGTTTGTCGTCGATGCCCTGGAGGCACTCGAGGCCGAGTTTGCGGCAGCGGGCCGCCACCACCGGGTTCTTCTCTTTCGAGAGCACCAGCACCGGCACGCCCGCGTCCTTGAGCATGCCAAGGCCAAGCCCGTCCGAGCGGTTGCAGAGCACGCCCTCGGTCCCGTCCTGCATCACCAGCACGCGGTTGTCGGTCATCACGCCGTCGAAATCGAAGACCACCAGGCCAAGGTCCGCCAGCGTCGGGGCGAGGGCACGGCGCTGACCCGCGGCGTGGATCGCCTCGAGCAGCGCGAAGTCTTCGGGGCGGTCGATCTGCAGCGAGCGCTCTTCGGGCATCGAGTACACGCTGACGCGACCGAACAGGCGGCAGCGGTACTGCTCGAATCCCGCCGCGTGCATGGCATAGATCGACCCGTTCTCGCGGAACTGCGGGGGCATGTCCTGACGCCGGGGGCGGCGCGAGGGGTCGTAGTTGACCGGCACGCCCACGCCGTCGCGGAGGGTCCAATGGAAGTCGTGCGATGGGCAGGCCGAGAGGAGCGAGTCGGCGCGTTCGGCGCGGAGTTGCCCGACCGCCGCGTCCACGTCGCCGCTGTCGCGCAGCGGGCTGGTGGGCTGGAGGAAGACGACCAGTTCGGGGTTGAATCGCTCGCGCGAGGCGAGGAACTCGAGCGCGTGCAACAGCGCGGGTTCGCTGGGGGCGGCGTCGGTCGCCAGTTCCGCGGGGCGGTCGATCACCTCGGCCCCCGCGCGGCGGGCCACGTCGGCGATCTCGGCGTCGTCGGTAGACACGATCGTGCGCGTGACGCTGGCGCTCGCCATCGCGTGGCGGATCGAGTGCGCGATGAGCGGCATGCCGGCGAAGGAGCGCAGGTTCTTCCGCGGCACGCCCTTGCTGCCGCCCCGCGCCGGGATGATCGCCAGCACACCCTGTCTCACGCGGCAGCCTCCCCGGTGGCCCTGGTTTTCCAGGCCTCCATGCAGAGGCTGTCGTTGGGGTGGCGATCGAAGGCGTCGGAGCGCAGTTCGGCGAGCGAACTCTGGCCAAAGCCGGTGCGCTGCACGCGCCCAAAGCCGTGGCGACGCAGCCAATAGGCGAGGTACTCCTCGTCGAAGCAGTGGACGTGCCCGTTGCCCATCGCGCTGGTCGAATAGAACCAGGACATGAGACGCCCGCCCAGCGGCGCCTGGCGATCAAAAGGCGTCAGTTCGCTCGCCTCGAAGAACGACGCGTCGTTGTTCTGATACGCCCGGACGGCCTTGGCGATGTCGGGCACGAGGATCCGCAGCAGCCCGCCCTGATCGGCGGGCTTGAGCACACGCGCAAACTCTTCCAGCACAAAGCCCAGTCGCTGGGGCACGATGTGCTCGAGCGTGTGCGAGGTGAAGATCACGTCGACCGTGTTGTCGTTGAAGGGGAGCGGGTCCTTGGCGATGTCGTGGACCAGGTCCGCGCTCTCGCGCAGGTCGACGATGGTCCACCCGTCCAGACGCGGGTGTCCCTTGCCCCCTCCGATGTTCAGTTTGATCGGCACGTGCTGCTCCCGCCCGGCCCTACGCCGCACTCTCTTATCGGTCAGAGGGGCTTATCGGGCGGGAACCAACGCGCCTGAAGTCGAACGGGGGGAAGCCGACAACGCAGACCGATACCCGGTGGTATTGCGGGGTCAGGCGATCTTCGCCGCGTCACCCTGGCCGCGCTGAATCCCAATGGCCAGGGCCTTGCGGTGTGCCGCGACTTCTTGCGTCAGGATCTTGGGCAGACCGTACATCGCCCGTACCGATGCCGAGGCGGCGGATCCGAGCGCATCGCGCCAATCCTCGTCCGAGAGCAGTTCTTCGATGGCATGGCGGAACTGATCGGGCTCGGGGCTGCAGCGCAGGCCAGTCACGCCGTGCTGCACCACGCTGCCCAGCCCGGGGGTATCGGCCACGACAACGGGGGCACCGGCGGCCATGGCCTCGATCACCGTCTTGGGGTGCCCTTCGAGTTCGCTCGCCTGCAGGTAGATCAAGCACGCGCCCATGCGCGCCAGGAGTTCATCATGCAGGATGCGAGGCCGGAAATGCACGGGGGCGGCGAGTTCCTGTGCCAGGAGTTTCAGGCGTCGCTCGTCCGGACCCGAACCGTAAATCTCAAGGCGCAGACGCGAACGCAGCTCGGGCGACATCTGGGCCAGCGCCCGGATAAGCACATCCACGCGTTTACGGGCGACCAGTTGCCCCGCATAAAGGAGCAGTCCGCGCTCACGCTCGCACGACTCGCTGGCTGGCCGATCCGTGAGCACGTAGTTGGGGATCATCGCGGTCTGCAACGGATCGAGCCCGTACCGCCACGACAGGTCCTGCACCATCTCGTCGGTGGTGCCGACCACCATGTCGGCATGACGACAGAGTGTTTCTTCACGGCGGGCACATTCCCTGGCGCGGAGTGATTCGGGCCCGTGCTCGTAGGCCACGAAGCGGCTCCACAGGTAGCCCCCCCGCGCGATCAACCCCACCTGCAGGCCAGCTTCGCGCAGGGCCTGCACGATCGGCACGGCGAGGTCGCCCCCCTGCATCTGGTTGGTCTTGACCACGACGCTGCTCATGGCCTGGCACGCTATACGGACTCGTCCGGGCACGCTGGCCTTGTAGGGCTCGATGGGCAGGCCCATGTCGTTGCACACCAGCACCACGCGGGAGCGATCCCCATCGCTGACCAGTGAGTCCAGGAGCGCCTGATCCGAAGCCCCGGCGTAACTGACCACCACGAGCCGCCGATAGCGTTTGAGCAGCTCGGCATAAAGGGCCCATTCGCGCGTGAGCAGCCCGCTCTCCTGCCATGCGCCAAGCGACATGCCCTCGGTGAGGACCAGAACCAGGCTGTCGGCGATGGATGGCATCATGCGATGTTTCGACCACAAACAAGGCAACCACGGTCGAGGGTCGTTATCGGCGCAATCCAGCCTCTGGTCGCACTCATCTCCAAATCGAGCTGGGAAGTGTCACTGGCGAGCCCAAGACCCTCACAAAACCCAACAAGCAGGCTCGCAGTTGATGTACACTCTACCCATTCGCCACGATCACCATTCAAGAAGCCTGAGGAGACTTGGACCGATTTCGGTGATGGGCTTGGGCACAGGCCGATCTTGAAGATGCATGACTCTGGTCAGCATCGCCATGCCCGTCCGACACGCCGCCGACACGCTCGCGCGGGCGTTGGCCTCCATCGCGGCCCAGACTCACGCCGAGCACGAGGTCCTGCTCGTGCTCAATGGGTCGGACGAAGCAACGCGGGGAGTGGCCCAAAAGGCGGCGGCGCGCGACGGTCGCATCCGTCTGCTCACGCCGCGGGTGTCAAACCTGGCCATGGCTCTGAATGTCGCGCTGCGGGAGGCGCGGGGTGAGTTTGTGGCGCGGATGGACGCCGACGATGAGTGCGTGCCCGAGCGACTTCGCATCCAGATCGACGCGATGCGGGCTCGTCCGCGCCTGGCCGCTCTGGGCAGCGCGTGGGAGTGCCTTCGTCCGCAGGGGCAGGGGTCGGACACGATCCGCCCCCCCATCGACGAGCGCGAGGCCCGCTGGCGGCTGCTTCTTTCAAACCCCTTCGCGCACGGGTCGATGATGCTGCGCCGGCGCGAGGTGCTCGACGCGGGCGGATATGACGAACGCCTGGAGCGCGCGCAGGATTATGACCTGTGGTTGCGTCTGAGCGGGCGTGTGATGGGCGTGGGTGCGATCAATGACGTGCTCTATCGCCACTCTCTGCGCCAGGATGATTCGTATTCGTCATGCCCGGTGCAGGCGTGCGTCACCGCGTCGCTGCTGGCCCGGGCGTGGGCAGCCCTGCCCGAACGCGATGATGTCGAGCCCGAGATCGCGCTGGCGACAGCGTTGGGCCAGTCGGGCGGCACGGAACAGGCCCGCGTGATGCTCGAACAGGCGATGACCAGCCGAGGTCCATCGCGTGCGCTTCTGACGGCGTGGATGTGGACGCGTGCGTGCGTGCCGGGTTCGTCGCGCAGAATCGTGGAACTGTGCCGTGGCGCAAGGATCCGCGAGGTCTGTCGCGAAGTTGCGCAGCAGGGTGTTGGATCGATCTGGGTCTACGGGGCCGGATCGCACACTCCGGGCGTTCTCGCCGCGCTGGGCGATGCGGGCCTGACACTCGCCGGGCTCGTCGATGACGCCTTGGCGGGGACCACGCGGCATGGCGTCCGCGTCGAATCGCCCGCGTCGATCCCCGATGACGCCTGCGTGCTGCTCTCGAGCATCGCGCACGAAGAGGCCCTGTGGAACGCCGCGGCTCCGCTGCGACAGCGCGGCGTGCGCGTCCTGCGGATCTATGCCACGGCGGAGATCGCCGGCTCGTTGACGCTGTAGAGCGGCACCACGGCACGCCCGGCGGCGAAATCGCCCGCGCGCGGGAGCATATCGCGCTCGTGCTCGTCGCTCGAGATCACGATCGCCTCGGCGCCCAGGTCGGCCAGCAGGCTGGGTGGGACGACGGGCAGGCCGAGCATGGGCGATTCAGGCCCGCCAAGTTGACCCGCCCGATCGTCGAGGAGGCCCACGATGCGCGGGCGAGCGTCGGGGCCCGCGGCCCGCGCGATGACCCGCGCCACGCGTGCGGTGTGCCGCCCCGCGCCATAGAGCACCACCCGCGTCACGCCCGAAC